>JACPPB010000072.1 GCA_016191205.1 Gammaproteobacteria bacterium | reverse complement strand
GTTCATTTCGGTGGGCACCCTGTTCAGCCCCTTCGATTTCCTGGGGCCAGGGTTCAATCCCGACCTGAGCATTCCCGGCGTCGAATACCGCGGCCGCGATTACCCCGACAGCGGCGGGCAATGGGGTCTGGCGACGCGCTTCGTGCTCGACAGCATGAACTCGGCGGAGCTGGGTTTTTACTGGGTGCGCAGCCACGCCTTCCTCCCGTATCTGCAGGCGAACTACGACCCGACCGGCCCGGTCGCGTTCCCGGTGATTGGTCCAGTGACCTACAAATCGATCTACGCACAGGATCAGGACACCTATGCGGTGTCGCTGTCGGGCGAGCTGTTCGACACCGGGCTGTCCTATGGCACCGAGTTCAACCTGCGCCAGGACTTCTACGACACACGCCAGTGCCAGAACAGTTTCGGATTGGCTGGTGTGGGTGGTGCGCTGGGCGTGCTGCGCGCCGGCGGCACCCCGGCAGCGGCGTTGGCGCGAGCGGGTCTGACCCCGAATGTGCCGGGTTGCGGAGGGGGTAACTCGAACCAGTACATGTGGCTGGGCAATCTGACCAAGTCGGTGGGTGGTGGCCCGTTCGGTGCGCAAAAGCAGAACTATGTCATCGACGTATCGGCGTCCTGGATCGACAACCTGCGCAACGGGGATCCCACGGACCGGATCAATCATACGCCGGTCGCGTCGACGCCGGCCCTGGATGCGGCGTTGGCGGGTAACACCACGGCGGCGGCGGGCACCATTGTGGACAAGGGCAGTTTCAAGGGAGTGGACCAGCTGGACCGCCCGATCACGCCGTTTGCCTGGGGTTACACGGCGGTGGCGTCGTTCGAGTACAACAACCTGTTCTGGAACCTGAACATGAAGCCGCGGTTTGTGTTTGCGCACGGGGTGCGGGGCTACACGCCATTCGGCAGCGGGGCGCTGGTGCAGGACCAGAAGACGCTGGTGGCCGGGGTTACCTTCGAGTACCTGAGCTCCACGTCGCTGGATCTGGCCTACACCACCTGGCTGGGCAAGGCGGGCGTGTGGGATGACCGCGACAACATCGCGTTGACGTTCAAATACAGCTTCTGAGGAATTTACCGATGTCGATCTACAAGCAAGTCGCAGCCATCACGAGCGCCAGCCTGTTCAGCCTGGCGATGGCCCAGGGGGCCTGGGCCGATGATTACAACGAAAAGCCCACGGCGGCGGAAATTGCCAAGCTGGGCCTGGAAGGCACCGAACTGACGCCGGCCGGTGCGATCCGCGCCGGCAACGCCGACGGCAGCATTCCGGCGTGGAAGGATGAACCACTCAAGGCGCCGGCGGATTTCAAGCCGGGCACCTTCCATCCGGATCCCTTCGCCGCGGACAAGCCCTTGTTCACCATTACTGCGGCGAACTACAAGCAGTATGCGGACAAGCTGACGCCGGGCCAGCAGAAGATGTTCGAGACCTACCCGGACTACTTCATGAACATTTATCCGACTCACCGGTCGGCGGTGTTCAAGACGTATATTTACAAGGCGGCACTCGAAAACGCGGGGCGCGCGGACATCATCATGTCCACCGAGCGCCCGAACATGATCGGATTCAAGAATGCCATCACCGGCTGGGCGTTCCCGATACCCAAGAACGGCCCGCAGGCGCTGATGAACGTCATGACGCGGCCGGTGACCCCCTGGGTGAGCAGCTGGGACAACGTGGCGCCCGTCACCAGCAACGGCAACTACGAGGTGGTCAAGCTGTTGGTCCAGGTGCACTGGCCCTACGCCGAGGAAGGTCACACCCTGGAAAACTTTGATGCCAACAAGCCGGGCACCGGGTTCCTGTATTACCAGACGGCCACGGCGCCGGCGAAGCAGGCGGGCCAGGTGGTGCTGGCGCGGGAGCCGATGAGCTTCTTCCAGCAATTCCGGCAGGCGTGGAGCTACAGCCCGGGTCAGCGCCGGGTAAAGCGCGCGCCGCAGATTGTCTATGACAATCCGCTGACGTCCAGTGACGGCTTGGCAACCACCGACCAGAAATACGGGTTCAACGGTCCCAACGACCGTTTCGAGTGGACGCTGGAAGGTCGTCAGGAAGTGTACATCCCGTACAACGATTACAAGCTGCATTCGGGCAACATCAAGGTCTCCGACATCATCACCAAGGAAGGTCGCCTGAATCAGAATCTGGCGCGTTACGAGTTGCATCGGGTGTGGAAACTGGTGGGGACCCTGCGCCCTGGTACTACGCATGATTACGGTAAGCGGGTGTTCTATATCGATGAGGATAGCTGGTGGTTGGCGCTGGCCGACGGCTATGACCGCCGCAACCAGCTGTGGCGTTATTACGAGCTGCATCCGGTGAACTATTACGACATCGGTTTTGTGGCCGCGACGATCGAAGACCAGTACGACATGACCGCCGGACGGGCGTTTTTCCTGGGCCTTGATAACGAAGACAAAGCCCCGGATTTCAGCTTCCGCGCCCCCGACGATTACTTTACGCCCGACCAGGTGCGCCGCCAGGGCATACGCTGATCGAGGTCGCCCGGGCTTGGTAGCGCATGCCGGCCCAGGTGAATTCGCGGGTTGACCCTGAGCGATCACTGGGGATGTTCTGACCCGGGGATCGGAAAGCCGGGAGCGGGATGGCCGGGAACCAAGTTCGGCCATCCCGCTTGCCCACCAGCGAGGGCGTTGCGGGTCGACGCCGGGCTGGTTGGGACAAAATTGGGTATCGCCGGTCAGGCATGGCGAATCAAAGTTGGTGTGTTGTAAACTCGGGGTGACCCGCTGCGGTACACCACGATTGGTGGCAGGGGAAAATGAATCGCACTCCGATAATTAATAAAGAAAGCCAGGCACAAGTTGCAGGCACACGACAAAGGTGCCAAGCGCAAAACGAAAAATAACAGAGCAATCGACGTGCAAGCGGTTTGTTTGGTTGTTGTGCCAACGCCATGGCCAGGTATGCGACCTCCCGCACGCTGACCGTACTTCAACGCTGGGAACAGATTATGGAATTCACACATTGCCGAACGCGGGTTGCCGCCGGGTCTTCGCGCGCAGGTGCCGTCGCCAAAGTTCTGCCGTGGCCCCGGTTTGGGCAGTTTGTGCTGCTGCTCGCCAGCATGGTTGTCGTGGGTGGCGTTCGGGCAGGAGAGTCTTTGCAGATCCCTGCCATCCGGTCAGCGCTTGCGAGCAAGGTTTTGCTGACCGATTCAGCCAGGCTGTCGGACCGCATCGTTGCGGTAGGCGCCTATGGCAACATCGTTTATTCGAAGGATGGGAAAACCTGGACGCAAGCCAATGTGCCTTCCCAGGTGTTGTTGACCACGGTGTTTTTCGTGGACGACCGCGAGGGTTGGGCGGCCGGCCATGACACCCTTATTTTGCACACCACGGACGCTGGCGAAAACTGGACGATTCAATACGAGGACGCCATTCCCGGCGGCGATTTGCCCAAACCGATTCTGGATATTTACTTTGCGGACAAGCTTCACGGCTGGGCGATTGGCGCGTTTTCGCTGATGCTGGTCACCGAAGACGGTGGGGCCAGCTGGAAAACCGTGGGTACAGGCAAGCTGCGCAAGCAGCTCGAGGCCGCGGACAAGGAGCCCGAGCCCAACTTCAATGCATTCCAGCATCTCGGTGACGGATTCCTGATTGTGGGCGAACTGGGTACGCTGCTGCATTACGACCCGAAACTGAGTGCGGTTGGCGACGACCAGGACTCTGCTGACGACGACGCGGAAGAGGCGGCCGATTCAGGGGAAGACGACGCCGCTGCCGGGGACGCAGAGGCAGGGAAGGCGGCCGCCAACCCCGGGAATTCCCCATGGCGCATCATCGAATCGCCCTATGTGGGTTCGTTTTTCGGCATCAGGCAGTTGGGTTCGGGCGATCTGTTGGTCTACGGCCTGCGCGGACACATTTTTCGATCATCCGACCTCGGCAATACCTGGACGCCGATCGCTACCGGCGGCGTCACCACCAATATCAATGATGTGATCGAAATGGATGACGGCGAGGTCATTATCGTCGGCAGCGGTGGCACCCTGTTTCGCCTGAAAGCCGGTAGTGCGACCGCGGAACGAATTCCCTACTCCGGATTCAACGGCTTTGTGTCGGCGCAAAAAATGGGCGCTGATTCGTTGCTGCTGTTTGGCGATGCCGGCGCGCAGATTTTTCCACTCTAGAAGCACCGTGATACCAGGGGCGCGCTCATTCAGGGCACGGCTTAACGTTACGACAGGTAGATGCCATGACGAAGGAAACCTTGATGGATCGTACGATACGACTGATGTTTTCAAATCGTATCCTGATTCTGGTCCTGTTTACCGTTCTGACCGCGTTTACCGGTTACAACGCGCTCAAGCTACGCGTTGATGCCGGTTTCGAAAAGCTGCTGCCGTTCAATCACGAGTACATCAAGACACTCGTACATTATCAGGACGATTTCGGCACCGGGAACCAGATCGTCGTGGCACTGATCCAGAAGGAAGGCACGATATTCAATCCCAAGTTCTTCGAAGCCATGAAACTGGCTACCGACGAGGTGTTTTTCCTGCCGGGGATTGCCCGCTCGACGGTGACCTCGATCTTCACGCCGAATGTGCGCTATATCGAGGTGGTTGAGGACGGTTTTTCAGGCGGCAACGTCGTGCCGGCGGAATTTCGTGCCACCGAAGAATGGATGCCGATCGTCCGCAACAACATCATCAAATCGGGCCGGTTGGGCAGCTTGGTGGCGAATGATTTCTCGGGTGCCTTGATCCGCGCCGAGCTGATTGAGCGCGACCCCACCACGCGCAAGCCGCTCGACTACCAGAAGGTAGCCGCCGACCTTGAAACCAAGATCCGCAACGCATTTCAAACGGATGCCATCGATGTTCGCATCATTGGATTCGCCAAATCCACCGGTGACATCGCCAATGGTGCTCGCGACGTGGTGATGTTCTTCGGCATCACCTTACTGATCACTGCGATACTGCTGTGGCTCTACACCCGGTCCCTGATTCTTTCGCTGCTGCCCCCGGCCGTTTCTCTGGTTGCCGTGGTGGGATTGCTGGGCTCGCTCGACGTGCTGGGTTACGGGCTCGATCCCATGTCGATACTGGTGCCTTTCCTGGTTTTTGCCATCGGCGTCAGTCACGGCGTGCAGATGATCAGCGGCTGGATGGGCGAAGTCATGTACGGGGGCGATACGGACGATAGGGGCCGGCCGGTGGTGCCGGCACCGGCGGTGCCCCATGGTGTGGATAGTATGGAAGCGGCACAGCGTACCTTCCGCAGGCTGCTGGTGCCGGGAGCACTCGCGGTTATCACCGGATCGGTCAGCTTTGCCACCATTCTGCTGATCGCGATCGGTATCGTTCGCGAGACCGCGATCACCGCCAGTATTGGTATGGCAATCATGCTGTTCACCAAAATGATTTTGCTGCCGGTCATGCTGTCTTATGTCCGTATTCCGAATCTGGAACGCTATCGCCAGCGTCATCGTGAGGCGGAAATAAAGCGCGACAAGGTGTGGCGCTTCATCGCGCGCGCCACCGAGACCAAGCCTTCCCTGGCGATCCTGACGCTGGTTGCGCTACTGACGGTATGGGGTATCTACAAAGGTCATCAGATGAAGATCGGCGATCTCCATCCGGGAATTTCCGAACTGCGCGAGGATGCGCGTTACAACGTCGATAGCCTGGCTATTGCGAAGAAATTTTCCATCGGCGTGGACAAATTAACGGTGATGGTGGAGGCGCAGCCCAATGCCTGTGTCGATTACGCCGTGATGAAAGAGATGGACCGGTTCGCTTGGTATGTGCGCAATCTGCCCGGGGTGCAGTCGGTCGACTCCCTGGCGCGAGCGATGAAGGTCATTATGGCCGCGAACAACGAAGGCAGTGCGCGCTGGTTTGAGCTGTCACGCAACAACTACAGCATGTCATCAAGCCTTTACCACATGGGTGGTGGCGGCAAGGAATTGATGAATGCCGATTGCACCGCGATGCCGGTGAATATTTTCACTACCGATCACAAGGCGGAAACCATTGATACCATCATCGCCGGCATCAAGGACTACAAACCCACCCTGCCGAAGGAGCGGTTTAATTTGCGGCTCGCCGCCGGTAATGTCGGTATCATCGCCGCCACCAACCAGACGGTTGCTGCCGCTGAATGGCCCATGCTGTTCTGGGTCTATGCAGTCACCGTGGTGCTGACCTTGCTCGCGTTCCGCTCGATTGTGGGCACCCTGTGCATCATTATTCCTCTCGTGTTTGTGTCGCTGCTCGGCAATGCCATGATGGCCATTCTCGATATTGGCCTCAAGGTGAACACCTTGCCGATGATGGCCCTGGGTGTGGGTGTCGGCGTGGATTACGCCATCTATATTTATGCGGCGATGAGCGGGTTTCTGAAGACGGGCGATTCGCTCGAGGAAGCTTTTTACAAAGCGATGCGGCTGACCGGCAAGGCGGTGATTTTCATCGGCGCAACGCTCGGCGCAGGGGTTTGTACCTGGATCTTCGCATCGCTGAAATTCCAGGCCGACATGGGGATTCTGCTGACGTTCCTCTTTGTCACCAACATGCTCGGCGCGATCCTGATTCTCCCGGCGCTGGCGCGTTGGCTGCTGCCAGCCAGGTTGCGCATGGGCATGCCATCGCCTGCCTGATTTCATCCAGGCAACAAAAAGGCCGGTGTTCGAACAACACCGGCCTTTTTTTGAGCCGCCAATCCGCTGGCGACCGGCTCCGGACAGGTGCTAGGCGATGGCCCCCGCCGTGCGCAGCCGCGCCAGTTGCGCGCTGTCGATCCCCCAGGCCGCGAGTGCGGCGTCGGTGTTGGAACCGGCGCGCGGGGCCGGGCCCTTGATCGACGAGGGCGTGCGGCTGAAGCGCGGCGCCGGCGCCGGGTGCAGTTGCCCCCCGACTTCGACAAAGGCGTTGCGTTCACGGTTGTGGTGATAGCGGGGCGCTTCCTCGAGCGTCAACACCGGCGCGAAGCAGATGTCGGTGTTTTCCATGATCCGGCACCATTCATCACGGGTTTTGGTGCGGAAGATCGCCACCATTTTTTCTTTCATCGCCGGCCACTGACTGCGATCCATCTGCTTGGGCAGCGTCTCCGGATCCAGCTCCAGTTTTTCGAGCAGCTCTTCGTAGAATTTCTTCTCGATCGAACCGATGGAAACGTATTTGCCATCGCTGGTTTCGTACACATTGTAGAAATGCGATCCGCTGTCGAGGATATTTTCCGCGCGGCGGTCGGACTGAATGCCGGCCGCCTTCATGCCGTAGATGGAAGTCATCAGCGACAATGCGCCGTCCACCATGCCAGCATCCACGACCTGGCCCTTGCCCGAGTTCTTGCATTCGAGCAGCGCGGCAAGAATCCCGGTGAGTACAAACATGGTGCCGCCACCGAAGTCACCCACCAGATTGAGAGGGATCGCCGGCGGCTCGGCGTTGCTGCGCCCGATTGCGTGCAGCGCGCCGGAGAGGGCGATGTAGTTCAGATCATGGCCGGCGCTCGCCGACAGGGGTCCTTCCTGGCCCCAACCGGTAACGCGGGCGAACACCAGTTTTGGGTTGCGTGCGAGGCACACGTCAGGCCCCAGACCGAGGCGTTCCATGACGCCGGGGCGGAAACCTTCGAGCACCACGTCGGCGCTGGCGATCAATTGCAGCAGGGTCGCGATGGCGTCCGGGTTCTTGAGATCCATGGCGATCGATGGCCGGCCACGGGTCAGATAACTGAATTCGGGCTGCATCGCGATGCCGAGCCCGGCATCCTGGACACGGTCGACGCGGATCACTTCGGCGCCCATGTCCGACAGCATCATTGCGCACATCGGCGCCGGTCCGATACCGGCCATTTCGACTACCTTGATACCTGTCAGCGGTCCGCTCACGGTTGCCTCCTCAGATTAGTGATGGATTGATGATGGTTGCCGCCGAATTGTCGAGCATCGGCAAGCTGTATGCCAGCAGCTACGCCCGCTGTTCCAGCGCTTCCCAGCGCTCGACGATGGTTTCGAGTTCATGCTGGATCTGTGCGGTGCGCGTATTCGCCGCGGCGATGTCCGCCGCGGGCCGACTGTAAAAGCCGGGCTGGCTCATCGCGTCCAGCAGTTGCCGGTGTTCGTTTTCCAGCGCGTCGATGCGTGCCGGGATGGCATCGAGCTCCTGCCGCTCCTTGTGATTCAGCTTTACTTTGGGGGGTTGCGTTGGCGCGGCCGGTGGTGGCGGGGCGGAGTTGCGGACGGCGTTTTCGCGCGGTGCCGGCGCCGGGCGCTGGCGCAAATAGTCGCTGTAGCCGCCGACGTACTCCCGCACTTCGCCATCGGGATCGAAGGCGATCAGACTGGTGACGACGTTGTCGAGAAAGGCGCGGTCGTGGCTGACCAGCAGCAGGGTGCCGGCATAGTTGGTCAGCAGGCTTTCCAGAATTTCCAGCGTCTCCGTATCCAGATCATTGGTGGGCTCATCGAGCACCAGAAAATTGGCCGGGCGCGTGAACAGGCGCGCCAGCAGCAGGCGATTGCGCTCGCCGCCGGACAGCGCCCGCACCGGCCCGCGCGTCTGGCGCGGACTGAACAGGAATTCGCCGAGATAGCCCATCACGGACTGTTCCTGGCCGTTGATGGTGATACTGGTGCGACCCTGGGCCACCACGTCCATGAGAGTGGCGTCTTCGTCGAGGGTTTCGCGGAGCTGGTCGTAATAGGCGATGTCGAGGCGGGTGCCATGGCGGACGGTGCCGGCGTCGGGTGTGATCTGGCCGAGCAGCAGATTGATCAGCGTGGTCTTGCCGCAGCCGTTGGGGCCGAGAATCCCGATCTTGTCGCCGCGCTGAATCACCGTGGAAAAACCGTTGAGCAACTGGCGGCCGCCGTAGCCGTGGTGGAGATCCAGCGCTTCGATGACGAGTTGACCGGAGCGATTGCTGGCGTCCACCTTGAGGTTGACGTTGCCCGCGCGCTCGCGTCGTTCCGCGCGTTCGCGGCGCATGGCCTCCAGGGCGCGCACGCGGCCTTCGTTGCGGGTGCGCCGCGCCTTGATGCCCTGGCGAATCCAGACTTCCTCGGCGGCCAGGCGCTTGTCGAACAGTGCGTCGCGGCGCTCTTCTTCTTCGAGCGCCGCCATCTTGCCGGTCAGGTAGCGGTCGTAGTCGCCGGGCCAGTGCGTGATGCCGCCCCGCTCCAGCTCGACGATATTGGTGGCGAGGCGGCGCACCAGCGCGCGGTCGTGGGAAATGAACACCACGCTGCCATTGAAATCGAGCAGGAATTTTTCCAGCCAGTCGATCTGCTGGATGTCGAGGTGGTTGGTGGGCTCGTCGAGCAGCAGCAGATTCGGTTGGCTGATCAACGCCTGGGCCAGCAGTACCCGGCGCTTGAAGCCGCCGGACAGCGATTCGACGCGGGCGTCGGGGTCGAGATCGAGGCGATCCAGCATGGCATCGAGGCGTTGTTCGAGGCGCCAGCCGTCGTTGGCATCGAGATCGCCTTGCAGTTGTTCGAGCTCGTCCTCGTCCGCGCTGGTCAGCGGCGTCTTGCATACCAGCGCCTGATAGCGCTCGCGCCACGCGCCGACCGCGCCGAAGCCTTCGGCCACCACCTCGCGAATGGTGCCTTCAAGTTTGGTGGGCACCTCCTGCGCCAGCCAGGCGATGCGCAGGCCGTTGCTCTTGATGATGCGGCCATCGTCCGGTGTGATGAGCCCGGCGATGATCTTCAGCAGCGTCGACTTGCCGGCGCCGTTGCGCCCGACCAGGGCCGTGCGCTCCCCGCTGCGGATCTGCCAGTCGATGCTGGCGAGCAGGGGTGGATGGCCGATGGACAGATGGATCTGGTTCAGTTGCAGCAGCAAGGCAGGGATTCCATATAACGTGAACGGTGGCGTGAAAAAAATGTGCGCAATTGTGCGGATGTTGGCGAGCGCGGCGATTTTAGTCGGTTCGCCGCCGACAATCACAAAGTAGTTGTCGCGCAGCGCACTGATGGTGCTGATTCCGACGCCCGTGCATGAGACTCGCCGTGCGTACGCCTGGTTCCGGTCAGGTGGGTTCCGATTCCCGCGCGGTCCGGCGGAGTTCCCACCGCGCCAACCACAGTCCTGGCAGCATGGGCAGCCAGAGCGTAAAGCCGCGCAGCAGGAAGGTCGCGGTAAAGGCTGCCTCCAGAGGCACTCCCAGCAGTGTCAACATGCTGGTGCAGGCGGCCTCGAACCCGCCCAGTCCGAGCGGGAAGGGGCCGAGGGAAGCCGCGATGGAACCCATCATGAACGCGGCGAGGGGCACCATCAGGGAGGCAGTCTGGCCTATGGCCTGCAGCGTCACCCAGAGGGTGACGCCGTCCAGAAGAAAGATCAGTGCCTGGCAGCCGATGGTCAGCCCAATGTGGAGGGGGTGCCGGCGGATGAGCGGCCAAGCATCGCCGATGGCCGCCAACGCGGAGGCCACGGGACGGGTGCGGGCCAATCGGTCCAGAAATCGCGGCCTGCCCACATGATCGATTGAAAACAGCAAGACAGGGAGGCCAAGCGCCACGGCGGCCAGCACCAAGGCACCGATGATCATCAGTCTCGAAAGAACGTGATAATCCCACAGAATCGTGAGCGCGAGCAGACTCATCGCCAGATAAGCCAGGAAATAGACGATGATCCCGATTACCAACGCCGAGATGGCTGATTTGGCGGGCACCCCCCGGTGCGTCAGCACATCGACCACCATGATGTTGCCGCTCAGTCCTCCGGTGGGTATGGCCTGATCCGTGAACAGTTTTGCCAGACTGAGGGGAACCAGTCCACCCAGCGGCTGACGATGGCCGATGAGTTTGAGCAGGATGTACCAGATGGCGGCCTCGCTGGCGTAGGTGCCGATTTGCAGTGCCAGCGCAACCAGCAGCCACCCCGGCTGGGCAGCGATCAGGAGTGCGGTGAAGTGCTCGACTTCACCCAGGTGAATCACAGTGCCGGTGAGGGTGGCCAGGATCAGTATCGCGAAGATCCAGCCTGCCACGGCCATGCTTCGCAGCGACAGCCGGCGCTTGTGCTGGCGTGGTATCGGTGGTGACTTGCCTTGCGGCGCTGGCATGACTGACTCCTCGCCGCGCTATGCTACCGCAGCCGGTGCGCAACCCACCGGCTGAAAACCTGGGTTGGTTGCGTTTTTGTTTGCATAAGGACAGGTGTCGATCCATGACAGTCCCGCCAGCCAAGGCGTACTGGAGCAGGCCCGCGGCAGAGGTCGTCGCGGGTCTGGACAGTGCTGCCGGGGGCCTCAGCGAAGCCGAGGCCAAACGCCGGCTGCGGGAGTTCGGGCCTAACCGCCTGCGCGAGAGCAACGGCCAAGGTGCATGGCGGGCGCTCATCAAGCAGTTTGTCAGCCCGCTGGTGCTGATCCTGCTGTTCGCCGCCAGCGTCTCTCTTGCGATCTCTGAATGGCTGGATGCCGCCATCATCCTGGCCATCGTGATCGGCAGCGGCCTGCTCGGCTTCGCGCAGGAATACAGCGCCTCGCGCGCGGTGCAGAAATTGCGCCAGCAGGTGTCCCTCAAGGCCCGTGTGTTGCGGGACGGCGAACCGATCGAGATCCCGGCCGAGGCGGTGGTGCCGGGCGATGTGGTGTTGCTGGCGGCAGGCAGCCTGATTCCCGCCGATGGCCTGATCCTGGCGGCCAGGGACTGTTTCGTCATTCAGGCGGCGCTGACCGGCGAGACCTTTCCGGCGGAGAAGCTGCCGGGCGTGGTGGCGCCCGCTGCCAGCCTGCCGGAGCGGACCAACTGCGCCTTCATGGGCACCTCGGTGCGCAGCGGCACCGCGCAGCTCTTGGTGATCGAGACCGGCGGACGCACCCAGTTCGGTCAGATCGCTCATCGCCTGAACCTGCGGCCACCCGAAACCGAATTCGAACGGGGCATCCGCCGCTTCGGCTACCTGCTCACCCAGGTCATGCTGGTGCTGGTGATCGTGGCCTTCGCCATCAATGTGCTGTTCCATCGCCCGGTGCTGGAGGCATTGCTGTTTTCGATCGCGCTCGCCGTGGGGCTGTCGCCCGAGCTGCTGCCGGCGGTCATCACCGTCACCCTGGGACGTGGGGCCCGCGCGATGGCAGCCAGGGGCGTCATCGTGCGCCGCCTCAACGCGATCGAAAACCTGGGCAGCATGGATGTGTTCTGCACCGACAAGACCGGCACCCTGACCGAAGGCGCGGTGCGGCTCGAACAGGCGGTCGATCCCGCCGGTGTGGATGCCCCGCGGGTGCGCAGCCTTGCCTATCTGAATGCCTTCTGGGAGACCGGCATCGCCAATCCGCTGGACCAGGCCATCGTCGCCGGCGGCGCCCCGACGGGATTCGCAGCGCAGGACTGGCGCAAGCTCGACGAGATTCCCTACGACTTTCAGCGCAAGCGCCTGAGTGTGGTGGGACTGGGGCCGGCCGACGAACGCCTGCTGATCTGCAAGGGCGCCTATGCCACCGTGCTGGCGGTCTGCGCCGGTGTGCGCGACGGCGACCGGGAAAGCCCGCTGGACGACACCCTGCGCGCCGGACTGGAACGGCGTTTCGCGGCCTGGAGCCAGCAGGGATTTCGGGTGCTGGGCGTGGCCAGCCGGCGCGTGCCGGAGCAGCCTGCCTACACAGCGGACGCAGAGCAGGCCATGACCTTCGAAGGCTTCCTGCTGTTCGCCGATCCGCCCAAGGCCGGGGTGCGCGACACCCTGGACCGGCTGGCCGCGCTGGGCGTGAAGATCAAGGTGATCACCGGCGACAACCGCCTGGTTGCCGTCTATGTCGCGGAACAGGTGGGCATCCATGCGCCCCGGGTGCTGACCGGGCAGGAAATCAACCAGCTCAAGGACGAAGCCTTCTGGCATCAGGCCGCCCGCACCGATCTGTTCGTGGAAGTCGATCCCGGCCAGAAGGAACGGATCATTCTGGCCCTGCGCCACGCCGGCCACGTCGTGGGCTACCTGGGGGACGGCATCAACGACGCGCCGGCCCTGTATGCCGCCGATGCCGGCATCTCCGTCGACACGGCGGTGGATGTGGCCAAGGAAGCCGCCGACTTCGTGCTGCTGGGTCCGGATCTGGAAGTCCTGCGCCAGGGCATCGAATACGGGCGCACCACCTTCGCCAACACCATCAAATACATCTACATGACCACCAGCGCCAACTTCGGCAACATGGTCAGCATGGCGTTCGCCTCGCTGTTTTTGCCGTTCCTGCCGTTGCTGGCCAAGCAGATTCTGCTCAACAACTTTCTCGCCGATATTCCGGCCGTCGGCATCGCCACCGATCGCGTGGACCGCGCGGCGGTGGCGACGCCCCACCGCTGGAACATCGCCTCCGTGCGCCGCTTCATGCTCACCTTCGGCCTGATCAGTTCGCTGTTCGATGTGCTTACCTTTGCCACCCTGCTGTGGCTGACCGATGGCTCGCCGCTGCATTTTCGTACCGGCTGGTTCGTGGAGTCGCTGCTCACCCAGTTGCTGGTGGTGCTGGTGGTGCGCACCCGCCTGCCCTGTTACCGCAGCCGCCCGGGCAACCTGCTGCTGGGGCTGACCGCGATCCTGGTCGCGGTGGCACTCGCGCTGCCCTATCTGCCGGGAGTCGCGGTGTTCGATTTCGTGCCGCTGCCGGGCCGCGTCTTGGCCGCCATCCTGGGGATCGTCGCGCTGTATCTGCTCGCCACCGAAATGGCCAAACGCCGGTTTTACCGGCGATCGACCTGATGAGCGACAGATTGTCGGGCCATCGTTCAGTGCCGATTCGGCAGCGCGGGGATTGCGAAACGGCCTCCCGCCGCGACCAAGAAATCATCTGCAAGCAACTGTGCGCCCATGACATGGGCTGGCTCAAATATCACCGCTTTGTATCCTGAGTAAAAAAGCAACACATTGTTTCTTCTGAAGGCAATGTCATGAAAGAATCAATTCAATACTTGGCCCTGCTGGCGAATATTTGGCAGAAAGACCGTCAGCAGACCGAGCAGCGGTAAATAGGCGCATACGCGATAGACATATTCAATGCCATGGCGATCGGCTAGAAGACCCAGTACGGCAGCGCCAATGCCGCCCATGCCGAATGCAAAACCGAAGAACAGTCCCGAGACCAGGCCGACTTTTCCCGGTACCAGTTCCTGCGCAAAAACCAGGATGGCAGAGAAGGCCGAAGCCAGAATAAAACCAATCATGAAACTCAGAATGCCCGTCCATTCCAGATTGGCATATGGCAGCGCCAGCGTGAACGGTGCCACGCCGAGAATCGATGCCCAGATGACGTGCTTGCGGCCGATGCGATCTCCCAAGGGGCCGCCAATAATGGTGCCGGCTGCAACCGCAAACAGAAATACAAAAAGATGCATCTGTGCTGTCTGAACGGAAATCTGGAATTTCTGCATCAGGTAAAACGTGAAATAGCTGGTCAGGCTGGTCAAATAGAAATATTTTGAGAAGACCAGCAGCATCAGCACGCCCATGGCCCTGAGCACGGTCCGCAAAGGCAAGGGCGTCGCTATGGTTGCTGAGACTTTATGCATGCGCGGATGATGCACCTTGTACCAACCGCCCACCTGCCACAGCACGATCATGGCAAGCAGCGCCGCC
>JACPPB010000059.1 GCA_016191205.1 Gammaproteobacteria bacterium | reverse complement strand
GTCGCCGCTGCTGCTGGTCATCCGCCTCTACTGGGGCTTCTCTTTCGCCCAGTCCGGCTGGGGCAAGTTCATGAACCTCGACCGCACGACCGGGTTCTTCGAGTCGTTGCATATCCCGATGCCCAAGCTCAACGCCGTCATGGCCGCCTCGACCGAGTTCGGCGGCGGCGTGCTGCTCGCGCTCGGGCTGTTCGCCCGTCCGGCCGCCGTGCCGCTCATCTTCACGATGCTCGTGGCCTATGGCACGGCGGACAAGGAGGCGCTCATGGCGATCTTCAGCGACACCGACAAGTTCGTCACCGCCGCGCCCTTCCTCTTCCTGCTGGCCTCGCTGATCGTGCTGGCCTTCGGCCCGGGCAAGCTCTCGGTCGACCACCTCCTCGGCAAAAAAGCGGCCTCCGCCTCGTAACCAGATAGTGGCGGCATTATGAATCTGCGTGTCCGCATCGCGGGACTGGTCCTGCTTGCCGCCCTGGGCAGCGCCCGCGCGGCGGAGCCGTTGGTCTGGCACGGGTGGTCGCCGGAAATCTTCGCGCAGGCGAAGCGCGAGAACAAGTTCCTCCTCCTCGATCTTGAGGCGGTGTGGTGCCACTGGTGCCACGTCATGGCGGGGACCACCTACCGCGATCCCGCGGTCGTCGCGCTGATGAACACGCGTTACCTTGCTGTGCGCGTGGATCAGGACGCGCGGCCCGACCTGGCCAGCCGCTACGAGGACTATGGGTGGCCGGCCACGGTCATCTTCGGGCCCGATGGCACCGAGATCGTCAAGAAGCAGGGCTACATCCCCCCGTCCGACATGATGCGTCTGCTACAGACGGTCATTGACGATCCGTCGCCCGTCGTGGCGCAGAACATCAACACCGATCACGCCGTCACCGGCGAGACGGCACTGCCCGCCGCGCGCCGCGACGAACTCCATGCCCGCTGGGCCGGCGGCTACGACGACAAGGAAGGCGGCTGGGGTTTTTCCCACAAATACCTCGACGCCGACACCATCGAATATGCGTTGCGCCGGGCCGCGCGCGGCGACACCCGCGCGGCGCAGATGGCGCGCGACACGCTCCGGCTGTCGCGCAAACTCCTCGATCCCGTTTGGGGCGGGCTCTACCAGTATTCCGCCGGCGGCACCTGGGACGAACCGCACTTCGAGAAGATCATGTCCTTCCAGGCCGACACGCTCCGCGCCAACGCGTTGGCCGCCGCGACTTGGGGCGATCCGGCTTTCCTCGAAAACGCCCGGGCCGTCCACGGCTACCTGCGCCGCTTCCTCACCAACCCCGCCGGCGTGGTCTACACCAGCCAGGATGCCGACCTCGTGCCCGGCGAGCACAGCGCGGATTATTTCGCCCTCGATGATGCCGGCCGCCGCGCGCGCGGCGTGCCGCGGATCGACCGACACATCTACGCCCGCGAAAACGGC
>JACPPB010000058.1 GCA_016191205.1 Gammaproteobacteria bacterium | reverse complement strand
GCTGCAGTGTGACGATCAAGAAAGCCTTGAGCCGCATAGCGGGTGTCACGAGCTCGAAGGTCGATCTCAAGGCCGAGACTGTCACTGTGACGTTCGATGCCGATCGCACGACGGAGTCGACACTGGCGCGCACGGTTACCGAGGCGGGTTTTCCGGCTACGGCGCAAAACCATGGCGGTTGAGCCCATCCTGCAGAGCACGCTGACGTGCCCGCATTGCGACCATCAGGCCACCGAGACCATGCCGACCGACGCCTGCCAGTTCTTCTACGACTGTGAGGGCTGCGGCGAATTGCTCCGGCCCAAGGCGGGCGACTGCTGCGTGTTCTGCTCGTACGGCAGCGTGCCGTGTCCGCCGATCCAGCAACAGAAGTCGTGCTGCGGGTAGACCATCCTTCATAGGGGTCAAACGGTGCCGGTAGGGGGTTGTCTGAATTCATCACGACCGGCGCCCAAGTGAAATTGTCTAACAGCGTGGCTGTCGTATAGAATCATGGGATGTATCGGTCTGCGCCATCACTGCTGACTCGCCTGCGCCGCCACCGCGGATTGTGGGTGTTGGCCGTGGCCGTGTTGCTGATCAAACTGGTCAGCGGATCGATCTGCGTGGCCGATGGACCGGGAGCGCGATTCGCGTCGGCGACCGCTGCTGCCCCGACCACCCTGTTGGCGGACACCGCCGTCAGTTCGGTATCGGCTGACGATGCGAACTCCTGTCTTCTGGGTGAAGGGCGCAGTTGCCACTGTGCCTGTGCCCATTCGGTGACGTTCCCCGTCAGCGCATCGCTTCCCATCGCCATGATGGAAGCACGCTTCGCACCGCTCACCCTCCATTCGGGATTCACGTCGGCCACGACCGGCTCGCTGCTGCGCCCTCCGATCGCCTGAAACCGCTCCGTTACGCGACGCCACCGCCGGTGCAGTTCGTCGCTTCGTGACCGTTTTCAGGAGATCGCTTCATGTCTGTTTTTCGTTCGGTGCCCATCGGCGCCGTGTGTCTGTTGTACGCGGCGATGCTCAGTGCCGCGCCCGTATCCCCTTTCTCCCCACCGGTAGCTCCCCTGCCGACATCGTTGTCGACGTCGCCCTTGCAGGATGCGGTGCGCCGTATCTGGCAAGCCAGTCCCGAGGTGCAGGCCGCGCGCGCGGATCTGGATGCTGCCCAGGCCCGTGCGCGTGCCGCTGCGCAGCCGCTGTACAACCCCTCGCTGTCGCTTGATGCGGAGAATGCCGACGCCAATCGGCGCACGGCCGGCATCAGCCTGCCGCTGGATCTGTCCGGCAAACGCCGCGCTCGCGCCAGCCAGGGCGAGGCCGACCTGCTGGCGGCCGAAGCTGGCTACAACCTGCTGCGTCGCGATGTGGCCACCCGCTGGCTGAAAGCCTGGTCGACGGCCGCACTCGCAGCCCGACAGAGCGAACTGGGGCAACGCCGCCTGGCGCTGATGAAGCGCTTCGATGACTTGGCCGCACAGCGGTTGAAGGTGGGCGACATCAGCAGTCCGGAACGCGACTTGGCCGGCTTGGCGCTCGGTGAGGCGCAGGTGCAACAAGCCACACTCGCGGGCAATGAAGCGGCAGCTCGTGCGGCGTTGCTGGCCATCAGTGGCGATCAACTGACCGCGTTGCCACCGTTGCCCAACGGTATGTCACCGGCGGCGGGCAGTGTTACGCCGTTGCCCGTCGATGAACTGCCCGAACTGCGCCAGGCCCGCGCCCAGCAAGCGAGTGCCGAGGCCGGGGTGCAAGTCGCCCGCCGGGCACGTATCCCCGATCCCACGCTGAGCTTGACCGGCGGACAGGTACGCAGCGGGCCGCGCACCGATCAGGTGATCGGTCTGAGCGTGTCCATTCCGTTGCCGGTGCTCAACACCGGACGTGCCGAAGTGGATGCCGCCCGTGCGGAAGCCGATGCAGCGGCGGCCGGTGTGCGCTCACGCCAGTTTGTGCTGCGCGCCGGACTGCAGGAAGCGCAAGCCCGTTACGCCGCCTTGCGCAGTGCGACCGAAGCCTTTCGCAGCGGCCGGGCCGCTGCATTCGAGGATCGCACCGCGTTGCTGGAGAAGCTCTGGCGTGCCGGCGAAATCAGCACGTCCGATTACCTCGTGCAGCTCAAACAGAGCCTGGACACCGCGCTGTCCGGCCAGGAACTGGAAAGCCAAACCTGGCAGACCTGGTTCGACTACCTCACCGCTGCGGGCCGTCTGACCGACTGGCTCGATGGCCGCACTCAGGACGGTCCTACTCAGGACGGCCTTAATCAGGATATCCCCCGATGAATCTCTCTCTTTTGAAACGCAGCCTGCTGGGCATGGCGCTGCTGGCCGCGTTGGCCGGCCCTGTCATGGCGCAGGAACCCGCACCCGCCAATCCGCTCGCGCTGGATGCCAAGGCGATCAAGGACGCCGGCATCGTGCTCGACAAGGCCGCCACGCGCGCCCTGACCGATGAACTGAAAGCCCCCGGCGAAGTGAAAGCCGATGCGTATTCCACCGTGCTGGTGTCGCCGCGCGTCGAATCGCAGGTGCTGGCCCGCAAGGCCAAGCTCGGCGACGTGGTGAAAACCGGTGCGCCGTTGGTGGTGCTCTCCAGCGTGCAGGTCGCCGAGACGCAAGGCGCGTTGATCGTGGCCGAACAGGACTGGCAACGGATCGCGTCGCTGGGACCGCAGGCGGTGTCGGCACGACGCTACAACGAAGCGAAGGTGCAGCGCGATCAGGCGCGTGCCAAGCTGCGTGCCTACGGGCTATCCGACGGCCAGATCCGCGGCATGCTGCGCGCGGGTTCCGCCAAGGCGGATGGCAGCTATGCATTGCTGGCGCCGACCGCCGGGCGCATCGCCAGTGACGAGTTCCTCATCGGCGAACGCGTCGAGCCCGGCCGTACCCTGTTTACCTTGGTCAACGACGACGCGGTCTGGGTCGAGGCGCAACTCGCGCCGGGCGATGCGGCCCGCGCGCAACCCGGCATGGACGCGCGCGTGCTGGCGCACGACCAGACGCTGACGGGGAAGGTCATCCTGAGTTCGTCGCAGACGAACGAACGCACCCGCACCGTGCCGGTGCGCATCGAAGTTGCCAACCCGAACAACCTCCTGCGCCCGGGCGAATTGGTCGAAGCGCGCATCGCGGTCGGTGAGGCGGTGCCGAAGCTGGCGGTACCGGCCGAAGCGATCGTGTTGCTGCAAAACCAGCCGACCGTGTTCCTGGCCAAAGGCAACGGCACGTTCGAGCCGGCGCCGGTGATGGTCGGCGACACCCGTGATGGCTGGACGATGGTCACCCAGGGCCTCAAGGCCGGCGACACCTACGTGCGCAAGGGCGCCTTCGCCTTGAAGGCCCGTTTGCTGCGCTCGCAGTTGGGAGAAGAATGATGCTGGAACGTCTGGTTGAATTCTCCCTGCGCTACAAGGTGCTGGTGCTGATCGTTTTCGTGGTGATCGGCTTCCTTGGTTTTCAGGCGGTGCGTCAGCTGCCCATCGATGCCTTCCCGGACGTCACACCGGTGCAGGTCAATGTGTACACCGAAGCCTCGGGACTTGCGGCAGAGGACGTGGAACAACTGCTGACCACGCCGGTGGAGTCGGCACTGGCCGGCTTGCCCAAGGTCGAGCAGATCCGTTCGGTGAGCCTGTTCGGCTTGTCCTATGTGTCGGTGTATTTCGACGACAGCATGGACATCTACTTCGCCCGTCAGCTGGTCAACGAGCGGCTGCAGCAGGTGGGCGATCGCCTGCCGGCGGGTTATGGCAAGCCGGAGATGGGGCCGAACACCTCCGGCTTGGGTCAGGTGTTCTGGTACACCGTCGAACGCGCCGACGACAAGCTCAAAGGTGCCACGGCCGGCACGGCACCGAACGATATGGACTTGCGCACGCTGCAGGACTGGACCATCCGGTTGATCCTGCGCACCGCGCCCGGCGTCGACGACGTCAGTTCGTGGGGCGGGCAGGAAAAGCAGTTCCAGGTGCGCATCGATCCGATGAAACTGATCGCGCACAAACTCGGCTTCAAGCAGGTGATCGAGGCGTTGCAGGCGAACAACGCCCAGGTCGGCGGCAACTTCGTCGACGTGGGACGCGAGCAGTATCTGGTACGCGGACTGGGCTTGATCCAGAACGCGAAGGATCTGGGCAACATCGTCCTCAAGACCGAAGACGGCACGCCGATCTACGTGCGGGACGTGGCCACCATTACCGAGGCTGGGGCACCGCGCACCGGGGCGGTGACGCGAGATGGCAAGGAAGTCGTGCTGGGCATGGCGCTGGCGCGTATCGGTGAAAACGCCAAGAGCGTGGTCGATGCGGTCAAAGCCAAGCTCGATACGGTGAAGCAATCTTTGCCGCCGGGTGTGGTCGTGAAACCGGTGTATGAGCGCACCGAACTGGTCAATGCCGCGGTGGGCACCGCGGTGCGCGCGCTGGTGGAAGGTTCGATCCTGGTGGCGCTGGTGCTGTTCCTGTTCCTGGGCGAATTCCGCAGCGCGCTGGTGGTGGTCGTGGCGTTGCCACTGGCGATGCTGATTGCCT
Source organism: Gammaproteobacteria bacterium (assembly GCA_016191205.1). Lineage (GTDB taxonomy): Bacteria > Pseudomonadota > Gammaproteobacteria > Pseudomonadales > Porticoccaceae > JAGPUQ01. The sequence goes on along the minus strand of JACPPB010000058.1, from coordinate 2,012 downwards.
TCATCTGCATGAATCAGGTGGGGCTGTCGGCCAATCTGATGTCGCTGGCGGGGCTGGCGATCGGTATCGGCATGATGGTGGATGGCGCAGTGGTGATGGTGGAGAACGCCTACCGCATCATGGCCGAACGCAAGGCGCACGGCGGTCCGGTGGATCGTACCGCCGCCGTGCTGGCAGCCGCTCGCGAAGTGGCCAATCCGATGGCGTTTGCGATCCTGATCATCATCGTGGTGTTCCTGCCGCTGTTCAGTTTGCAAGGACTGGAAGGCAAGATGTTCAAGCCGATGGCGTTCAACATCAGCTTCGCGATGGCGGGATCGCTGATTCTCGCCTTGACGTTGATCCCGGTACTCGCCGCGCTGGTGCTGAAACCGAAGGAAGAGAAGGACACCTGGTTGGTGGCGTTCCTGAAACGCCATTACGCCACGGTGCTCGCCTGGGCGTTGGCACGTCGCAAACTGGTGTTGGGCATCGCCGCCGGTGCCTTGCTCGGCAGCCTCGCGCTGTTCCCGTTCCTCGGCAAGGAGTTCATGCCCAACCTGAAGGAAGGCGCCATCATGTGGCGGATCACCTCGATCCCGTCGGCATCGCTCGACGAGTCGATCGCCATCTCCAAACAGGTGTCGACGCTGATCAAACAGAAGTTTCCGGAAGTGGAAACCACGCTGGCAATGATCGGTCGCGCCGAGAAAGGCGAGACAGCCGACGTGAATTACATGGAGGTGTACACCCCGCTGAAGCCTAAGGATCAATGGCGCAAGGGCGAGACGCTGGAGAGCATCGAGGAGGCCATGCAGAAAGAACTGTCGGCGGCCTTGCCCACCGCGGTGGTGAGTTACACCCAGCCGATCCAGATGCGTATCGAGGAACTGATCTCCGGTGTGCGCGCCACGTTGGCGCTGAAGATCTACGGCGATGATCTGGGCGAGCTGGATCGCCTGAGCGGCCGCATCAAAAACGCGCTGGCCGGGGTGCCCGGCGTGGCCGATCTCGCGCTGGAGGCAAACATCGGCAAGCCACAGATCCGCATCAAGGTGGATCGCGATGCACTGGCCCGCTATGGCTTGAACGCCGACGACGTGTTGACCGTGGTGAAGAACGGCATCGGTGGCGAACCGGTGACGACCCTGCTCGATGGCGTGAAACGCTTCGACATCGCGGTGCGGCTGGACGATGCGGACAAGGCGTCCTTGCCGGCGATCCAGCGCATCCCGATCCGCACGGCCAGTGGCGCGCTGGTGCAGTTGTCGCAAGTGGCCGAGGTCAGTGATGCGGAAGGCTATTCGTTCATCCGTCGGGAACAGCTGCAGCGTTATGCGGTGATCCAAATGGACGTGCGTGGTCGCGACATCGACGGCTTCGTCAAGGAGGCCAATGCCGCCATCGCGCAGCAGGTGAAGCTGCCGACCGGCTACTACAGCGAATGGGGCGGCGCATTCGAGAACCAGCAGCGGGCGTTGAAGCGGTTGTCGCTGATCGTGCCGGCGACGATTTTCTTCATCTTCGTCTTGCTCTACACCGCGTTCAACTCGGTAAAGCACGCCACGCTGATCCTGGCCAACGTGCCGTTCGCCACTATTGGCGGCATCGTCGGGCTGGCGATTACCGGGCAGTACCTGTCGGTGCCCTCGGCGATCGGCTTCATCGCGGTGTTCGGCGTGGCGATGTTGAACGGCATCGTGTTGGTGAGTTTCTTGAACGAGCAACGTGAGAAAGGCTTGCCCGTGCGCGAGGCGGTGATCCGCGGCACCGCGCTACGCATGCGCCCGGTGATGATGACCGCCAGCGTGGCGATCCTGGGCCTGGTGCCGATGCTGTTGTCCAGCGGCGTCGGTGCCGAAACCCAGCGTCCGCTCGCCACCGTGGTGGTGGGCGGGCTGATCACCTCGACCCTGCTTACGCTGCTGGTGCTGCCGGTGGCATACGAATGGATCGTCAATCGCATCGAAGGAAAAGAGGAGCAATAAGAGGCGAGGTCGCCTTCGCGATTGGTCCGGACGCGACGCTTTCTG
>JACPPB010000069.1 GCA_016191205.1 Gammaproteobacteria bacterium | reverse complement strand
GTGGTGCTGGTGGTGCGCACCCGCCTGCCCTGTTACCGCAGCCGCCCGGGCAACCTGCTGCTGGGGCTGACCGCGATCCTGGTCGCGGTGGCACTCGCGCTGCCCTATCTGCCGGGAGTTGCGGTGTTCGATTTCGTGCCGCTGCCGGGCCGCGTCTTGGCCGCTATCCTGGGGATCGTCGCGCTGTATCTGCTCGCCACCGAACTGGCCAAACGCCGGTTTTACCGGCATCCAGAGTTGCGGTCGATGAAAGCAGCGGTCGGTTCCCGCTGATACCGCAATGATCCGGAGTTACGGGCGACGGCGGATGTCGATGCCGGGCATCCGGCCGGGCGGCCTATAATCGCCGCCATTTCCCCGTGATCCAGGAGCACGTCCGATGTTTATTGCCATGAACCGGTTTCGCATTGCCCTCGGCCAGGAAACGGCCTTTGAGGACATGTGGCGCACCCGCGACAGCCATCTCGCGAATGTGCCCGGGTTTCGCGAATTCCACTTGCTGCGCGGCGCGAGCGAGGTGGATCACACGCTGTACGCGTCCCATTCGGTATGGGAATCCCGCGCGGTTTTCGAGGACTGGACCCGCTCCGAGTCTTTCCGCAAAGCCCACGCCAATGCCGGCAGCTCGAAAGGGATGTACCTGGGTCCGCCCAAGTTCGAAGGTTTCGAGGTCGTGCTTTGACGGCAGTGTCGGGCGGGGTCGCCAGCGCACCAGCCCTGCCACAGACCCCGACGCGGCTGCGCTCGATTTTCGGCGGTTCAATCGGCAATCTGGTCGAGTGGTACGACTGGTACGCCTACTCCGCTTTTTCCCTCTACTTCGCCAAAGCCTTTTTCCCGGCAGGCGATCTCACCGCCCAGTTGCTCAACACGGCGGCGGTATTCGCGGTGGGCTTTCTGATGCGCCCGCTCGGCGGGCTGCTGTTTGGCTGGTACGCCGACCGCCAGGGGCGCAAGGCCGCGCTGAGCCTCTCGGTGCTGATGATGTGCGGCGGATCGCTGCTGATCGTGGTCAATCCGGGCTACGCGAGTATCGGTCCCGCCGCGCCCGCGCTGCTGGTGGTTGCGCGGCTGCTGCAAGGCCTGAGCGTGGGTGGCGAGTACGGGACGAGCGCGACCTACCTGACCGAAATGGCGGAACCCGGACGGCGCGGGTTTTACTCCAGTTTTCAGTACGTGACCCTGATTCTCGGTCAGCTCGCCGCGCTCGGCGTGCTGCTCGTGTTGCAGTTGCTGCTTACCTCCGCCGAGCTGGACGCCTGGGGCTGGCGCATTCCCTTCGCGATCGGCGCCGCGCTCGCGGTGGTCGCGCTCTATCTGCGCCGCAACCTCGCGGAAACCGGGGCCTTCGTCAGCGCCGATCTCGTGCGCAATCCGCTGCGGACGCTGCTCGGTTATCCACGCGAATTTCTCACGGTGCTCGGACTCACGCTGGGTGGCACGGTGGCGCTCTACACTTACAGCACCTACATGCAGAAATTTCTGGTCAATACCTCGGGCTTCGGCAAGCAGACCGCCACTCTCATCATGGCGGCCGCGCTCGTCTTCTTCATGCTGCTGCAACCCCTGGCGGGCGCGCTCTCCGACCGCGTCGGTCGCCGTCCACTGTTGATCGCTTTCGGCGTGCTCGGCACCCTGGCCACGGTGCCGCTGCTCGAAACCCTGGCGCAAGCCCGCAACGGCTGGGTCGCGTTCGGACTGATCTGTGTGGCGCTGACGATCGTGAGCGGCTATACCGCGATCGGCGCCGCGGTCAAGGCGGAACTGTTTCCCACCGAGGTGCGCGCCCTGGGCGTGGCGCTGCCCCATGCGCTGGCTGCGTCGATATTCGGCGGCAGCGCCGAGTACGTCGGGCTCTGGTTCAAGGCGGCGGGGAGTGAAAACAGTTTTTTCTGGTATGTCAGCGGCTGCATCGCGCTGTCGCTGCTGGTCTATCTGTGGATGCCGGAGACCCGCCACGCGCGGATCGAACGTTGACGCGGGGTGTGGATCATCTGCGCGCAGGCAAGGTCTCCGCCATGCGCACCGCGACCAGAGCGCCCGAGGCGAAGGTGAGCCCGGCGATCAGCCAGATGGCCGGCGCAATGCCGAAGGCATCCGCCACCAGTCCGGCCAGTAGCGCGCCCACTGCATAGCCCAGATCGCGCCACAGCCGGTAGACGCCCACCGCGGACGCGCGCCAGCCCGGGTGCGCGACATCGCCGATGGTGGCGAGCAGCGTCGGGTACACCATGGCGGTGCCGATGCCGAGCAGCACCCCGCCCGTGGCAAAACCCGCGAAGCTCGACAGGGCGGCGGTCACCGCGATGCCGCCGGCCTGAATCCACATGCCCCACACGATCAACTGCTTGCGGCCAATGCGGTCCGACCAGGCGCCGGTGAACAACTGGCCGATGCCCCACACCGCCGGATAGATGGCGGCCAGCGTGCCGATCTGGCGCAGCGACATTCCCGCGGCGGCGAAAAACAGCGGGAACAGTCCCCAGGCCATGCCGTCGTTGAGGTTGTTGACCAGCCCCGCCTGGCTCACGCTGGACAGGTTGCGGTCGGTGAGGGAAGCGCGGCGGAAGATCTCGCGCTGGCTCGGGATTGGCGTGGCGTCCCCGCCGTGGTGGGTGCGCACCTCGTGGGCGACATGGTGCCGGGTCTCGCGCACCAGAAATGCCGACAATCCGAGACCGAACGCCACATAGCCGACGCCCAGCCAGAAGGGCTCGGGGCGCAGGCCGTAGCGGGCGGCGAGCCAGCCGGTGGCGAGCGCGCTGGCCGCCACCGCGAGATAGCCCGAAAACTCGTTGAGCCCCATGGCGAGGCCGCGCTGTCTGGGGCCGGTCAGGTCGATCTTCATGATGACGGTGGTGGACCAGGTCAGTCCCTGGCTCATGCCCAGCAGCACGTTGGCGGCCAGCACCCAGTTCCAGCTTGGCGCCCACATCAGCAGGAAAGGCACCGGGATCGCCACCAGCCAGCCCGCCACCAGCACATGCTTGCGTCCGAACCGGTCCGAGAGGCGCCCGGCGAAATAGTTGGTGAGCGCCTTGGTGATGCCGAACACCACGATGAAAGACAAGATCGCGGTGCGCGCAGCGAGCTGGAATTCCTGCTCGGCGATGGCGGGCAGGATGCTGCGCTCCAGCCCCACCATGGCGCCGACGAAGGCATTGACCAGCACCAGCAGCGCGAACTGCCCCAGGTTCTCGCGCAGTCCCAGGCGGATGGCGGGTGCGGATTGCATCAGGCGACGAGCCCCAGGTTGGCGTGCACCATGGCGTCCATGTCCGTCGGGCGCGGCGGGATGTCCCGGGTCAGCGCGTCGACAAAAGCGGCCCTGTCCAGCGCCAGCGCCGGATTCCAGCGTTTCTCGAAGCCGAGTGTCGAGGACGGCTTGCCCGACAGTCCCGCACCGCACACGCTGCCCGCTTGATGGCCCGGGTAGATCTCGATTTCATCGGGCAGATTCAGAATCCTGGCGTGCAGGCTGTCGTAAAGCACGCCGGCCATTTCCCGTTCCCGGCCGGTGAGGTCCGGGCGGCCGATGGCGCCGACGAACAGGGTGTCGCCGGTCAGCACGAACCAGGGCGCCTCCCCACGGCGCAGATCGGTGACCAGCAGGCAGACGCTATCCGGCGTGTGGCCGGGGGTGTGCAGCACGCGGATTTGCACGTTGCCGACTTCGATCAGTTGGTCGTCGGCGAGTGGGGTGAAGTCGAACTGTACCCGGCCGCGGTCGGACTCGTGCAGGCAGTAGGGTGCGCCGACGCGCCGCGCCAGTTCGCGTCCGCCCGAGAAGTGGTCGGCGTGGACATGGGTGTCGATGACCTGGGTGATGCGCACCTGGGCGCGCTCGGCCTCGGCGATGAACCAGTCCTCGTCGCCCGCCACCACATCGACGGCCACCGCCTTGCCCTGGCCGGCGCAGCCGAAAAAGTAGGAGAGGGATGCTTCTTTCGTAGCGAGTTGTTTGAAAAACATGATGACCTCCTCAGAACATGAGCACTAGAAAACCAGAACCTTGTCTGCCGTGGCGGTCCAGTCGGCGAGTTGGGCCAGCGTCGAGCGTGGCGCGCCTTCGATCAGGTCCGCATCCAGCAGGCCGCGGGCGTCCATGCAGGTGCCGCACACGCCCACTTCACCCTGGCGGGCGACCTTGCCCAGCATGAGTTGCAGGTTGTAGTAGCCGTCCGGGACTTTCTGTCCGGCGCGGGCGCAGCCCACGGCATCGCCGAGCAGAAAAACCCGCACAGATTGTTCCGGTTGCCCGATCAGCGCGCCGGCAAGGCGCAGCGCGTTATAGGCGCGTTCGCTGCCGTAGGGGCCGTCGTTGAGGATGAACAGGGTAGTGGTCACGCGGTTTCCTCCGGGGTTTGCCGAAACGTCAGCGTGCCGTCATGGCCAACGGCAGCCCCGCTGCCTGCCATTCACTCACACCGTCGCGCAGCTTGCGCGCGCGGTAGCCCCGGGCGGTGAGTAACTGCACCGCGGTGTCGGCAAACACACAGAAAGGGCCGCGACAGTAGGCGACGATGTCCTTGTCTGCGGGCAATTCCGCCAGCCGCGCTTCGAGTTCCGCCAGCGGCAGCGAGCGCGCAAACGGCAGGTGCGCGGTGTCGTATTCGTCGCGCGGACGCACGTCGATGACGACGATCGCGCCGCTGCGCGCCTGCGCCAGCAGCGCTTCCCGCACGGTCGCCACCAGGGTTTCGGGAGCGCCCGCCATGGCGTGCAGGGCAACCCGCAGTTCCGCCAGATGCGTTTCCGCCACGTCGCGCAACCGCACCCAGAGCTGCGCGACATCCGGCCCGCTCAGGCGATACCACCGGTATTTGCCGTCGCGTCGACTGGCCACGATGCGCGCCGCCGCCAGCGCCTTGAGATGGGCGCTCGCCAGCTTCAGGTCGATGGCCAGCGCAGCGGCCAGCATTTCGACGGTTTTTTCGCCCTGGGCGAGCAGCTCCAGCAGTTCCAGGCGCCTGGGGCTCGCCAGCGCCTTGCCGATGCGGGCGACCTGTTCGTACAGGGGGTCTTTGAAGGTGCGGGTGGTCATTGGAAAACAATCTAATGATTGTTGGAATGTAAGTCAACAACGGGAATCGATCCGGATGGCGTTGCCAGGCTTCGGCAGCTTGTTGAAAAACGGCTAAAACCAGCCCTTGCGCTTGAAGTAGAGTCCCATGGCGCCGGCCACCGCGACCATGATCCCGAGCGCCATGGGGTAGCCGAAGTACCAGTTGAGTTCCGGCATCGCCAACGGGCTCGCATTCGGATTGCCGTTGCCGAAATTCATGCCGTAGACCCCGGCGATGAAGGTGAGCGGCATGAAGATGGTGGCGATCACGGTGAGGGTGCGCATCACGTCGTTCATGCGGTAGCTCAGGCTCGACAGATAGATGTCCATCAGGCTGGTGATCATGTCGCGGTAGTTTTCCAGCAGGTCCATCACCTGGATGGCGTGGTCGTGGCAGTCGCGCAGGTAGAGGCGGGTGTGCTCATCGATGAGGTCGTTTTCTTCGCGCAGGATGGCACTCACCAGATCCCGCTGCGGCCACAGCATGCGGCGCAGCACCAGCAGGTTGCGGCGCAAATGATGAATGGTTGCGACCGTGTCGCGGGAGGGGCTGTCGAGCACGGCTTCTTCCAGGTGTTCGATTTCCTCGCCGAGTTTTTCGAGCACCGGAAAACCCGCGTCGATCACCAGATCGAGCACGGCGTAGAGCAGATAGCCTACCGGATAACCGCGGATCAGGCTGGATTCGGCGTGCAGGCGTTTGCGCACGGGTTCGAAGGGGTCCTCGCCATTGCTGGTGAAAGTGACGAGAAAACCGGGGCCGAGGAAGATGCTGACCTGGTCCACATGAACTTCATTCTCCGCGATGCGGGGTAGCGCGGCGATCAGGAAATAATGTTCCGGATGCGGATCGAACTTGGGCCGCTGGCCGGTGTTCTGCACATCTTCCAGCGCGAGTGGATGCAAACCGAATTTCTGCCCCAGTTGCTGCAGCATCGTCGGCGAGGGCGTGCCCTGAATGTGAATCCAGGTGGCGGCGGGGGTTTTCAGATAGGGCAGACAGTCGTCCAGTGACTGGACGGCGATCTCCCTGCAGCTCTCCGCGCTGTATTCCAGCAGCCGGATGCGGGCCGGCGCGGCGCCTTCCGCGGCCGGGATCAAGGTGCCGGGCGGAGTGCCCGGCGGATGATAGCGTTTGACGATCTTGCGCATGGGGACGGCTCGGGGCGTGGCGGTGCTCATGATAGTCAAAACCGCGCGAGCCTTGCCCGCGGTGTGCAGCACGCGTCAGTGGCGGGCGGATATCGCGCACGTTTGGCCCGACATGACCCGTATCCATCAGCGGCCACCGCAGCGCGATGAGCGCATCATTCCCGGCCCTTGGGAAGGCGATCCGATTCAAGGGCGCGCGCAAGCGTCCGCTGTCGACACAGGAGTCGAGCGAGCCTCGCTGCTTGTGGCCCTGATCACGTTGGACAATGCCGGCACTGCTGTGGCTGTCACCGGTTTCACTCAAGCCGAACTCGACGCCGCGGCCTGGCCGCTCAACATGCGACTCCGAACAAGCCCCGGCTGGAAGTGTCCCGCCGAACGGTTCATGCCAGAGTCCTTCGACTTCATATAGGCATCATCACCAACTTGTTGCACTTCGGACCTGAAACCGCCCTGGATTTAATCGCGAAAGACTCACGAACAGCGATACGTGATGACTCCGCGCTTTCACGGCAAGATCGCGACTTCCGTGCAGCCTCGCACCGCCAGCGCCGGATGCAGGATGTCGCTGCCGGCGGCGCCGGTGAACAGGGCGCGAAACCCCCGGTCGGGTCCATCCGCGGGGCCGGACAGCAGGGCCAGCACGCGGCGGGCGATGGCATCGCCGGAATCCACCCAGTGCACCGGGCGCGGAGCGGCCGTGGCGAGCGCCTCGGCGAGCAGCGGGAAATGCGTGCAGGCGAGGACCAGGGTGTCGAGCGCCGGGTTGGTGAACAGCGGAGTCAGGATGGCGCGCAGCTCGTCGATATCCGGCGCCGTGCCGCGCAGCGCCAGTTCCGCGATCTCGACCAGCCGCGAGCTGCCCAGACAGATCACTTCGCAGTCTGCCGCGAAATCGGCGATCAGCTGCCGGGTGTAGGGCCGGCTCACGGTGCCCGGGGTGCCCAGCAGGCCGATCACCTTGGTGGCGGACAGCGCGGCGGCAGGTTTGATGGCGGGCACCACGCCGACCACCGGATTCGGGATGCGCGCGCGCAGGCGCGGCAGCGCCACGGTGCTCGCGGTATTGCAGGCCACCACCAGAATGTCGGGCTGCTCCCGGCGCACCAGCTGGTGCAGGACCTTGTCCACCCGTTCGACCAGCTCGGTTTCCGCTTTGGTGCCGTAGGGGAAGGCGGCGTTGTCGCAGGCAAAGATGAAATCGCAGCCCGGCGCGCGGGCACGCAGCGCGGCCAGCACGCTGAGACCGCCGACGCCGGAATCGAATACCAATACCCTGGGAGCACGCGCCATGGCGCGGAATTCTACCCCAGCGGGCGGGATGTCGGGACTTGCGTTCGGTAGACTGACGGCCTGTGGCCGCGGCATCGCCTGCCCGCCGCAGATGTGTTCTGCCTGAATCCGATCCTCGTTGCGCGCTGACCGGCTGCGGTCGCGCCCGACGGCCTTTTCACACTTGCCTGTATTGGTCTCCTCGCCGCGATGAATTACCTGGACATCGTCTGGTTCGCTTTGGGTACGGTGACGCCCATCTATCTGGTCACCGCCCTGGGGGTGGTGCTGCGCCGGGCGGGAGCGCTGAGCGACGGCTTTCTGCGTGATGCCTCGCGGCTGGTATTCAATCTGGGCGCGCCGGCGATGCTGTTTCTGTCCCTGGCCGGCGCCGAGATCGAGGTCACCCGCGCGCCGCGTTTTCTGCTGGTCAGCACGGCGCTGGTGATGGGACTCGCGCTGCTGGCTTGGCCGTTGGCGGTGCTGATGGTGCGGACGCGGGAACAGCGCGGCGTGTTCCTGCAGGGGGCGGCACGCGGCAATCTGCTGATCGCCGGGCTCGCCATGGCGCAGAGTGTCTACGGCGTCGAGGGCGTGGCGCTCGCATCGCTGCCGATGGCGGTGTTCATCGTGTTCGGCAATGTGTTTTCCATCGCCATGTTGCGCCGCTACGGGGACGCGGGATCGGGGCGCGGACTGGGCCGCGACGCGCTCAAGAACCCGGTCATCATCGGCATTGTGCTGGGCGTGGCGGCGGGCGCGGTGCGGCTGCCCTTGCCCGGGATTCTGGTGGATACCGGCAAAATTCTGGGGCAGCTCACGGTGCCGCTGGTGCTCTTTACCCTGGGTGCGTCCCTGGATTTTCGCGAGTTGCGCAAACCGACTCTGGTGAGCTGGGGGGCGGCGCTCTACAAATGCCTGTGGATGCCGCTGATCGGCGTGCCGCTGGGCTATTGGGCCGGGGTGCGCGGCATGGAACTCGGCATCCTGTTTCTGGTGCTCGCCTCGCCGACTGCCACCATCAGCGTGGTGTTTGCCGAGATGTTCGGCGGCAGCCGCCGGCTGGCCGCCAATATCGTGCTGGTCAGCGGGCTGCTGTCCTTCGTGGTCAACTGCGGCGGCCTGATTCTGTTGCGGGTGTTTGGCCTCGCTTGAGACCTGCCGGCGCGCGTCGGTTTCAGCGCCGGACCAGCAAGGCGCCGCATTCCAGGTGTCGGGTGCCGGGAAACTGATCGAACACGGCGAATTCGCTGACGCGGTGGGTTTCGTGCAGCGTCAGCAGATTGTTTTTCAGTGTCTGCGGATTGCAGGAAATGTAAAAAATATTGCTGAAGGTTTTGGCGAGAGCGAGGGTGGTTGCGTCGAGACCGGCGCGCGGCGGATCGACCAGCAGGGTCGAGAACCGGTAGGCGCCGAGATCGATCTCCCGCAGGCGCCGGAACGGGCGCACGCCGGCCAGCGCCTGGCCCACTTCCTCGCTGGACATCCGCACCAGCGCGACATTGTCGATGCCGTTGGCCTCCAGATTGTGGTGCGCGGCGCGTACCGACAGCTTCGCCACTTCGGTCGCGAGCACGCGCTCGAAGTGGCCGGCCAGCACCAACGTGAAATTGCCGTTGCCGCAGTAAAGCTCCAGCAGGTCGCCGCCGAGATTGCGGGCCTGTTCCGCCGTCCAGGCGAGCATCTCCCGATTGATGACGGCATTGGGCTGGGTGAAGCTGGATTCGATCTGCTGCCAGGAATAGCTGCGGCCGGCCACGGTCATTGTTTCGATCACATGGTCGCGCCCTATCACGATTTTTTGCTTGCGGCTGCGGCCGATCAGGCTGCAATCAAGGTGCTTGGCGAGGGCTTGCGCAGCGGCCTGCCAGGCCGCGTCCAGCGCGCGGTGGTAGATGAGCGTGATCAGGGCATCGCCCGCCATGGTGGTGAGGAACTCCGCGGCGAACAGACGCCGCCGCAGTTCCGGCGCTGCGTTCAGGGCGGCGAGCAATGGCGGCATCAGGCGCGCGATGGCGTCCGCGCCCGGCGGGAACGCGTCGATGACGTAGGGTGTGCCGGATTCGCCGGGCTGGTACATGGCGTAGTGGCAGCGCTCGTCCTGATGCCAGATGCGGAACTCCGCGCGCATCCGGTAGCCGGTGGCCGGCGACGGATGAATGCTGATGCTGCCTGGCAGCAGGGCGCCGAAGTCCGCGCGCAAGGCGCTGACCTTGGCTTCCAGAGTCAGGTCGGCAGTGGCGGCGGGCGGCGCGCGGGACGGATCCGTGGGGGCAGGTGACGTCATGGTACGGAACCCCGAAAACGGCGCATTATAGCGGTCGGTCCTTCCGCACTGGCGGCGACGCCCGCACTTGGCTTGCGCCCGTCCGGGTGCGCGCCGATAATCGAAGCGGGCCGGATGCTCGTGCCGTGCGGCGGATCGCCGACCACCTGCCTCGTTCCGGCGGGGCTTTCCATAACATAACCACAATGATCGGGAGGTGACGGATGACATTTCAACGTCCGCAATTCAAACCCCAGTACGAGAACTACATCGGCGGGCGCTGGGTGGCTCCCATCGACGGCAAGTATTTCGAAGACACCTCGCCCATCGACGGCAAACTGGTGACGCGCATTCCCCAGTCCAGCGCCAAGGACATCGACCTGGCGGTGAAGAAAGCCTGGGAGGCCTTTCCCGCGTGGGGCAAGACTTCAGCCGCCGCGCGCAGCGCGATACTCAACAAGATCGCCGACACCATCGAAACCAATATCCAGCACCTGGCGATGGTGGAGACCTGCGATAACGGCAAGGGCATCCGCGAGACGCTGGGCGCCGATCTGCCGCTGGTGATCGACCAGTTTCGTTATTTCGCCGCCGCCATTCGCACCGAATCGGGCTCGGTGAGCGACATCGATGCCACCCTGGTGTCGATGGAAATCCATGAGCCCCTCGGCGTTGTGGGCCAGATCATTCCCTGGAACTTTCCACTGCTGATGGCGGCCTGGAAGATCGCGCCGGCGCTCGCCGCCGGCAACTGCGTGGTGCTGAAACCGGCCGAGCAGACGCCGGTGTCGATTCTGGTGCTGATGGAGCTCATCGGAGACCTGTTGCCGCCCGGCGTACTCAATGTGGTGAACGGGTTTGGTGCCGAGGCCGGCAAGCCGCTCGCGTCTCACCCCGACATCAAGAAAGTCGCTTTTACCGGTGAAACGACCACCGGCCGGCTCATCATGCAGTACGCCTCCGAGAACATCATTCCGGTATCGCTCGAACTCGGTGGCAAATCGCCCAATATTTTTTGCGCGAGCGTGATGGATCAGGACGATGCCTTTCTCGACAAGGCGATCGAGGGTCTGGTGATGTTCGCGCTCAACCAGGGCCAGGTCTGTACCTGCCCGTCACGGGCTTTGGTGCACGAGAGCATCTACGAGCGGTTCATGGAAAAATGTCTGCCCCGCGTGGCCGCGATCGCGATGGGCGACCCCTACGAACTCACCACCATGATGGGTGCCCAGGCCTCCAGCGATCAGTACGAGAAAATCCTGAGTTACATCGACATCGGCAAGAAAGAGGGCGCGCAACTGCTCTGCGGCGGGCAGCCCTACAAGCATGCCCAGTACCCGGGCGGTTATTACATCCAGCCTACGGTGTTCAAGGGCCACAACAAGATGCGTATCTTCCAGGAGGAGATTTTCGGGCCGGTGCTTTCGGTCACCACGTTCAAGGACGATGACGAAGCGCTCGCCATCGCCAATGACACCCTCTATGGCCTGGGCTCGGCGGTGTGGTCGCGGGACATGCACCAGGTGCAGACTTTCGTGCGCGGCATCCAGGCGGGTCGGGTGTGGGTGAACTGCTACCACGTCTACCCCGCGCATGCGTCCTTTGGCGGGTACAAGAAATCCGGTATCGGTCGTGAAAACCACCATATGATGCTGGACCATTACCGCAATACGAAAAACGTCCTGATTTCCTACGCCAAGGAAAAAATGGGCTTTTTCTGAGGCTCGTTCCGGCATGACGGAATTCTGCGAACGACTGGCCATCACCGACGCGGCGTGCGCCGTGGTGGACCAGTTGCGCGCCAGGCACGGCGCGCTGCTGTTTCACCAGAGCGGCGGCTGCTGCGACGGTTCCGCGCCCATGTGTTTTGCGGTGGGCGATTTTCGTGTCGGCAGCCGCGATGTCTGTCTGGGTGACGTGCACGGCTGCAAGTTCTACATGTCACCCGAACAGTTCCGGTACTACGAAAACTGCCATACCACCATCGACGTGGTGCCCGGGCGCGGCGCCAGTTTTTCGCTGGAAATTCCTCTGGGATTACGCTTTCTGATCCGCTCGCGGTTGTTGACGGAAGCGGAGCAGGCGAATCTGCGGCCACTCGCCGTCGGCGCCGGGGATTGAATTCGCGACCATGCTGGTTTAACCCCGAACGGGAACTGTGGTTTCATGCGCCATGTGCGCCGCTTACGCCATCGAACCCGAAACTCCCCTCGCGCGTGAACTGAATCGCATCCTGTGCGAGCAGATCGCTATCGCCACAAAAGCGCTTGCCACGGTTTCCCGCAAACGGCTCCAGGGGGTGTCCGACGTGCAGGCAGCGCTCGAACGCATGGCTGCGCTCGGCCACCTGTTCGCCGCCACCGACCCCGATCTTGCCGGCCGCGCGGTGGCGCAGGTGGAGGTGATCGCCGATGGCCTCGCGCCGTTGCGGGAGCATTTTGCGCAGCGCGCGTTGTTCACCGACTTGTCGGGCGGTCTGGATACCGGCCCCGTGCTCGAGCGGGTGCGGGAGATATGCGAAACACCGCCGGTCGTGGTGATAGAGGGGCGCGAGATGTCCCCCAAACGTCTTGCGGCGCTGGCGTCCCGCCGGCTCGAGGTACTGGTCACCGCACTGGACCCCGGGCTGCTGGGCACCTTCGATCGCGCGGATCTGCGCGCCGGATTGGCGGGTTCCCGGGCCGATTGCCGCCGCCATGCCGTTCGAGCGCTGAAGTCCGGAGCGGGCGCCGACTTTGGCAACTGGGCACGTTATGCGCGGTTTTACAGCTGCCAGCGTCAGCTTCTGGGCGCGGCGGAGAAACTGGATCCGGTCGAGACCGCGCAGTCCGGCCAACTTGCCGACCTGCTTGCGCGTGAACGCGAACTCGCGACGCTGAGTGAGCGGTTGCGGCACTTGGTGCGGACTCGCACCGAAGCGGCGTACCAACCCTTCATCGATGCGATCGTGGACCGTCGCCAGGTGCTGCGCCTGGAAATCGAAACGTTGGCGGAACTGTTGCTCGACATCGGTGCTGAAGTCGGCCCGGGTGAATCAGGGCTCACGGCCACGTCACCGGCTTAGCAATTCCCCCTGCGTTCCGGGGAAGTGCCATCGGTGCCGAGCGCAAGGCTGTCGAGCCGCGCATACTGGGGGCCATCCGGTGTCGGGATACTCTGGAACATACAGAGTTCGTTGAACGACAGATCGAGTTCCAGCGCCGCGGCGCGGAACTCTCCGGCGCCGCGGGCGAGGGTGATATGGGGGCGAAACCCCGCTGCAGCAGCGGTGATTCCGGTTGCCGCCACGCAACGCGCCACCGCGGTGTGCAAAGCCAGCAGCGCTGTATCCGGTATGAGCTCCAGCGCCAGAAGCGGCGCTGCGTGCGTGGGGAAGGGCGCGAGCGCCAACGCATGGCCGCGGCCAGGGCGGCGCGGGACCTCGGTGCGCAAACGCGTGGCCAGCGCGGCCAGCGTGGCAGGCAACTGGTCGCCCAGAAAGCAAAGCGTCACATGGTAGTTCGCGGGAGGAATCAGCCGCCAGCCCGCACCCGCGCGCGCCTGGATCAGCGCCGCGAGTGCAGCCCGATCGCTTGGGGATACCGAGCAGCCGATAAAACACCGCATCCGACGCTCAGGGCAGATATTCGCGGGCGCTGTGAGTCACCAGCGCATCGACCGACTGGCTGGCGTAGGTCTGAATCTGCTCTTGCAGTGATTCGATGACACGCTGGTTTTCCCCGACGATGACGAACGTCCAGCGCGCCCGGTCGTGGATGTCATGCCAGGCCGACTCGGTGACCGCGATGTTGGGTTTGCTGCCGAACTTTTCCCGCAAGCCCCCCAGCCGGCGCCGCTTGTCTTTCAGTGAATGGCAGGCCGGCAATTGAAACTCGATGGTGAGACGGAGGATAGGCACGGCCCGGTCAGTCGCTTTCCGAAGTGCGCAGCCGGCGTTGCACATCAGTCGCCGCGGTACAGGCAGCCGCTGGTGCAGGTCTCCCGCACCGCGACCGCGGTCAGGCCGGGCACCACCGGTTTCAGCCGGTGCCAGATCCAGCGCGCAATATGTTCGCTGGTCGGGTTTTCGAGGCCGTCGATTTCGTTCAGATAACGGTGATCGAGCTGGTCGTGGATTGGTCGGCAGGCGGCTTTCAGATCGGCAAAATCCATCACCCAGCCGCTGTCGGCGCCGATGGAGCCTTCCACATGCACGGTGACATGAAAGGAGTGCCCGTGCAGGCGGCGGCATTTGTGATCGAGCGGCACATTGGGCAGCTGATGTGCCGCTTCGAACGTAAATGATTTGTTGATTTCCATCGGAATTTGGCGGTGCGGGTCATGACGCATGGTAGTTACCCCGCCAAGCCAAGTACAGCGGCGAATCGACTTTCGGTAGCCCAGCTTTTCGTTGACAGAGAGGGGCGTTCCGGTAGAATGCGCGTCTCCTTACCGGGTGGTTAGCTCAGTTGGGAGAGCGACGGCCTTACAAGCCGTAGGTCACAGGTTCGACCCCTGTACCACCCACCAATCATTGCCCATCAACGGACCGGTAGTTCAGTCGGTTAGAATGCCGGCCTGT
>JACPPB010000068.1 GCA_016191205.1 Gammaproteobacteria bacterium | reverse complement strand
GGCCAATTCGATGTTCCGCAAGGCGCACACTGTTCCATCGTTTCAAGCGCTGCCGAATGAAGCGCGGTTTGACTACTTGGAACGGCTAGGGCTCCTGGCCATCAAGCTTGCCGAGGAGAATTGAACCGCCCCGCCTTTCCCGGAGGCTCCTTACCTTGAGAGGATGGAGCCATGAGCAGAGCAAGCAAGTATTCCCCTGAAGTTCGTGAGCGTGCGGTCCGGATGGTGCTGGAGCACCGGCATGAGCACAGCTCGCAGTGGGCGGCGATCGGATCGATCAGCGCCAAGATCGGCTGCAAGCCGGAGACGTTGCGGTTGTGGGTGCGTCAGGCCGAGCGGGATCGCGGCCTGCGGCCGGGGCTGACGAGCGATGAGGGCGCACGCATGAAGCAGCTCGAACGCGAGAACCGGGAGTTGCGCCAGGCCAACGAGATCCTGCGCAAGGCGTCGGCGTATTTTGCCCAGGCGGAGCTCGACCGCCGGTTCAGGCCATGACGGCGTTCATCGACGAACACCGCGTTACCTACGGGGTCGAGCCGATCTGCAGGGTGCTGCCGATCGCCCCGTCGACGTACTACCTGCACGCCGGCCGCCGTACTGATCCGGCCCGCCGGCCGGCGCGGGCGCAGCGCGACGAGATCCTGTCGCCGCGCATCCAGCGCGTGTGGGAGGAGAACCGCCAGGTCTACGGTGTTCGCAAGGTGTGGAAGCAGTTGCATCGCGAACGCGTGGGGGTGGCGCGCTGCACCGTGGCGCGGCTGATGCGGCGGCTGGGCATCGCCGGGGTGGTGCGCGGCAAGCCGGTGCGCACGACCCACCGGGACCCGGCGCGACCGTGCCCGCTGGACCGCGTGAACCGGCAGTTCAGGGCGGATCGTCCCAACCAGCTCTGGGTCAGCGACTACACGTTCATCTCGACCTGGCAGGGCTTTGCCTATGTGGCCTTCGTGATCGACGTCTATGCACGCCGCATCGTCGGCTGGAAGCTGTCGGCGTCACAGCAGACCCAGTTCGTACTCGACGCGCTCGAACAGGCATTGCATGCCCGCCGGCCCGGCAAGGCCTTGATCCACCACAGCGACCGCGGCTCGCAGTACGTGTCGATCCGCTACACGGAGCGGCTGGCCGAAGCCGGTATAGAACCGTCGGTCGGCAGCGTCGGCGACTCCTATGACAACGCACTGGCCGAAACGATCAACGGGCTGTTCAAGGCCGAGGTCGTGCACCGGCGGTCATGGCGCAGCCGCGAGGAGCTGGAACTGGAGACGCTGCGCTGGGTCGACTGGTTCAACCACCGACGCCTGCTGGGATCGATCGGTCATATCCCGCCCGCCGAAGCCGAAGCGAACTACCATCAACAGCAATGCGAGTCCGCCATCGAGGCGTGACTCAAACCGCGGAGTCTCCGAAGAAGCCGGGGCGGTTCACGGTCAGCGTAGCTTGAAGTCGTCGATGCAATTCAACCCGGCATCGTGGCTTGCAGGACGGCCCCGACCCCATGGTTGACCTGTGCGCGGCACACACGTTTAGGGTCAAGCCATGGCGCGTCCGATCACCACGTTCCCCCGAAGCAAGCGAATGCGCCACGACAAGGAGCGCATGACGCTCGC
>JACPPB010000075.1 GCA_016191205.1 Gammaproteobacteria bacterium | reverse complement strand
TCTGAGGAGACAAAAAACCCGGAATGTCGGGTTGAGACAAGCGAATGTCGCCCGCCACACCCGAAAAAGAGTCCATTCGGCCTGCCGGAAACGCTGACCTACCCATCTCCGGCCAGCGATCGACGCCCTCCAGTCTCCCCAGGCTGGTAGTCGGGTGATTGATCAGCGCTTCCCTAAACTACGGCATCGTTCATCTGACCTGGCGCAGGGCTGCAGCTACAGATACTTGGGGTCGTGCCCGGATACGGGTAAAATTGGGTCATAGCGTGCTGCAACTGTGTGACACTGCAACAAAATCGTGTTCGCGGTTGGTCTTGGTCACCATCGTTCGTTAAGCTCAAAGCCGCCCTCTCTCTCGGATGGTGGCCATGGCGAATCTTGAGCGCACCGCGTACCCGCGGTTTCCTCGTGTGATCACGACACGCGACCTGCTCCGGTATTACACCCCCGATGCGGACGAAGTGGAATGGGCTTCGGGCTTTGCTCGTAGCGATGCGGGCCGCTTGGGCTTGATCGTGCTGCTCAAGACGTTTCAGCAGTTGCATTACTTTCCTGCCTTGGAGAGCGTGCCGGCTGAGATCATCGGCCACATTCGGACGGTGTTGAACCTGAAGCCAGCCACGGCGGCTGACTATCGGGGCTCCAAGACCCTCTATCGGCATTTCGCGGCCGTCCGTACCTATCTCGACATCCAACGCTACTACGGCAAGGAAGCACAACGCATTGCCGTGCGTGCAGCGTATGAAGCGTCCGAAGTCATGGACCAGCGTGTTGACGTCATCAATGCAACGATCGAAGAGCTGATCTATCGCCGGTACGAGCTGCCGGCGTTCTCCACGCTGGACAGGATCGCCGAAGCCGCGGCCGTGACTGCGCAAGAGCGCCTGTATGACAGCGTCAGCGCGGGTCTGACGACCGAACGTCGGGATTTTTTGGACAGTCTGTTGGCCACCGACTTCGCCCCGCGGGAGTCGGCGGTCCAGGCGATCACGGCCAGCCCCACGCGGGCGACCACAACGCACCTCGAAGCCGTTCTCGATCAGTTGGCGTGGCTGAAGACACTGGGCGACGTGGATGATTCACTCCGCGATGCCCCCGTGAACAAGATCCGGCACCTCGCCCACCAAGCCGCTTTGCTCGATGCGGATGACCTCAAACGCACAGTACCTAGCCGGCGATACGCCCTGATGCTCGCACTGATTCACCGCATGCGGGTTCGCGCACGCGACGATCTCGCGGAAATGTTCATTCGCCGCGTGAGTACGCTGCACAAACGCGCCAAGGAAGAACTCACCGCGATTCAGATGCACCAACGTGCGATGGCCGAACAGCTCGTCGCGAAACTGGACGATGTCCTGGCGATCCTCGCGGAGGAAAAGGAAGACCCTGCTGCCGGACGTCGCATCCGCGCACTGCTGACGCCGGACGGCAATTTGGAGGGGTTACGCGAAGACTGTGCGGCGATTCGTCTATCGGGCGGTAGCAATCACCTGCCATTGCTCTGGCGTTTCTTCAGCAGTCATCGTGCAGTGTTGATGCGGCTTGCGCGCACGCTTGATTTCGTCTCGTCGACGCAGAACCAATCGCTCATGGAAGCGTTGGCCATCGTGCTGGCCAACGAAGGTCGCAAAGCCGAATGGGTTTCCGACGCGGTGAATCTGCAATTTTGCTCGGAACGGTGGCGCAAGCTCATCATGCGCTCTGACGATGGCCCGTCCGTCAATCGTCGCTACCTCGAAATGTGTGTTTTCTCGCACCTGGCCAGCGAGCTCAAATCCGGTGATACCTGTGTGGTGGGATCGGAGGCCTTCGCCGACGTCCGAGAGCACTTGCTGCCATGGGCGGAGTGCGAAGCGCGCCTCGCCGATTTTTGCGCCAAGGTCGATATTCCACCCTCAGCGGCGGCATGCGTCAGCGAGCTGAAACAACGGTTGACCGACACGGCGGCACGCATCGACGCCGCGTTTCCCGAACTCAAGGGAGATGTGGCGATCGGTGCCGATGGCGAGCCGGTGCTGCGTCGCGTCCAGGCGCGGGATATCCCGGCGTCGGTGATTGCCCTGCAGAGTGCACTCGGCCGTGAACTCCCCACGCGGAACCTCCTGGATATTCTGGCCAACATCGAGCACTGGACGCACTTCACGCGGCATTTTGGCCCGATATCGGGGCACGAGCCGAAGATCAAACAGGCCACCGAGCGTTATCTGCAAACGGTCTTCGCTATGGGGTGCAACCTGGGGCCCAACCAAGCCGCGCGCCATTTCGTCGGCGAGGTCAGCCCGCATATGATTTCGCGGGTCAACCGCCGGCACGTCACCGTCGAAAAGCTCGAAGCCGCCACTCGCGAACTGGCTGAGCTCTATCTGCGCCTCGATCTTCCGCGGCTCTGGGGTGACGGCAAGAGCGTCGCGGCCGATGGCACGCAATATGACTTCTACGATCAGAACTTGTTGGCGGGCTATCACTTTCGGTACCGCAAGATGGGTGCGGTGGCCTATCGTCATGTCGCGAATAACTACATCGCGACCTTTCGGCACTTTATCCCGCCGGGTATCTGGGAGGCCGTCTACGTCATCGAAGGCCTGATGCAAGCCAAGCTGTCGGTCGAACCCGACACCGTGTACTCGGACACGCAGGGCCAGTCGGCCACCGTGTTTGCGTTCACGTACCTGCTCGGTATCAATCTGTTGCCGCGGATACGCAACTGGAAGGATCTCGATTTCTTCCGTGCCGACAAGCAGACCCACTACAAGCACATCGACTCGCTCTTTCATGGCGCAATCGACTGGACGTTGATCGAGACCCACTGGAAGGATCTCCTGCAGATTGCTATCTCGATCCAGGCGGGCAGGATCGCCTCCCCGATGCTTCTGCGCCGGCTCGATGCGAGCAGCCAACGCAACCGCCTTTTTCTGGCGGCGCAGGAGCTCGGGCGCGCCCACCGCACCGTCTTTTTGTTGAACTGGATCGGTAGTTTGCCCTTGCGCCAAGAGGTCACGGCCGAGACCAATAAGATCGAGTCGTACAACGGCTTCGCGAAGTTCTTTTCGTTCGGCGGCGACGTGATCGCCGAGAACGATCCAGACGAGCAACAGAAGCGTCTTCGGTATCACGATCTGAGCGCCTCGGCCGTGATCTTGCAGACCACCGTGGACATGATGCGCGCCCTTCAACAGCTTGCTGATGAAGGTCTCGCGGTGTCGGGACACGACGTGGCCTTTTTCTCACCCTATCTGACCGGCGGCGTCAAACGGTTTGGTGACTATCGCCTTGACTTGAAGCGACCGCCCGAACCGTGGATTCGTGACCGCCTGTTCAAGGATGCCGCCAAAGCCGCGCGGGCGACGACCCTAGCAACGGAGTAAGCGAATGACCCAGCGATCGAATAGCACGGGGCGGATCGACGCCGCGTCGCCCCGCGGGGGTGTCGACGTCATAGGACTTCAAAAATTGCGCGCGACCTTTGATACGACTCACCTGTTGCGTGCGGTCGATGATCTCGACACCGTTCGCGCGGTCCTGGTCGATCCGGACGAATTACGCGCCGATCTTCTCCGGTTGCATGGGATGGCGCACACCCTGATCAACGGGGGAGCCTTATCCGCGACGAGCGTCGATGAAACCATCACCGAGTTGGCGGCAGACATTGAGGCCGAGCTGGAGAGCATGAGCGCCTTGCTCCTGACCATCCGACAACGGATACGGCCACTTCTGACGCTGACCCCTGACGATGGCTAATGGAGGAATGCAGACCATCTACCCTGCCAGCGATTGCAAGATGGTGCAGGTTGCTCGCGTGTCGTGATGGCACGTTTCGATCATGCCCCGCAGCTCGGCGGCCAGCGCCGCCAATTCGCGCTGCTTGGCTTCCACCTGTGCCAGATGCGTTCGTGCCACGCCATCGACCTGCTTGCACGACAGTTCCGTGCGTGAGGCAAGCGTGAGTAGGCTACGGATTTCTTCGAGGCTAAAACCCAGCGCGCGGCTGCGCACAATGAACTGCAAACGCTCGACGTCGCTATCGCGATAGTTGCGGTATCCCGCAGTCGACCGCTCCGGCGGCGGCAGCAACCCGATGCGCTCGTAGTAGCGTACGGTTTCCAGATGACAGCCGGTGGCTTTCGCCAGATCGCTAATGCGCACGGTGGTTGACTCCGTAGTAGCTACGGACTTTAGTCTACGCCGCACACCGCATAAGAGTTCAAGTGATGGCATGTTGCGACTGTGAATCAACCGGTCAAGCGTTGGCTCGCTCTGCGGCCCAGCGTCGCGTGTTATGGACGGTCTTATTCATCAACGTGGCGATCTTCGTGGGCGAATTCGGCGCGGGGCTTTGGGCTGATTCGACCGCGCTGCAGGGAGACTCCCTGGACAGTCTCGGCGATGCGTTGGTGTATGCGCTCAGTCTCTGGGCCGTGGGACAGGCCCTGCGGTGGCGGGCGGGGTCCGCTCTGGTGAAAGGCGGCATCCAGCTGCTGTTCGCGGGGATCGTGATCGCCGAAGTCGGCCGCAAGCTGGTGACGGGTGCCGAGCCCTTGACGGGTGTGATGGCGATCGCCGCCGGTGTCGCGCTCATCGCCAATCTCACCTGCCTCGCGTTGCTGACCCGATTTCGTTCGCACGACATCAACATGCGCTCGGTCTGGCTGTGCTCGCGCAATGACGTCATCGGCAATGCCGGCGTTTTGCTGACCACGGCACTCATGGCCTGGAGCGGCTGGACATGGCTCGATCTGGCTTTTGGCGCCTTGCTGGCGTTGCTTTTCGCGCGAACCGGTGTCGAGGTCCTGAGATCCGCGTGGCCGCAGTTTCGTTTGCACCCCTCGCACGTCCAGTGAACGCCATGCTGCCACCGAATCCCTCTCTGGCTATACTTCAACAATGATAACGACACGCATTCGCAATATCTTGCACCACGTCGCCGTGGCCGCCCTTCTGGTGTGGGGCATAGGCGCGCTGCCGGCACAGGCCGAGGACATCCCTTCCGCCGTCCCGCAGACCTGGCAGATGCTCGACTACCTGGCGACCGATTACGCGGGCGCGGTGAAGGATGGCGCTGTGATCAGCACGTCCGAGTACGCCGAGATGCGGGAGTTCACGGCGACAGCGCGATCGCGTATCGCCGCGTTGCCACCGACCGTCGCCACACCGGCACTATTGCAACAAGCCGATACGTTGGTGGCCTCGGTCGAGGCCAAGGCGACACCCGCGCAGGTGGCGACGCAGGCGCATGCACTGGCCGATGCGTTGCTGCAGGCGTACCCGGTGCCGACCGCACCGGAACGCGCTCCCGATCTGGCGCGCGGGGCAACGCTCTATCAAAACCAGTGCGCCGCTTGTCATGGCGCCACCGGACACGGTGACGGGCCCGCTGGCCTGCTGCTATCGCCCCGACCGGTGAACTTCACCGATCAGACGCGGGCCGATCAACGCAGCGCGCTGTCGTTGTATGAGGTGATCAGCCAGGGCGTGGCAGGCACGCCGATGGCGAGCTACGCGCAGCAACTCTCTTCCGATGACCGCTGGGCGCTGGCGTACTACGTGGGTTCGCTGGCTTACGCCAAGGAAGCGGTCGCCGGTGCCGATACCTGGCAACACGACACTGCCGCGCGAGCGCAGATCGCGGATCTGAAGGAGCTGTCGCGTGCGCGTGTTGCGCAGCTGACACCTACTCTTGGTGCAGAGCGTGCTCGGACGATCGTGGGTTACTTGCGAGCTCACCCTGACGTCATCCAGCAGCAGGCCTTGGCCGGCATCCCCCTGGCACGGGCGCGACTGGCGGCGAGCCTGACGGCTTACCGTGCTGGTGCGAAGACGCAAGCCACCCAGCTGGCGCTATCCGCCTACCTCGATGGCGTGGAACCGGTCGAACCGCAACTCAATGCACGTGACAGCGCGCTGCGCGCCCAGCTCGAAACGTCGATGGGTGCCTATCGCAGCGCATTGTCGGGTAACACTCCCGTGGAGTCGGTGGTGAAACAGGCCGATGCCATTGATGGTCTGTTGGTACGCGCACAGGAAGTCACCGCCGATGCGGCGAGCGATGCGGCCGCCATCTTCTTGGGTGCCTTCACCATCCTGGTTCGCGAGGGTCTGGAAGCCCTGCTGGTCGTGGTCGCACTGCTCGCTTTTCTACGCAAGGCCGCGCGACCCGAAGCGCTGCGCTACGTGCATGCGGGCTGGATCCTTGCGCTCGTGGCCGGTGGCATCACCTGGGCGATCGCCAGCTATGCGATCTCCATCAGCGGTGCCGGTCGTGAATTGACCGAGGGACTGTCGTCGCTGTTTGCGGCGTTCGTGTTGCTCGGGGTCGGTCTGTGGATGCACCAGAAGAGCATCGGTGGTCGCTGGCAGGCGTATCTAAAGGAAAAGATGGCGGCCGCGCTCAACCGACGTTCGGCGTGGTTCCTGTTCGGACTGGCCTTCATCTCGGTGTACCGCGAGGTGTTCGAGAGCATCCTGTTCTACGCTGCGTTGTGGAACGACGGCCAGGAAGTGTGGCTGCTCAGCGGCATCGCCGCCGGTGCCGCGGTGCTGGGGCTAATCGCCTGGGTGCTGCTGCGCACCAGCCGGCGGCTGCCGATCGGCACATTCTTCTCCGCCAGTTCGGCGCTGATCGCCGTGCTCGCCATCGTGCTGACTGGCAAAGGTATCGCCGCCCTGCAGGAGGCCGGCTGGGTCGCGGTGAGCGTGGCGCCAGTGCCGCATATCGAATTGCTGGGCATCTATCCGACCTGGCAATCCTTGTTGGCCCAGTTGGCGATTTTGGTGCTGCTGGCTGTCGGATTCGTGTTCAATATCCGTCGTGGCCGTCAACGACTCCCGTCACCTCCAACGACTCGGGAAGTGCTCCCCGATGCAGACTGAAGGCGACAAGACATGAGCGACTGCGGCTGCCACGTGCAAGCGACCAATGAAGCGGAACGCCGAATTCTGCGCGTCGCCTTGGGGCTCAATGCCACGATGTTCGTGGTCGGCATCGTCGCGGGGCTGATCGCCCAGTCGATGGGATTGATCGCCGACTCGCTGGATATGCTGGCCGATGCGAGTGCCTACGGCATCGCCCTGCTGGCGTGGGCGCGCAGCGCGAGCTTCAAGGCCTCGGCGGCACAACTGAGCGGAACACTGCTTTTGGTGCTGGGGCTAGGCGTCTTGCTCGGTGTCGTGTGGCGCCTTGTGATGGGAAGCCACCCCGAGGGCTTATGGATGACGGGCATCGCCTTGGTGGCTCTCGTCGTCAACACCACGGTGCTGCGCTTGCTGGAACGCTTTCGTCATGGTGAGGTGCATTTGCGAGCGACTTGGCTATTTACCCGGGTCGATGTCCTCGCGAACTTGGCGGTCATCGTCTCCGGTGTGCTGGTGCTTCTATGGCACAGCGCGGTGCCTGATCTGGTGATCGGTACGGCCATCGCCTGCTATGTACTGAAGGAGGCGCTGGGCATTCTGCGCGAAGCGAAGGAAGCGCGGGTTGCCGCCAGCGAATCGATCGTCAAACCATGACCGCTCCGGCATTGGGGCTTGGCCCGGTGGTGTATGCCGTTGACCTTCGACTGTTCCACGCCATCCATCCGTCTACACCGCCGTCGCCCGCGATGCTGCATCTGGCGCGCGGTATGGCAGATGGGCCGTTGATCCTGACCGCTGCTCTCCTTGGGACGATGCTGATGTTTCCTCGGTGGTCGATGCGCTCGATCGCCCTGAAAGCGGTGGGTGTCGCTGCCGTGGCACTACTCCTGAATCTGGTCATCGGCGCTGTCTGGGATCGAGCGCGCCCCTTCGTGGCCGGTGTCGGCCAAGCATGGGTCTCCCATGCGGCGACCGGCAGCTTTCCCAGCGACCACCTGACCGTGCAGTGGGTCGTCGCCGGCATACTGTTGCTGAATCAACGCAGCCGAGTTTGGGGCATCGGGATCGCACTGCTTGGTCTGCTCATGGCATGGGCACGCATCTACCTGGGCGTGCATTATCCCGGCGATATGCTGGGAGCCCTCGCGATAGGTGGGCTGGCCATGCTGAGTGGCTGGGCTGGGGTTGCGAGCCAGCCCCACGCCGTCCAACGGCGGTGACCACGTAGCCGCGCATACTGTCGGCCTTCCACCGTGGCCAGCGTCGCCAGCGGCGCACGCGATCGCCCAGGTTCATCGGCATCGCACGCACAATGACGTGCGCAGGCTTGAGACAGGACGACGGTTCCCGTCGCAGCCACGCCACGCCGACGGGGAGTCATCGCGTGGAAGCGGCACCGGGCTCGCGGTTTGGCAAAGCGACTGTGTGAGGTCAAACCTTTTGCGGCTCCTCGCACCCCAGCCCGCACGACGTTGTTTCGACCTGCAGCGTCACGTGATGGATGTCAAAGCGCGCCTCCAGCATCTGCGCCAGCCGGAGCCGCAGCGCTTCTGCGTCTGATGCGTCGCCATCCATGATCACATGCGCCGCCATCGCCGAACGCGTGCTGCTGAGCGCCCATACGTGCACATCGTGCAGCG
>JACPPB010000062.1 GCA_016191205.1 Gammaproteobacteria bacterium | reverse complement strand
CCACTTGGATCGCGCCGCCCTGAAGACCGCCTTGCTGGCGCTGCCGCTTTCCGAACTGGTGATCTCCGGCACGCGCGAACAAATGCGCCTGCACGCCCATGTCGACGATCCGGCGTTATTTCTGGCCATCGCCGCCCGCTTTGGCCGGGTGTCCCTGGATCGGGTGGAGGACATGAACCTGGCGGTCCAGCCGCTTGAAGGGCGGCGTCCGCCGGTGGCGATCGCCACCGATTCCGGGGCCGACATTCCCCTCGAGGAAATGGCCCGGCTGGGCATTCATCTGGTGCCGCAGCGGCTTTCGATCGAGGGGCGGGACCACATCGACCGGTTGTCGATCACGACGTCCGAGTTCTATCACGTGATGCGGACCAGCCTGGTTCCGCCGCGCACCTCGCAGCCTGCGCCGGGCGATTTCCGGCGCCTGTTTGAATTTCTGCTGACGCATCACGCGAGCGTGGTCGATGTCTCGCTGGCCCGGGCCCTGTCGGGCACGCTGCAGTCGGCGGAGGGCGCGGCCGCGCGTGGCGGCACGGGCCGCGTCCATGTGTTCGACACCGGCAGTGCCGCCACCGGGCAGGGCCTGTTGACCATCTGGGCGGCGGAGGCGGCACAGGCCGGCTGCGATGCACGGTGGATCCTCGCCGGACTGGCCCGGATGCGGCCGCGCACGAAGGTTTATGCCGTTGTCCGCGACATCGAGTATGGGGTGCGCGGCGGCCGGATCCCGCGGGTGGCTCTCACGCTGATGCGCCTTTTGCGGCTGACGCTGACGATCACGCTCCGGCCGAACGGCCGGCTCGGATTGATGGGCGGCCTGTGGGGCCGGAAGAATATTCCCGAGCGTTTCGCACACTCGGTCGCCCGGCGGCTTGATCCGGCGCGGCGCTACCGCGTGATCGTCGGGCACTGTGATTGCGCCGATGATGCCCGGCGCGCCCACGAAGAGTTGCGGGCCAGCGGCCGGACCATCGATCGTTCGTGGATCGTCGAGTCCGGGGTGGCGATCGGGGCGCATGCCGGGCCGGGTTCGCTCGTGATCGGCGTCCAGGATTACGAACCGCCGGCCCCATGATCACGATCTTCGGGAAAATTCTGTTTGGCTACCTGCTCGGCTCCGTCTCCGGCAGCCTGTGGCTCGGCCGCCTGCGGGGCGTGGACATCCGCACCCAGGGCAGTGGCAATGCCGGCGGCACCAATGCATTCCGCACCCAGGGTCTGTGGTTCGGGCTGGGGGTCGGGCTGATCGACGTGGGCAAGGGGGCGCTGGCCGCGTGGGTTGGCGGCCTCGGGGTCGCGGACGGCCCGCCGGCGCTGACTGTGGCCTTGTTGACGGGCGCGGCGGCGGCGTGCGGCCACGTGTGGCCACTTTATCATGGTTTTCGGGGTGGCAAGGGCGTGGCGGTGGTGATCGGCCTGCTCCTGGTGCTCTGGCCGGTGGCGCTGGCGGTGCTGGCCGGCGTGCTGTTGTTGGTCCTGACCACGACCGGCTACGTGGGGCTCGGTTCGATGCTGGCGGCGGCGGCGCTGATCCCGGCCGCGCTGCTGTTTGCTCCCGGGAGGGACCGGCCCGTCTGGCTGGTCGCGACGGTGCTGATCGCGGCGTTTGTCGTGTTCACGCACCGCGCCAATGTGCGGCGGTTGCGGGCGGGCACCGAGCACCGCTTCGAACGGGCCCGCGTGCTGGCCCGGCTCTTCTCCCGTTGAGCCCGGAGAGGCTGGCGCGCGCAACCGATCGTCAGTTTTTGCGGTGCCAGAGCAGGGTGCCTTCCCAGTCGCCCGTGCTCCGCTCTTCCAGAGTATCCTTGCCGGTGCTGCGATATTTCGCCTGCGTCGTTCGGTTGGTCGAAGGCATCCGTTGGGTCACACTGAGAACTCCGTCTTTCAGCTGCACGTTCTTGATTTCAAACTTCTCGCCGTCGGCCGTGTCCACGGCCTGAAAACTGATGACGCCATTGACCAGCCCGACGGTGAATTGCATGGTGGTTTCAGCACAGCGCCAGGTGCCGAGAAACGGCGCCGCCGCGGCGGGCGTTGCCTCCGCCCGGAGACCGGAGGCCGCGAGCAGCGCGGCGCCGGCAAAGAGGAGGAGCAGTTTCTTCATTTAATCTCCGGTGGTTTCGGTTGGAGCGGGCGTTGCTGGCAGCGGCCGCTGGTGAGAGCAAAGCAGGCCGGCGATTTGCGGCAATGATGTTCTGGCCCGGGCCAAAGTTTCCCCTTGAACCGGCGCGCGGGCTGGGAACTCTATCGGGTGATGAGTTACGCCGCCTATCTGCCGTTTCTGGTCCAGATCGTCCTCGCCGCCGGGATCACCGGCGGGGTCATCGCGCTCAGCCAGTTCCTCGGCCAGCGCGCGCCGCACTCCAAGATCAAGGATGCGGCCTACGAGTGCGGCATCCTGTCCGATGGCAGCACGCACACCCGCTTCCCGGTGAAGTTCTACGTCACCGCGATGCTCTTCATCCTCTTCGACATCGAGGTGATCTTCCTCTACCCGGTCGCCGTCCAGCTCCGGGCGTTCGGGCCGTTCGCCCTCGGCGAGACCATCGTGTTCATCGCCCTGCTGTTCGTCGCCTTCATCTACGTCTG
>JACPPB010000061.1 GCA_016191205.1 Gammaproteobacteria bacterium | reverse complement strand
TGCTCCAGCCGGTGGCGGATGGCTTCTTGTGGGTCGCTTGGGCGGATTCGTTGCGGGTCGATAGGTGCGGGCGGCAAGGGTTGAAGCGTGTTCATGGGGCAACTCCAGGAGTCAGGAATCAGGGGTCAGGAATCAGGGGTCAGGGGCTGCGGACCGGTGCGAGGCGGCGAGATGGGCACCTGGGCAGGTCAGGTGTAACTTCTCAATAAGTCTAGAAACTGGCGCAGCTGATCGGCAGTCGGTTTTATACATTGGGAAGCGTGAAGATGGAGCTTCCCGAAATCCGGGCCGAAGAGCGGACGCCTCTGGTCGAGGCGTTGCTGGGGATTATTCGGCAACTTCTGGACCGCGTCCAACAACTCGAACAGACCGTTCAGCAATTGCGTGATGAGATCGCCCGGTTGAAGGGACAAAAGCCGCGTCCCGAGATCAAACCCAGCCAATTGGAAACGCCGCGTCCAAAACCAGGTGAATCGCAAGACGGCAAACGGCCGGGTTCGGCGAAGCGGCCCAAGACGGCGGAACTGCACATTGACCGCGAGATGCCCCTGCACCTGGACAATCCGCCCGAGGGGGCCACGCTGCTGGGTTTTGAACCGTATGTGGTCCAGGAACTCATCATCAAAACCGAAACGACCAAATACCAGCGGGCACGCTATGCGTTGCCCGAAGGCGGCTCCTTATTGGCGCCGTTTCCGCCGGGCGTGTTGCCGGTCGAGGGCGGGCACTTTGGCGCGAATCTGATCACCTACATCCTGGACCAGTATCATCAGGCGCAGGTCACCGAGCCGTTGCTGTTGGAGCAATTGTGGGAGTTCGGTATCGACATCTCGGCGGGCCAACTGCATCGCATCCTGACGGAAAACAAGGCGGTCGTTCATCAGGAAAAGGCCGAACTGTTGGCCGCGGGCTTGGCCGAATCGTCGTACATCGGCACGGATGACACCGGGGCACGTCACCGCGGCAAGAACGGTTATTGCACGGCCATCGGCAACGACCTGTTTGCCTACTTCGAAAGCACCGACAGCAAAAGTCGGTTGAACTTCTTGCACGTTCTGCAAGGCGACCAACGCCATTATGCTCTCAACGAAACGGCCCGGGCCTATTGGCAACGGCAGGAACTGGCGACGGCGTTGCTCGAGCAACTGACCCAGGGGCCGCAAGAATTTGCCGATGCCCAGGCATGGCAAGCCCGGCTTGCCGAGTTGGCCATCACGAATGAACGGCACGTGCGCATCGCCACGGAAGGAGCGCTGCTGGGCGGCCTGAGCGCCCGTGGCGTGTCGCCGGACTTGGTGGTGCTCAGCGACGGCGCGCCGCAGTTCGTGGTCCTGGTGCATGCGGCCTGCTGGATTCACGCCGAACGCCCTTTGGCCAAACTCGTGCCGCACCACGAGGAGCATCGCGCTGCCATCGAGAATATCCGCCAGCAGATTTGGGAACTCTACAAGGATTTGAAAAACTATCGCATCCAGCCCGACGAGGCCCAGCGGCCTGTTTTCGAGGCCCGCTTCGATGCCTTGGTAGAGCAGCGGACGGGTTATCCCAGCATCGATGGGGTGCTGAAGGAGATGCGTGATCATAAGGCCGACTTGCTACGGGTGCTGGAGCGGCCCGAGGTGCCGTTGCACAACAATGCCATGGAGTCGGACATCCGGGAATTCGTCAAGCGGCGTAAGATCAGCGGCGGCACTCGGAATGAGGCCGGGCGTCGTTGCCGCGACACGTTCGCCAGTCTGAAGAAGACCTGTCGCAAGTTGGGCGTGTGCTTTTGGCACTACCTGCAAGACCGCGTCCGTGGACTGCGGCAAATCGCTCGCTTGGCAGAGCTGATCCGCCAGAAAGCCCGGACGACCCCCACCGAGCAGGCCGTACCCCTTTAACGCAAGCACGGCCAGCACTACCGAAAACCGAGCCGCCTCATCGGGTCAGCGTGCGCCACGGGGGTACTCCCTACCGTTTTTGAGAAGTTACGTGGAGTCTCCTACCGGGATTCCTGGGCCTCGCAGGTCTGGGCTGGATTCTCATGGGCGTCGCTCCATCCTCACTGAACAATCCGC
>JACPPB010000060.1 GCA_016191205.1 Gammaproteobacteria bacterium | reverse complement strand
CATTTCAGGTTCGAGCGAGCCGGGAAAACCCGGCCACCGACCCCATGAGCCACACCCCCGCCAAGGTCAATCCTAACGGGCTTCAGGGGCGCCCGTCACCTTGCAAATTCGATGGTAGACCCCTAAGCCCTCTGACCCCTGGTGGCGGCATGCCAGATGCATGAACATCCGACGCCTTGTCAGGCCGCATGAACCTCGACCACCTCGCCATGGGAGTGAGGCTCCGGGAAGGGCTGCCCCTGCTCCCTGAGCCCCTCCAAATGGAACTCGATTGCCTCCCGAATCAGCCGCAGCACCTCCTCACGGCTCTCGCCCGCGGCCACACAGCCCGGCAAATCAGGGACGTACGCTCCCCAGCTCGTCGCACCTTCTTCCACAATAACGGTGTAGCGCATGACACGCTCCTGTGGCCTCACCCCGGCACAAAAAACGGCAGCGCCGAGCCCTCCCCCGTATCCACAAACTTCACTTTCACCGCCTGACCAACCGCAAGCCTGTCGAAGTCACAGTCGATCAGGTTGGTCAGCATGGTGGGGCCTTCTTCCAGCGTGACATAGGCGATGGCGTAGGGTTCGCCGCGCCGGGTGACGCTGTAGGTGTAGATGGTGCCGCGGCCGCTGCACTTCAGCCATTCCGTCGCGTCGCTGAAGCAGAACGGACAGAAGGTGCGCGGGAAATAGTGGTTCTCGCCGCAGGCGGTGCAGTGTTTCACCAGCAGTTCGCCGCGGGTGGTGGCTTCCCAGAACGGGCGGCTTTCGTCGTTGATGCGCGGCGCGCGAATTTTCGAGCGCGGGGCGGTTTTCGTGGTTGCGTCGCTCATGCGTCCTCCCGATCCATGATCACTGTGGCACTGCCCATGCGCGAGCCGAGCAGGCCGCCGGTGCCGTGGGCGAGCACCAGGTTGCAGTTGGGTACCTGTACTTTGGGATGTGCTTCGCCGCGCACCTGGCGCACGGCTTCGATGACCTTGGTGATGCCGCCGCGGTCGCTCGGGTGGTTGTTGCACAGGCCGCCGCCGTCGGTGTTGAAGGGCAGCTTGCCGACGCCGGAGATGAGATTGCCGTCGGCGACGAACGCGCCGCCCTTACCCTTGGCGCAAAAGCCCAAATCCTCCAGCGTCACCACTACAGTGATGGTGAAGGAGTCGTAGATGGAGGCGTACTTGATGTCACTGGGTTTGACGCCGGCTTCGGCAAAGGCATCGGCGCCGGACCAGATCGCGCCGGAATAGGTGAGATCGACCTTGCCGCCGTTGAGGTGCTTGGGCGCCTCGCCGGCGCCGAGTACACGAATGCGCGGGCGCTTCAGGCTTTTCGCGATTTCGGGCGCGACCATGATGATGGCGCCGCCGCCGTCGGTCATCACGCAGCAGTCGAGGCGATGCAGCGGATCGCTGACCACGGGTGAATTGAGCACGTCCTCCACCGTCACCACGTCGCGCAGCAGCGCGTGGGGATTGTGCTGGGCGTGGTGGGATGCGGCGACCTTGACCCAGGCGAGCTGCGCGCTGGTGGTGCCGAACTCGTGCATGTGGCGCTTCGCGACCATGGCGTACATGTTGACGATGCTGGGCCGGAACGGCGCCTCGAAGCCGTAGTCGGCGGGCGCACCGCCGCCGGGGCGCACGCTGTAGTTTTCCTTGGCATCGGCGCGCGGTCGCCCGGCCAGCGTGATCAGCGCGACCTTGCAGTGGCCGGCGGCGATCGCCTGGGCGGCGTGGCGCACATGCAGCACATAGGACGAACCGCCGGTCTCGGTGCTGTCGATCTGGCGCAGCTTGAGGCCCATGTACTCGGCCTGGTTGATGCCGCCCATGCCGGGCACGTCGCCGGCGCAGTAGTAGGCGTCGATATCGTTCTTGTGGAGACCGGCGTCCTCGAGCGCGCCCTTGGCCACTTCGGCGTGCAGTTGCGGTACGGTTTTGCCGGTGCCCTCGCGCAGCGGGTGCTCGTAGATACCCGCGATATAGGCTTTACCTTTGATGCTCATTCCACCCCCTTCATTGATTGTCAGCGCACGGCGCTGAAACCGGCGTCGATCACCAGCTCGGCACCGTGCATGTATTTGGATTCGTCCGACGCCAGATAGAGCACGCCGTTGGCGATGTCGCTGGGCTCGCCGAGTTCGCCGAGCGGCGACATGGCTTCGAAACTCGCCCGCACCTTCGCCTCTTTATCGGTGCCGCCGTATTTGCGAATGGTCTTCTCGACGCCCGGGGTGCGGATCACGCCCGGATGCACCGAGTTCACCCGCACGCCGTTCTTGAGGCGCGCGAACTCGGCGGCCGCGGCCTTGGTCAGCAGCCGCACCCCGCCCTTGGCGGCGCAGTAGGCGGCGGATTTGTCGAGGCCGACAATGCCGGCGATGGACGAGATATTGATGATCGAGCCGCCGCCGGATTTCTCCATCGCCGCGCAGCCGTACTTGACGCCGAGAAAGACGCCGTCGAGGGCGATGCTGTTCTGCCAGCGCCAGTCCTTGAGCGTGGTGTCCCTGATCGACTTGGCGATGATCACCGCCGCGTTGTTGACCAGCACATCGAGCCGGCCCCAAGTGGCGATGATCTCGTCGATGGTCGCCTGCCATTCTTCTTCGCTGGACACGTCCTGGTGGCGAAAGCGCGCCTCGCCGCCCGCGGCCTTGATCAGATCGACGGTTTCGGCGCCGCCACGATCTTCCCAGTCGGTGACCATCACCCGCGCGCCCTCCTCCGCGAGCCGGATCGCGGTCGCCCGCCCCAGCCCCGAAGCGGCGCCGGTGACCAGCGCCACCTTGCCTGCTACCCGTCCCATGTTGCCCCCGTGCAGTCTGTTATCTGCTTTTTGTGTTTGCTGTTTGTTGGCCACCGCCAAAAATCCATTTTTCGTGGTTCCCGCGCCGCCTGTCCCCGGATGCCTTGCTCAGCGCGCCGGAACCCGCACTGGATGCCCGCCTGCGCGGGCAAGACGGGAGCGGTGTCTTGTCGCCGGCTCGGTGCTCCGTTTCAGCGGCCGCTGAAACGCGCTTGGCGTTTTTCGAGAAAGTGCGCGACGCCTTCCTTGAAATCCTCGCTCGCGATGCTGGCTTTCATTTCCACCACCGAAAGCTCGACGCCTTCGCCAAGGCTCTGGAACAGGCTCTCCCAGATCTGGTGCTTGATCACGCCCATCGAGCGCGGCGAATTGTTGTGCGCCATGTCGCGGGCGTATTTCATCACCGCATCCATGAAACCGTCACTCGGCAACACCCGGTTCACCAGCCCCAGGTCGCGCGCCTCGACGCCGTCGAATACGCGTCCGGAGATGAAGATTTCAAGCGCATTGGCGACCCCCATGACGCGCGAAGCGAGCCAGGCGCCGCCGTATTCGGCGATCAGGCCGCGCTTGACGAAGGCGCTGGTGAACTTGGCGTCGGCGGCGGCAATCCGGATGTCGCAATAGAGCGTCATCACCAACCCGATGCCGGCCACCGGGCCGTTGATGGCGGCGATCACCGGCTTGGGAATGGCGGGAAAATACGAGTATTTGTGGGTGTAGTCGGCACGCACGTCGCTGGGCCGCGCGCGGGGGCTATCGTCAGGATCATCGGTGGCGGCCTGTCCCTTGCCGCCGTCACCCATGTCCGACAGCAGCTTCATGTCGGCGCCGGAGCAGAAGCCCCGGCCGGCGCCGGTGATCACTATCACCCGCGCCGCGGCGTCCTCGGCCGCCGCGAGCGTGGCGTCCTGGATCTCTTCCGCCATGCGGGTGGTCCAGGCGTTGAGTTTGTCGGGGCGGTTGAGCGTCACCAGGGCGACGCCGTCTTTTACCTCGTAAAGAATTTCACGGTATTTCATGGTTGCGGTTCTCTGGTTTGAAGTTTTGAAACGCCAATTTAAAAAAAACGGACTCAGCCCTGCTCGATAAAGGTCTTGAGCAACTGGTGGGCGATGGCCATGGGCGGCGGCAGCAGCACGCCGGTGCCGGTCTCGCCGCGATAGGCGGCCGCGAGCAGGTTGCGCGACACCCAGCGCGCTTCTTCCAGCTCGTTGCCGTCGATATGGATCTCGGTGGTTTCGGCATCGGCGAAGCAGCCGATCATCAGCGACGAGGGCCAGGGCCAGGGCTGGGTGGAGTGGTAGTGCACCGCGCCGACGCGGATGCCGGCCTCTTCGAAAATTTCGCGCCGCACCGCCTCCTCGATGTTCTCGCCCGGCTCGATGAAACCGGCGAGCGCCGAGTACATGCCGGGGGGAAAGCTCTTCTGGCGGCCCACCAGGGCCTCGTCGCCGCGCACGGCGAGCATGATCACCACCGGGTCGGTACGGGGAAAGTGTTCGGCGTTGCAGTCCTGATTGCCGCATTTGCGCATGTAACCCGCCATCCGCATGGCGGTGCGCGCGCCGCACACGGCGCAGAACTGGTGGCGCGCGTGCCAGTCGAGCACGGCCTTGCCGGTGGCGAGCGTCGAGGGATCGCCCAGCGGCAGGCGCAAGGCGATGGCGCGCAGGTCCATGAAGCGGCCCGCGCCGCGAAAGGGTTCCAGGGTCGGGGCGTCCGCGACGCCGGTCACGTCCAGGGCGAAGTGCGCCACGCCGGCGGTGTCGAGGCCCAGAAAAATACAGGGCAGATCGGCACCGAGGAATTCGCCCAGCTCCGCGGCCGGCAGCCAGCCGATGGCGTTGCCGCCCGGCGTCACCAGGGGTTGCAGCCGGTAGTAGGGAATGACGCGGGTATCGGGTTTCGCGCGCTGCGCGGCGATCCAGTCGGCATCGGTGCGACGGTCGCTGGCGCGATCCAGGGGACCGCCGGCAAAGGTGTTGATGATCGACATGGGATTCCCCTCTGTAGTGATGCGGCGGTTTGGCGGTCGGCGCTGAGCGTTGTTGTTGGTCAAGCGACTCGGGTCCACACTGCGAGCCCGCGGCCCGTGCGGGGCAGCAGCGCAGGTGTGGAGCCGTGCCTGCTTGTGTTCTCACCGGGGTCTGCCGGCCCGCGGGATCGGCGGACGGTGCCGCCGCACACTAGCAGATTTGGCGCAGCCGTTGAAACCGCCCGCCGGAGGCCGGCGCGGCGCGCGGGACCGGTTGCGCCTTGCGGCAACCCGGGTCTTGGCTTAGAATCGCCGCCCTTTGCACAGGGTAGCTGGCTTCGTCCGAAGCCGGGACCGTTCGGGAGTTCAGCATGTACGCGGTTATCGAAAGCGGCGGCAAACAACACCGGGTCGAACCGGGTGAAGTACTCAACGTCGAAAAACTCAATGTCGCCCCGGGCGAAACGGTCGATTTCGACCGTGTCCTGATGGTGGCGGATGGCGGCGACATCAAACTGGGCGCGCCCTATGTGGCCGGCGGCAAGGTGACCGCCGAGGTGGTCAGCCAGGGCCGCGCCGACAAGGTGAGGATCCTGAAATTCCACCGCCGCAAGCACCACATGAAGCAGATGGGTCACCGCCAGTGGTACACCCAGATCAAAATTACCGGCATCAGCGCCGGCTGAACCCGGATTAAAGGAGCGGATCGATGGCAACCAAAAAGGCAGGCGGCAGTACCCGCAACGGCCGCGACTCCCACAGCAAGCGCCTCGGCGTGAAATGCTTTGGCGGCGAGAACGTCACCGCGGGCAGCATCATCGTGCGGCAGCGCGGCACCGCGTTTCACCGTGGCGCCAACGTCGGCATCGGCCGCGACCACACCCTGTTTGCCACCGCCGACGGCACGGTCCGCTTCGCGGTGCGGGGACCGCACAACCGCCGCTTCGTCGACGTCGTGGTCAACTGACCGCCATCGCGACAGGCTTGCGGAAAAGCCCCTTTACCGGGGCTTTTTTTATGGAGGCGGCCAACCCGCCTGGCATATGATTCGATACGCCGGAACTCCAACTTCCGCGGGATACAGCGCATGAAATTCGTCGACGAAGCGCCCATCAATGTCATCGCCGGCAACGGCGGCAACGGCTGCATGAGCTTCCGGCGCGAGAAGTACATTCCCAAGGGCGGTCCGGACGGTGGCGATGGCGGCGATGGCGGCAGCGTCATCCTGGTCGCCGACCCCGGACTCAACACCCTGGTGGACTACCGCTATCAGCGTGTATTTCGGGCCGACAACGGCGCCACTGGCCGCGGCGCCAACTGCCGGGGCCGCTCGGCCGAGGATCTGCTGCTGCCGGTCCCCGTGGGCACCACCGTGATGGATGCCGACACCGACGAAATCATCGGCGACCTAACTACCTCCGGCGAGCGCCTGGTGGTCGCGCGCGGCGGCTTCCACGGCCTCGGCAACGCCCGCTTCAAATCCAGCATCAATCGCGCCCCCCGGCGTACCAGCCCCGGCAGCGAAGGCGAGACCCGCCATCTGCGCCTCGAACTCAAGCTGCTCGCCGATGTGGGCCTGCTGGGCTTGCCCAACGCCGGCAAATCCACACTCATCCACGCGATCTCGGCGGCGCGGCCCAAGGTCGCGGATTACCCGTTTACCACCCTGGTACCCAATCTCGGCGTGGTGTCACTGGCGCATTACCGCAGCTTCGTGGTCGCCGACGTGCCCGGAGTGATCGAGGGCGCGGCCGATGGCGCCGGGCTCGGTATCCGCTTTCTGCGTCACCTGACGCGTACGCGACTCCTTCTGCATCTTGTCGATCTCGCGCCCCTGGACGGCGGCGATCCGGCGGACGCGGTGCGCACCCTGCACGGGGAACTCGAAAAATTCAGCCCAACGCTGGCCCGGCGGGATTGCTGGCTGGTGTTCAACAAGGCCGACCTGTTGCCGCCGGACGCAGCCCGCGCGCGCGCCGCCGCTGTCGTGGACGCCCTCGGCTGGGACGCGCCCTGGTACCTGATCTCGGCGGCGGAGCGAACCGGCACCGCCGAGCTGTGCGAAGCGGTGATGAATTACCTCGAAGCGCGCGCCCGCGTTCAGGCCGAAGATCCCGAAGCCGCGCGCCACGAACGCGAAATGCAGGAAGCGATGCAACGCGAGGCGCGCGAGCGCATCGCCTGGCTGCAGACACAACGGACCGGCGCGGATGACGAACTCGCGGACCTGGATGACGACGACGATGACCATGCTGTCGAGGTGTTCCATGCCCCCTGACTGGAGCCCGCGCCGTGGATGCTGAACGCCGCCAGGTCACCGCCGCCCGTCGCTGGGTGGTGAAGATCGGCAGTGCCCTGCTCACCAACGACGGCCGCGGCCTGGCTCGGGAAGCCATCGCCGACTGGGTCGGCCAGATCGCCGCGCTCCAGGACCGTGGCTACGAAATCGTCTTGGTATCCTCGGGCGCCATCGCCGAAGGCATGGCCCGGCTCAACTGGGCGCAGCGCCCGCGCGAACTGCACGAACTGCAAGCCGCCGCCGCGGTCGGCCAGATGGGCCTGATCGAGGCTTATGAATCCTGTTTTCAGCGCTACGGCCGCCACACCGCGCAGATCCTGCTCGACCACGACGATCTCTCGAACCGGCAGCGTTACCTCAATGCGCGCCACACTCTGACCACCCTGATCAAGCTGGGCGTGGTGCCGGTGGTCAACGAGAACGACACCGTGGTCACCGACGAGATCCGCTTCGGTGACAACGACACCCTGGGAGCCTTGGTCGCCAATCTCATCGAAGCGCCGCTGCTGGTGATCCTCACCGACCGCGACGGCCTCTACAGCGCCGACCCCCGGGCGAATCCCGACGCCACCCTGATTCATCGCGGCCGCGCCCTGGATCTCGGCCTCGACGCCATCGCCGGCGGCAGCGCCAGCCAGCTCAGCCGCGGCGGCATGATCACCAAACTGCGCGCCGCGCGGCTCGCGGCACGCTCCGGCGCGCACACGCTGATCGCCGGGGGACGCGTCGACCAGGTGCTGACCCGACTCGCCGCAGGCGAGCTGCTGGGCACCTTGCTGGTCGCCGACAGCGAACCTCTGGTGGCGCGCAAGCAGTGGCTGGCGGGACAGCTTCAGGCGAAGGGCGCCGTCACCCTGGATGCCGGGGCGGTGCGGGTATTGCGCGAGTCCGGTCGCAGCCTGCTGCCGGTGGGCGTCTTGCGCTGCGAAGGCGACTACGCCCGCGGCGATCTGGTGCGCTGCCTCGCCGAGGACGGGCGCGAGATCGCCCGCGGCCTGATCAATTACAGCGCCGCGGAAACCCGGCGCATCGCCGGTCTGGGCAGCGACCGCATCCTGGAAGTACTGGGCTACGGCGGCGACGCCGAGCTGATTCACCGCGACAATCTGGTGCTGGTCTGAACCAACCCGGGGGCGAACGCGGGGCTGCCCGGAGCGTACCGATTTCGCATCAACCGCCGCCCGTGCGGGCCGCTTCGGATGTGCGCTTCTCTTTTTCTTTGCCGGCATCGGTCAGCGCGGCAATCCAGTCCATCACCCCGAACAGTACGCCGGAGGCGATGAAGGTCAGGTGCAGGATGACCATCCAGCGCAGGCGTGCCTCGTCGAACGGGGCGTCACTGCCGGTCAGGGTCATGAAAGCGCGCAACAGCGAGATCGCCGAGATCGCGACGATGGAGCCGATGAGCTTCATCTTCATGCCGGAGAAATCGAGCGTGCCCATCCATTGCGGGCGATCCTCGCTGTCGCCGGTGTCGATCCTGGAAACAAAATTTTCGTAACCCGAAAACACTACGATCAGCACGAGATTGAGCGCCAGCGACAGGTCGATCAGCGACAACACCGTAAGGATGACCACCTCGGTCTTCATGCCGATCAACTGCGGTACGGCGTGGATGATCTCGGTGACGAACGCCGTCAGCAGCATCAGCAGCGAGATGACGAGACCGATGTAGACCGGCGCCAGTATCCAGCGCGAATTGAAGAGAATGGATTCGAGGATTTTTTCCCCGGTGTTGCGCATGCGCATGGCGGCCTGTTGCTCCCTTGGTGGCGGTTGTTCGGCGCCAAGACTACCGGGTTTCAGGGACACAAAGAATGCCGGCAGAAGCAGGCAAGAGCGGAACAAGAGCGGAAAACGACAAAGCCGGCAGCAGCCGGCTTTGTGGGGGTAAGCGCAGGGGCGAAACTCAGCCGCTGGCCAGCGCCTTGATATGGGCGTTGAGCCGGCTCTTGTAGCGCGCGGCCTTGTTCTTGTGGATCACGCCCTTGTCGGCGATCCGATCCAGCACCGGTACGGCGGCGGCATAAGCGGCCTTGGCGGCTTCCAGATCACCGGCCAGCAGCGCGGCCTGAACTTTCTTGATGTAGGTGCGCGTCATGGAACGCTGGCCAGCTTTGAGCTGACGGCGCTTTTCGCTCTGACGAGCGCGCTTTTTCGCTTGGGGTGAATTGGCCAACGGAATCAGCTCCGGCTAGGGTCATTGCAAGGCGGCGCACTATAGCCAGTTTCGCCGGGACGTTCAACTTGCCTTTCCACGCTTACCTTTCCACGGCCGGGCCCATGGCGCGCCAGCGCCCAGTCGGCATGCTCGCGGACCAGATCGGAACCCTGATCGCGACAGCGTGCCAGCGCCGCCAGCACCGGCGCGGTGGTGGGTGCATTGCCCAGTCCCACGGCGAGATTGCGCAACCAGCGCTCGTGGCCGATGCGGCGGATCGGCGAACCGGCGGTGCGCTCCAGAAACTCGGCTTCGGTCCATTGCGCGAGGGTCGCCAGTTCGGCATCGGCGAGGCCGTGGCGGGGTCGGAACGCGACCTCGTCGGCGGGTTTGGCAAAGCGGTTCCAGGGGCAGACGATCTGGCAGTCGTCGCAGCCGAACACGCGGTTGCCCATGGCCGCGCGCAATTCCTCGGGAATCGGCCCGGAATGCTCGATGGTGAGGTAGGAAATGCAGCGCCGGGCATCCAGCACATAGGGTTCGGGAAACGCCTGGGTCGGACAGATCGACAGGCAGGCGCGGCACTTGCCGCAGGCGTCGTCGATCGGTTCGGTCGCGGGCGGCAGGCGGACGCTGGTGATCAGTTCGCCGAGAAAAAACCAGGAACCGGCGCCGCGGTTGAGCAGCAGGGTATTTTTCCCGATCCAGCCCAGCCCGGCGCGCGTGGCCAGGGGTTTTTCCAGCACCGGCGCGCTGTCCACAAAAGGGCGCTGGATCACCGCGCAGCCGGCAGCGGCCGAAATCCGCCCGGCCAGCGTCGCCAGCCGGGTGCGCATGATCTTGTGATAGTCGCGCCCCAGGGCGTAGCGCGACACATAGGCTTTTTCGCCGTCGCGCAACTGGGCGATCATGCGGGTGTTGGCGGGCCGGTAGTCCATGCGCACGCAGATCGCCGAGACCGTGCCGGGCACCAACAGATCCGGCCGCGCGCGCAGTTCGCCGTGACGCGCCATCCAGTCCATGCCGCCGTGAAAGCCGCGCTCGAGCCATTCGCGCAGGCGCGTGCCGGCTTCGCTCAGATCCAGATCCGCGACGCCGACCTGCTGAAAACCCAGCTCTCGCGCCCAGATTCCGATGCGGGCGACCAGATCCGGATCGATGGCGGCAGTCGCTGTTTCAGGCACGGGCAGGGCCGGGTGAGGGGCATGTCGTATAATTTTGCCAGATTCCACCCTCCGGCCCCGCCGATGTCATTTTCCGCTACCGCCCTCTACACCGCCGCCCAGACCCGCGAACTCGACCGCCGCGCGATCGAGGAGCACGGCATTCCCGGCGTCGCGCTGATGAAACACGCCGGCGCCAGCGCCTTCGGCGAACTGTGCCGGCGCTGGCCCGAGGCGCGCGCGATCACCGTGCTCTGCGGCGGCGGCAACAACGGCGGCGACGGCTACATCATCGCGGCGCTGGCGCGCGCGCGCGGACTGGCCAGCCGGGTTGTCCACCTGACCGAACCGGAGCTGCTGAAAGGCGACGCGGCCCTGGCCTGGCGCTTCGCCACCGATGCGGGCGTGCCCATGGCGCCCTTCACCGCCGCTACCGCGCTGCGCGGCGACGTCCTGGTGGACGCCCTGCTGGGAACCGGGATCACGCGGCCGGTCACGGGTTCACATGCTGCCGCCATCGCGGCCATCAACGCTGCCGGCATCCCGATACTCGCGGTCGATATTCCGTCGGGGCTGCACGCCGACACCGGCGCTGAACTGGGCCTGGCCGTACGCGCCCAGGTCACGGTGACCTTTATCGGTCGCAAGCTCGGGCTCTACACGGGTCGCGGCCCGGCGCTCGCGGGCGATATCCGGTTCGACCGCCTGGACGTGCCTGATGCCGTGTATCGGGATAATCCTGGCGCCGAACTTCTCAGCCTGGCGCAACTGCTGCGTCAACTCCCGCCCCGCGCCCGCGACACCCATAAGGGCCATTTCGGCCACGTCATGGTGATCGGCGGCGATCGCGGCTTCGGCGGCGCCGCCCTGATGGCGGCGGAAGCGGCAGCGCGCGCCGGCGCCGGGCTGGTGAGTGTCGCCACCCGGCCGGAGCACGCTGCTGCCTTTCTGGCGCGACGTCCGGAACTGATGGTCAAGGGCGTGCCCTCCGGGCAGGAGCTGGAACCCCTGCTCAGCGGGCCCAGCGTGCTGGTGGTCGGCCCGGGTCTCGGCCGCTCACCCTGGTCCGAACAGATGCTGCAACAGGCGCTCAACGCCGGCCGGCCCCTGGTGCTGGATGCCGATGCGCTGAACCTGCTGGTGGCCGGTCGCCTGGGCCGCAACGCCGATGGCAGCCGCTGGGTGTTGACCCCCCATCCGGGCGAGGCGGCGCGACTGCTCGATCTCGACAACGCCGCGGTGCAGGCCGATCGACCGACCGCTTGCCGGCGCTTGCAGGAAAAATTTGGTGGCGCCGTACTGCTCAAGGGTGCGGGCACTCTCATCGCGGGCCCGGGGGAGCCCTTGGCAATCTGCCCCCATGGCAACCCGGGCATGGCGTCGGGTGGCATGGGCGACGTGCTGGCCGGCGTGATCGGCGCGCTGCTGGCGCAGGGTCTGGAGCCCACGGCGGCCGCGCGGCTGGGCGCCTGTGTTCACGGCCGCGCGGCGGATATCGCGGCACAGCGGCACGGCGAGCGCGGACTGCTGGCGACCGACCTGCCGGACCTGATCCGCGAACTGCTGAACGGACGGCATGCGCTACCGGATTGACCTTCCCGACCCCGAGGCGACCCTCGCCTGGGGCCGGTCATTGGGCACGCGCCTGTGGCCCGGAGCAATCATTTATCTGAGCGGAACCCTGGGCGCCGGTAAAACCAGTCTCTGCCGGGGCGTGCTGGCCGCGCTCGGACACGCCGGCCCGGTCAAGAGCCCAACTTATACTTTGGTTGAACCCTATACGCTAACCTATGGAAATGTGTATCATTTTGATCTCTATCGTCTGGTGGACCCCGAGGAACTCGAATGGATCGGAGGGCGGGACTATTTCGACGGCGAGAGCATCTGCCTGATCGAATGGCCCGAGCGCGGTGCTGGCGCCCTGCCGGCACCGGATCTGACGCTGTCGCTGGAGCTCGCCGGCAGCGGGCGCACGCTGTGGGTCACTGCGGGCGGTGCCCGCGCGCGCGCCCTCATGGAGGATTTGCCGACAATGCCGTGCTCGCCCTGAACAGACTTCTCACCGCCGCCCGGCGACGGGTTTTTCTGCTGTTGATCGCATTCTGGACCATCGCCCTGCCGGGGGCACTGCACGCCGCCACGCTGGTCGAACACGCGCGGCTGGTACAGGATGCGGGCAGTCTCCGCCTTGAGCTCGACCTGAGCGGCGCGCCCACTTCCTACAAGATTTTCACCATGCGGGCGCCGGACCGGGTGGTGATCGACATCGACAATGCGCAGCTGCGCACCTCCCTGCGCGATATCGGCCTCGCCAACGGCCCCGTGCGCAACCTGCGCTCCGGCATCCGCGACGGCACCGGCCTGCGCATCGTCGCCGACCTCGCGCACAGCGTGAACGCACGGGGTACTCTCGGGGCGCCGACGACGGGCAATCCCTATCGCCTGGTGGTGGATTTGCAGTCCGGCGCTGGCGCGACAACCCGCAGCGCACAGCCTGAACCCGCACCCGCCAAATCCGCGCCAGCGCCCACTGTGGCTTCGAAAGTGGCGGCTCCGAAAATGGCGGCTCCGAAAATGGCCGCTGGCAGCGCGGCGAAAAAAATCCCCGCGAACGCCGAAAAATCGCGTCAGCCACGGACGGCGGGACCGCTGCGCGATATCGTCATCGCCATCGACGCCGGCCACGGCGGCGAAGATCCCGGTGCCATCGGGCCCGGCAACGCCTACGAAAAACGCGTGGTTCTCGCCATCAGCAAAGCGCTGGCCGCGCGGGTGAACCGGGAACCGGGATACCGCGCGATGCTGGTCCGGACCG
The DNA here is from genome assembly GCA_016191205.1 of Gammaproteobacteria bacterium. Lineage (GTDB taxonomy): Bacteria > Pseudomonadota > Gammaproteobacteria > Pseudomonadales > Porticoccaceae > JAGPUQ01. The sequence goes on along the minus strand of JACPPB010000060.1, from coordinate 46,348 downwards.
GGGATTATTTCATTCCCCTGACCCAGCGCCCGGCGATCGCCCGCCGCGCGGGCGCCGATGTGATGATCTCGGTGCATGCGGATGCCTTCGACGGGGAAGCCGCCTACGGCGCCTCGGTGTACGCGCTGTCGCAGCGCGGCGCGACCAGCGAAACCGCCAAGTACCTCGCCGATCGGGAAAACCGCGCGGATCTCATCGGCGGCTCGGTCGCCTTGCACGACAAGGACCCGATGCTGGCCGAAGTCATCCTGGATCTCTCGATGACCGCCACCCTGAATCACAGCCTCCTGCTGGGCGATCAGGTACTGCGGTCGGTGGCGGGCATCTGCCCGTTGCATAACCGCCAGGTCGAACAGGCCGGTTTCGTGGTGCTTAAGTCACCCGACATGCCGTCGATCCTGGTGGAAACCGGTTTCATCTCCAATCCCGACGAAGCCCGCAAGCTGCGTGATCCCGCGCATCAGAACCAGCTGGCCAGCGCCATTTTCACCGGCGTCAAACGCCATTTCGAACGCCACCCACCCGACGGCACCCGGCTCGCCTGGGAACAGCGCCAGCGCGGCGGCCGGCTCGCCCAGACAACACCGCTCGGAACCAGCGTCCTGCCCGACATCGCACAGCGCTAGAATGTGCGGGTGAATGTACATCCGCGACACCACCGGCGCACCACCGCCCTTGCCCCCAGCCCGATGCCACTGAGCGCGGGCGGGATCTGACCGTGGCCGCAGACCCCGCTCCAATCCGCCTCCTCCCGCCCCAACTGGCGAACCAGATCGCCGCCGGCGAGGTGGTGGAGCGTCCCGCCGCCGTCATCAAGGAACTGCTGGAAAACAGCATCGACGCCGGCGCCGATCGCATCGAGATCGAACTCGAACAGGGTGGTATCAAGCTGATGCGCATCCGCGACAACGGCACCGGTATTCCCCGCGACGACCTTGCCCTGGCACTGAGCCGCCACGCCACCAGCAAGATCACCGTGCTGGATGATCTCGACGCCGTGGCCACCCTGGGCTTTCGCGGCGAGGCGCTGGCGAGCATCGCGTCCGTCTCCCGGCTCGCGCTGACCTAGAACGCGCAGGCCGGCAACGCCGGCTGGGTCATCGAGAGCGCGGCGGAGGACGCCACCATCGCGCCGGCGCCCCATCCCCGCGGCACCACGGTCGAAGTGCGCGATCTGTTTTTCAACACTCCCGCGCGACGCCGCTTCCTGCGCACCGAGCGCACCGAGTACGGGCGCATCGAGGAGGTCATCCATCGGCTGGCGCTGAGCCGCTTCGACGTGGGGCTGCGCGTGCGGCACAACGGCCGTCAGGTACAGGATTTTGCCCGTGCCGATGACCTGCCCGCGCAGGAGCGACGCATCGCGGCGGTGTGCGGACAGCCCTTCCTGGAGCAGGCGCGCCATCTCGAAGTCGAGCACCAGGGTTTGCGCCTGCATGGCTGGATCGCGTTGCCCACCTACTCCCGCAGCCAGGCCGACCTTCAGTATTTTTATGTGAACGGCCGCGCGGTGCGCGACAAGGTCATCGGTCACGCGGTGCGCCAGGCCTACCGCGATGTGCTCTATCAAAACCGGTACCCGGCGTTCGTACTGTTCCTGGAAATTCCACCCCGCGATGTGGATGTGAACGTCCATCCCACCAAACACGAAGTCCGCTTCCGGGAAGCACGTCAGGTCCACGACTTCCTGTTCAGCATGCTGCATCGCGCGCTCGCCGAGATCACCCCGGGCGACGCGCGACCCGCGCCGGCGACGGTGTCCCTGCCTGGTGAAAACACGCGCGAGACGACTCATGAATCGATTCATAACGTTACGGCGCGCCAGCACAGCATGTCATTTCCGTCCGCGCGCCCCGCCCCGGGCGTGAGCGAGCGCATGGCGACCTATGCCGACCTGCACCGACCAGTGCCTGAGCAGTCGCCTGCGGCGCCGGTGTCTGCCGGCGATACACCCCCGCTCGGCTTCGCCCTGGCGCAGCTCAAGGGCGCCTACATCCTCGCGGAAAACCGAGACGGCCTGGTGCTGGTGGATCTGCACGCCGCGCACGAGCGCGTCCTCTACGAACGCATGAAAATCGCCTGGCGCGACGGGGCGCTCGCCAGCCAACCCCTGCTGGTGCCGATGACGCTGACCCTGAGCGAAGCGGAAGCCGACGCCGCCGAACACCATGCCGCGGCCTTCGATGCCATCGGCTTCAGCCTCGACCGCAGCGGACCCACCACCCTCCTGGTGCGCGCCGTGCCGGCGCTGGTGCGCGGCGTTGAGATAGAGGCGCTGGTGCGGGATGTGCTCGCCGATATCCGTACCCTGGACAGCGCGGATCGCCTCGACGGTCGCATCGACGAAATCCTGGGCAACATGGCCTGCCGCGCCGCCGTCCACGCCAACCGGCCGCTGGCCGTGGCGGAAATGAACGCGCTGCTGCGCGCCATGGAGTCCACCGAGCGCAGCGGCCAGTGCAACCACGGCCGCCCCACCTGGACCCAGGTATCGCTGGAGGAACTGGACCGCCTGTTCCTGCGGGGGCGCTGAGTGCCCGTGCCTTCCCGCCGCCCGCGCGCGCTGGCCATCGCAGGTCCGACGGCGAGCGGCAAGACCGCGCTCGCCCTGGCGCTGCGGGAGCGCGCGCCGGTCGAAATCATCAGCGTGGACTCGGCCCAGGTGTATGTGGGCATGGATATCGGTACCGCCAAACCCGACGCCGCGACGCTCGCCCGCGCACCCCATCGCCTGATCGACATCCGCGATCCCGCGATACCTTATTCCGCCGCCGAATTCGTCGTCGATGCGCGCCGCGAAATGGCGGCCATCACGGCCGCGGGTCGCATCCCCCTGCTGGTGGGCGGGACCATGCTCTACTTCCATCTGTTGATCGAAGGGATGGCGGAGCTACCCGCCGCGAACCCGGAACTGCGCGCGGAAATCGCGGCGACCGCCGCGCGCCATGGCTGGCCCCACCTGCATGCGGAACTGGCGCGGGTGGACCCGGAAACCGCCGCGCAACTGCATCCACTGCATTCGCAACGGATCCAGCGCGCGCTCGAAGTCTTCCGCGCCACCGGACAACCCCTGTCGCGGCTGCTCGGGGCACAGCAGGAGGGGCAGGGCATTGCGCCCATCGCCGCGGACTACGATCTGACCCTGGTCGCCCTGTTGCCGCCCAGCCGCGATCTGCTCCACCAGCGTATCGCCGCGCGCTTCGAAACCATGCTCGATGCGGGCCTGGTGGCCGAAGTCCGCGCCCTGTACGAACGCGGCGACCTGAACCCCGAGCTGCCCTCGATGCGCGCCGCCGGTTACCGTCAGGTATGGGCCCATCTCGACGGCGAATACGACGCGGCCACCATGGCCGCGCGCAGCATCGCCGCCACCCGCCAGCTTGCCAAGCGCCAGCTGACCTGGTTGCGCGGCCCGCGTTCTCCGGCCCGGGAAGCACTCATTGGCGCCTGGGACACTCCCGACGATCAGCGGGAGATTCTCGCTAAGCTCTTGAAACTGATCTGATTGCCCTCATGTACACCACCAGCGGCGGCGCGTATCATGGCCGGTTCCAGCCCGGCGTCGCGGCGTCGGCAACACCGAACTGATGCGATACGCGACTCGGCGGCTGGCATGGCAGGCTCTTCCGGAGCACCGCCGCCCGCTATCGCTGCGACCCCGGCAGGCCCACCTCGCCCGCCCAATTACCCTACACCAATAAGGAGTAACACCATGTCAAAAGGGCACAATCTACAAGACCCTTTTCTCAATCTGCTGCGCAAGGAGCGCATTCCGGTCTCCATCTTTCTGGTCAATGGCATCAAGCTCCAGGGCCAGATCGAGTCGTTTGACCAGTTTGTGGTGCTGCTGAAAAACACGGTCAGTCAGATGGTCTACAAGCACGCCATCTCGACCGTGGTCCCCGCCCGTCCGGTGCGCTTGCCGACCGAAATGCCCGGCGAAGGCGGCGATCCCGATGCGGACCTCTGATTGACACCGACCACTCCGGAAATCGCCGAAACGGCTGTCCTCGTCGCCGTTGAACTGGGCAAGGGTAACGACGCCGGCGACCGGCAGGAATTCACCGAACTGGTACGCGCGGCAGGCGGCATTCCCGCCGCCGCGCTCACCGGTCGCCGCGATGCCCCCCACGCGGGAACCTTCATCGGTTCCGGCAAGGTCGCCGAACTGCGCGAGCTGGTCGTCGCGACCGGTGCGACCGTCGCCATTTTCGATCACAGCCTGAGTCCCAGCCAGGAACGCAATCTCGAGCGCGCGCTCGACTGCCGGGTGCTCGACCGCACCGGGTTGATTCTGGACATCTTCGCCCGCCGCGCGCGCACCCACGAAGGCAAGCTGCAGGTGGAGCTGGCCCAGTTGCGCCATCTGATGCCGCGGCTGGTCGGCCGCGCCACTCACCTGGCGCGCCAGCAGGGCGGTATCGGTCTGCGCGGCCCCGGGGAAACCCAGCTCGAAACCGACCGCCGCCTGGTGCGCGGCCGCATCGCCAGCCTGGAGCGCAAACTTGAACTGGTGCAAAAACGCCGGCAACAGGGCCGCGCCGCGCGCCGCCGGGGCGAGGCGCCCACCGTGGCGCTGGCGGGTTATACCAACGCCGGAAAATCCACCCTGTTCAATGCCCTGACCGCCGCCGGCGTACTGGCGGCGGATCAGTTGTTCGCCACCCTCGACCCCACGCTGCGGCGCTTTTCCGTGCCCGGTATCGGCCCCGTGCTGCTCGCCGACACCGTGGGTTTCATCAGTCAGCTGCCCCATCAACTGGTCGCCGCTTTCCGCGCGACACTCGAAGAGGTGGCCAGCGCTGACCTGGTGCTCAACGTCATCGACGCGGCCAATCCGGACTGGCAGCACCAGGCGCGCTGCGTCGGCGAAGTGCTCGCGGAAATCGGCGCCGGGGACGTGCCGACACTCTGCGTATTCAACAAAATCGACTTGCTGGAAGCAGCGCAGCCCCACCTGGACCGAGACACGTCCGGAACCCCCATCTCGGCATGGCTGTCCGCGCGCACCGGCGTCGGCATCCCTCCGCTGCTCACCGCATTGAGCGAACGTCTTGCCGGCGATCTGGTCCTCCAGAGCTGTCATCTGGCGCCAACGCACGGGCGCCTGCGGGCGCAGTTGTATGCGGCAGCGGCGGTAATCGCGGAGAGTCCCGCGGATGATGGTGGTACCATAGTGGACCTGCGCATACCCGCCGCGAAATTGCAGCGGCTGCTCCGCAGCGAGGGGCTGGTCACAGTCCCCGACGCTTCGTTATCGACTCAAACGGGTGCTGCTGGTTTGCGCCTCGAAACACCGCTGTGCGCGCACGGCGATCAAACAAGCTGGAGTTAACCATGGCCTGGAATGAACCCGGCGACGGTCGGGATCCGTGGGGCAGCGGCAAAAAAAATGCGCCCTCGGACCTGGACGCCGTGCTGAAACGCTTTTCCGATCGCCTGAACCGGGCGTTCGGCGGCGGCAACGACGGCGGGTTGGGCCGTGGACCCCTGGCGATGGGGCTGCTGGCGATTGCGGTGCTGTGGTTTGCGCTGGGCTGGTATCAGGTCGATGCGCAGGAGCAGGCCGTCGTGCTGCGCTTCGGCAGATTCAGCGAGCTCACGGGTGAGGGGCTGCACTGGCGGCCGCGCCTGATCGACAACGTGACCAAGGTCGCGGTAACCACCGAGCGACGCTACGAAACAGAGCCGCGCAACGAGATGCTTACCGAGGACGAGAACATCGTCGAACTGCCACTCACCGTGCAGTACAACGTAAGCGACGCCAAAGCCTATGTCCTCAATGTCAGGGATCCGGAGCTGAGCCTGCGCGAGGCGACCGACAGCGCGGTCCGCCATGAAGTCGGCAACACCAAGTTCGATGCGGTGATTTCCACGGGCCGGGGCGAGTTGAGCATCGCGGTAGCCAAGCGTCTGCAGACCTATCTCGATCAGTACGGCACCGGCATCCGCGTGGTCAAGGTGAACATCCGGGAAGCGAAGCCGCCGGCGGCCGTGCGCGCGGCCTACGACAACGTCGTCAAGGCGCGCGAGTATCGCGAGCAGGTCATCAACGAAGCCCAATCCTACGCCAACGGCGTGGTGCCGGAAGCACGCGGACGCGCCCAACGCACCCTGGCGGAAGCCAGCGCCTACAAGGAAAAAGCCGCCATTGAAGCTACCGGGGAGGCCCAGCGTTTCGAACGGCTCTACGCGGAATACCAGAAAGCGCCCGCGGTGACCCGCCAGCGTCTTTACATGGAAACCCTCGAAGAGGTGATGGCCGGCACGCCCAAGGTGATCGTGGACATGAAAACCGGCGGCAACATGATCTACCTGCCCATCGACAAGCTCGTTCAAACCGATGGCGCCGGGGCAACCACCGGTGATCGGGCGCTCAGCAACCAGCAGCTCAATGACATCGCGAACCGCGCGGCCGATGTGCTCCGCCGCCAGGTCGCCACCGCCACCACGCCGCGACGGGAGGGCCGCTAATGGACCGCAAGACCATCAGCCTGATGGGGCTGGCGCTGCTCGGAATTCTGTTCAGCAGCTCGGTGTTCGTCGTCAAGGAAACCGAGCGCGCCCTCATGTTGCAGTTCGGTCGCATCGTGCGGTCGGACATTCCGCCGGGGATTCACTGGAAGCTGCCGATCATCAACCAGGTCAAGAAATTCGATGCCCGCGTGCTGACCGTGGAGGGTGCGCCCGAGAGCTTTTTCACCATTGAACGCAAACGCCTCATCGTCGACTCCTTCGCCAAATGGCGCATCGCCGACGTGGAAACCTATTACAAGGCCACCGGCGGCATCGAGATGGCCACCAACAGCCGCCTGGCGGACCGCATCAACGACGGCCTGCGCAACCAGTTCGGCACTCGTACCCTGTACGAAGTCGTGTCCGGGGAGCGCGACCGCCTGCTGGAGGATATGACCCGCACGCTGAACGACACCGTCCGGAAATCCCTCGGCGTGGAAGTGCTGGACGTCCGCGTGCGGCGCATCGACCTGCCCCCGGAAGTCAGCGAACAGGTATTCCAGCGCATGACCGCCGAGCGCGACAAGGAAGCGCAGGAGTTGCGCGCCGTCGGTCTGGAAGCCGGCGAAAAAATTCGCGCGGAAGCGGACCGCCAGGTGACGGTCATCGGCGCCAATGCCTATGGCGAAGCCGAGCAGACCCGCGGCGAAGGTGATGCCACCGCCGCGCACATCTACGCCGCCGCCTATCAACGCGACCCGGAGTTCTACGCGTTCACGCGCAGCCTCAAGGCCTATCGCGCATCCCTTGCCGACCGCAACGGGTTGCTGGTCATGGAGCCCGACAGTGATTTTTTCCGTTACCTGAAGACGCCCGACGGCACCCAAAAATGAGGTCGCGCGGGCGACATGATCCGACCGGAAGTGCTAGCATCCCGCAACCGGGGCAGCCCGGTTTTTTTTTGCCGGCGGCCCATGACCGGAAACCGTTGCGGAGGGCGATTGACATGAGGTGGCACGCACTGCCGCAGGCGCCGCGCCTGATACCGGGGATCGCGGGCACCTTGCGGTTCGCCTCCGACCGGCCATCCGCGGCGCGATGACCCGCGCACGCTGCGGTGCGAACCTGATCCGACGGTGACAACGATGGACTCCACTGAGCGCTGGCTGCTGCCCGACGGGATCGAAGACATCCTCCCGGACCGCGCCCTCAAGGTCGAGCGGCTGCGGCGCCGTTTGCTCGACCTGTATCACACTTGGGGTTATGACCTGGTGATTCCGCCGCTCGCGGAATTCACCGCGTCATTGTTCAGCGGCTCCGGATCGGACCTGGATCTGATCACGTTCAAGATCACCGACCAGTTGAGCGGTCGCATGATGGGCGTGCGCGCCGACATCACGCCCCAGGTGGCGCGCATGGATGCCCACAGCCTGCGCCGCGAATATCCGACCCGCCTGTGCTACGCGGGCCAGGTGCTCTACACGCGCCCGCGCAGCCCACTGGAATCGCGCTCGCCCATCCAGATCGGCGTCGAACTGTTCGGGGAATCCGGACTGGAAGCGGATCTGGAAGTGATCGCCCTGCTGACGGAAACCCTGACCCGCGCCGGCCTCGATGCGCTGCATCTGGATCTGGGCCATGTGGGCATCTACCGCGGCCTGGAAGAACTGTTGACCATCGAACCGGCCCGCAAGCGCGAGCTGTTCGAACTGTTGCAGCAAAAGGACGCGACCCTCCCCGCCTGGGTCGCCGCCCATGTCCACGACCCGGATCTGGCGCGCATGCTGACGGCGCTGCCCGGCCTGTGCGGCGACTCCGGGGTGCTGCAACGCGCGGTCGATGACCTGGCGAGCGCGCCCGCCGCCGTGCAACAGGCACTCGACGAACTGCGTCAGGTGGTGCGCGCGCTGCAGGAACAACGCCCCGATCTCACGCTGTTCCTGGATCTGGGCGAGCTGCGCGGCTACCACTACCACACCGGCATCGTATTCGCGGCCTATACGGCGGGTACGCCCGCGGCGGTGGGTCACGGTGGCCGCTACGACCATGTAGGCGCCCAGTTCGGACGCGCCCGCCCGGCGACCGGTTTTGGCATCGACCTGGGCTTTCTGTGCGATCTGGTGGCGCCCGCCGCGCCGGTTGCGCCCGGTATTTTTGCCGCGGCGGAAGGCGCCACTTCCACCACAGGCGCTGCCGCGCCGGAACTCGCCGCCGCGGTGGCCCGTCTGCGGGCGGCCGGCGAACGGGTGATATGCGGGTTTCCCGGTCAGGTGCCGGACCTCACCGAACTTCATTGCGATCGCGTACTTGTTTGGCGCGATGGAACTTTTCAGATAGCACCTGCGCACACGCAGTCTCAGCCGGACTGACTGAAGGACATCATGGGCAAGAACGTCGTGGTACTTGGCACCCAGTGGGGTGACGAAGGCAAGGGCAAGATCGTCGATCTGCTCACCGATGAAGCAAAAGTGGTGGTGCGCTTCCAGGGCGGCCACAACGCCGGCCACACGCTGGTGATCGATGGCGCCAAGACCGTGCTGCATCTGATCCCGTCGGGGATTCTGCGCGCCGGGGTGAGCTGCCTGATCGGCAACGGCGTGGTGCTGGCACCCGACGCCCTGCTCAAGGAAATGGGCGAACTGGAAGCGCGCGGCGTACCCGTGCGCGAGCGCCTCAAACTGTCGCCGGCCTGCCCGCTGATCCTGCCCTGCCACGTGGCGCTCGACCTCGCCCGCGAACAGGCGCGCGGCGCCGCGCGTATCGGCACCACCGGGCGCGGCATCGGCCCCGCCTACGAAGACAAGGTGGCGCGGCGCGGCCTGCGCCTGGGCGATCTGTTCAAGGGCCCGGTGTTCGCCGAACGCCTGCGCGAACTCATCGATTTTCACAATTTCATGCTGAGCCGCTATTACAACGTGGCCGAGTGCGATGCGAGCGCCATTCTCGCCCAGGCGGAAATCTGGGCCGAGCAGCTGCGCCCCCTGCTCGCCGATGTCACCAGCAGCCTGCACCGTACCCGTCTCGCCGGCGCAAACATCCTGTTCGAAGGCGCCCAGGGTTCGCTGCTCGATATCGATCACGGCACTTACCCGTTCGTGACTTCCTCGAACACCACCGCCGGCGGTACCGCCACCGGCAGCGGCTTCGGTCCGCTCTATCTCGACTATGTACTGGGCATCACCAAGGCTTACACCACCCGGGTCGGCTCGGGACCATTCCCGACCGAGCTGTTCTGCGACGTGGGCAAGCATCTGTCGGCGCGCGGCAACGAGTTCGGCTCCACCACGGGCCGGCCGCGCCGCTGCGGCTGGTTCGACGCCGTCGCCCTGCGCACCGCGGCTCGCATCAACAGTATTTCCGGGCTGTGTCTGACCAAGCTCGATGTGCTGGACGGTCTGGCCGAAGTGAAAATCTGCGTGGGTTATCGCGACGCCGCCGGCGCGGAAATCGAATCGCCGTCCCACGCCGACGACTACGCCGGCATCGTGCCGGTCTACGAGACGCTGCCGGGCTGGAGCGATTCGACCTCGGGCGCGACCTCGCTGGCGCAATTGCCCACGACGGCACGCGAATACATTGTGCGCATCGAAGCGGTCACCGGGGTTCCGATCGACATCATCTCCACCGGGCCGGACCGGGTGGAAACCATCATTTTGCGGCATCCGTTCCAGTGACGCGCCCGCGCCGCCGCGCGCGTGTTCGATGCTGCGCGTGTCACATACATGCGCTTGAAATCACTGGGCGTTAACCGCACTATTCGCGCCCATTTCCCCGCCGGGAGACAACCGTGAATCGTATCTCCCACCAGAATCATGACGTCGAATGGAACGCGGCCCGCGCGGCCGATCTGTACGGCATCGAATACTGGGGCGCCGGACATTTTCAGGTATCCGCGGATGGCCTGGTGCAGGTCACCGCGGAAACCGGCGGTGGACGCGGCACCATCAACCTGCTCGATATCGTCGACGGTCTGAGCGAACGCGGCCTGCCCATGCCGGTCCTGCTGCGTATCGAGAATCTGCTCGACGCCCGCATCGCCGAGATCAACGAGAGTTTCGCCCGCGCCATTGCGCAGTCGGGTTATCGCGGCCGCTACCGCGGCGTGTTTCCCATCAAGGTCAACCAGCAGTCGCAGATCATCGAAGAGGTGGCAAGTTTCGGCGCCCGCTTCGGCCACGGCCTCGAGGCCGGCAGCAAGGCCGAACTGCTGATCGCCCTCGCCACCCTGGAGGCGATGAACGGCTATATCGTCTGCAATGGTTACAAGGACGAGGAGTTCATCAACCTCGGACTGATGGCGCAAAAACTCGGCTACCGGATTTTTTTCGTGGTGGAAACACCCGCCGAGCTGCCGCTGCTGATCCAGTGCAGCAAAGCGGCCGGCATTCGTCCGCGCATCGGCGCGCGCGTCAAACTGTCGTCCCGCGTCAGCGGTCACTGGAACGCCACCAGTGGCGATCGCAGCATCTTCGGCCTGACCTCGATGCAGTTGATCGATCTGGTGGACACGCTCAAGGCGCACGCCATGCTCGACTGCATGGAGATGCTGCACGTGCATCTGGGCTCGCAGATCCCCAACATCCGCGACATCCGCACCGGCGTCATGGAAGCCTGCCGCTACTACGTCGATCTCGTGCGCGAAGGCGCGCCGCTGGGCAATCTCGACCTCGGTGGCGGACTTGCGGTGGACTATGAAGGGTCCCGGTCCAGCCATACCCACAGCATGAACTACTCGATGGAAGAGTACTGCCTCGATATCGTCGAAGTGGTGATGAGCATTCTGGATCCGCACGATATCCCGCATCCCACCATCGTCACCGAATCCGGGCGCGCGCTGGTCGCCTACGGTTCGGTACTGCTGTTCAACATTCTCGATGTCACCCGCTTCGAAGCGCAGGCGCTGCCCGACCGGGTGCCGGAATCCGAACACGAGAACGTCCACAACCTGTGGGACGTGCTGAAGTCGATTACCCTCGAACGTGCCCAGGAGTGCTACAACGACGCACTCTTCTATCGCGACGAAATTCGTGATCTGTTCCGGCGCGGCCAGATCAGCCTGCGTTCGCGCGCACTCGCCGAAAACGTCACCCTGGAAATTCTTCAGCGTATTAAAAGTGTCATCATCGGCAACGAAGATGAATATCCGGAACTGGCCGGACTGGAAGAAGCGCTCGCCGACATCTACTACGGCAACTTCAGCGTATTCCAGTCGCTGCCGGATATCTGGGCCATCGACCAGGTGTTCCCGATCATGCCGATTCACCGCCTCGACGAACTGCCCACGCGCCAGGCGATCCTGGCCGACATCACCTGCGACTGCGACGGCAAGATCGACCGCTTCGCCTGGGACGGAACGCTCAACAACACCCTGCCGGTGCATCCGCTCATCGAAGGCAAGGAATACTACCTGGGTGCATTCCTGGTCGGCGCCTATCAGGAAACGCTCGGCGATCTGCACAATCTGCTCGGCGACACCCATGTGGTCAGCGTGCGCATCAATGCCGACGGCAGTTTCGATTACGTCAAGGAAGTCGAAGGCGACAGCGTCGCCGACGTGCTGAGCTACGTCGAGTATCACCCCCAGACGCTGCTGCAGAAATTCCGCAACAGCGCGGAACAGGGCGTGCGCGCCGGACACATCAGCGCGACCGAGCGCCAGCAACTGGTGGAGCTGTACGCCACCGGGTTGCGCGGCTACACCTACTTCGAGCGTTGAACGAGGACTATCCCATGGCGAGGGTGTTGATTATCGGAGCCGGCGGCGTCGGCCAGGTGGTGGCCCACAAGTGCGCGCAGGTGCCCGCGGTGTTTTCCCACATCGTGCTGGCCAGTCGCACCAAATCCAAATGCGACGCCATCGCGGCACAGCTCTCGCGTCCCATCGAAACAGCGGAAATCGACGCCGACGATGTCCCACAACTGTCAGCGCTGATCGAGCGCGTGCGACCCGATCTGGTGATCAATGTCGCGCTGCCCTATCAGGATCTCAACATCATGGACGCCTGTCTCGCGACCGGCGTGAATTATCTCGACACCGCCAACTACGAACCCCGCCATCTGGCGAAGTTCGAATACTCCTGGCAGTGGGCCTATCACGAGCGCTTTCGCGAGCGCGGCCTGATGGCACTGCTGGGCAGCGGCTTCGATCCCGGCGTCACCAACGTCTTCACCGCCTGGCTGCGCAAACACAAACTCGACCGCATCCGCGAACTCGACATCATCGACTGCAACGCCGGCGAGCACGGCCAGGCGTTTGCCACCAACTTCAATCCCGAGATCAACATCCGCGAAGTGACCGCCAGGGGCCGCTACTGGGACGGCGGCCAGTGGCGCGAGACCGACGCGCTCAGCGTGCACCGCGAGTTCGATTTCCCGGACGGCATCGGGCCGCGCAAGATTTTTCTGATGTACCACGAAGAGCTGGAATCCCTGGTCAAACACCTGCCCGAAATCGAAACCGCGCGTTTCTGGATGACTTTTTCCGACAATTACCTGAAACACCTGGAAGTGCTGCAAAACGTCGGCATGACCCGCATCGACCCGGTGCTCTACAACGGCCAGGAGATCGTGCCGCTCCAGTTTCTCAAAGCCGTGCTGCCCGATCCCGGCAGTCTGGGCCCGCTCACCAAGGGCCGCACCTGCATCGGCTGCGTCGCCACCGGCACCCGCGCCGGCCGCGAGGAGACCCACTACGTCTACAACATCTGCGACCACGAGGCCTGCTACCGGGAAGTGGGCTCCCAGGCGATCTCCTACACCACCGGCGTGCCGGCGATGATCGGCGCCCTGATGATGCTCACCGGCAAATGGCGGGGCGAGGGCGTGTTCAACATGGAGCAGCTCGATCCGGATCCCTTCATGGACGCACTCAACCAGCATGGGCTGCCGTGGCACGCGACCACTTTGTAGACTTCGATCCGGCGCGTGTCCCCTCGCCCTGCTACGTGGTGGACGAGGCGGCGCTCGAGGACAATCTCAAACTGCTGCACCGGGTGCAAACCGAAAGCGGCGCCAAAGTGCTGCTCGCGCTCAAGGCCTTTTCGATGTTCAGCCTGGCGCCGCTGGTGCGTCGCTACCTCGCCGGCACCTGTGCCAGCGGCCTGTTCGAGGCGCGCCTGGGACGCGAGGAATTCGGCGGCGAAGTGCACACCTTCTGCGCCGCCTATCGCGATGCCGATTTCGACGCCGTGGTGGCGCTCTCCGACCACGTCGTCTTCAATTCCATGCATCAGTGGCAGCACTTTCGCGCGCGCGCGCTGGCGGCCCGGGCGACACGGCCCGGTTTGCGCTTCGGCCTGCGCGTCAATCCGCGCCACTCCGAAGGCGCCACGCCGCTCTACGACCCCTGCGCGCCCGGCTCGCGGCTCGGGATTCCGGTCGAGGACTTCGCCGGTGCCGATCTGAGCGGTATCTCCGGACTGCATTTCCACACCCTCTGCGAACAGGATCTGCCGCCGCTGGCGCGCACCCTGGCCGCCGTCGAGGAACAGTTCGCGCCCTGGCTGGCGCAGATGGAATGGGTGAATTTCGGCGGCGGCCATCACATCACCCGCGCCGATTATCAGGTGGACGCGCTGATAGCCCTGATCCGCGACTTCCGCGCCCGCCACAACGTCGCGGTCTACCTGGAGCCCGGCGAGGCCGTGGCCCTCGATACCGGCGTGCTGGTGACGGAAGTGCTGGACCTCAAGCGCAACGATCTGGAACTCGCCATCCTCGACACCTCCGCCACCTGCCACATGCCGGACGTGATCGAAATGCCCTACCGGCCGCGCATCCATGGCGCGGCCGCGCCGGGCGAGCTGCCCCACAGCTACCGCCTGGGCGGACAGACCTGTCTCGCCGGCGACGTCATCGGCGATTACGCCTTTGCCGCACCCCTACGTATCGGCCAGCGCCTGCTGTTCGCCGACATGGCCCACTACACCATGGTCAAGACCAACACCTTCAACGGCGTGCCGCTGCCCGCCATCGCGGTGTGGAACTCCACGACCGACGCGCTGCGGCTGGTGCGCGAGTTCGGTTACCGGGATTTCCGGGACCGCCTGTCCTGACGGTTTTTCAAACGCTGCCTGGCGCCGAATTGCCAGCGCGCGCGGCGAATGCCACCATCGGCGCTCGCTGCAACGGACTCCGACCATGAGCTGGCACACCTTCACCCTGACCCGCGCCCAGCGCGTCGCGCGCGAAAACGAACTGCAGATGGCGTTCGACCTCTGCTTTGCCGCCGCGGCGGGGCCGGACGACATGGCGCTGCTGACCGCCGACGGAGCCGACGGTGAACGGCACTATTACGCTTCGCCCGGCATGCTGCCCTGGGCCGGGAATCTGCTGACCGAATACGGCGCCCAGCCCTGCGCGCCGCCCCCATCCGCCGGACTGCGCCTTGTGGTGGGCCATCAGGGCGATATCGAGGCGCTGCTGGGCCGGCGCTGAGCGCTGCGCCTGTCGCGCCCGTGCCTTGACAAGCTTTTGCGACCGGCTCTAGTGTGGGCCGGGCGGTTCCGACCATCACCTCGAACCACGGAAACGATCAACTCTCCGTCAAAAATAACAGGAGTCACGCCATGAAAGCCGCCGTACTCGAAGCCTTCAACAAGCCCTTTGTCATTCACGCCAACTGGCCGGAACCCAAATGCGGGCCGGAGGACGCAATCATCAAGGTGGCGGCCAACGGCGTCTGCCGCAGCGACTGGCACGTCTGCGTCGGCGACTGGGGCTGGCTCGGCCTGCAACCCGAACTGCCGCACGTCATCGGCCATGAATTCGTCGGCGAAGTGGCGGAAGTCGGCGCCCAGGTAAAAAAATTCCGGGTCGGCGACCGCGTCGTGTGTCCGTTCAACCTGGGCTGCGGCACCTGCGAATACTGCGCCGCCGGCCACCAGAACACCTGCGCCGAAGGCAATCTGGCCGGTTTCAGCACTTCCGGCGGCTACGGTCAGTACGCCCAGATCCTGAAAGCCGATCTCAACCTGATCAATCTGCCGGAGTCCGTGCCGTTCACCGACGCCGCCAGCATGGGCTGCCGCTTCATGACGTCCTTTCACGGCATCGTCGATCAGGTGAAAGTGGCCGCCGGCGAATGGGTGGCGATTCACGGTTGCGGCGGCATCGGCCTGGCCGCCACCCAGATCGCCAACGCCATGGGCGCCAACGTGATCGCGGTGGACATCAATGACAAGTCGCTGGAAGTGGCCCGCAAGATGGGCGCGGTGCACACCGTGAACGCCGCCAAGACCAACCCCGCCGAAGCCATCAAAGAGCTGACGCGCGGCGGCGCCCATGTCTCGGTGGATGCGCTCGGCATTGCCACCACCTGCCTGAATTCCATCATGAGTCTGCGCAAACGCGGCCGCCACTTGCAGATCGGTCTCACGACCCAAGCCGAAAAAGGCTTCGTGTCGCTGCCGGTGGACATGATCGTGGCGATGGAGCTGCAACTGATCGGCACCATCGGCATGCAGCCGCGCCGCTACAACGCGATGCTCAACATGGTGGAGAGCGGCAAGCTGCGCCCGGGCGAGATGGTGACCAACGTGTTCCCCATCGAGAAAGCATCCAGTGTGATCGAGGCGATGGCGAGCTTCGGCACCGTCGGCACCACGGTTATTCAGTGGTGAATTCCCGTCCGCGGTAAACGGCGCTGCCCGGCGCGCCGCTTACCGCGACTTCCTCAGCGCCGAAAGCCCGTAAACACCGCGGGAAGACGGCGGATATCCTGTACCAGGTCCGGCGGCAGATCCGCCGGCATCGCGGTCGCGACACTGGCGAAGATGGCGTCGGACGCGCCACCAAAGCGTTTTGCGATGGCGACGGCAATCTCGTCGTGGCGGCCGATCGCGGCAAACAGATTCACCACGTCGTCCGGAATTTCCGCCGCAATCCTGTCCCACTGCCCCGCCTTGGTCATGCGGTTGAGTTTGGCGCCCAGCTCCTCCAGCCCGTGTTGGGCCAGCACCGGCCAGTAAGCCGGCGTGGAAGCGTAGAACGCCACCCGGTAGCGCACCCACTCGACCATCCTGGCGACGGCTTCGTCATCCGGCCCGGTGGCGATAAAACCGCCGCCCGAGATTTCGAAATGCTCCCTCTGGCGCCCGCCGCGCGCCCAGCCGGTGGCGAGTTCCGGCAACACCACCTGTTCCAGATAAGCGCGGGTACAGAACGGATGCAGTCGCACGCCGTCGCAGACCTCGCCGGCCACTCGCAGCATGGCCGGACCCACGGCCGCGATGGTGACGGCGGGCGGCGGTCCCGGAAAATTTTCGGGCACGAAATTCGGCGTCATCAGGGTGAAGCGGTAGTGCTCGCCACGAAACTCCAGCGGCCCCTGTCCTTTCCAGCAGGCCCAGATCGCACGCAGCGCCTGTACATATTCGCGCATGCGCGGCGCCGGCGCCGACCAGGGCACACTGAAGCGATGCTCGTTGTGGGCCTTGATCTGGCTGCCCAGACCCAGCACCACGCGTCCGGGCGCCGCCGCCTGCAAATCCCAGCCCGCATTGGCAACCACCATGGGACTGCGGGCAAAGGCGATGGCGATGCCGGTGATCAACTCCACACGCTCGGTGACGGTGGCTGCCACCGCCAGCGGCAGGAACGGCTCATGGGCGTTCTCCATGGTCATGATGCCGTCGTAGCCCGCCGCCTCGATGGCGCGCGCGGCTGCCGGCACCTTGCGCAGATTGTCCTGGGGAATGGTGGTAAAGACTTTCATGGGAATTCCCTCGCATCAAAAACAGCGGCAGGAGCCGTCGGATTGCCTGCAACCGACCGGCCCGGATTCCGAAGCTTACCCCGACCACGGCTCGCCACCCAGCGCGGCGTGGCGCTCCCGGCGACCGCGCGTGGCGAACTTTATTCCCGCCAACCGGGTTTCCGAACCTTGTTTCCTTGACAGCCGCCGGAGCCACACCTAGCATTTCCGCGCCTCCCCCCGCGCCGTTGTGCTCCATGCTGCCATTTCTGGACGTCGTCAAATCCGACATGGAAGCGGTCAACCAGCTCATCATCACTGAACTCAATTCCGACGTCGGTCTGGTCGAGGAAATCGGCACCTATCTGATCACGGCGGGCGGCAAGCGCCTGCGCCCCATCGTGGCCCTGCTGAGCGCCCGTGCCTGCGGTTACGCCAGTGACCAGCATGTGTTGCTGGCCACGGTGATCGAACTGATTCACACCGCGACCCTGTTGCACGACGACGTGGTGGACACCTCGGAGTTGCGCCGCGGCCGCCATACCGCCAACAACCAGTACGGCAATGCGGCGACGGTTCTGGTCGGTGATTTTCTGTATTCCCGCGCCTTTCAGCTCATGGTGCGCATCGGCAACATGGCGGTCATGCGCGTGTTGGCCGATACCACCAACACCATTTCCGAGGGAGAGGTCCAGCAACTGCTCAATGCCGGCAACGCCGAACTCGACGAGCCCGCGTATACCGAAGTGATCCGCAAAAAGACTGCCGAGCTCTTTCAGGCGGCGGCCCGGACCGGCGCCCTGCTCACCGGGGCCGACGCCACCATTGTCACGGCGTTGCAAAACTACGGGCATCACCTCGGCATGGCGTTTCAACTGGTGGATGATGCCCTCGACTACGGCGGCGACGCCGGGCAACTGGGCAAGAACATCGGCGACGATCTGGCCGAAGGCAAGATGACGCTGCCGCTGATCCACGCGCTGCGCACCGCGCCCCCCGCCGACGCCACCCTGATTCGCGATGCCGTTGCCAACCGCCAGGGCGCCGCGCTACCCGAAGTCCTGCGCATCGTCGGCGCCTGCGGTGCCCTCGATTACACCCTGGCCGTGGCGCGCCAGCAGGCGGACCGGGCGCTGGCGGCACTGGCGCCCCTGCCGGCATCGTCCCAGCAACAGGCTTTATGCGAACTCGCGGAATTTGCCGCCAGGCGCGACTTCTGAGACAGTGGCGCCCCGCCGCGCGGTGATGTAACACCATGACCCAGCGATCCAGCATCGACAGCAGCGCCGCCTGGCGCGCCCTCAGCGCACATCGCACAAGCTTTGCCGGCACCACGCTCAACGACCTGTTCGCCGCTGATCCAGCGCGCGGGGAGCGCTGCCACGCGACCGCGGCGGGCATCTACCTCGACTATTCCAAGAACCATTGCACCGACACGACATTGGGTTTGCTGGAGGAACTCGCCGCCACCGCCGAGCTGCCGCGGCAGCTTGCCGCGCTGTTTGCGGGCGCGCCGGTGAACCGCTCCGAACAGCGTGCGGCCCTGCACCCCGCACTGCGCGGCGTGGCCCCCGATGCCGCCATCGGCCGCGAGATGGAACAGAGCCGGGCACGGATGCTGGCGCTGGCGCAAGCGCTGCGGGCAGGTGAAATCCGCGGCGCCACCGGGCAGGTCATCACCGACCTGGTGCATCTCGGCATCGGCGGCTCGGACCTGGGCCCACGTCTGGTGGTCTCGGCGTTTCCGGAACGCTGCGCGGTGTCGCCGCGCGTCCACTTCGCGGCAAACCTGGACAGCAGCGCGCTCGCCGGGGTGCTGTCGCGCTGCGTGCCCGCCACCACCGTATTTGTGCTCGCGTCGAAAAGCTTTTCGACCCTGGAAACCCTGTCGAATGCGGACCTGGCCCAACGCTGGCTGCGCGCCGGCGGGATCACCGACATCGGCAAGCATTGCGTGGCCATCACCAGCAAGCCCGAGCGGGCGCGCGCCTGGGGCATCGACGACGACCGCATCCTTACCCTGGGCGAATGGATCGGCGGCCGTTATTCACTGTGGTCGGCCATGGGATTCCCGGTTGCCGTCGCGCTCGGACCGGATATCTTTACCGAGCTGCTCGCCGGCGCCCAGGCCATGGACCAGCACTTTCGCACGGCATCCTTGCGCACCAATCTGCCGATGCTGCATGGACTGCTGAGCGTCTGGCAGATCAATTTCTGGCATCACGGAACCCGCGCCGTACTGCCTTATGTGCACGGCCTGCGCCACCTGCCCGACTATTTGCAGCAACTGATGATGGAAAGCCTCGGCAAGCGGGTTGCTCAGGACGGCAGTGAACTCGCCTTCCAGACCGGGGCGATCATTTGGGGCAGCGAGGAGACCAACGGTCAGCACTCCTTTCATCAACTGCTGCTCCAGGGCACGCAAACCGTGCCGGCGGACTTCATCGTCACCGCGACTCCGCACTGTGACGCGGAACAGCACCGCTTGCTCTACGCCAACTGCCTGGCGCAGAGCCGGACGCTGATGATGGGCCAGGATCGCGCCGCGCTGGAGAAGGAATTACTTGCGGCCGGGCACTCCGGCGCAGAGGCCGCATTTCTGGCTCGCCACCGGGAAGTGCCCGGCGATCGCCCAAGCAACACGCTGGTGCTCGCCGCCCACGAGCCCGCCTGCCTGGGCGCCCTGCTGGCGCTCTACGAACACAGCGTCTATGTGCAGAGTGTGATCTGGGGCATCAACGCGTTCGATCAGTGGGGCGTCGAATTGGGCAAGCAGGCGGCGAGTGCGATCGGCGCGGCACTGGCCGGCGCGGACGCGAGCGCCTACGACAGCTCCACCCGCGCCCTCATGGCGCGGTGGAACAGCGCGGGTTCGTGTTCGGACTGATCCGCTGTCCGCGCGGCGCGCGGTAATGAACTGTTTTTTTCCTCAGCCGCCATCCAGCAGCGCCAGCAACTCGGCGGTTTTCGCCGCCATCAGCGCGTGATCGCCGCGACTCTCCACATTCAGGCGCAGCAGCGGCTCGGTATTCGACATGCGTACATTGAAACGCCAGTCCGCGAAGCTGATCCCGATGCCGTCCATGGTATCGAGCACGCCGCCTCCGCTCCCGTAGCGGCGGGCGATGGCGTCGAGCACCGCCTGCGGATCCGCGACCGGACGGTTGATTTCGCCGCTCACCGGATAGGCGCGCTGGCGCTCCTCCAGCAGCTCGGACAACGGCTGCCGGCGCCGGGACAACAGCTCCACCACCAGCAGCCAGGGAATCATGCCGCTGTCGCAATAGGCGAAGTCGCGAAAATAATGGTGCGCGCTCATCTCGCCACCGTAGAGAGCGTCGTGATCGCGCATCACCTGTTTGATGAAGGCATGGCCGGTACGACTCTGCACCGCCCGGCCGCCGAACCGCGCGACGATGTCGGTGGTGTTCCAGATCAGGCGCGGGTCGTGCACGATGGCGCCGCCGCCGTACTTGCGCAGAAAGGCTTCCGCGAGCAGGCCGACGACGTAATAGCCCTCGACGAAATCGCCGCGCTCGTCGAAGAAGAAACAGCGGTCGAAGTCGCCGTCCCAGGCGATCCCCAGATCGGCGCCGCTCGCGCGCACGGCGTCGGCAGTGGCCGCGCGGTTTTCCTCGAGCAGCGGGTTGGGCACGCCGTGGGGAAAGTGGCCGTCGGGCGCGTGCTGGAGCTTGATGAACTCCAGCGGCAGCTGCGGCTCCAGCAGATCGATGACGGCGCCGGCACCGCCGTTGCCCGCATTGACCACCACCTTGAGCGGCCGCAGCGCGGATTTATCCACGTAGGTCAGCAGGTGGTCGATGTAGGCGCGCTTGTCGCTGGCGTGGCGCAGCGTACCCTGGCGTTCGGCCGCCGGAAAATCCGCCGCCTCCGCCAGCGCCTGGATCTCGGGCAGCCCCGCATCGCCGCTGATCGGACGCGCGCCTTCGCGCACGAACTTCATGCCGTTGAAGTCCTTGGGATTGTGGCTGGCGGTGACCACCAGGCCGCCGTCGTAGCCGCCGTGGAAGGTGGCGAAGTAAATTTCCTCGGTACCGCACTGCCCGATATGCACCACATCGCAGCCCGCATCGCGAATGCCTGCCACCGCCGCGTCGCACAGGGCCGGGCTGGTCAGGCGGATGTCGTGACCGACGACAAGGGTGCGTGCACCCAGATGGACCGCGAAGGCGCGACCGATGCGGTAGGCGATGTCCTCGTTCAGCTGTTCGGGAACGCGACCGCGCACGTCATAGGCTTTGAAGCAGGTGAGCGCCGACGTCATTTGCGTCCCTTGAGATAGATGTTCTGATAGACGTGGTTGGTGGCATCGACAAAGCCGCCGACGCTGCCGCAGTCAAAGCGCTGACCCTTGAATTTGTAGGCCAGCACCTTGCTGGTCCGCGCCAGCGTCAGCAGCGCGTCGGTCAGCTGGACTTCACCGTTCTTGCCCGGCGGCGTGTGACGCAACACCTCGAAAATGAACGGCGACAGGACGTAGCGGCCGATGATGGCGAGATTGCTGGGCGCTTCGCTCGGCGCGGGCTTTTCGACCATGTCGGTCACACGGTAAAGGCCGGGCTCCTCTTCAATGCCGGCAATGATGCCGAATTTGGACACGTCCTTTTCCTCGACCTCCTGAATCGCCACCACGGTACTGCCGGTGCGGCGATAGATATCGACCAGCTGCGCCATGACCCCGACGTCATCGTTGAAGCACAGGTCATCCGCCAGAATCACCCCGAACGGCTGATTGCCCACCAGCAACTCGCCGGTGAGGATTGCATGGCCCAGCCCTTTCATTTCCAGTTGCCGGGTCGATGCGAAGCGGCCGCTGTTGATCACCTTGCGGATTTCGATCAGGTAATCTTCCTTGTCGGTCCCGGCGATCTGGTGCTCAAGTTCGTAGCTGATGTCGAAGTGATCGTGAATCGAGCGCTTGCCACGGCCGGTGACAAAGCAGATCTCGTTCAGTCCGGCCGCCAGCGCCTCTTCAACGCCGTACTGCACCAGGGGTTTGTTGACCACGGGCAGCATTTCCTTGGGCATGGACTTGGTGGCAGGCAGGAAGCGGGTTCCATATCCGGCGACCGGAAACAGGCATTTCTTGATCATGGCAATTCCTTGACGGGCGATTGCGGTCGACATCCTGCACCGGCGTCCCGCGGTCAGGCGTTTGTGCACCACTGTCAGGGCGCGGCGGCTACCTTAACGCAGCATTTGCGCGTTTGCATATGGCCCGCGCGGAGAAAGCCAAGGCTCTCACAATGGCGCGCTGCGGGCGGGTCGCAGGTCGCGTAAAATGGCCGACACATAACGGCAACCCGAGAAACCGATGCCCGCTCCAACGTCCACCTCCCTCCAGGAAGACACCGCCATCCGCGGCCGGCAGAGGAGCTTCACGCGCGCTGAACTGCTGGCTTGCGCGCGCGGGGAACTGTTTGGCGCCCATGCGGCACGCCTGCCCGACGGCCAGATGCTGCTGGTGGACCGGATCACTCATATCGATTCGACCGGCGGCACGCATGGCAAGGGCCATGTGATCGCGGAACTCGATATCAATCCCGATCTGTGGTTCTTTGGCTGCCACTTCGTCGGCGACCCGGTGATGCCGGGCTGCCTCGGCCTCGATGCCCTCTGGCAACTGACCGGATTCTTTCTCACCTGGCGCGGCAACGACGGTCACGGCCGCGCGCTCGGCTCCGGCGAAGTGAAGTTTTTCGGACAGGTACTGCCTACCGCGGGGAAGGTGACCTACCGGCTCGACATATCCCGCATGGTTGAGCGCAAGCTCGTCATGGCGATCGCCGACGGCTCGGTCGCGGTGGATGGCCGCGAAATCTACACTGCCAAGGATCTCCGGGTCGGCATTTTCAAATCCACCGACAACTTTTAGCGACCACCGGCTTCCCTTACAATGCCGGCCAATTTCCCGCCCCACCACCACCCGAGAGGCACTCCATGAGACGAGCGGTAATTACCGGCATGGGGGTGGTGTCATGCCTGGGCAACGATGTCGACTCGGTCACCCGCTCCCTGCGTGAAGGCCGGTCGGGGATCCGTCCGATGCCCATTTATCGCGAGATGGGGATGAAGAGCCAGATCGCGGGACAGATCGATCTGGATCCCACGGATATCATCGACCGCAAGCATCTGCGCTTCATGAGCACGGCCGCGGTCTATGGCTATGTCGCCATGCAGCAGGCCATTGTCGACTCCGGCCTCACGCCGGCGGATGTCTCCAATCCCCGCACCGGCATCATCATGGGTTCCGGCGGTATTTCCGGGGAAAAATTTCTGGAATCCGTGGACACCCTGCGCGAGAAAGGCGTGAAGCGCATCGGGCCCTATCGCGTCACCCAGATCATGAGCAGCACGGTATCGGCCTGCCTGGCCACGCCGTTCCACATCAAGGGGCTCAATATCAGCATCTCGTCCGCCTGCGCCACCAGCGCCCATTGCATCGGCTCGGCGGTGGAGCAGATCCAGCTCGGCAAGCAGGACATCCTGTTCGCCGGCGGCGCGGAGGAAGAGCACTGGTCCATGGTCAGCATGTTCGACGCCATGGGCGCGCTGTCGACCCGCTTCAACGACACCCCGGAACGCGCCTCGCGGCCCTATGACGTGGACCGCGACGGCTTCGTGATGTCCTGCGGCGGCGGCTGTTTCGTGGTCGAGGAACTCGAACACGCGCGCGCGCGCGGCGCCACCATTTACGCCGAGATCGTCGGCTACGGCGCGACCTCCGACGGTTACGACATGGTCGCGCCCTCCGGCGAAGGCGCGGTGCGCTGCATGCGGCAGGCGCTGGCGACGGTGAACGGTTCGATCGACTACATCAACACCCACGGCACCAGCACGCCGGTGGGCGACGTCAAGGAAATCGGGGCCATTCTGGAAGTCTTCGGCCCCCGGACCCCGCCCATCAGCTCGACCAAGTCGCTGTCGGGGCATTCACTGGGCGCGGCCGGGGTGCATGAAGCCCTGTTCAGTCTGCTGATGATGCGCCACGGCTTTATCGCCGCGTCGGCCAATATCGACAACCTCGATCCCGAAGTCGCCGCTGCCAACATCGTCCGGCAGCGTATCGACGGCGTCGAACTGGAGCGGGTGATGTCGAACAGTTTCGGTTTCGGCGGCACCAACGCCAGCCTTGTATTGCAGCGGTATCGCGGCGACTGAACCTGACCGGCTGCGCAATCCGCGGCTGGCGCCATCTGCTTCGTTGCGCATTGCGCGCGCTCTCGCGACGTTTTTTTCCGCAGCCGGTTAAGGGTGTGGCAACACCGGGATGCGGCAGTCCCGAGCGGCTGAACGGCGCATTTCCGTTCAGCCGCAAGCAGGTTCGGTGGCAGGAAGCGGTTTGATACGACAGGAATCGGGGGTGGGAGGAAGCGCAATCACGCTCGCTCCCCGGGACAGCCAAGTCGCCCTTAAAGCAAGTCGCCCTTAAAAAATGCCGCGCTGCTCCAGGTACGCCAGCAGGCTTTGCACGCAGCCGTCGAGATCCTCCGCCCCGGTATCAACCACCAATTCGGGGTTCACTGGCGCTTCGTACGCGGAATCGATGCCGGTGAAGTTGGGAATCTGCCCGGCGCGGGCCTTGCGATAGAGACCCTTGGGGTCGCGCTGCTCGCAGACCGCGAGGGATGTGGCGACATGCACCTCGATGAATTCGTCCGCGGGCAGCAAATCGCGGGCGAGCTGACGGTCGGCGCGAAACGGCGAGATGAACGCCGTCATGGCGATCAAACCGGCATCGACGAGCAGCTTCGCCACCTCGGCGATGCGCCGGATGTTTTCGACCCGATCGGCGTCGCTGAAGCCCAGATCCCTGTTGAGACCGTGGCGGACGTTGTCGCCGTCCAGCAGATAGCAGTGATGGCCGCGCTCGAAGAGCGCCCGCTCCAGCGCGTTTGCCAGGGTCGATTTGCCCGCGCCACTGAGCCCCGTAAACCAGATCACGCAGGGCTTCTGGCGTTTCTGACGCGCACGATCGTCTTTCGACACCGCCGCCTGGTGCCAGGTCAGATTGGTACTCACGCGCAAGTGTTCACGGAGCCGGCAAACCGGGCCGGACTAAAACGGAATATCGTCATCGAAATTGTCGAAGCTGGTGGGGGCCGGACCGGTCGGGACAGCGCCCGCGCTGCCGCTCGCCTGCGCCGCGCGTGGCGGAGCGCTGAAGTCGCCGCCCTGCTGACCGGTGGACGCGCTGCCGCCGCGTCCGTCCAGCATCTGCATCTCATTCGCGACGATCTCGGTGGTGTAGTGCTTCTGGCCATCCTTCTCCCATTGGCGGGTGCGCAGAGAACCTTCGATATACACCTTGGAACCCTTCTTGAGGTACTCGCCGGCGATCTCCGCGAGTTTGTTGAAAAACACCACCCGGTGCCACTCGGTGCGCTCTTTCTGTTCGTTGGTCTGCTTGTCGCGCCAACCTTCGGACGTGGCCAGGGTGATGTTGGTCACCGCCCCGCCGCTCGGCAGGTAGCGGGTCTCCGGATCGTTGCCGAGATTGCCAATCAAAATGACTTTATTGATGCCGCGAGCCATCGCCAGAATCCCCTCTCAAAATTGTTTGCCGCCGGGTTCAGTGTAACCGCAGGGCTCCTGCCTCGCCAGCCGCGGCCGCGGGCAACGCACGCCGTGCATCAGGCGCTCAGCGGGCGCCCCAGAACGCGTTCCAGATGGGCACTGTCGAGCGCGTCGTCGTCCACCTGCACATAGGCGACCTGGTGGCTCGGGATGTGAATCACGTCCTCGACTCCGGCCACCACACCCACCAGGGCTTCGCGCCGGACCACGGTTTCTCCCGCCGCCTGGGTCAACGTCAGGCTGCGCAACCGGCGCGGAGCGCGCATGGTGCTGGCCACGGCAAACCATATCAGCGCGGCTCCACCGGCAAACCAGAACACACTCTCCCTGCCAAAGCGGTGCACGACCAGACCACCCAGGGCGCCACCCGCGAACGCGCCCAGAAACTGGCTGGTGGAATAAATGCCGAGCGCCGTGCCCTTGATGCCCGGCGGGCACAGCTTGCTCACCAGAGACGGCAGCGACGCTTCCAGCAGGTTGAACGCCATGAAAAACAGCAGCAGGCCCGTGGCCATCACCGCGAAACGACTGCCGGCCGAAGCCAGTACCGCCTCGGCCACCGCCAGCAGCGCGATGGCGCCCAGAAATACCGGCTTCATCCGCCGCCGCGTTTCGCCGTACCAGATGAACGGCACCATCAGGGCAAAGCCGGCGCCCATGGTGATCAGGTAAAGATACCAATGCCGGTCCCGCTCAAATCCCACCACCTGCTCAAGCAACACGGGCACCGACACCCAGGTCGCCATCTGGGCGAAGTGAAGCACGAAGATCCCCACATCCAGCCTCAGCAGCTCGGAATTGCGCAGCACCCGATTCAGCATTTCCGGCATCGGCACCAGTTCGTGGGTGGAAATCCGGTTCGGCGTGGGAATCGACAGCAGTACCGGCAGTCCCAAAATGCCCAGCGTGGCCGCCACCCAGAACACCGCCGACATGCCCCAGTGGGAAGCGATCACCGGCCCCAGCGCCATAGCCACCGCGAACGAGAGTCCGATGCTGCCGCCTACCGCCGCCATGGCACGGGTGCGCACCTGCTCGCGCGTCACATCCGCCAGCAGCGCCATGATGACGCCCGACACCGCACCCGCGCCCTGTACCGCCCGTCCCAGCATCAACTGATACACGGTGTGTGCTTCGGCCGCGATGGCCGACCCCGCCACAAACAGCAGGATGCCGATGATGATCAGCGGCTTGCGCCCGAAACGGTCGGAGGCAATGCCGAACGGGATTTGCAACGCACCCTGGGTGAGGCCGTAGATTCCCAGGCACAGACCTATGGTCGCAGCGGTTGCGCCGGTGTACTGCGGCGCATTGAGCGCGAGCACCGGCAGCACCATGAACAGGCCGAGCATCCGTGTGGCGTAGAGAAACACCAGGCCCAGCAGGGCACGCAGTTCAAGGGATGTCAGCATGCAGGAGACGGCGCAGCGGGATAACCGGAGGGGCGGCTAGAATACTGAATGGCCTCGCAAAAGCAAAGACGATACTGATCCCGTCAGGGACCGTGCGTTGGGCGGTACCGCAACTCGGCGGTCACCGTGCGCGGCTGCGTCGATAGCGTTCGAGCAGCTGCCAGGGGCGGGGACGCAGGCCGGCGGGATCGGTGAAAGACACGCCGGCGCCGTAGCATTCCCCGAGAAAATTAATGTAACGCCGCGGCACCGGAGTGACGGAGCGTGGCGACACGCCGTGGATGGCGAGAGGCGAGTTGAGCCACATGACCAGGGTATTCGGCGCATAGGCCACGCGCTCGGCCACCTCCACCGCATCGGGCCTGACCCGAGAACCCCGTGCCATGGGGCGCCGCCCGGGCTTGACCCGGTACAGCTCCAGCTCGCCACCGGCGGAACTGTCGTCCGCATGGCGAAAATAAAGCAGAGCGGCAAACAATTTGGCGGGATTATCGAGATGGGGGCCGCGCACCGCGGACGGCGTCGTCACCGGGCTGTTCATGCCGAACTGACAGTCGAGGACGATATCCGCGGCGAAATTGTCAGCGTTGCCTTTTTTCCCCGGCTGGCGACGCACGGTTCCAAAGGCCTCCGGCGCCTTGCCGAAGGCGTCACCAATACCGGGATGCAGGGCGGCAATCTCATCCTCCCAGAGAACGCAAACCCGCTGGAAGAAGTCCGCCGAGGTGTGGTAGGCAAAAAATTCGCGCCACCGGGGCGCGATACGCGCGCTGGCGATCACGTCCGCCGCCGCGAGCTTGTAAAGCCGGTTGTTGGCGAGCGGACCCGGTCCGGCAACTTCGGCCAGTGCCGGGTAGGAATGTTCCAGCTCCTGATACAGCGCTGGGGGCAATGCATCCGGTACCACCAGATGAGGAAACGGCTCGTGCCGGATAGCGGCTTTGCCGACCCAGCCCGGCAAACAGCACATGTCATCAACGCCTGTCACTTTCCCTCCCCAAACCACGGCCCTCCCCAAACCACGGCCCACCTGAAAACACGGCCCCGCCGAGCAACCTCACCGCGACGGGACTCCGCTATTTTCCGCAGTCTCGCCCGCGCCGCGCACGCGGCGCCCGCCAATCAGACGCGGCCGTAGCGATCCTCGAAACGCACGATGTCGTCCTCGCCGAGATAGGCGCCGGTCTGCACTTCGATGATTTCCAGCGCAAGTTTCCCCGGATTGGCCAGCGAGTGCCGGGTCCCGATGGGAATGTAGATGGATTCGTTCTCCGCCAGCAGGGTTTCTTTGCCATCCAGCGTGACCCGTGCCGTGCCCACCACCACGATCCAGTGCTCGGCGCGGTGATGGTGCATCTGGGTCGAGAGACTGGCCCCGGGCTCCACCAGGATGCGCTTGACCTGAAACCGGTGGCCCGCGTCCAGGGTGTCGTAACTGCCCCACGGCCGATAGACCTGACGGTTGACTTCTTCTTCGGGGCGCGCGGCAGCCGCCAGTTGCGCCACCAGTTGTTTCAGACCGCCAATGCGATCACGCGGCGCCACCAGCACGGCGTCCTTGGTCTCCACCACCACGGTGTCGCGCAGCCCCACGGTGGCGAGCAGCCGGTGCTCGGAACGCAGCAGGTTGTTGCTGGAATCGACCCGCAGCACGTCGCCGCGACAGGCGTTGCCGTCGGCGTCCTTGTCCGCGAGCTCCCAGAGCGCCGCCCAGGAACCGACATCGTTCCAGGGACTGTGCAGCTCCACCACGGCGGCGGCATCGGTGTGCTCCATCACCGCGTAATCGATGGAATCGGTGGGACAGGCGGCAAATGCCGCCGCATCGACGCGCACGAAATCGCCATCCCGGGCTCTACCTGCGGCGGCGCGCTCGCACGCGGCGAGAATCTCGGGTCGATAACGGCCCAGCTCGGCGAGGAAACGGCTCGCCCGGAACACGAAAATGCCGCTGTTCCAGTAATAATCGCCGGTCTCCAGATAAGCGCGTGCGGTGTCGGCGTCAGGCTTTTCGACAAAGGCAGCCACCTCGTACACCGATTCTTCGCGCGACAAAAGCGCGCCGCGACGAATGTAGCCATAGCCGGTTTCGGCGGCCACCGGC
Source organism: Gammaproteobacteria bacterium (assembly GCA_016191205.1). GTDB lineage: Bacteria > Pseudomonadota > Gammaproteobacteria > Pseudomonadales > Porticoccaceae > JAGPUQ01. The sequence goes on along the minus strand of JACPPB010000060.1, from coordinate 17,085 downwards.
GCAATCCCGAAAGTCACCAGACGCCCGTGTTCGGCCTGGCGCGCCGCCGCCGCGACGGCGGCATGGAAAGCCGCGATATCGGCGATCACATGGTCCGCGGCCAGCACCAGCAGCAGCGGATCGGCCCCGGTCGTGGCCTGGGCATGGAGCGCCGCCAGCGCCACCGCGGGCGCGGTATTGCGCGCCACCGGCTCCAGCAGGATGGCATCAACGGCGCCGCCCCAGACGCGCGCCTGCTCGGCGGCGATGAAGCGATGATCCTCGTTGCACACCAGCACGGCGGGTCCAGGCGCAAGTCCGGCAAGACGCTCCAGCGTCGCCTGCAGCATCGGCTGAGCGCCGACCAGGGGTAGAAACTGCTTGGGAAACAGGCGCCGCGACAGCGGCCACAACCGGGTGCCGGCGCCGCCGGCCAGGACTACTGGAACGATCATTTGGAGACCATCATCGGGACGCGTCGCTCGGCCGGTCGGAGAAGTCTCGTCATTTTAGCCCAGCGCCTGCGGCCTGGCTGTACGGTCCCGGAGCCGCGCGGCAGGCGCGAACAGTTCCAGAGCGGACGTGGTGCGGCGCCGTCGGCGGTGATTACAATGCGCGATTGTTTTGGATCCGCTGCGAGCAACCGCCATGAAGCATATCGGGATTCGCGGTGCGCGCACCCACAACCTCAAGAACATCGACCTGACGCTACCCCGGGATCGCCTGATCGTGATCACCGGACTGTCCGGTTCGGGCAAGTCGTCGCTGGCCTTCGACACCCTCTACGCCGAGGGCCAGCGGCGCTATGTGGAATCGCTGTCGGCCTATGCCCGGCAGTTTCTGTCGATGATGGAAAAGCCCGATGTGGATCACATCGAAGGACTGTCGCCGGCAATCTCCATCGAGCAGAAGTCCACCTCCCACAACCCGCGCTCCACCGTGGGCACCATCACCGAAATCTACGACTACCTGCGCCTGCTCTACGCCCGCGTGGGCGAGCCGCGCTGTCCCGATCACGACCGGCCGCTCGCCGCCCAGACCGTCACCGAGATGGTGGATCAGGTGCTCGCACTGCCCGAGGACACCCGGCTGCTGCTGCTCGCCCCCATGGTGCGCGAGCGCAAGGGCGAGTATCAGCAACTGTTCGAGCAACTGCGCGCGCGCGGCTTCATCCGGGTGCGCATCGACGGCACGGTTTACGAACTCGACGAGACGCCCAAACTCGCCAAGAACCGCAAGCACAGCATCGAGGTGGTGGTGGACCGCCTGCGCGTCAAACCGGAATTGCGCCTGCGACTCACCGAATCCTTCGAAACCGCGCTGAAACTCGCCGAGGGACTCGCAGTGGTGAGCTTCATGGACGGCGCTCAGCCGGAGCGCCTGTTCTCGGCGCGCTTTGCCTGCCCGATCTGCAACTACAGCATCGACGAACTGGAACCGCGGGTTTTTTCCTTCAACAATCCCTCCGGCGCCTGCCCCACCTGTGATGGCCTGGGCGTGCGCCAGTTTTTCGATCTCGATCGCGTCATCCAGCACCCGGAGGCGAGCATTTCCGAAGGCGCGATCCGCGGCTGGGACCGCCGCAATCTGTTCTATTTCAACATGCTGACTTCGCTCGCCGAGCACTATGGCTTTGCCATCGACACGCCTTTCGCCGAGCTGGACCCTCGCCACCAGCAGCGGATCCTGTTCGGCAGCGGCGAGGAGGAAATCACCTTCAACTATGTCAACGAGCGCGGCACCGTGTTCAAACGCACGCACCGCTTCGAAGGGATCATTCCCAACATGGAGCGGCGCTACCGCGAGACCGACTCCGCCGGCGTGCGCGAGGAACTGGTCAAGTATCTCAGCACCCAACGCTGCCCCGAATGCGAGGGCATGCGCCTCAATCGCGCCGCGCGTCACGTCTTTGTCGATGGCCGTTCCCTGCCCGCGGCCACCGCGCGCACCACCGGCGAGCTGGCGGCGTACTACGCCCAACTGGAATTGCCGGGACAGAAAGGCGAAATCGCCGCCAAGATCCTCAAGGAAATCCGCGACCGCCTGCATTTTCTGGTGGATGTCGGACTCAATTACCTGACCCTGGATCGCAGCGCCGACACCCTGTCCGGCGGCGAAGCGCAACGCATCCGCCTCGCCAGCCAGATCGGCGCCGGCCTGGTGGGCGTCATGTACATCCTCGACGAACCCTCCATCGGTCTCCACCAGCGCGACAACGCGCGCCTGCTCACCACCCTCACCCGGCTGCGCGATCTCGGCAATACCGTGATCGTGGTGGAGCACGACGAGGAGGCGATCCGCAGCGCCGATCATGTCGTGGACATGGGTCCGGGCGCCGGCGTGCATGGCGGTCGCGTGGTCGCCCAGGGCAAGGTGGCCGACATCATCGCCGCGCCCGATTCGCTCACCGGCGACTACCTGGCAGGCCGCAGGGCGATCCCCGTGCCCCCGGTGCGCACCCCGGTCAATCCCGCGCGCGTGCTGCGGATTCTGGGTGCCAGCGGCAACAATCTGCGCGACCTTGACGTCGAAATACCGCTCGGGCTGCTCACCTGCGTCACCGGGGTCTCGGGCTCGGGCAAATCCACGCTCATCAACGAGACGCTGTTTCCCCTCGCCGCCACCGCGCTCAACAAGGCGACCACGTTGCAGCCGGCGCCGCATCGCGAAATCAGCGGACTGGAGCACCTCGACAAGTGCGTGGACATCGATCAAAGCCCCATCGGCCGCACGCCGCGCTCCAATCCCGCCACCTACACCGGCATTTTCACGCCGATCCGCGAACTGTTCGCCGGCACCGCGGAAGCGCGTTCGCGGGGCTACCTGCCCGGGCGTTTCAGCTTCAACGTCAAGGGCGGTCGCTGCGAAGCCTGCCAGGGCGATGGCGTCACCAAGGTCGAGATGCATTTTCTGCCGGACATACATGTGATGTGCGAAGTCTGTAGCGGCAAACGCTACAACCGCGAGACGTTGGAGATTCTCTACAAGGGCAAGAGCATCCACGAAGTGCTGGAGATGACGGTGGAAGACGCGCGCGCCTTCTTCGACGCCATCCCCGCCATCGCCGGCAAATTGCAGACCCTGATGGATGTGGGGCTTTCCTATGTGCGTCTCGGCCAGTCCGCCACCACGCTGTCCGGCGGTGAAGCCCAGCGGGTCAAGCTGTCGCGGGAGTTATCCAAGCGCGATACCGGCAGCACGCTCTACATTTTGGACGAACCCACCACCGGGCTGCACTTCCACGACATTCAGCAACTGCTCGGCGTGCTGCACCGCTTTCGCGACCACGGCAACACCGTGGTGGTGATCGAACACAATCTCGATGTCATCAAGACCGCCGACTGGATCATCGACCTGGGACCGGAGGGCGGCAGCGGCGGCGGCCTGGTACTGGCCACCGGCACCCCGGAAGACATCACCCGCTGCCCGGAGTCCCACACCGGACAGTTTCTCAAACCCCTGCTCGGCACCCGCAAAACCCGGCGCCGTGCCAGCGCCTGACCCGCTGTCGAGGGACACCGCGACGGCCGCGCGGCGCGCAGCGACCGAGACCTATCAAAGACAGGCGAGGGAGTGAGCACCGCGCAACGAAGCAGATGGTGCCCGCAGCAGTTTTTCAGCAACCGGTTAGGCGGCCGTCGCCGTCAGGCTGGTCTCCTCGCCACGACCATCGACGGTGATGAGACGCACCGGTCGCCGCCAGACCTGCTGGACGTAATCCAGCACGTGGCGCGCCCGCCCGGCATCGAGACCGCGTCCGTCATCGCGATACTGGTGGCGCAGGGTCAGACTGCCGTCGCTGCCCAGATCTTCCACCGCCACCCGGGGAGCGCCAAAATTGAACTTGGGCGCCAGAATGGTTTCGCGCAACTGGTCGAGCGTCGACTCCGTCACGCGCACCGCGCCCGCGCGACTCGCCGAGTACACAAACAGATCGAGCTCATCGGCGATCTCGGCGGTCAGATAATTGCGAATGAACCCGAAGTCGTCCTCCTGCTGCATGATTTCCCGCGCCGCGCTGAAACCGCGCTCCGCAATCAGGCGCTCCCAGAGCACATAACCCAGATGGTAGGGATTGATGCGCAGCGCGACCTGCTTGTCGCTGGCGTGGGGACTGACCACATCGGAATGCGTCTTCATGCAGTCCACATAGAACTGCGACGGCAGGAAATCGGCTTCGCGCAACAGCCGCGAATGCCAGTAACTGGCCCAGCCTTCGTTCATGATCTGGCAGTTGAATACCGGCTGGAAATACCAGGACTCCTTGCGCACCGCGAGAAAAATATCGCGCTCCCAGTCTTCCATCTCGGGCGCGTACTGGGCGATGAACCACAGCAGGTCGCGCTCCGGGCGCGGCGGAATATGCAACGGCTCCAGGCGCGTCGCCGCCGGCGCGGCCTTGACGCCGGGCAGGCGCGCGTAGCGGCCGCCAAAGTCCGCCTCTCCCGGCTCCCGGGCAACCTGCCGCTCGGGCCGCTGATAACGGCTGCGGTTGAGCGGCAGATCGGTATCGATGTGCGGCTCCAGCGCCAGCGCCGCGTCCAGCACCCGCTCGACGCGCTGCTCGCCCTGCTGATCGATCGCTTCCTGGATGCGGTGGGCGTGAGCGGCCGCCTGCTCCACGATGTGATAACCCACCTGCTCCTGACTGCGCACAAACGCCATGTTGTTGCGGGAAAAATCCGCGTGCCCCAGCACATGGGCGACCACCAGGGTGTTTTCTTCGATGCTGTTGGTATCGACCAGGTAGGCGTGGTTGGGATTGCCGGGAAACACCACTTCGAAAATCCGCGAATGACCCATGCGGTGCTGGATCATCTGGTACACCCAGCGCACGCCGAACGACCAGTGCGGCATCCGCACCGGGAGGCCGTACACGGCCACTTCCATCATGAAACTGGCCGGCACCACTTCGAAATCCACCGGGTGATAGACGAGCCCCTGCGCGGCGGCCAGGGCTTCCAGTTGCGGGATGTACTGATCGAGTCGGGAGGGCATCTCAGGAGACTCCGGTGCGGGTTGCCTGATCGGTGAAAAACGCCTTGATCGCCGGCCAGATATCGGCGTCCTCATTCAGCATGTAGCTGCCCACGGGGAGATCCTCCGCCGCGAGGCGCTGCCAGATGGCGGCAATTTCGGTATCCATGTGGCGGTGACTCTGCTGGGACACCTCGGCGTAGCCGGCAAAGTTCATCAGCGGCAGCAGGCGCTGCAATTCCGTTGTGGCGGCGCCGCGGTCCTCGCTGAAGTTGTGGCCGTCGGTGGCATAAAACAGATAGCAGTTGTAACGCGCCGGATCGAAGCGCTCGACCAGGATTTCGTGCGCCCTGGCAAAGCCGGTGGAGCTCTTGGTGCCGCCTTCACCGCGCACCTGAAAAAACTCCTGCTCGGCGAATTCCCAGGCATCGACCGTGTGGGCGACAAACACTGTTTCGATGCTGGTGTACTGGCGGCGAATGCCCTGCAATGCCCAGAAGAAAAATGTCTTGGCCAGTTTTCGGCAATGTTCATCCATGCTGGAAGACACATCGAGCACGAAAAACACCACCGCACTCGCCGACGGTTTGGGGCGCCGCGCCAGTTGCCGAAAGCGGAGGTCGTCGTTGCCGATGGGAATCCGGCTGTCGGGCTGCACGCTGCGCCGTTTCACCGCTTCCTTGAGGGTGCGGCGACGATCCAGCCGGGAGCGCGCGCCGCGCTTGTCCCAGCCCTCGCGCACATAGACATCCTCTTCGATCGCGGTGCCCGCGCGCGGCTGCAGATTGGGCAGCTCCAGCTCCTCCCACAGCCAGTCGAGGATGTCGTCGATCTGAAACTCAAGCACGAAACTGAGCGGGCCTTCGCCCTCGCCGCCGCCCGCATCGGTACCCGACCCGGACTGGCCGGGACGCAGCACATCGCCGGGTTTGACGTTCGCGCCCTGGCCCGCTCCCAGCTCGTCGTCCTGATCGCGCAGCCGGAAGCGGTGGTGTTCCAGAAACCGCACCGGCACCTTGACGGTGCGGTCGCGCGGATTGCTCAACACATCGGACCCCGCCACCAGTTCCGGCAGATGGTCACGCACCGCCTGCCGGACCTTTGCATTATGGCGCAGCCAGTCCCGCGTGCCGCGGGAAAACAGGTCGTACCAGCGCCCCAGTCCGTTGCGGGCTTCGCCATCCGTGAACGACATCATACGAACGCCCCTTCAGGTTATTCCTGAGACATTAGCGTGGTGACGTAATTCAGTGCCTCGCGCGCACTGTGCCGGTCGTAGCCGTAATCGCTGATCAAACGCTCCTCCACCGCGGCGATTTTTTCCCGTGCGTCCTCGTCCGGCCGGGCGACGGAAGACACCAGGCGCAACACATCGCGGCGCTCCTCGAACAGGTATTTTTCCATTGCCTCCTTGAGTCGCGAGTGGGAATCGAGCGAGAAACTCTCGCCCTTCTTGTAGGCCACCATGGCCTTGCGCACGACTTCCTGGCGGAACGTCTGCTTGCCGGCATCGGAAACATTGATTTTTTCCTCGACCTCGCGCAGAAAACGCTCGTCGGGCGCCCGCGTCTCGCCGGTGATGGGATCGGAGACCTCGCGATTGTCGAGGGCGGCCTCCACTTCGTCGAGATACTTGCCCAGCAGGCTTTCGCTCTCCTCTTCGAAAGACACGAAGAGCGCCTTGTGGACATCCTCCTTGACCCAGTGGTTATAGAAATCCTTGCGCGTGGTGACCAGGAAATCCACCCACTGGCGGCGCTGCTTCGCGTCGATGCGCGCATCGTTTTCAATCGCTTCCTTCAGCGTCACCAGCACTTCCATGCTGGTGAGACTTTTCGCTTCGGAGCGGGAGATGGCATTCGACAGCGCGTTGACGACGAAGCGCGGCGACACTCCGGACAGTCCCTCTTCTTCCTGCTCGGCGCTGATGCGTTGCAATTCGGAGCGCGCGAAGCCTTCGACATCCTCGCCGGCGTACAGACGCACCTTTTTGGAGCCATCCAGATCCTCGCGCTCGGAAGGTTTCACCCGCGACAGGATCGAGAACACCGCGGCAACCTTGAGCGTGTGGGGATCGAGGTGCACTTCGCGAAACATCGGCGCCTGGGCAATCAGCTTGTGGTAAATCCGGGCCTCGTCCAGGTAACTCAGCGCATAGGGCACCTGCACGATGACCATGCGATCGAGCAAGGCTTCGTTTTCCTTCTCCTGGAGAAACTTGCGGAACTCGGCCAGGTTGGTGTGCGCGACGATGGTTTCATCGACGTGAATCAGGGGGAAACGCGATACCTTGACGTTGCGCTCCTGGGTCAGCGTCAGCAGCAGATAGAGAAATTCGCGTTTCACCTTGAGGATCTCGATCATTTCCAGCAGCCCGCGACTCGCCGAATACACGGCCCCGGACCAGGACCAGGCACGCGGATCGCCCTCGTCGCCGTAGTCCGACACCTTGGCGAGGTCGACGGAACCGATCAGATCGGCGATATCCGCCGTGGTGGGATCGTGGGGCGCATAGGTGCCGACGCCCATGCGTTTGGCCTCGGCCAGAAATATCCGCTCCACGGGATAGCGCATGAAATCGCCGCCGTATTCGTGTTCGAGCACCGATTGCGCCCAGGGCGACAGATCGCCCTGAATATCGACGCCGTAGGTCTCGCGAAACTCGGCGCGCAGGCTGTAGGGCACCAGATTGAGGGGATTTTCATGGAGCGGCGATCCCTGCAACCCATAGATCGCGCCTTCATCGGTGAGGCTGTACTCCTCGATACCGCGCTTGAGCAGTATCACCAGGCTCGACTTGCCGCCCGAGGGGGGCCCCAGCAGCAGCAGCAACCGGCGCCCGACTTCGGAGCCGGCGCTGGCCGCCTTGAAATAGTCGACCACGCGCTGCAGCGGTTTGTCGATACCGAACAATTCGTGGGAAAACAGCCGGAAATGGTTGTCGTCGCTCTCTTTCTGTTCCCGGCGCTGCATCCAGCGCAGCATGTCCCAGACGTATTGATGACTGGAGCGGGTCACCAGCCGGGACTGGGGTCCGACGATATCCCGCACGAATTCGGCAAAGGTTCCGCGCCACTGTTTCGCCTGGTGTTCGCGGGTGAAGGTAGACAGGGATTCGATGAATTTTTCACTATCCGCACCGCTCGCCATACACTAAATCTCCCACCATCGTGGACAGTTTCAGTCGGTGGCGCTTTCGCCGTCGAAAAGTGCGCCACCCTGCTTAGAGCTCGCCGCAATCCTTTCCGTTCAGGGTATAGCCTCGCGCCACGCCGGGAAACACTGCTCGGCACAGTTCGCCGACCATTCTCCCGGTGGCGGTCCGCTCCCATCCCGGCTCCCGCTTCGCTGTTCCCGAAGCGGGACGAACGCGGCTCGGCCCTGCGCTGTAAACACACGCAAGACTCAAGCCACTTCCTGCAAAAATGGCGTCAATGGCGCCGGTGGATCGACGAAAAAGCGGGCGGACGCCGGGACAGCGCTCGACCTCCGCCCGAAAACGGCGGCGCGGCACCGTCCGGGCGCCCCGGAACTCAGCGGGAGGGAAGTTCCTTGTGCATGCGGGCCGCGAAGGCGAGAAAGTAGTCGAGACTGGCAGGGTTTTTCATGGCGTCCCGGTTGGCCGCCTTCTCCACGGCCACACCCATGAGGATCTTCTTGACCGGCGTTTCCATCTTCTTGCCGGTCAGGGTGTAGGGCACTTCATCGATCTGGAAGATGGCATCCGGTACATGGCGGGGCGAAAAATTGGCCCGCAGCGATTGGTTGATCGCGGTCTTGATGTCGGCATTGAGTTCGAAGCCGGGCTTGAGCTGAACGAACAGCGGCAGATAGTGCCCGCCGCCGGGCAGTTCGATGCTGACCGCAAGGCTGTCGGCAACCGCGTCCACCAGTTCGACGCCCCGATACACCTCGCTGGTGCCGATGCGAACGCCGCCCCGGTTCAGGGTGGAGTCCGAGCGCCCCAGAATCTGGATAGTGCCCTGCGCCGACACCCGCATCCAGTCGCCGTGGCGCCAGCGCCCGGGGTAGTCCTCGAAATAGCTTTCGCGGTAGCGCCGGTCATCCGCATCGTTCCAGAAATAAATCGGCATCGACGGCATGGGTTCCATGACCACCATTTCGCCGACCTCGCCGACCAGCGTATTGCCCGCTTCATCGAGGGCGCGCACATCGACGCCGAGCAGCGCGCACTGGATCTCGCCGGCATGCACCCGCAACAGCGGGCAGCCACCGACAAAGGCCGAGGCGATATCGGTGCCGCCGCTCATGGAGAGCAGCCAGAGATCGGGTTTGACGCTGTGGTAGACCCATTCAAACGCCTCCTCCGGCAGCGGCGAACCCGTCGAACCCATCACGCGCAGGGACTTGAGATCGAAGTTGCTGCCCGGCTTGAGCCCGGCTTTCATGCAGGCGATCAGGTACGCCGCGCCGGTCCCGAAGTGGGTGAGGCGGGCGCGTTCGGCCATGGACCAAAGCCGACTTTGATCGGGATAGGCGGGGTTGCCGTCGTAGATCACGGGCACCGCGCCCAGCAACAGCACCGACAGGCCGATATTCCACATCACCCAGCCGGTGGTCGAATACCAGAAAAACCGGTCCCCCGGCTTCACGTCACAGTGCAGACCCAGATGCTTGAGCTGCTCCAGCAGCACGCCGCCGTGGCTGTGGGTGATGGCTTTGGGAATACCGGTGGTGCCGGAGGAATACAGCACCCAAAGCGGATGATCGAAGGGCAATGACTCGAAATGCAGGGGCCCGACGGACTTCGCGAGCACCTGATCCCAGGCATCGACAGCGGCGAGTCCGCAGCGCCCGGCGCCGCCCCGATGATCGATCAGCAGGATGCGTTCGAGGCTGGGCAGCGCGGCCTGCAACTGTCCCAGCTCGGCCACGCGGTCGATGGTCTTGCCGTTGTAGCCATAGCCGTCCACGGCGATCAACACCTTGGGAGCAATCTGCTGGAAGCGGTCCACCACGCTGTTGGTGCCGAAGTCGGGCGAGCAGCTCGACCACACGGCGCCGATGGCGCTCGCCGCCAGGAAGGCGATCAGCGCCTCGGGAATGTTGGGCAGGTAAGCGACCACCCGATCGCCCGGCACTACGCCAAGGCCGCGCAGATACCCGGCCACGGACGCCACCCGGGCCTCCAGTTCGGCCCAGCTCAGTTCACGCAGGTCGTGCCGTTCGTCCGCCGCCAGCAGGGCGGGACGGTCGTCGCCGCGGCCGCGAAAAATGTGTTCGGCAAAATTGAGGCTGGCACCGGCAAACCACTGCGCCCCCGGCATGGCGCGGCTCGACAGCACGCGTGCGACAGGCGTCGTGGACTGAATCCGATAGTAATCCCAGATGCTCTGCCAGAAGGCTTCCAGATGCGCGACCGACCAGCGTTGCAGGGCGGCATAATCGGCGAACTTCAGCCCGCGCGTATCCGCCAGCCAGTTCATATAGGCGGTCATGTTGGTCTGCCGCTGAAAATCCGCGGACGGTTCCCAAAGCAGTTTCATCAAACCTCCGGGTGGGATGCAGTATCGGTATCGAGCTCGGCGGCGCTCAGAAAGGGCCTGCCGAAATTGCTGGAGCGGCCCCGCAGCTGAATGATGCGCCGGCCGTTTTGATCGACGACATCGACATCCACCAGGCTTGCCGAGCGGCCCTGGTGACTGACCACGGCGGTGGCGGTGAGTACGTCGTTCAGCGTCGCCGGGCGCAGGTAATCGATCGCGCAATGGGCGCCGACGCCAGCCTGGTTGGTGGACGAACAGGCCACCGCAAAGGCGACATCGGCGAGGGTGAAGCTGGTCCCGCCGTGACAGTTGCCCAGCGAATTGAGCATCTCCGGCCCCACCCTGAGCGACAATTGCGCGTAACCCGGTGCCACCTCGAGCAGCGCGATACCCAGCCGCGCCACCGTGGGATCCCGCTCCAGAATCGCCGCCGCGCAACGGCGGGCGATATGCGCATTCGGGTCGTCATTCACAGCCAGTGGTTCCTGTCGCGTGGGTGCCGGCATTGTAGGGATTTTGCCGGGCCCGCTCATCCGGCCCTTCTCGCCACGGGAGTCCGACGTCGCCCGGGGGCGCTGCTACAATCGCGCCCCTTTTGGCCGTGCGACCCAGGTGCAGCGACTCAATCCCGAACAGGCGCGCGCGTTGCGGCACCGCGGCGGACCCTTGCTGGTGCTGGCGGGTGCCGGCAGCGGCAAGACCAGTGTGATCACCCATCGCATCGCGCACCTGATCGAGTCGGGGACGGTCGCCGCGCGCCACATCGCCGCCGTGACCTTCACCAACAAGGCGGCGCGCGAGATGAAGCAGCGCGTCGCGGCGCAGTTGTCGGGGCGGGCCGGCAAGGGTCTGACCATATCCACCTTTCACCACCTGGGGCTTGGCATCCTGCGCCGGGAACTCGCGCTGCTCGGGCTGCGCGCGGGCTTCAGCCTGTTCGATGCCGACGACAGCCGCAACATGCTCCGGCAATTGCAGATCGTCGACGACGAGGCACCGCTCGATCAGGCCGTGCAGCGCATCTCGCACTGGAAAAGTCATTTGCAGACCCCGGAGCAGGCGCAGTCGACCGCGAGCGATGCGGACGAGCTGCGCCTGGCGGTCATTTACGCCGGTTATCAGCGCGCCCTCACCGCCTACAACGCGGTGGATTTCGACGATCTCATCGCGCGGCCGATCCACCTGTTCCGCGCGCATCCCGAGCGTCTGGACCACTGGCGGCGCCGCATCCGCCACCTGCTGGTGGATGAATACCAGGACACCAATCGCGCCCAGTACGAGCTGATCCGGCTGCTGGTCGCCGACCACCACCAGCTCACCGTGGTCGGCGACGACGACCAGTCCATCTACGCCTGGCGCGGCGCGCGTCCGGAAAACCTGGCGCAGTTGCAGGAGGATTTTCCCGACCTCGAAGTCATCAAGCTGGAACAGAACTACCGCTCCACGGCGCGCATCCTCAAGACCGCCAACACCCTGATCGCCCACAACGAGCACCTGTTTGCGAAAACCCTGTGGTGCGACCGCGGCCACGGCGAACCGATCCGGATCATCCGCTGCGACAGCGAAGACGCCGAGGCGGAACGGGTCGTCAACGAAATCCTCCTGTTGCGGGCCCGGCGCGGCTGCCCACTGGGCGCGTTCGCGGTGCTGTACCGGGGCAACCACCAGGCGCGCGTGATCGAGATGAAGCTGCGGTTGCTGAACCTGCCCTATCAGTTGAGCGGCGGCACCTCGTTCTATGCCCGCACCGAGATCCGCGATCTGCTCGCCTACCTCCGCCTGCTGGTCAACCCGGACGACGACACCGCCTTCCTGCGCATCATCAACACGCCGCGCCGCCAGATCGGCCCCACCACCCTGGAAAAACTCGGCCACTACGCCACCGGCCGGGGCATCTCGCTCCACGCCGCGTGCGGCGAACTGGGACTGGCCGCAGCGCTCGACGGCGCGGGCCTGGAGCGCCTGCGCCGCTTCCGCCACTGGTTCGACGGCCTCGCCCGCGCCTGCACGCAACACAGCGGCATCAAGGTGATCCGGGAGATGATCGAGGATATGGACTACGCCGGCTGGCTGGCCCAGAACGCCAGCAGCGCGCCGGTGGCCGAGGCGCGTCTGCGCAACGTCGAACTGTTGTTGCAACAGATCACCACCACGCTGGCGAAGCAGGTGGAAGAAGAAGGTGAGGAGGATGTCGCCGCCGCCATCGGGCGTCTGCTGTTACTGGATTTGCTCGATCGTCACGCCGAGGATGGCGACGATGACCGCGTGCAACTGATGACCCTGCACGCCGCCAAGGGCCTCGAATTTCCCCATGTGTTCCTGATCGGCCTGGAAGAAGGATTGCTCCCTCACCGCAACAGCATCGATGCCGGCGATGTCGCCGAGGAACGGCGTCTTGCCTATGTAGGCATCACCCGCGCCCGCGAATCCCTCACGCTGACCCTGGCGGGGCGCCGCCGTCAGTTCGGTGAAATCCTGGAAACCACCCCGAGCCGGTTTCTCGACGAATTGCCGGACGCTGAACTGGAACGTGAAGGTTTTGGCGAACCCCTGCCCCCGGAACAAAAACGGCAGCGGGGCAATGCGAGTCTGGCAGCGCTGAAGGCACTGCTGGACTGACTGCGATCACTGGCCTTCGTCGATGAAGCTGTCGTAATCGGGCACCACCGTCTGGCCATTGCTGATCAGGAAATCCCGGTTCTGCATCCAGGCGTCGCGCACGAACACATATTCGTCGTAGGCCTCTTCGAGCGCGTGCTCCTGGTCCAGATACCCGGCGCGGGTATCCACCACTTCGAGCGCCAGGGGTCCGTAGCCGGCCTGATCCACTACCCAGTTATTGGCGAGGTCCGTCTTCCAGGCGACCGCCCGCGCCGGCCCCTCCCGCCGCGTGGAAGGCCCCAGCAGCGGCAGCATGAAATAGCGGCTGTCGCGCCACCCCCACACCGCCAGCGTCTGGCCAAAGTCTTCGTCGAAGGTCGGCATATCGAGCCGGGTGGCCACATCGAAGAAGCCTGCAACACCTGCGGTGCTGTTGACGACGAAGCGCCCCAGCGCCAACCCGCCGTCCTTGGGCCTTCCCTGAAGCGCCAGGTTGAGTACGACGACCGGATAGTGCAGGTTGGTGAACGCATTGCCGATACTGCGCTGGACCGGCGCGGGGGTCAGCCAGTCGTAGCCGCGCGCCACCGGCCGCAGGATGGCGCGATCCAGCCCGCGATTGAAACTGTACATGGCGCGGTTGTAGGGCTCCCAGGGGTCGCGGGGAGAACGCGCTTCCGGCGGCGCGGCCTTGATCCCGCTGCAGGCGGCCAGCAGGAACGCCAGCGGCAACAGGGTTGTCGCGGACAGCAGGCGTGGCGGGGATTTCATCCTGATCTCCTCAAGTCGCCCCGGTCTCCCCGGACCAACCGAGGAGGCTGCTGACTTCACTCAGGCTGGCAAAGGTGCGCAGTGCCCGGGGGGGATCCGTAAACTCGATGTCCGTGCCGCGACTGTGCGCCCAGGACTGCCACTCAAGCAGCAACGCCAAGGCACTGGAATCCGCGCGCGTCACTGCGGCAAGGCCGACCATCGCCGGCACCGTGCCCGCGACCCGCCACGCCAGACTCTCGGCATAGATACCGGGAACTTCCCGTGCGGTCAGATCGCCGCTGAGCTGCAAGGACTCTCCGCCCCCGTCAGGCCGGTTTGTCATCGGCCTTGACCTCGATCTGCAATTCTCCGGACTGCAACCGGTTCAACACCTTGTCAAAACCATCCCGGCGAATTTCCTCCCCGATCTGGTTGCGGAACGTGGCCACATAGGAGATGCCCTCGATGATGACATCGAACACCCACCAGCGGTCGTCCCGCTTGTGAAAAACATAATCGACTGCCGCATCGGAGCCCGAATCCAGATGTACCTTGGTGCGAACACGGGTCATGCGGTCGGTATTCCCGGCCTGCTCCGGCAGAATTTCCACCTGATCCCGATTCTTGAACTTCAACAGGCCTTCGGAGTACCGGCGCACCAGCAGGTCGCTGAGTGCATCGGAGAAGGCAGTCACTTTCTCGGCCGGCAGGCCACGCCCGTACTGGCCCAGTACCAGACGGGCGGAATAGAGCGAATCGATGTTGGGCAGCAGGTTCTTGCGAACCTCCTGTTGCAACGGCGTCGGATCGACCTGGTAGGTAGCTCGATTGGCATCGATCAACTCGAACAGGCGGTCACTGGTCGTGCGCACGATCGCTGCGGGTTCCTCGCTCGCGACGGCCACACTCGCGAGGAATATCCCCAGCGCCAATCCCAAGAGGTATTTCATTTCTTTTGCTCTCCACCACTGTTGAACAGGAAGCGACTGATCAACTGCTCCAGAACCAGCGCCGACTGAGTAATCATGATTTTATCGCCTTCCTTCAGCATGTCCGGCGCGCCACCGGGTTCGAGGCCGATGTATTGGTCGCCCAGGATGCCGCTGGTCAAAACCGAGGCCGAGGTATCTTCCGGCAAATTGTGATAGCGGTCACCGATGACCATCACGACGCGCGCCGAAAAAGTCTGGGGATCCAGGTCAATGCTCTCCACCGATCCGACGCGCACGCCGCCAAGACTCACATTGGCGCGGGTTTTGAGTCCGCCGACATTGCTGAACTCGGCCACAACCCGGTAGCCGCCGCCTTTCAGCGCACCGCCGTCCGTGGCGTGCAGGGCCAGGAAGACCAGAGCGGCTATACCGAGCAGCAGAAACAGTCCGGCGGTGAATTCGATCTGATGAGAAGATGTCATGACAGGGTTCCAACGCTAGAGCATGAAGGCAGAGAGAACAAAATCCATCAGCAGCACCGCGATGGCACTGGTGATAACGGTCTGGGTGGTGGCCAATGCGACGCCTTCGCTGGTGGGCTTGGCGCTCCAGCCGAAATATACCGCGAGCCAGCTGACCAGAAAGCCAAACACCGCGCTTTTCAGCAGTCCACCCATGAAATCCTTGCCCAGCTCGACCGATGCCTGCATCTTGCTCCAGAACACGATCGGGTCGCTGCCCATCAGGTAGACCGAGAAAAATACGCCGCCGAGCAGCGCGGTGACATTGAACACCATCACCAGAGCAGGCACCGCGAGGACGCCTGCCAGCAGCCGGGGCTGGACGATGCGCTCCATGGGGTCGATGGCCATCAGGTCGAGTGCATCGAGCTGCTCGGTGGCTTTCATCAAGCCGATTTCGGCGGTGATCGAAGTCCCCGCGCGACCGGCGAACAGGATGGCCGTCAACACCGGTGCCAGCTCGCGGAACAGCGAGAGCGCCAGGACCGTGCTGACCGAATCCCCGGCGCCAAAACGGGTCAGCGTATCGTGTGTTTGCAGGGTCAGTACCAGACCTACGAAGAACCCGCAGATCACGATGATCACCAGCGAACGCGCACCGACGAAATACACCTGACGCAGGATTTCGCCGAGCTGGAGCGGGCCGAAGCGCATCCGCGCAAAAGCTGTGACCAGGAAAATTCCGGCGCGACCGAATTCGCGTATCGGCTCGGCCAGCAGCCGGCCGCCGAGGCTGGAGGGCATCGTCATCGTCGGACTCCCACGGCGAGCAGATCGTCGGCGATGGGGGGCGCCGGAAAGTGAAAGGGCACCGGGCCGTCCGGGAGCCCCTTCATGAACTGGCGTACCACATCCTGATCACTCTGATGCAACTGGTCCGGGGTCCCGGAAGCCACGACCCGGCCATCGGCGATGATGCAGCAGAAATCGGCGAATTTTGGCACTTCCGCGACGTCGTGCGTGATCACCACACTGGTGATGGCGAGCGCCCGGTTGATCTCCCGGATCAGTCGCACGGAAGCCCCCAGGGAAATGGGATCGAGGCCGGCGAAGGGCTCGTCATAGACCATCACACGCGGATCCAGCGCCATCGCCCGCGCCATGGCCACCCGCCGGTTCATCCCCCCCGACAGTTCGCGCGGGTACATGCCAGCGGCGCCGCGCAGGCCGACGGTCTGCAACTTGAGCAATACCAGACGCCGGATGAGGGGTTCCGGGAGTTTGGTGTGCTCACGCAACGGCAGCGCCACATTGTCGAAACAGGTGAGGTCGGTAAAGAGTGCGCCATTTTGCAACAACACACCGATATCGCGGCGCAGATGATTGAGGTCAGCGCCACGCAGCTTGTTGACTTCGGTATCGCCGACCCACACCTGCCCCTTGTCGGGCCGCAACTGTCCAGTGATCAGCTTGAGCACCGTGGTCTTGCCACAGCCGCTCGGACCCATCACGGCCGTCACCTTGCCGGTCGGAATCGCGAGGGAAAAATCGGTCAACACCACGCGATCGCCGCGCTTGAGCGTGACGTGATCGAGGCGAATTGCGGCCGCGGCGGCGGAAGCGTCAGGCGCGGCTGAGGTATCAGGCATGGTCTCGATGCTCGTCTCTGTCCTGTGGGGAAGCAAGCCTTGAACACCGCCTCCACGCTGACGACGGTGGTTGCGGCAAACGACCGCCCGACTTTCCGTCAGGCTTCTAGGGCACCTCTGAATAACCCAGCCTGATGCCACAAAAACCCGCCAGCGCGGGTGAAAGGTTCAAAATGGAGTCAACTAGACCCTTACAGCGCCCTTCATTTCACCCGTTTCCCGGCAT
>JACPPB010000052.1 GCA_016191205.1 Gammaproteobacteria bacterium | reverse complement strand
GCGGACGCCGGAGAGCGAGGTGTCGGCCACCAGCGCCAGGCATTCGCGCGTGCAATCATCGACGACGGTCAGGATACGGAAGCGGCGGCCGTCGGTGAGCTGATCCGATACGAAGTCTAAGGCTCGTGGGAACTTCCAGCGGCACGACGTGCTCAGGAAAGGTCGAAGAAGTGCCGGGAATGGTTATCGAGGCAACACTCATCCTCAGCCAAGGAGCCACCAGCGCCAGATGGGGGCGGCCCGTGACGACGTTTAACGCTGACAAATTGCCGAAACTACCGACGCGCTTCCGACCGCGCCGATCCTCTCGGCGTCGCCCGACCATGCATCGGCCGCGGCCAAAGCATGAGTGCGAAGGTGGTGCGTCTCTTCCTACGCGAAGCGCAAATAACTTTCGAAATTCCATAAATTGCTATGGGGCGTTCTTCAGAGCGGCAATAATGTCCGCGCGCTCCTTGGCGTCGGAAATGCCGATGATGGTCTTTGAAGTGCCCGGCAGGAACTTGCTCGGCGAAGTCAGAAACTTATCAAGGTCGGCTTCGGTCCAGTTGCCTCCGGCCTTTCGCAGCGCCAGCGAATAGCCGTACCAATCCGCCCGCGCCTTGCGGGCACCCACGATACCGTGCAGCGGCGGCCCGACGCGAAGCGGCCCGCCAGTCTCGACGCTATGGCATACGACGCATTCTTTAAGCGGTCCCTCGGCACCGACCGGCATCGCCTTGAACTTATAGGGGCCGGCCGTCTGAAGGCCGGGCGCCTCCACTGGATGCATCCTGACCGCCCAGGAGATGCCTGTCACGACGGCCATTATGACCACGGCGGCCGCAAGATAGGAGCCAACGCGTTGCATGGTTTGCATCCGGATAACAGTGCCCGCGTGTACGGCCCGATGCCGATTCTGCGGCCATTTGCGCCTTTAGCCCGATGCGGGTCGAGCGTCGTTGATGATCGTCAATTTTGCTCGATATCGTCCGCCGGGTACTTCGCCCCGACGGATAGCGATGGTCGGATAGGTCGCAAAAGGCGGCCGAACGCTGGTCGGGGGCGCTACTCCCTTTGAGGGAGGTCGGCAATAAGTTGCGCTATGTCAAAGCCGCTGACGTCGATGGCGGCATAATGCCAGTCCCGTTTGGGTACGACCAGAATGGAAGAACGCTTGGGACGGGATCGAATGGAGGCTGGGCCGTGGCGCAGACCTGCATAAGGCACGCGGGTCAGCCCTGCGTCGTATGTCACGTTGGGCGGCGGAGCGATTGGCAAGATTTCGACCAAACCGCGAGCGCCTTGCTCAGCAGCGGGCGGCGGCGGCGCGAATACGGTTCCGGCGAACTCGTCTTTGCCCAAGGCGAGCCAAATGATGGCGTGCATTGCGTCTCCGGCGGCACTGTCGGAATCCGCAGGCTGGATGACAACGGTAATTCGGTGCTGCTGGAGCTCGCCTATCCCGGCGACACCATCGGATACCGTTCATTTCTCACTGGCAGTGAGCACAAGACCAGCGCCGAAGCACTGGGTCCAAGCGTGGTGTGTCATATCGATCGCGCGACAATTGCGGCGCTGCTGGCCGGCAACCCGGCACTCGGCCTGCGTTTTCTCAAACGTTCGATCGGCGAGCTCGAGCATGCGCACGACATGATGTTTCGCCAGGCAACGCTGTCGAACCGCCATAAGCTGGTGCACCTTCTGCTCGTCCTGGTGGGACGGCACGGCCGTCGGCATTCGAATGGGTCACAATCGATCGATCTGCCGGTGTCGCGGCGCGACCTCGCATCGATGATCGGCACGCGCCACGAGACGATTTCGCGCATCATTGGCCGACTTGAGATTGACGGAGTGGCCCATTTTTCCGGCCGTCAGGTCACGATCCCCAACGTGGCAATGCTCGCCGCCGAAATCGATTGCCTGATCCAAGCGTGATCCGCAGTTTCATCAGCCGCGTGCGAAAAAATTGACAATCGTCATCGCCGTGTTTCGGCACCCTTGATAACGCGTCTCATGGACGTTTCTCA
The DNA here is from genome assembly GCA_016191205.1 of Gammaproteobacteria bacterium. GTDB lineage: Bacteria > Pseudomonadota > Gammaproteobacteria > Pseudomonadales > Porticoccaceae > JAGPUQ01. The sequence continues at coordinate 306 of JACPPB010000052.1, read as the reverse complement.
AAGGGGCTGGCCATGGACGCCACTTCCAATCCCGACATCGATTATGGGGCCTCCTTGGGGCCCAACCCCGATGAAACCGTATACGGAGGCCTGAGCCGCCGGCAGATGCTGCAGTTCTGCGCCGGGATCGCCGCCACGATGGGCCTTTCTTCGGCTGCGGGCGTGCGCATGGCGGAGGCGGCGATAGCGCCGGCAAGGCCGCCGGTCATCTGGCTGCACGGGCAGGAATGCACCGGTTGCACGGAATCGCTGCTGCGGTCCTACCATCCGACGCTGGAGTCCATCCTTCTCGACGTCATCTCGCTC
>JACPPB010000074.1 GCA_016191205.1 Gammaproteobacteria bacterium | reverse complement strand
CTCTGGCCGCAGTAGAGCTTGGCCGGGAACAGCAGCCAGGCGTCCTTGCCGTCGACGTCGATTTTGGGAATGTCGCCGGGGCCGATCACCGGCCGCAGCACGGCCAGGTCCTGGATGCGGTTGCGCAGCACTTTCTGGTCGCGGTAGAACACCTTGCCCTTCCACAGCGCCTCGCCGAGCGTCTCCAGCGTCTTGCCCTTGAAGTCGACGGCCAGCCCCGTGAAGCCGCCGACGATTTCGGCCACGCGCAAGCGGCCCGAGCTGCCGCGCGGAAACACGATTTCGCCGTCGAAGGCGCCGTCCGGAATCGGCCCCGACGCCAGCCGGGCATAGAGCTGATCGAGCTGCTCCTGCTCCAGTCCGGCCAGGTAACGGGGGGTGATTTTGGCCAGTTCCGCCGCCGGGATCGGGTGCTCGTATTCCACCTGGGCCAGGTCGGGCTTGCTGGCATAGCCCTCGCCGTAGGGTGCGTAGACGATGTCGGGCTTTTTGGCGAACAGGTCGCCGAGCCGGTCGCAGCCGGACAGGGTCAGCGCCAGCGCGGCGGCGAGCAGAACGCAGGGAGTTCTCATGGCGTGGTCTCCTTACAGGGTCGCGAGGAACGCGATCAGGGCGTTTTTGTCGGCTTCGGAAAGATCCTCGCCAAAGCGGTGGCCGTCGTTTTCGATCTCCACGCTGCACGACGCGTAGACCTGCCACAGGGCCGGGGTGCGGGCGCGGGCCTCCTTCACCACATCGACCAGGCGGTTCGGGTCGGCGGCGATGGCCTTGCCGATGGTCTGCAGCTCGGCGGTGAGCTGGCGGGCTTGATCGGCGGGCAGCAGACTGGATAGGCGGGTTTCGAGCGCGTCCGGATGCAGCTTGGCCTGCACCAGATCGACGATGAAATCCTTGTGGCGGAAGTTGCCGACGTTGCCCGCCGTGGCGCCCGCCGGCACCCGCACGGTGAAACCGGCCAGGCGTTTTTCCTCAGTGCCGTCGAAGATGCGCGGGCCGATGTCGAGCACGATGTCCTGGTCGAGCTTGGTCGCCTTGGGGATGCGCCGGGCCGGGTTGAGCAGGTCCTGCATCGAGGCCACGTAGAGCTTGAAACGCCCGTCCACCGAGGGGTCGTAGGCCCAGCACGCGGGCTGCCGGTCGGCGGGCAGCAGCGGCAGGCCCGGCCGGGTCGCGTCGACGTAGCTCGGGCGATACAGTTCGTAGGGATTGCTCCTGTCGCCGCCCCAGCCGCACAGCTCCGGACCCACCGCGTTGTTGTGCAGGAAGGGCGCGTGCGCCCACAGGTTCAGCAGCGAGATGTTGCGGTAGTAGCCGCGGCCGCCGTCGTGGGGTTCCAGGATGCCGGCGACTGGCTTGCGGGCGTGATAGTCGGCGTCGGCGAACTGCTCCCAGACGTGACCTTGCAGGTGGTTGGAGTGCAGCGCTCGGCAGCGGTCGGTGCCGATCTCGGTGACCGGCGTCGGCACGTCGTTGCCGAGCCAGTCGGCGCGCAGGCCGGTGGCGCTGTCGATGGCGCGGAAGTCGACCGCCTCGAACGGCGGCTTGCTGCTGGAGTGGCACTGGGCGCAGTTGGTGGCGAACACCTGCTGGCCGCGCGCCACGGCGCCGGCGCCGAATTCCTGTTCGAGATCCCGGGTCAGATCGTCCGGGGTATAGGGTGCAAGGCGCGCGTTGGCGCGGGCTTCCCGCAGGTCCCTGGCGTGGCCTTCCGGCGCGGTCAGGAAGAAATCCAGAATGTTGGGCAGGCGGTCCTCGATGGCGCGAAAGGCCGGGCAGTCGCGCCGGCACTGGCCGATGTCGAACGGCGTCTGGCCGAAGTTGCGCCCGTTGGGGTCCATCTGGCGCAGGTCGGTGAGGTGGTTCAGCCAGCACTGTTCGGCGCAGGAGCCGATGTTGAAGTAGACGCGCTGAATGGCGCCCAGCGCGCCGATCGAATCGCTGCCGTCCTTCAGGATGTGGTGGACGGTTTCGGTGGCGATGCCCTTCTGCCAGCACTTGCCGGCTTTGCCCGGCTCGCACCAGCAGGCCGACTCGGCGGCGCCGGCCGGGCATTCGGCCACCTTGCGCCAGCGGTCGACGGACTCGCCGGCGAAGGTCGGGCGCTGTGCGATGTTGATGAGCGCGTTGATGGTGCCGGCATTGTTCACCTGATCGTTGGGAATCGCCGAGGTGTCCGAGGTGCCGGGGCGCGCGTGGGCGAAGGTCTGCCACAGCAGATCATCGTGGGGCGTGCCGGACACCAGGATTTCCGAAATGCGGATGTACTGGTTGCCGACCAGGCCGGAGATGTTTTCCCACTGCGGATGGGCGGGGTCGGCCGGTGGCTTGGCGGGATCGAAGGCGACATGGCAGGACGCGCAGGCGGTGCCGATCAGAAACGGCGGCTCGACCGCGGCGTCGGCGAGCTTGCGCACCCGGTAATCGCTGCGCTCGGGATCGTCCGACAGGCGGCGGTCGTAGCCTTCCCAGGTGCCCAGGCTGCCGTTGAGTTTTTTCCAGGCGGCGGCATCAAAACGCGGGTTGGGAAACTTGCGGAAACCGAGCGCGCCGGTGGAGGTGCCGAACGCCAGGTTGCAACTGTCCTCGCGCCCCTTGCGGTGACCTTCGGGATCGGCAGCTGCCGCGCCGGCGTCGGTGAAATCGCAGGCGGGATCGCGGTAGCCCGGCTTGCCGACAAAGCCCAGCAACTGGTCGTCGCCCGGACACCAGTCGAAGCCGTAGGTCTCTTCGTAGCTCTTGGCCGGGCAACCAGCGGAGCCCGGCGTGCAGCAGCCCGGATCATTGATCAGGCCCCAGGACTTGAAGCGGTCGTTGCGGCGGTCGCCGCGCAGCACGCCGTACCAGTCGATCAGCGCGGTGATGCGCTGCTGAAAGGTGTAGGTGTGAAAGCGCGCGTTGCCGGCGGTGGCCTTGAACCAGATTTCCCGCCCGGCGCGCGCCGAGGGCGAAAGCCCCGCTTCGGCGTCGTGGAAGCCGGCGTCGGTGTAGGACGGTGCCACGTCGGGGGGTGGTGCTACCGGTACCGCCTCTACCGCGCCGGTGGCGTTGAACCCGGCGAGCCCGGCCAGCATCGCCATGCCGGCAAGGCCCAGTCTGTTCGATTTGTTCATGATGTCCTCCGCAGCGCAGGAGCGGCCGCTCCGGGCCTGGTTGTGAAATGGTTCAAGCCGGCGCTCCTTCCTGTCGTTCCCGCAACACCGCGCACAGCCAGGGCAGCATCGAACCGGTCTGCTCTTCGCCCGCCTGCTGGCGCCGTTGCGACGCCGTCTCGAGCGCCGCGCCGAACACCGTCAGGCCGATGTGGTGGCCGAGCTTGCGGTAGCTTTCGAACTGGGATTCCTCAAACCACTGGTCGGTGGTCGACTGGTGTGGAAAGTCGGGATGCGTGAGCTGGTAGTTGAGCAGGTCGGCGGGCTCGCTGCCCACCAGGCGCGGCTTGATGTAGAGCAGATCGCCGGTGGGCGCGTCGGGATAACGGATGCGGCCAACCGCCACGTAGCCATCGCGCAAATCCTCGGCGCAGATATCGATGACAACGCCGAAATCCACGTAGCATTTCCGGATCGCATTGCCGAGATCCTCGAATCGGCCGGCGCCGTCCTGACCCGCATCGATGGCGACAATACAGGCGCAGCGGCGGCGCACCAGTTCGTAGATCCCGAGATTCTCGAAATGGCCGCCGTCGGACAGGTAAACGAACGGCGAGGTATGGTCCGTCTGGCCGAACAGCTCCCTGAGCAGATAGCCGCCGCCGAAACGCGGGTCGTGGCGGGTCCAGACCCGCGCATCGGCGGGGTTGGGGCTCCAGTGGCCGAGACGGACATTGAATACCGTCATCAGGAAGGTCAGTGCGGGTGAGCTGTGATAGCCCATATTGGGGGAGGCGGCGGCGCCCGAAATGGCCATCGCCGTGCCCAGCCACACACCGCCCATGTAGTGCGCGGTGGGCCGGTAGTGATCGACCCGATCGCTCTGCGCGTCGGGTAGCGTAAAGCCGTATCCGGATGTCAGCGGCGTGAAGGCAAAGGCCGCCGCCCGCCGCTCCTGCCAGGCGAGCTGCCGACCGGCGACCAGATTCATGGCGGTGTTGTGGATGGGATAGGGGCGCTGGCAGCGGCCCGGTTCCGCGGCGGTCGTGCCCAGCGCAGCCAGATCGAGGTCGTCGTCGGGATCGAATCCGGTGAACGGGTGGGGCGCGCGCTTCCGGCCCCGTGAGGCACCCAGATAACAGCGCGTCAACCGTTGGCGATAGAAGTAGTAGATCGAGAACAGGTTGACGTCGAGGCGCCGGGCGAGCACGACAGCACCGGCAACGCAGATCACGAACAACAGCCATACCCAGCGGATATCGATGCGTTTGAAATTCGGGGCCTCCCCCAGCAGTACCTGCGGAAAAGGCGTTTGCGCGCCGGGCGCCGGCCGCGCGCAGCTATTGCACAACGCCTCCAGCGTCAGCAGATGGTGCCAGCCCAGTGACAGCAGGCCCAGTAGGCCCAGAATGAATACATAGGGCATGCATTGCGCGGCGCGGTCGCGCCAGGTCGTTTGGTTGTCGCCCGATGTCCTGGCGCCCCGTCCCAGCATCACGCCCGCCAGCGTGGACAGCGCCCAGGTGATGCCGCCCGCGGCGATGAAGGCGTCGTGGGCCCAGCGGAAAAATGCCGGCGCCACGAAAACGATACTGAACAGTGTTGCCCAGACCACCGCGAACAGCAGCAGCCAACCGCCCAGCCGCGACCACCATTCCCGCGAGTCGTGGGAGAAATGGCGACCCATGAGGCCGATGTGACCCACCACCGCGAGGGAATAGGCGTTCAACATCAGCGCGGTGCCCAGGGCCGACACCGGCCAGGAACCCCGGTAGCTGCGGTTGATGTGACTGATGCCACGAATGTACTCCATGCAGCCCGCTATGCCCGCCAGCAGCAGACCCCCGAAGGCGCCGGCAAGCGCCGTGTAGAACCCGATCAGCAACATGCGGCGCGCGGGCACGGGCGGGGAGGGAGGACCATCGCCGCGGCGGATCAAGCGACCGCCCAGCCAGCCGAGCAGCCAGGGCAGGCCATAGATGAGCGTGCCGCCGGCCACCCAGGCGCCGAGCGCAACGTCCGTGAGGTGGGCCGATCCGGCATAGAGGCCGTAGCTGATGAACCAGGCCGACACCACCACCGGCAGTACCACGAGGGTCAGCACACCGGCCTCGCGCGCGTAGAACGGCCGTGTCCGGTGCGCGGCGCCGCCGAAGTTGAGCCCGATGAACAGCATGCCCAGGGCGAGCGCGGCGACACCACCGCCAAACAGCGGCGCCAGGTCGGCATGCACGCCATCCCAATCGGCAAGCCAGCGGATGCCCCACATCAGTAGTCGCGGCAACAACAGCAGGGCGCTCAGCGCGAGCAGCAGCAGACTCAGGTTAAGGTAGAGGTTGCGCAGATAGGTGGCCACCGCGGCCAGGGTGTCGGCGGACAAAAAACTTGCGCGCGGGGTGAGGTAGTTGCTGTAGCTGCGCAGAAACCGTATGGCCGGGTTTTCCGTACCGCCCGTGTGCAATTTTTCTTCGGCGTCCTCGACGCGCCCGGCGCACTCGCGATGGATCAAGGCCGACAGCCAACCGCCGATGTACCCGCCGCCGGACACGCAGGAAAGGTAGTCGAATTGCCGCAACAGTTTGACTTCGGCGAGCGCCTGGATGATACCGAGATTGAAGGTGGCGCTGCGAATGCCGCCACCGGAGAAGGCGAGTCCGGTCAGCGGGCGCTCGGCCCCTGCGGACTGGCCGTCGGGCTCGCGGATGGCTGCGCGCTCCTGCGCCAGGACGCCACTCCAGTCGAGTGGGCCGGTCGGTGGGGTACATGCGTTCGACGTGCAGGGCCGCGCCCCGCCATCACTGCTATCCAACAGCTGTTTATGGATCGGCACACTCTTACCTCCCTGTACCACGCCCCGCGTAGCGGTGTTCTATCGCGGCATCATCCGCCGCTCTAACATAGAGCAATTGCCCTGGCCGTGCAAAGACTGTCGCCGCATCCGGTCAAGCCTGTTGTGATAACTGGGTCACGAATCGTCCAAGCGTGGCGGCAACACCTTCATCCCCGCGCTAGCCCGGCACCGTTTCCGGATACTGCGTCAGAAAGGTCTGACACCCCGCCAGCGCGTCCCGGAAGACAGCGCGCTCCGCCGCGGTTTGTTCGCGGTGGTGTGGCGCCGCCCCCATGCGCCTGATGACCGTTGCGCCCACGTCAAGGTTTTCGCCGCATGTCCTCGAGGTTCTGACCAGGCAGCCAGGGCTGGCCCAGACGCTGTTCCATGTAGTCGCGGATCAGCCGCCGGACCACCTGCGAGGGGGTTTGATCCTCCTGCGCGCACAGGTGCTCGAAGACTGCTTTCTTGTCGGGGTCGATCAGCACGGTCAGGCGCGCGGTGCGGGATTCAGTTGCCATGTTGTGATAATCCGATGCACATCAAGCTTGCGGCAAATGATAACATGACCCCTCCGAGGCCCTCCCTGGGCGATGGCTGACGCAGGCGACATTTCTGGTGATCTGTTCTGACTGGGCATGGGTCGGAGTGCAGGTAGCCCCGCTGGCGTGGCTGCTGCTCGGGCTGCTTGGTTTGTTACGGGTGAACAGCCTGCGGTTCGTGGCCCACGGGCTGTTTCCGGCGGGCGCCGTGGTCGGCGTGATACTGGCGGTGTGCGCCTGGCGCGCGCTCGGCGCGGGAAGTTGCGCCACGGTGCTGCCGCTCGGCCTGCCCGACCTGCCCATGCACCTGCGGCTGGATGCACTGTCGGCGTTCTTTCTGTTGCTGCTGGGCAGCGTGGCGGCAGCAGTGTCGATCTTTTCCGCCGGTTATTTTCGCACTGGCGAGGGCACTGCGCCGGGTCTGCTGTCACTGCAATACCACCTGTTTCTGGCTGCCATGGCCTGGGTGCTGCTGGCCGATGACGCCTACGCGTTCATGGTGGCCTGGGAAGTGATGGCACTGGCGTCGTTTTTCCTGGTCACCTCGCAGCATCGGGTGCCGGAAGTGCGCCGCGCCGGATTCCTGTATCTGCTGCTCGCCCACCTGGGCGCGATCGGCCTGCTGCTGTGTTTCGGCGTCATGCAGGGTGGCAGCTGGCAGTTCACCTTCGATGCGATGCGCGCGGCGCACCTCACGCCCGGCTGGGCGAGTGTGGCCTTCGGCCTGGCATTGTTCGGTTTCGGTGCCAAGGCGGGGCTGGTGCCGCTGCACGCCTGGCTGCCGGAGGCCCACCCGGCGGCGCCGTCGCCGGTGTCGGCGCTGATGAGCGGGGTGATGCTGAAGACTGCCGTCTACGGCCTGCTGCGGGTCAGTTTCGACCTGCTCGGCGCGCCCACCTGGGAGTGGGGGGCGGTGCTGCTGGCGATCGGCCTGTTCAGCGCGCTGTTCGGGGTGATGTTCGCCGCCGTGCAGACCGACATGAAGCGCCTACTGGCCTACTCGTCGATCGAAAACATCGGTGTTATCTGCGCCGGCATTGGTCTGGCCATGCTGTTCCAGGGCACGGGGCTGCACGCGTTCGCCGCGCTGGCGCTGGCGGCGGCGCTGTTTCACTGCCTCAATCACGCGCTGTTCAAGTCACTGCTGTTCCTGGCCACCGGGTCCGTGCTGCATGCCACCCACCAGCGCAGCCTCGGCAAGCTCGGCGGTCTGATCCGGCGCATGCCGTGGGTGGCCTGGACCACGCTGGTGGCGTCGCTTGCCATCGCCGGTCTGCCGCCGTTGAACGGCTTCGTATCCGAGTGGCTGCTGCTGCAGGCGTTTCTGGTGTCGCCGGCGCTACCGTTGCCGTTCGTCAACATGCTGGTGCCGGTCGGTGCGGCGCTGCTGGTGCTCGCCTCGGCGCTCGCCGGCTACGTGATGGTGAAGTTCTACGGGGTGATCTTCCTGGGCCGCATGCGCGAGCCGCAGCTCGAACAGGCGCACGACGCCGGATATTTCGAGCGCTTCGCTTTGGTGGCCCTGGCGCTCGCCTGCGTCGGCTTGGGTCTGTTGCCCAGTGTGCTGTTGGGGCGGCTGAACGCCACCCTCGGCCTGCTGGTTGGATCGACCACCACGGCGTGGGGCGAACTCGGCTGGCTGCGCGTCGGCGCGGCCAGTCATGCCAGCTTCAGTCCACTGCTGTTCGCGATCGGCATCGTGGCCGTGATGCTGGGCAGTTTTCTGGCGATCCGGCGCGTCTACCACGGCCGGGTGGCGCGCGGTCCGGTGTGGGATTGCGGTTACCCCTGGCAGGATGCCCGCATGCAGGACACCGCCGAGGGCTTCGGGCAGCCGATTCGCCAGATTTTCGAGCCACTCTTTCGCATGCAGCGGCACCTGCCGTCACCGTTCGACGCGGCCCCGCGCTACCAGGTGACGGTGGAGGATCGTTTCTGGTATCTGTGCTACCAGCCGGTGGTCCGCTGGGTGGATACCGTGGCGCGAACGGTCGGGCGCCTCCAGCAGGGACGGATCGCAATCTACCTGCTGTACGGATTCGTCACGCTGGTGACGCTGCTGGTGCTGGTACTGTGACCTTGTCGGCGCTGCTCACGCAAGCTGCGGCCGTGGTCACCGCGGCCGCGCTGGCGCCGCTGCTGGTGGGTTGGGTCAATCAGTGTCGCGCCTGGTTGCAGAACCGCACCGCGCCGCCGCTGCTGCTGCCATATCGGACGCTGCGCAAGCTGCTGCACAAGGATGCCGTCCTGGCCGAGTCGGCCTCGCCGCTGTTTCGCGCCGTGCCCTATGTGGTGTTCGGCTGCATGCTCGTGGCCGCCGGCATCATCCCGTCGCTGGGCACCGACCTGCCGGCAGGCCGCGCCGCGGATGCCATCGCACTGGTCGGCCTGTTCGCCACCGCACGCATGTTCATGGCTCTGGGTGCCATGGACGTCGGCACTGCCTTTGGTTCGCTCGGTGCGCGGCGCGAGATGCTGATCGGCTTTCTGGCCGAACCGGCGTTGCTGATGGTGCTGTTCAATGTCGCGTTGATCAGCGGCAGCACGGCGATGCCGGTGATCGTCGATCGGTTGGTCGCGCAGGGTTTCGCCGTCAATCCCAGCCTCGCCTTCGCGGCGCTCGCCTTCGTGATGGTGTTGCTGGCCGAAAACGCCCGCCTGCCGATCGACAACCCGGCCACGCACCTTGAGCTGACGATGATTCACGAGGCGATGGTGCTGGAATATTCGGCCCGCCACCTGGCGCTGATCGAATGGGCGGCGGCGCTCAAGCTGTTCAACTACGCCTGCCTGGGCTTCGCCTTTTTTCTGCCCCTCGGCCTCGCGAGCGAGGACACCGGGCCGACCGCGCTGCTGCTGGGGGCGACCTGGCTGGCGGCCAAACTGCTGCTGGCCGGCGCCGGGCTGGCATTGTTCGAGACCCTGAGTGCCAAGCTGCGGGTGTTCCGGGCCCCCGAGTTTCTGGCCATGGCCTTCATGCTGGCGGTGCTTGGGCTTCTGACGCGGCTGCTCTTCTCCGGGGGCGTGGCGTGAACAGGGTGTCGCTCGCGATGCAGTTGGTCGAACTGCTCGCCTCGCTGCTGCTGCTGCTGTCGTTCGCGATGCTGGCGCAGCGGCGCATCGCCTCGCTGGTCAACCTGTTCGCGCTGCAGGGGGCGGTGCTCGCCGCCTCGACGGTGGCGGTGGCGGCCAGCGCCGGTCTGCATCATCTGTACTACTCGGCCGCCCTCACGCTGGCGCTGAAGGTGCTGCTGCTGCCCTATTTCCTGCGCCGCCTGATCGCGCGGCTCGACTTGCAGTGGGATACCGAGACCCTGGCCCGCATCCCGATGCAGATGCTGGCGGGTCTCGGGCTGGTGATCTTCGCCTTCGGTCTCGCGCAACCGATTTCCCGGTTCGGGCACGAGATCACCCGCGAGACCCTCGGTATCGCCATCGCCATGGTGCTGTTGTCGCTGCTGATGATGATCGGCCGGCGCAAGGCGGTGTCGCAGGTGGTGGGCTTTCTGGCGCTCGAAAACGGCATGGTGTTCGCCGCCACCACGGCGACCCAGGGCATGCCGATGGTGGTCGAATTCGGCATCGCCCTCGACGTGCTGGTCGGGGCGGTGATCCTGGGCGTGTTCTTTTTTCAGATTCGCGAACAGTTCGACAGCCTGGAACTGCGCCATCTCGAGACCCTGAAGGAGGATTGAGCCGGTGACGGAGGGGTCATGGAGCTGATCGCGCTGCTCGGCCTGCCGCTGCTGGGCGGGGCGGCGCTGGCGCTGTGGGGCGCCAGCCCCCGCGCGGCGGAGCTCAACGCGCTGTTCAGTCTTGCCACCTTCGTGGCCGGCGGCGCCCTCACCGCGCGGGTGATCCTGGGCGGTCCGCTGGTGATCGGCAACGAACAGTTTTTCATCGACGCCTTCAATGTCTTTCTGGTCGCCCTGACCAGCCTGGTCGGTTTGACCACGGCGCTGTTCTCGCGCCCTTACATGCGCATCGAGACCGACCGCGGCCATCTCTCGCCCGGCCGTTTGCGGCTCTATCACAGCATGTATCAACTGTTCATGTTCACCATGCTGCTGGCACTGACCACCAACAACATGGGTATCCTGTGGGTGGCGCTGGAAGCGGCCACGCTGACCACCGTGCTGCTGGTGTCGCTGTATCGCACCGCCGCCTCCCTGGAAGCGGCCTGGAAGTACTTCATCCTGTGCGGCGTCGGTATTGCCCAGGCGCTGTTCGGCACCATCCTGCTGTACTTCGCCGCCGAGCGCCTGCTCGGGGCCAGCGGTGGCGCGCTGCTGTGGACGCATCTGGATGCGGTGAAGGGGCAGCTCGAACCCACGGTGCTGGCGATTGCCTTTGTCTTTCTGCTGGTCGGCTACGGCACCAAGGTGGGCCTGGTGCCGCTGCACAACTGGCTGCCGGACGCCCACGCCGAAGGCCCGACGCCGGTGTCGGCGGTGCTGTCCGGGCTGCTGCTGAATGTTGCCCTGTACGCGGTGGTGCGCTGCAAGATCCTGGTGGTGGGCGCGCTGCACAGCGATCTGCCGGGGCGCATGCTGATGGGCTTTGGTCTGCTGTCGGTGCTGGTGGCGGCGTTTTTTCTGTGGCGCCAGCGCGACGTCAAGCGGCTGTTCGCCTATTCGTCGATCGAGCACATGGGCATCATCACCTTTGCCTTCGGCATGGGCGGTCCGGTGGCCAATTTCGCGGCGCTGTTGCACATGACTGTCCACTCGCTGACCAAGAGCGCCATTTTCTTCGCCGTCGGCCACGCCACCCAGAAAGCCGGCACCCAGAACATGGAGGACATCCGCGGCCTGTTGCTGCGCTCGCCCACCATCGGTTGGGGCCTGATGCTGGGCTCCCTGGCGATCTTGGGCATGCCGCCGTTCGGGGTCTTTGCCAGCGAGTTCCTGATCCTGACCACCGCCATGCGCGAACAGCCCTGGGCGACGCCGATCCTGCTGCTGGCGCTCGGCGTCGCCTTCGGCGCCATCTTCCGGCGGGTGCAGCCGATGGTGTTTGGCGAGCCCCACGCGCGCCGGCTGCCGCATTCGCCGGCACTGCTGCCGGTGTTCGCGCATCTGCTGCTGGTGCTGATGCTGGGGCTCTATATTCCGGGTCAGCTCGCCGCCTGGTACCGCCTCGCGGCGGGGCTGATCGGGTGAGCGTCGTGGACATGGATCTGGCACCGGTACCGGGTTTCACCACGGCGCGTCGCCAGCGGCTCGACGCCAATGCCTGGATCGACCAACTCGCCCAGGCGCGCGCCGCCGGGGCACGCCTGGGCGCGCTGTGGGCCAGCGATGCACGGGCCACCGAGGGCGTGTTCCGCGTCTGCGTTGTCGTGCAGCAAAGTCGTGCGCTGGACTGGCTGGAACTGGCACTGCCGGCCGGAGGGCCGCTCGACTATCCGGACATCAGCGGATTGTTCCCCGCCGCCGGGCGCATGCAGCGCGCCGCCTGTGACCTGCTCGGCGTGCGCGCCACGGCTGCCGATCAGCGGCCCTGGTTGCGCCACGCCTGGCCCGAAGGACTGTTCCCGCTGCGTGCCGATGCGGCGGGTACGGTTGGCGAATCACCCACCGGCCCCTACCCCTTTGTCAGCGTCGCCGGCGACGGCGTGCACGAGATTCCGGTCGGCCCGGTGCACGCCGGCATCATCGAGCCCGGGCATTTTCGCTTCTCGGTGGTCGGCGAGAAGGTATTGCGGCTCGAAGAGCGCCTGGGCTATGTCCACAAGGGCATCGAAAAACGCTTCGAGAGCTTCCCGGCCACCGAGGGTCAGCGCCTGGCGGCGCGCGTCAGCGGCGACAGCGCGGCGGGTTTTTCCTGGGCTTATTGCATGGCGCTCGAGGGGCTGTGTGGCGGGGAGCCGCCGCCGCGGGCGCTCTATCTGCGCGCGCTGGCGCTGGAGCGCGAGCGGCTCGCCAACCATCTGGGCGATCTGGGCGCGCTGGGCAACGACGCCGGTTTTGCCTTTGGCCTCAGCCAATTCGCGCACCTCAAGGAATGCCTGCTGCGCACCAACGCCGAAATTTACGGTCACCGCTACCCGATGGACGAGGTCGTGCCGGGCGGCGTCATGCACGATCTGTCGTCCGCGGCGGCCGGACTTGTACTCAGGGAGCTCGACGCGCTGACGGCGCAGCTCGCCCGGCTCGACGCCATCTACACCGATCACCCGGGCTTGCAGGATCGCTTCGTCGGCGCTGGCCGGGTGAGCCCGGAGCTGGCGGCACGGCTGGGCCTCGCCGGGCTCGCCGGCCGTGCCAGCGGGCAGGCGTTCGACTTGCGCACCGACTGCCCGGCGCCGCCCTATGACCGACTTGAGGTGCGCATGGTCACGCGCAACGAAGGTGACGTGGCGGCGCGGGTGGCGGTGCGCTTCGAAGAGACGCGGGTGGCCATCGAGCTGTGTCGCCGGCTGCTGCACGAGCTGCCCGCCGGCGCCATCCGCGTCCCGCTGCCGGCGCCGCGCAGCGACCGGCCCGGGCTCGGGCTGGTCGAGGGCTGGCGGGGTCCGCTGCTGGTGGCGCTCGAAGTCGCCGGCGACGGCCGCATCGCCCGCTGCCGCCCGCAGGATCCGTCGTGGCACAACTGGCCGGCGCTGGAACACGCCATCATCGACAACATAGTGCCGGACTTCCCGTTGATCAATAAATCCTTCAACCTCGCCTACAGTGGCCACGACCTGTGAACACCGGGGAACCGTCATGCTGAAAATCCTGCGCGTCATTGCCCGCAGCGGCCTGCGCAGCGAACCGCTTCCCGCCCCGGACGCCGACCGCCTGCCAGACCAGCGCCTGCACGAGGATCTGCGCATGCTGCTCGGGCGCGCGCTCTGCATCCGCCAGGTGGATGCCGGCTCCTGCAATGGCTGCGAACTGGAGATTCATGCCCTCGGCAATGCCTACTACAACCTCGAGGGCGCCGGCATCCGCTTCGTGGCCAGCCCGCGCCATGCCGACCTGCTGCTGGTGACAGGGCCGGTGACCCGCAACATGCGCGAGGCGCTGCTCCGCACCTATCAGGCGACGCCGCCGCCGCGGCTGGTGGTGGCGGTGGGCGACTGTGGCTGCACCGGCGGCATCTTCGGCGCGAGCTACGCGAGCTGCGGTGCGGTCGCCAATGTGTTGCCGGTCGATGCGAGCGTCCCCGGCTGTCCGCCATCCCCGACCGCCATCCTGCAGGTCATCGTCGACCTGGTGCGGGCCCGGCATCGCTGAGTCGATCGGCAGGCCAGCCCGGCGGACCGCGATCGATCCGTTTGCGCACCGATTTGTTCATACCGCTTTTGCTCGCATTTGCTCACCCGGCCAAGGTCGAGGCGGAGAGCGGTTTTGCCAATCAGGACTCCCGCATCACGCTGAAAGTTGCTGGCAGCTCGCCTCGGCGGAGGCGCTCCCACAGGGTGACATAAGCGGATTCAAGATGGCGGCGAAACCGGTCCGTGGCGAAGAGCGGACAGGTACCGCGGTTGCGTGCGAGGCGAGTACGGATTTCGCGCAGCCGTTCGGGATGGCGGGCAAGCGCAAGGGCCAGTGCCGCGTAGCGGTCGAGATCATGGGTTATCAGTTCGGACAAGCCGACCGCGTCCAGCAGACTGGCGGCGACCCGGCCCGCAAAGGTTTCTCCCGCGCAGGTCAGCACCGGCAAGCCTGCCCACAGCGCATCGCTCGCCGTGGTGTGCGCGTTGTAGGGCAGGGTGTCGAGAAACAGGTCCGCGCGCCGGTGGCGGGCCAGATGGGCTCCGGCGGGGACACGGGGCGCGAACACCAGTCGCTCCGGCGCGATGCCATGCAGCCGGGCCTGCGCCCGCAGGTTGCGTGTGGCGACCGGGTTGTCCTCCAGCAACCAGAGCACGCTGTCCGATACCTGGTGCAACAACCGCATCCAGATGGTGAAAAGCTCTGGCGTGATCTTGTAGTTATTGTTGAAGCAGCAAAAGACGAAGCCATCCTCCGGGAGGGCGAGCTCGGCGCGAGAGGGCGTGTGAGCATCGATTTGCCGACGGTCGTCGGTCGCCTGGTAGCTGTCCGGTAGGTACAGGACCTGCTCCGAGTAATGCGGGTGGTCTTCCGGCGGAATGACCCGGGGATCCGCGATGATGTAATCGATGTAGCGCGCGCCCATGGTGGCCGGCATGCCCAGATAGTTGATCTGAACCGGTGCCGGGCGCCGGGCCAGAATTCCCGTGCGGCCGCCCTGGGTATAGCCTTTGAGATCAACGGCGATATCGATTTCCAGCGCGCGCAGCAACAGCGCGACTTCGCGGTCTGTTTTGGCGCGCACGTCGATGAAATGATCGAATGCGTCGACCAGGCGACTGCGCATGGAATCCTGGCGATCCGGGCCAAACGAAATGGCCGTGATGTCGAAGCGATCGGAATCGTGATGCTCGAACAGTCCAGCCATCAGGTGTGTGGTGGCATGTTCGTGAAAATCCGCCGACAGGTACGCAACCCGGATTTTGTCGTGATGGTAATGCTCGCCCGACCACAGGGGCGTGGCTGCCGGCGGATATTTGTCCGCGGCATAGGTTGTTGCGCAGGCAAGTTGTGCCGCCGCCGTGTTCGACAGGGCGGTGAACGAAAACGGATCGCAGACGCGCCGGCCGGCGTTGACGTCGTCGATCAGTCGGGCCAATGCGTCGTGGTACGAACGCCAGTCGCAACACAGCAAGTTCAGGTAGCCCAGTTTGCCCGCCGCGTAGGGGCAATCGGGTGCGACCTCCAGCAACTGTGCAAACGCCAGCGCGGCATCCTCATGGCGCTTGCTGTCCTGCAATACCACGCCGCGGTTGTAGCGCGCTTCGATATACCCGGGCCGCAGCGCGAGCGCGCGTTCATACCCGGCCACGGCAGCGTCATGGCGATGCAATTCCTGCAACGTCAGTGCGCGGTTGTAATGGGATTCCGGCGCGTCCGGTCGGATGGCGAGCGCGCGCTCGTAGCAGGTCAGCGCCTGCGCGTGACGACCCAGTTCGCGCAGCGCGTTGCCGAGGTTGGTCAGGGCATCGGCATTGCGGGAGTTGATGCGGATGGCCCGGCCGATCAATTCCAGCGCCGCTTCGGGATTGCCGCCTTGCAGACGGGCCACGCCCAGCAGATGCAGCGCGTCGAAGTGCCCGGGCTCGACCTTCAGAATCTCCTGATACAAAGCCTCCGCCTGCGCGATCCGGCCCTGTTGATGGAGGTCCACGGCCCACTGGAGCTTGTCGGAGATTCCTGGCCGCATCCCGTGACCCCGCAGTTGTCGATGGCGTCTATTGTGGCAGAAGCTCCCGCCCGCCGGCCCCCGGTACCGCGCGATTGATTGTGTTGTGCGGCGCCATCTCAATACAATGCCGGCCCGATTCTCGCCTCCCGATGGACCCGACGATGGCCGACGAAGCTGCAATTTCCCGCCTGCGGGTCATGGTCGTGCTGCTTTCGCCCAACTGGCTCGGCGCGGCGCGCCTGCCGGCGGTGCTTACCCAGGCGGGATTCAGTGTCGCGTCCTATTGCCATCCCGAAAGCTATCTGTCGAACACCCGCTACAACGAATATGCCTATACGGCGCCGACCAGTGGCAGCGCGTTTCCCGGCCTAGCGGCCTCGGTGCGGCAATATCAGCCGGTGTTCCTGATTCCGGCCTGCGAACTCGCCGTGCGCTTTTTCCACAATATCATCGATGCGGACGCCAACGGGCAGGTCGATAAACGCTTTGCGGATGTGGTGGATCTGGTCAGGCGCTCGCTGGGCGAGCCCGCGTTTCACCGGGCCATGCTGAGCAAGATCGAGACGAATGCCCTCGCGGCGGAGCTTGGTCTGCGCGTGCCCAAGCAGGTGTTGGCGAATCGTCAGGATGACGTAACGGAGTTTGGCGACGAACACGGCTATCCCCTGGTGCTCAAGGGCGAGTACGGCCATGCCGGCAACGCGGTGAGGATCTGTGCGACATCCGCCGAAGCTGTCGCCGCTTACCGCGATCTTGGCGGCAACGGCGAGGGGCAACGGCTTTTGGTGCAGCAGTATATTCAGGGTGCCGTGGCCACACAGTCCAGCGTGTCGTGGCGCGGAGAGGTGCTGGAGACTGCAACCCTGCTCAAGTATCTCACTCACCCGGCACCCAGGGGTCCGAGCAGTGTTCTGCGCTTTGTCGACAACCCGGAGGCCGAGCAGGCCACCCGAGCCCTGTTGCGCCGGAGTGGCAACAGTGGCTTCAGCGCCGCCAACTTCATCATCGAACACGAGACCAACGCGGCCTATTTTATCGAACTCAATCCGCGTCCGACGCCGCCCTGCACGGTCGCGCGGCTGTTCGGCCGCGATCTCTTCCGCGCGCTGTGGTGTCGGCTTTCCGGAGTTGCTTACGAACGGCAGGTGCTCGCGGAGCATCCGGAAACCATCGCACTGTTTCCGAACGAATGGCTGCGCGATCCACACAGTCAGTATTTGACGCAGGGCTATCACGATGTGCCCTGGGATGATCCGAGGCTGCTGAAGGCCTACATCAACGGATTTGTCAGCTGATTTTCCAGCTTGCGGGTTCGTTCAGTGTGGGGCCGCGTCCCGCCCCCGCGCGCGGCTATGAACCGCCGGATTGACCAGTGCTGCCGGCAATCGTTTTCGCGCCAATCGTTTTCGAGAGAATGTTGGTCGGAATGCCGTCAATGGTGCTGTGGTTTTTCTCCGCCCAGTACCGCTCGATGCCGTCCTGGCCCTTCTTCTCTGCCCAGTCGTTCAGCAGCTCTCGATCTTCCACCAGCGCGTAACGGGGTACCGCCATCCCGCAGGAGGTCTGCACCAGATCAATGGCCACGTCGAACAGTTGCCGCGCGCCCGGCAAGGGTTTGAACAGCGGCAACAATTCAGCCCATTCCGGATCGCCGTTATGAATCACTTTCGCGGTGCCGTAGAGCCGCATGATCAGCGGATCGCCGTCAAACGCACAAAACATGATGGTCATGCGAGGGTTGTGCTGGACGTGGGCCGCAGTCTCGTTGCCGCTGCCCGTTACGTTCAGCCAGACAACGCGCCCGGGATCGAGAACGCGCAACGAATCCATCCCCTTGGGAGAAACGCTCACGCGACTGTCGGCGGTGGCGGTGCCGACAAAGAAAATCCGCTGTTCAGCGATGAACCGGATATGTTGTTCGGACAACTGGTTGTACTGCTGACCCATGGCGGGCTCCGACGGGTTGAAATGGTGGGGACAGATCCGCCATCGATGCGCGGATCGGGCAAGCACAGCGAATCACGCGCGGCCTGAACAGTATTACGAAGAATGATTGTTGGCAAAATGCGGCGTCGATTCAAGCGTTGTTGGCGGTCACGATCCACACCGCGCAGGGCATCACCACGCCGGTGGGTGTCAGGTAGGGCCGCAGGACATCGCAAACGGATGCGCGAATCGCCGCCTTGCTCTGTTCATTGAAATCCGCGCTCATCAGCGCGCGACTCAGGGGGCCGACGTTGAACAGGAAATCGACGCAGCTGTCGAGGTCGCCGCCGCCACCAATCACACAGGGCGCGTCGTGTTTCTGTATGTCGATGCGGCTCAAGCCGGCTGCGTCGAGTATGCGCCGCACCCGCTCCGGATCCGCGAAGGCCATGGGGCCGGGGGCATCCGCCGGCGGGGCCGGTGGCAGGGCGACATGGCGGGCGGCCGCGTTGACAGGTTCGCTCATCCAGGGGTTTTCGTCGGCGCCGCGCCAGCACACGAATGCGAGTCGTCCCGCCGGCGCCATCGCCGCGCGGATATTCCGGAACGCAGCCACCGGATCGGTAAAGAACATCACCCCAAACCGGGAGATGACGCGGTCGTACAGCGCTGCGCCGAGCGCATCCGCCTGGACGTCGGCTTCCACAAAATTCACCTGACTCAAGCCGCCCTGACTGGCTCGCGCCCGCGCCCGCGCCCGCGCGAGCATGGGCGCGGACACATCGACCCCGGTGACAGTCCCGGAGGCGCCCACATGCTCCGCCGCCTGCAAGGCGGTGGCGCCACAGCCGCAACCCACATCCAGCACCCGATGGCCAGCGCCAAGCTCTGCTGCCCGCAGCATGGCGTCGCCCAGCCCGCCGATCTGCCGGTCGAGCTGCGTCTGGTATTCCACCCACTTGCTGCCGGCCTTGGCATTCCAGAAGGCGATCTGATCCGCGTTGGTTACCTGAGTGCTCATACAGTTCTCCGCAAAGGGTCTGAAGGGCGAACGGTTGATGGGCCGCCACGACCGCCGGACGATCGTTTCCGTCCGCGGTTATCGACCGAGCGTGCCCGGGAAGCACGTAGCGTAACGCGATTTACGCCGGCCGGCGCTGATGGCGCCCGTCTTCCTCTACCCATAGCCCGCGCAAATGGGGCACTATGCGCCGCTCATGACGGCACTCCGCGTTCCGGTTCGTTCAGCCGGCAGCGTGCCCGGGTTGCCGGATCACTTCATTCACAGGGCGCGACGACCATGGCCAATCCCCTGCAAGACCAGTTGCTCAAGGCGGGCCTGGTCAAGCCCCACCAGATCAAGAAAGCGACCAAGGAAAAGCGGCAGGCGCAGCGCGGCAACGCGCCGGACGTCGTGGCCGAACAGGCGCGCCAGACCCAGCAGCACAAGGCGGAAAGCGACCGCGACCGCAATCGCGAACAGGTGGCGGAGCGGGAGCGCAAGGCCCGGGCCGCCCAGATCCGCCAGTTGATCGAGACCCAGCGGCAGGCGCGCAGCGGAGGCGACAGCACCTTTCAGTTCGTCGACGCTGGCAAGGTAAAGAAAATCACGATGCACAAGGCGCAGCGTGCCCAGGTGATCAACGGCGTTCTGGCCGTGGTCAGATTCGACCAGGCCTATGAACTGGTACCAGCGGCGACCGCCGAGAAAATCGTCCAGCGTGATCCGGGCTGCGTGGTGGTGCTCAATGCGCAGTCCGCGCCGCAGGAAAAGCCGGAAACCGATCCCTACGCCGATTACCCGGTACCGGATGATCTGATGTGGTGAGCGTCCACAGTCGTGGGGCGGACTTGCGCCGACGGGACATGGGGGTCACCTCGGAGGAACCTCGGCGAGCTGTTCGGCCATTCGCGTTTGCCAGCCAGGCCCGGTTCCCCGCCATTTTTGAATCACATCCTCGGGCAGGCGGATGGAGATAGGTATTCGAGGGTTCGCCGAACGCGGGCGGCCGCCCTTGTTCACTTTGCCGCGCGCCAGCATCTCGTCGGTTAGTTCGGGAAGTTCGTCGTACTCGTGCGGCTGAATGACATGCGCTTTGACGCGGGCCATGTCAGAGCCCAAGGAGCGGGGCGATGCGCACTTGTTCGCGGTCATTGGCTTCCCTCATGCTGAAGACATGGCGATCCGCGCCACGCGGCGTGTAGCCAATCACTACCAATCGCTCGCGGGCAGATGAAGCGCCGTTCGCCAAACTCCTTGCGAATGTCCTCGACCTCAAAATACGGGCCCGCGAAGACCAGCGCGGCGTCTTCAAAGTCAAGCCCCCGCTCGGCCAGCGCATCGGCTCTCCTCTTCGGATCGTATGTGATGGCCACGGGGTTGGTGTATGTACGAAAACAGGTGGAAGCAAAGGGGGCATCGCGCGCCAAGCCCGACCCTTCAGCGCGCAGCGTGTGGGTACCGTTTTTCCATCTCTTCCTGTGACATCACCCCCGCACCTCGGCCCGCTCAACCTTTTGCAGACCCCGCGGCAGCGTGTTGCCGCGGCGGCCGCGCTCGCCGCGATAGTGTTCCAGGTCGCGGTAGGGAATGGCGATGTGGCGCTTGCCGGCGTGCAGCACCAGTTCTTGGCCGCTGTCGACCACGGTGGCGGCGACCATGAATTCCTCGCGGCTCTGCGCCCGCGCGGCGGGAATGTTGATGATGCGGTTGCCCTTGCCGCGCGCCAGTTCCGGCAGTTCCGCGAGCGGAAACACGAGCAGGCGGCCTTCGTTGCTGATGGCGGCGACCAGCGCGGTGGCGGAGGGCGTCACCGGCAGCGGCGGCAATACCTGGCTGCGTTCGGGCACGGTCAGCGCCTGTTTGCCGGCGCGGTTCTTGGTTTGCAGATCGCCGAGGGTGGTGACGAAGCCGTAGCCGGCGTCGGTGGCGAGCAGGATCCGCTGCTCGTCGCTGCCCATGGTCAGACCGCAGAACAGCGCGCCCGACGGCGCGTTCAGGCGGCCGGTGGCGGGCTCGCCCTGGCCGCGCGCGGAGGGCAGGCTGTGGGCGGGCAGCGAGTAGGCGCGGCCGCTGGTGTCGAGCAGCACCGCGGCCTGATTGGCGCGGCCGCGCGCGGCGGCGAGGAAACCGTCGCCGGATTTGTAGCTCAGGTTTTCCACGTCGACCTCATGGCCCTTGGCGGCGCGGATCCAGCCCATGCGGGACAGCACCACGGTCACCGACTCGGCGCTGACTAGTTCGTCGTCGCGGAACACGGCGGCTTCGGGGCGCGTGACCAGGGGCGCCCGGCGCGGGTCGCCGAATTTTTCCGCGATCTCGGTCAGTTCGTCGCGGATCAGTTTTTTCATCAGCGGTTCGGAGCCGAGCGTGGCTTGCAACTGTTCGCGCTCGGCGCCGAGTTCATCCTGCTCGCCGCGGATTTTGATTTCTTCGAGTCTGGCGAGCTGGCGCAAACGCAGATCGAGAATGGCGTCGGCCTGGATTTCGGTGAGACCGAAGCGACGCATCAGTTCCGCACGCGGCTGCTCCTCGGTGCGGATGATGGCGATCACTTCGTCGATGTTGAGGTAGGCGATCAGGTAGCCCGCGAGCAGGTGCAGTCTTGATTCGACTTTCTCCAGCCGGTGTTCCAGGCGCCGGCGCACGGTGGCGAGGCGGAAGTCGAGCCACTCGCCGAGAATCCGGTGCAGGGGTTTGACCGCGGGCCGGCCGTCGCGGCCGATCAGGTTGAGATTGACGCGGTAGCTGCGCTGAAGATCGGTGCTCGCGAACAGGTGGCTCATCAGCGCGTCGGCATCGACGCGGTTGGAGCGCGGCACGATCACCAGGCGGGTGGGATTCTCGTGATCGGATTCGTCGCGCAGGTCCGCCACCATGGGCAGTTTGCGGGCCTGCATCTGCGCGGCGATCTGCTCCAGGATGCGCGCCGGCGAGCTTTGATAGGGCAGGGCGGTGACGATGATCTCGCCGTCCTCCGGATGCCAGACGGCGCGCGCGCGCACCGAGCCGCGCCCGGTTTGATAGATGGCGAGGATGTCGGCGCGCGGCGAAATGATTTCGGCGGCGGTGGGAAAATCCGGCCCCTGGATGTGTTCGCAGAGTTCGGCGACGCCGGCGTCGGGCTGTTCCAGCAGGCGGATGCAGGCGGCGGCCACTTCGCGCAGATTGTGCGGCGGGATGTCGGTCGCCATGCCCACCGCGATGCCGCTGCCGCCGTTCAACAGGATGTTGGGCACCTTGGCCGGCAGCACCGTCGGTTCTTCGAGGGTGCCGTCGAAGTTGGGCTGCCACGCCACCGTGCCCTGGCCGAGTTCGGCGAGCAGCAGGTCGGCGAACGCCGACAGCCGCGACTCGGTGTAGCGCATGGCGGCGAAGGATTTGGGATCGTCCGGCGAGCCCCAGTTGCCCTGGCCTTCGACCAGCGGATAGCGGTAGGAGAACGGCTGCGCCATCAGCACCATGGCTTCGTAGGCGGCGCTGTCGCCGTGGGGATGGAACTTGCCGATGACATCGCCCACGGTGCGCGCGGATTTCTTGAACTTGGCGGTGGCGGCCAGACCGAGCTCGCTCATGGCGTACACGATGCGCCGCTGCACGGGCTTGAGGCCGTCGCAGACGCTGGGCAGGGCGCGGTCGAGAATCACGTACATCGAATAATCGAGGTATGCCTTCTCGGCGAACTGGCGCAGCGGCCGGCTTTCGAAATTGGGGTCGAAAGCGGCGGGATCGGTGGCGGTCGGGTCGGACATGGTTTGCCTCGCTGGGGCGCGGCCGCGGCGCGCCCGGAAAATCAGATGACTTCGGCTAGATCGCCTTTTTCTTCGAGCCAGTTCTTGCGGTCGCCGGCGCGTTTTTTGGCGAGCAGCATGTCGAGCAGTTCGTTGGTGTCGTCGCCGCTCGCGACCGTGAGCTGCACCAGACGCCGGGTGTCGCGCGCCATGGTGGTCTCGCGCAGTTGCAGCGGATTCATCTCGCCCAGACCCTTGAAGCGGGTGATCTGCACCTTGCCGCGGCGCTTCTCCGCCTCCAGGCGGTCGAGGATGCCGCGGCGCTCGTCGTCGTCCAGCGCGTACCAGGTGTCGTTGCCCAGGTCGATGCGAAACAGCGGCGGTGTCGCCACGAACACATGGCCCGCGGTCACCAGTGGCCGGAAGTGACGCACGAAGAGCGCGCACAGCAAGGTGGCGATGTGGGCGCCGTCGGAATCCGCGTCGGCCAGGATGCACACCTTGTGGTAGCGCAGCGCGGCGAGATCGCTGCTGCCCGGCTCGATGCCGAGCGCCACCGCGATGTCGTGCACTTCCTGCGAGGCGAGAATCTCGGTGCCGTCCACTTCCCAGGTGTTGAGGATCTTGCCGCGCAGCGGCATCACCGCCTGGAACTCACGGCTGCGCGCCTGTTTGGCGGAACCGCCGGCGGAATCGCCTTCCACCAGAAAAATCTCGGACTGCGCCGGATCGCCCGAGGTGCAGTCGGCGAGCTTGCCGGGCAGCGCCGGGCCGGAAGTGATGCGCTTGCGGGCCACCTGTTTGGCCGACTTCTGCCGCGCCTGGGCGCTGGCGATGCAGAGTTCCGCGAGTTTTTCCGCCTCCGCCGTGTGCTGATTCAGCCACAGACTGAAGGCGTCCTTCACCACGCCGCTGATGAAGGGCGCCGCTTCCCGCGACGACAGCCGCTCCTTGGTCTGGCCGGAAAACTGGGGCTCGCCGAGCTTGGCGGAGAGCACATAGCAGGCGCGGTCCCAGATGTCCTCGGGCGCGAGGCGCAGGCCCCGGGGCAGCAGGTTGCGGAATTCGCAGAACTCGCGCAGGGCTTCCAGCAGCCCGGTGCGAAAACCGTTGACGTGGGTGCCGCCCTGGGCCGTCGGAATCAGGTTGACGTAGCTTTCCTGCAGTAGGTCGCCGCCTTCCGGCAGCCACTGTACGGCCCAGTCGACCGCCTCGTGGGCGGCGGCGAAGCTGCCGGTGAAGGGCTGCGTCGGCAGCGGCGCCCAGGGCACGGTGGTGACCAGCAGATAGTCGCCGAGCCCCGCGCGGTAGCACCAGGACTCGTGCTCGCCGCTCGCAGCGTCGGTGAAATCGACCGTGAGGCCCGCGCACAGCACCGCCTTGGCGCGCAGCAGGTACTTGAGGCGCGGCAGCGCCAGGCGCGGCGAATCGAAATACTTGGCATCGGGCCAGAAGCGCACGCTGGTGCCGGTCTCGCGTTTGGCACAGGTGCCGATGACGGCGAGGTCGCTGAGCTTGTCGCCGCCGGCAAAGACCATGTGGTGGAGCTGGCCATCGCGCTTGACGGTGACTTCGAGGCGCTCGGACAGCGCATTCACCACCGATACGCCGACCCCGTGCAGGCCGCCGGAGAACTGGTAATTCTTGTTGGAGAACTTGCCGCCGGCGTGCAGCGTCGAGAGGATCACCTCGACCCCGGGCCGGCCCTGCTCGGGATGGATGTCCACCGGCATGCCGCGGCCGTCGTCGCTCACCGTGATCGAGCCGTCGGCGTGCACCGTCACCGCGATGCGGGTGGCGTGGCCGGCGAGGGCTTCATCGACGCTGTTGTCCACCACCTCCTGCACCAGGTGATTGGGGCGGCTGGTGTCGGTGTACATGCCGGGGCGTCGGCGCACCGGGTCGAGGCCGGTCAGGACTTCGATGTCCCTCGCGTCGTAACTGCTCATGCGGCGGGCGCCCGGAAAAAGTCGATGATGGCCGGCAAATGGCGTTCGAAGTTCTGAAAACCGTGGTCGCCGCCGGGTTCGATCACCAGCCGGCAGGCGCGGTATTTCTCCGCCGCGAGACGGTAGTCGAGCACCTCGTCGCCGGTCTGGAGCAGTACCAGAAAGTCTTGCGGGCGGGTGAGAGTCTCGACTTCCCAGGTGCGCAGTTGTTCCAGGTGCCCGGGTTCGATGATGGCGATCTCGCCGGTGTGATGGTTGGCCTGGGGGCCGAGCAGATGGTCGCGCCCGAGCCAGGGCTGCACGGCCGGGTTGATCAGCACGGCGCGCGCGCCGTGCCGCGCCGCAAGCCAGGTGGCGTAAAAACCGCCCATCGAGCTGCCGGCCAGATAGAGCGGGCCGGTCAGCGCGGCGACCTCCTCCTGCAACTGCGCCATCGCCCGGTCCGGGTAGGGGCTCAGGAAGGGGCAGCGGAACGCGATCTCGGGATGCCGCGCGGCCAGCCAGGCGCGCGTCGCGGCCGCCTTGTGGGACTGGGGAGAACTGTTGAAACCATGGATGTACAGCAGGGTGGCCATGGGCGCCCGGTCGCGGAAACTGCGGGAATTATAGGGTCTGGACGGGTGCGGAAAAATGTTTTTCTGAGCGCGCGGCCGGCTTTCACGGCCGGCGGAGGCCCGCTAACAGGTTGCTGAAAAACGTCGCGAGGGGGCCAGATGCGAGGCGCACGGAGCGCAGCGACCGAGACATAAGTTTTTCAGCAACCTGCTAATAGCCGGCCAGTTGCTTGTCCACGCGCGTGAGACCCTGAGCCAGGAACACCACGTCCGTGGTCAGCGAGCCATCCGCATGCAGGTTGATCCGGCGATAGCCGGGCGGCTGCTCACTGAGGGCGAAATCGCGACTCGCCGCGCGAAACTGAAAACAGGTCGCCGGCGTCGTGTACAGCTCGGTGCCGGCCCAGTGGGCGTGGAATTCCTGATGGACGTGGCCGGTGAAAATCCCGCGCACATTGGTGTGCTGGCGCAGGATCGCCTCCAGACGGTCCGCGTTGTCGATGCGCTGGGCGTCCAGCCAGGCGCAGCCGATCGGGATCGGCGGGTGGTGCATGAACAGCAGTGTCGGGGCCAGCGGATCCTCCGCCAGACAGTGCGCCAGAAAGCCGAGTTCCTCGTCGGCGAGATGCCCTCCGACCCGCTCCGGTTGCGCGGTGTTGAGGGAAATCACGCGCCAGGCGCCCAGTTCCAGCAGCGGCCAGTAGGGAGCGGCGGTGAAACCCTCCTGGATGACGCGGGCGTCGTCGTGGTTGCCCGGCAGCCACTGGTACGGCAATTCCAGGAACTGTATTTGCTGGGTAAACAGGCGATAGGCTTCGGTCGCGCCCTCCGCCGCGATATCGCCGGTGACGCAGATGAGATCCGGCGGCAGCGCCAGGCCGCCGATTTCGGCGAGCACCAGACGCAGGGTTTCCAGCGTCTCGACGCCCGCCAGCCGGTAATCGCGCCGGGACCCGATATGGGGGTCGGTGATCTGGATCAGGTGTTGGGTGTCAACGTCCATGGCTCACGCGCTCCGCGGACGCCGCCGCGCGTCAGGGCACGGGGCAGTCGGCCGCGACGAAGCCCAGCGCCAGGCAGGCAGCCAGCCATTCGCCGAGGAAACGGTTCCACTGAGCTTTCTCATCGGGTTGCAGCATCCTCCGGTTCGGATAGCTCTGGCGCGGCCAGATATTGCGTTCGCTTTCGCAGGCGACCACTTCGGCAAGCAGGGCATCGTGGTAAATGCGCACCACCAGCAGGGGTGGGTTCAACCACCAGGACCGCCCGGGTTCCTGCTGCCGCAGCGTGAGCACCGTGGTGTGGGCGCTGCGTTCGCGCACCGCGAACACCACTTCGAGCTGGTCGCGGCCACTGATGCCGAGACGGCGTTCATCCTGCGCCGCCATGTCCGGAAACAGCTTCGCGAGCCGACGGTAGTTGGCTTCGCAGTCGGCCATGAAGCCTTTCAGGTTGACCTTGTAGCGCGTTCGTCTCACTACCTCAATTCCCCGTTGGTGGTCCTGTGGACTGGTTACGGATCGCGCCGTCCGTGGGTCGCCAAACCGTGAAGCCGGTCGCGGTTCAACGCCAGCCATTGCAGGCAGACGATGGTGGCGGCGTTGTTGTAGGCGCCCGCCGCCAGCGCTGCCAATACGTCCGCCTCGGGCAGCACATGGAGGCGGATGTCTTCGTGTTCATGGGCGAGACCAAAGCAGCCCTCGCGGCCGTGCAGATCGGTGAGCCCGCAGAACAGGGTCATGCTTTCTTCGGTACCGCCGGGACTCACCAGGTAACGGCAGATCGGCTCCAGCGTCAACGCGTCGATGCCGGCTTCCTCGATGGTTTCGCGTCGCGCCACGGCGGCCACATCTTCGCCCGGTTTCAGCATGCCCGCCACGACCTCCATTAACCAGGGGCCACCGGGTTCGGCGAGGGCGCCGACGCGAAACTGTTCCACCAGACCCACCAGGCGGCGCTCCGGATCGTAGAGCAGCACGCCCACCGCCGCGCCGCGCACAAACAGCTCCCGCGTCATGGGCCGGCTCCAGCCTCCCGCGAACAGCCGGTGGCGCAGACTGACGGTGTCGAGCGAAAAAAAGCCCTGATAACGGGTCGTGCGTTCCAGAATTTCCACATCCTCCGCCCTGAGCGACGCCGGAGGCAACGTTGTCGCAGGCGCGGATCGATCGCGTTTTTTCATCGGACTCCAGAAGCGGTTCGGCGCACCTTGTCGCGCCGGGCCAAGGGTATCACGCCGCAAATTTCATATCTGGTAGACTCCGGTCCATCAAAAATTCCACGGGATAAGAATCATGCGGAAAACCAGCGCGCGGTTGGCATGCGCTTCACTGGCGGCGGTGTTGTTCAGCACCGGGCTTCGGGCCGAAACCCTGCTTGAGATCTATGATCTGGCGATGGGCAACGCGCCCCAGCTCAAAGCGGCGGAAGCCACCTATAAAGCCGGTCAGGAAGCCCTGCCGCAGGCGCGCGCCGCCCTGCTGCCCAGCATCACCGGCTCGGTCGGTGTTCAGGAAGGGCGGGGGACACAACACAACTCCCGCGTGCTCGGCGCCGACTTTCTGGCCCAGTCGATCGGTGATTATCACGACGCCACGGAAGCGTATCGCCTGTCCCTGACCCAGCCGGTGTTCGATCTGCCCGCGTGGTTCAACTTCCAGCGCGGCAAGGATCTGGATCAACGCGCCGCGGCCCAGTTCGCCGCCGACCAGCAGAGCATCGTGCTCGACGTCACCGATGCCTATTTCGGTGTGTTGCGCGCCAATGAAAATCTGACCCTGGCGGAAGCCGAGGAGCGCGCCATAGGTCGCCAGCTCGAGCAAACCAAAGAGCGCTTTGACGTGGGATTGCTGCCGATCACCGATGTGCATGAGGCACAGGCCGCCTACGACGGCGCCACGGTCAACACGCTGGAAGCCAAGAGCGCGCTCGATATCGCTTTCGAGGCGCTGGAAGTTCTGACTGGTAAACCGCACGAACAAATCACCGGGCTGGCCAAGGATTTCCCCATCACCAAGCCCGAGCCGATCGATCGCGAGTCCTGGGTGCAATTTGCGCAGGCCAACAATTTTGCGCTGCGTGTGGCCAGGCTGGATGTGGATGCGGCGGACAAGGCCGCGACGGCCGCGAGGGCCGAGCACCTGCCGAAAGTGACTGCCTCGCTTGAATATCAGAAGAATCTGAACGACGGCACGCTGCACCGCGACGGTGGTCTGATCAACCAGCAGGGTTTGCCGGATGCGGCGGTGAGCCAGCCGTTTGCCACCGACCTGGAATCCACGGTGCTGGGTCTGCACCTGAACGCCCCGCTCTATTCCGGTGGCGCCACCAGTTCCCGGGAGCGACAGGCGTACCAGGAACGTATCCGCAGTCAGGAAAACTATGTGCTGGCGCAGCGGACCACCACGCAGCGCGCGCGCTCCCAGCACCTCCAGGTGTTGACCGATGCCGCGCGCATCAGCGCGCGCGCCCAGGCGATCACGTCGGCGCAGAGCGCGCTCGATGCCACCCAGGCGGGCTATGAGGTGGGTACGCGCAATATCGTCGATGTGTTGATTTCGCAACGTACCCTTTATCAGGCGCAACGCGATTACGCCAACGCGCGCTTCGACTACATCAACAGCATGCTGCGGCTGAAGGAAGTGGCCGGGCAACTGAGCCCCGGCGATGTCGAACAGCTCAATCGCGGGCTCGATGCAGGCCTAACGGTGGGCAAAGCGGTTCGATAACCGCCGCCAGTCGCGCCAGGGCGCCGCGGTTGGCCTCGGCTACCGCGCGCGCCGCCGCCCCGATCGTCGCGCGATGGTCCGGTTCCGTCAGTAATTCGATGACCGCGGATGCGAGCTCTGCCGCGGAGCAGACACGCAGTCCGCCGGCGTTCAGCAACAGCGCCGCCGCCTCGGCGAAGTTGAACAGATGCGGCCCGGCCAGTACCGGACGTTCCCAGGCGGCGGGCTCGATCAGATTGTGACCGCCCACGGGCACCAGACTTCCCCCGACGAAAACCACATCCGCGGCACCGCAAAACATGAGCAGCTCGCCCATGGTGTCGCCCAGCAGCACCTGGGTTTCCGGCGCTATGGCGCCAGCCTCGGAACGGCGCCGGGTCGCGAACCCCGCGCGGACGCAGGCGGCATGAACGCTCGCAAAGCGTTCCGGATGGCGCGGCACCAGCACCAGCAGGGCAGCGGGCAGGACGCGCAGGATTTCGGCGTGGGCCGCCAGTATCGGTTCGTCCTCGCCCGCGTGGGTGCTGGCGGCAAGCCACACCGGACGCGGCCCCGATCCGGCCCAGGCTGTGTGCAGCGCGGCCGCCCGGGCACGCAGTTCGGGGCTCAGATCGAGATCGAACTTGAGATTGCCGGTGATCCGCAATTTGTCCGGCGCCAGTCCCAGCGCCAGCAAGCGCTGACCATCGGCTGAAGTTTGCGCCGCGACCCGGGTCAGCGCGCGCAGCATGGGCGCGGTGAGGGCTTTCACTTTCGCATAGCCCCGCGCCGAGCGCGCCGAGAGCCGCGCGTTGGCGAGCACCACCGGAATCCCCCGTGCCGCGCAGGCGTGCAGCAGGTTGGGCCAGAGCTCGGTTTCCATGATGATCAGCAACGCGGGTCCGGCACGGCGCAGAAACCGCGCTACCGCATCCGGAAAATCGTAGGGTGCATAACAATGGGCGACATCGGAGCCGAACAGGGCGTGCACCCGCTGCGAGCCGGTCGGCGTGGTGGTGGTCACCAGCAGCGTCGCGCGGGGGTGGTGGGTCCGCAAGTGCCGGATCAGCGGCGCGGCGGCGAGTGTCTCGCCAACCGACACCGCGTGTACCCAGATCACGGGTCCGGACAGCGGCGCGACCCAGCCGAACCGTTCGCCCCAGCGCCGCGCATAGTCCGGTGCACGGCGCGCGCGCCAGCACAGGCGCAGCAGTACCGCGGGCAGCAGCAGATACAGCAACAGGGAATAGAGCAGGCGGGCAGGCACGGTTCCTCCGGCGGGCAGCATAGCCGGAAGGTTGGGGCGATGCATGTTGCGGCGCCGCTTCCGGCAAGCCCGCTATACTGAGCTACTGCGAGTTTCCGCGATCCCCGCGCCATGTCCACGCCCCCGGTCGTCAACGTCGATATCGTCATTGTCGGCGGTGGCATCGCCGGACTCTGGCTGCTCAACGATCTGCGCAACCGGGGCTATAGCGCGATCCTGCTGGAGGCGACCGCGCTCGGTTCCGGGCAGACGCTGGCCAGCCAGGGCATGATCCACGGGGGCATCAAGTACAGCCTGGCGGGCGCCTTGTCGGGCGCAGCCGAGGCCATCGCCGAGATGCCCGACCACTGGCGCCGCTGCCTGCGCGGCGCGGGCGCGGTGGATCTGCGCCGCGTCCGGGTGCTGAGCGATCATTTCTACCTCTGGTCCACCGGCGCCGTCGCCGGGCGCATGACGGCGTTCCTTGCCAGCAAGGCGGTGCGTGGCCGGGTGGAAACCGTGGCCGCGGATCGGCGGCCGCCGATCTTTCGCGCGGCGGGTTTCTCCGGATCCCTGTACCGTCTGGTGGATCTGGTGCTGGATGTGCCCAGCCTGGTGGCGGCGCTCGCCGACACCTGCCCGGACGCCATTTACTCCCTCGCTGGCGCCGCGACCGCTTGGACCGCGGCGGACTCCGGACGTCTGACCCTCGACCTGCGGACCGCGACCGGCACCCGGCGCCTGGCGCCGGCGGCCTTCGTGTTCGCGGCCGGCGCCGGCAATGCCGGGCTGCTCGCGACGATCGGCGCTGCCACCCCGGCCATGCAGCGGCGGCCGTTGCACCAGGTGATGGTCCGGCATCGCTATCCCCACGCCCTGCATGGCCATTGCCTGGGGCGTGAGACCACGCCGCGCCTGACCATTTCCAGTCATCCCGCCGGCGGCGGCGAGCAGGTCTGGTATCTGGGCGGAACGCTGGCCGAGCAGGGCGTCGGGATGGCGCCAGATGCGCTCATCGCGCTGGCCCGGCAGGAGTTGGCGGCACTGCTGCCCTGGGTCGAGCTGGGGCCGGCGCGCTGGGCGACCCTGGCGGTCGAGCGCGCCGAACCCCGCCAGCCACGGCTGCTGCGCCCCGATCAGGCGTTCGCGGACTGGGTCGGCAATGGCGCCAATGCACTGGTCGCCTGGCCCACCAAGCTGACCCTGTGCCCGCACCTGGCCCACAGCGTGGTGGAACGGCTGACACTGCGCGGGATCACGCCGTCCGGCGCGCCCGTGCCGGTGTTGCCGCTGCCGCGTCCCGCGCTGGCCCCCACGCCCTGGGAGACCGCCTTTGGCGCCTGAGCTGGAATTGCCCCGGCGCCGGCTCGGGCGCGCCGGCATCGAGGTCGGCGTGCTCGGGCTGGGCACCGTCAAGTTCGGCCGCGATCAGGGCCTGAAGTACCCTCGGGGTTTCACCATCCCCGACGACCGTGCCGTCCGCGCCCTGCTCGACTTGGCGCGGGATCTGGGTATCAATCTGCTGGACACCGCCCCCGCCTACGGAGACAGCGAGGCACGGCTCGGCCGCCTGCTGCGCGGCACACGCGACCACTGGGTAATCTGCACCAAGGTCGGCGAGGAGTTCGAAGCCGGCGTGTCGCGGCACGATTTTTCGCCGGGCCATGTCCGCGCCAGCGTCGAGCGCAGCCTGCGGCGCCTGCAAACCGGGGTGCTGGATATCGTGCTGATCCACTCCGATGGCAACGACGAGCTGATCATCGAGCAATCCGGCGCGCTCGAAACCCTGGCGGAGCTGAAACGGGAGGGAAAACTGCGCGGCTTCGGCATGTCCACCAAGACGGTGGCGGGCGGTTTGCGCGCGGCGGCGCGGTGCGATCTGCTCATGGTGAGCTGGAATCTCGCCGACGAAACCGAAATCCCGGTGATCGACCGCTGCCGCGAACTGGGCACCGGCGTGCTGATCAAGAAGGCCCTGGCGAGCGGCCACGCGCTGGTTGCGGGCGACGCTAGTGTGCGCGCGACCTTCGCGCGCATCCTGGCCCACGCCGGGGTCGGCAGCCTGGTGATCGGCACCATCGATCCCGACCATCTGCGCGCCAATGTCCGCGCTGCCGTCGCGGCATCATGCGACTCGGGCCGGTGAAGGCGGCCGAACCGGCACCGGCACCCGAAACCCGAGCAGGAACGCCGGCAGCAGGAAGGCCAGCAGTATCGCGGAAGGATTCACGAACAACTGGTCGCCGTCGGTGATGAAGCCGAACTGCATGGCGAAGACCAGCGCACCCCAGAGCCACAGGTGGCGCTCCCGAACCGCCGCCCGCAGCAGGCTCGCGAGCCATCCCAGATACAGCCCGACACCGATCAACCCGGCGTAAAACGCCTGATTCAACAGCAGATTGTGGTAGTGCCGCGCGACGATACCGCCGTTCCAGTTCTCGGAGTCAACGGACAGTCCGTGACCGAACCACAGCCAGCGCCAGGAGTCGGTCACCGCCTCCCACCCGTTGCGCCAGATCGGCAGGCGCATGGAAGTGCCACGCTCGACCACATGGCCGGCAACCAGGGTCAGTTCCTGCCGGAAGATCAGTGCCAGCAGCAGTGTCAGACCGGCGGTGGCGATGGCCAGGATCGCCGCGCGCCGGCCCGGAAACAAGGCGAGCAGCAGCAGCGTCCCCGCTCCCAGCACCACATAGGCGCCGCGCGCCTGCACCCAGAACACCAGCATCCCCAGCGCGAGGGCAGCGAACCCGCAGGCGCACGCCAAACTCCGTCGCGTCATGTTCAGGGTTTGATACAGGGCGACGATGGCGACCATCGCCAGTGCCCAACCGACGGTCACATGGTGATTGAACACGCCGCGCGCCGACAGTGCGTGCTGCTTCCAGCCCTGGGGCCAGTCCGCGACGATCAGCGCGGCACCGCCCAGCCCGAGCACCATCAGGCCGGTCAGCAAGGTCGGTACCCGCGCCCGATGCAGGGTGCCGACCAGATAGACCAGATAAAACAGCGCCAGCACGTTCAACTCGCGCAGCAGCAGCTTGAAATCGGTGTGGCTCCAGCCATCCCACAGCAGGGTGAGCGAAAGCCAGCCGCACAGCAGCAGAAACCAGCGCGCCGGAGCCTGTTGCCAGATCAGCCGCAGATCGGCAGGCCGGAAACACAGCAGCATGGGCACCACCACCAGCAGGCGGTAAAGATTGGTGGCGGCGGTGCGGTTGTCCGGGAGGAAGCAGATCGCGAAGAACAGCAGCAACGCGATCCAGGCATAACGGGTGCGGATGGCAGTGCGCAGGCGGGCGAAGCGGGTTGGAGCGCGTCCGTGTGACTCGGTAGATGGGTGCAAGCGTGAATGACCTTCAGCGGTGCGGGTCGGACGGAGGGGTGCGGATTTTTTCGACGATGGCGGTGGTGGAACAGCCTTCCAGCAAGCCGAGCGGGCGCACCTCGCCGCCGTAGCCGGCGACGATCTGCCAGCCCACCACCTGCTCGCGGCCATAGTCGCCGCCCTTGACGAGCACATCGGGGCGCACCTGTTCGAGCAGGGCCTCCGGCGTGTCCTCGGCAAAACTCGTTACCCAATCGACGCTTTCCAGGCCCGCGAGCACCGCCATGCGGCGCTCGACCGCATTGAGGGGGCGGCCCTCGCCCTTCAGGCGCCGCACCGAGACGTCGTCATTGACCGCTACGATCAGGCGGTCGCCGAGTTGGCGCGCCTGCTCCAGATAGCGCACATGGCCGGCGTGCAGCAGATCGAAGCAGCCGTTGGTGAAAACGATCTTTTCGCCCCGGGCGCGGGCATCGGCGACCTCGGCAAGCAGTTGCTCCTGATTCACCACGCCGCGCGCCACGCCGCGTTCCTGCTGCAGGGCGCGGCGCAACTCCGGTTCGCTCACCGCGGCGGTACCCAGCTTGCCGACCACGATGCCGGCCGCAAGATTGGCGAGGGTGACGGCGGCCGGCAGCTCCGCGCCGGCGGCGAGCGCGGCGGCGAGCACGGCGATCACGGTGTCCCCGGCGCCGGTCACGTCATAGACCTCGCGCGCCCGCGCCGGCAGGTGCAACGCGTCCCGACCGGGGCGCAGCAGGGTCATGCCCTGTTCGCCGCGTGTCACCAGCAGCGCGCCGAGCCCCAACTCGCGCACCAGGGCGAGGCCGCGCGCGCACAGGGCCGCTTCGTCGGGACAGGGCCCGACCACGGCTTCCAGCTCGGCGAGGTTGGGGGTGAGCAGGGTGGCGCCGGCGTAGCGGCCGAAGTCGCGTCCCTTGGGATCCACCAGGACCGGCACTCCGGCAGTGGTGGCCAGCGCGATCAGGGCCCGGGGATCCTGGAGCGCGCCCTTGGCGTAGTCGGACAGTACCAGGATGCCGTGGTCCGGCAGCAGGCCCTGGATCCGGGCGGGCATGGCCGCCACCTCCGCCGCGCTGTGCGGTTCCTCGAAATCCAGGCGCAGCAGCTGGTGCTGGCGGCTGATCACGCGCAACTTGGTGATGGTGGGTTTGGCGGGGCATTCCAGCAGCGCGGCATGAATGCCCGCGGCCGCCAGCTGGTCGCGCAGGATGGTGGCCTGGGCGTCGCAACCCACCGCGCCCACCACACTGGTGGCGGCGCCGAGCGCGGCGATGTTGAGCGCGACGTTGGCGGCGCCGCCGGGGCGGTCGTGACAGTCGGTGATCCGCACCACGGGCACCGGCGCTTCCGGCGAGATGCGCAGCGTGGGTCCTTGCCAGTAGCGGTCGAGCATGATGTCGCCCGCGACCAGCACCCGGGCGCGCTCGAAACGGGGAAAACTCAACGGCACGCGGAACTCCTGCGAATGGCGGATGAGTGATGCGAGAGGGTTGTGGCCACGGGTTCAGACGGCTGCCAGCAGCGTTTGCAACCGCGCCCATACTAGCGCCGGGGTCAGATCCTGCATACAGCGTGCGTCCGGCCCCCGATAGTCCGCGACCCGGCATTCGCGCCGCCGGCAGGGGATGCAGGGATAGCCGGTGGCCGGCAGCGGCGCGGCGCGCGGTCCGGTCGCCGCAATCAGGCGCGGGTCGGTCGGACCATAGAGGGTGAGCGTCGGTCGGCCCAGGGCGGCGGCGAGATGGGCGAGCCCGGTATCGACACTGACCACGGCGGCGCTGCGGGACAGCAGTCCCGCGATTTCGCCAAGCGACGCGCGGGGCGGAACCCGGGCGCCGGATTGCGCGTGCGCCAGGCGTTCGGCGCGCTCCTGCTCGGGCGCCGATCCCCAGGGCAACACCACCTGATAACCGGCGCCGATGGCGGCACCGATCAGCTCGCGCCAGTGTGCGTCCGGCCAGAGCTTGGTGGGCCAGGTGGCGTTGGTGACGAAGGTCAGGGTGGGCGCTCCGAGAGTGTACGGCGGGTCCGGCCAGACCCGGCCGGCCAGCCCGAAATCCGGTGCCGTGGTCGGCACGGGGTAGTCGAGCACCGCGGCCAGCAGTTGGCGCCAGCGCGTGATGGCGAGCTGCTCCCGGGCTACGAAATGGCGCTCTTGATAGAGCCACTGGGCACCGGGTTCGCGCACCGAGTCCCCATCCAGCCCGGCGCTCGGGCCGCGCGCCAGGCGCGCGATGACGGCGCTTTTCCAGCTGCCCTGGGCGTCGATCACCCGGTCGTAACGACGCTCGCGCAGGCCGTGCAGCCAGGCGCGACCGCTGCCGCTGCAAAGGAATTCGGTCTTGTGCCGGCGCCAATCGCGGTGGGCGCTCGGGAGCACCCGGTCGACCGCCGGATGCCAGCCGGGAATTTCCGCAAAGGCGGCGTCGGCGACCCAGTCGAAGCGCAGTTCCGGCCGCTGTCCATGGGCATCGCTCAACGCCGGCAGCAACTGAATCAGGTCGCCCATCGAGGTAAGTTTTACCAGCAGGACATGGGACAAACCGGAAATCCTCTCGTCGCGCGGGAGCCGCCGCGACGGCGGTCCTTGTTGTGGCGGATGCGTGGGCGCGCCACTGTAACAAAAGGCGTCCAAACTGGGCACACGACCGGGAGCTCCACAGAGGGCGGGCCAGGGCCGGTTGACGCTATCCGCGCGGACAGCGCTAACAGGCCCTAGAATGGGGCTTTCCCGACCGGCGCCACTGACGACCGAGCTGATGGCTATCGACGCACGCTTTCACTTGCTCGCCACGGCGGCCTACCAGGATCTGGTCGCAGGTGGCACCGTGCTGGAAGCCGACGGCCACTGCGACAAGCTGATTGCCCTGCGCGACGGGCGTTACCTGAAGCTGTTTCGCCGCAAGCGCCTGTTCAGCAGCGCGCTGATGTGGCCCTATGCGCGACGCTTTCATGTCAATGCCGGGGCGCTGCGCGCGCGGGGTGTGCGCACCGTCGCCACCGAGCAGTTGTTGCGCATTCCCCATATCCGCCGCACGGCGGTGATCTACCGGCCACTGCCCGGCGCGACCTTGCGCACCTGCCTGCGCAAGGCCGCCGACCGGGGCGCGTTGCTGCGCGAACTGGGATCTTTTCTGGCGGCACTGCACCGGCGCGGGGTGTACTTCCGTTCGCTGCATTTCGGCAATGTCATTGTGGCTGCGCAGGGAGAATTCGGTTTGATCGACGTGGCCGATCTGGAACTGCGCGATCACCCGCTGGGTCCGCGTCAGGTCACGCGGAATCTGCGCCACTTGATGCGTTATGCCGAAGACTGGGCGCTGGTGCGGGCCGGCGCGCGCGAGTTTTGCGCCGGATACGCGGCGGCCGGCGGTACGCTCCCGGCGACGCTGGTGATGCTGCTGGCGGCAGCCGTCAGCGCCGATGCAGACCCAGTCTCAGACTCAAGTACTTGCGCAGATACGACCAGCGGCTGAGCGTTCGTACCGGATCTTCGCGCAAGGCGCGGTGGTAAAAGCCCAGCGCGTTGTTTCTTTCGCCCGCCAGATAGCAGGTGCGAAACAGCGACAGACAACGCTGGGTTTCGTAGGCTGCCCGATACACCACCGCCCAGTCGGGCATCACCCCCGGGCGGAACAGTTCGTCCACCAGCGCCATCCCTGCGGCGGCGGCCTGCCCCGCGTTATGGCGCAGGGACCCGGCATGACGGTGAATGATGGCCAGCGGCGCGGGAGTCACCGCGAGCTGGCGGCAGGCCATCAGATAGGCGAACACCGGGATGTCCTCCACCGCGCGCAGATGTTCGGGATAGCGCCGCACGGCGAATACTTCGCGCCGGATCGCCACGGCACCGTTGCTGAAGTGGAGTTTTTTGGTGAACAGGTACCGTTGCAGACGGCGTCGCGGGGAGCGGGGCAGGGAGCCGACCTGGCGCCGGCGCTCGCGGCCGTCCGCGTCGACCACGCGATAGCCGCCCGCCACCATGTCCACGCCGGGATGGCGCGCAATCACCTCGCGATACACGCCGAGCGCGCCCGGCGTCATTTCATCGTCGGCATCGAGGAAAATCAGATAGCGCCCGGTGGTGGCGTCGATGCCCCGGTTGCGGGTGGCCGCCACGCCGCGATTGGCCTGCGCCAGATAGCGCAGTCGCGGCTGGTGTTGGTGCAGCAGTTCGGTGGCCACCGCGTCGGTGGTGTCGGTGGAGCCGTCGTTGATCACCAGCAGTTCCCAGTCGCTGCCATCCTGGGCCAGCACCGAGTTCACCGCGCGCGGCAGCCAGTGGCCGTAGTTGCAGCAGGGGATGACGATGCTGAACAGCGGCGTCTCAGCCATCCAGAGTTGCTCCCGGCTTGGTGACCAGCACGTCTTCCATGGCCAGGTACTGGAGGTCGGAACCGAAGAACATGGCGAGCGCATCCTCGGGCGTGCATACCATGGGTTCGCCGCGGCGGTTGAGCGACGTATTGAGCACCACGCCGTTGCCGGTGAGGCGTTCGAGTTCTTCCAGCAGGGCGTAATAGCGCGGGTTGTGGCGCCGCTCCAGCGCCTGGGCGCGGGCGGTGCCGTCCTCATGCACCACTTCGGGCACCCGGGTTTTCCACTCCTCGTTTACTTCGAAAGTGAAAGTCATGAAGGGCGCCGGGTGGTTCACCTTGAACATCCGCGGCGCGACCCGGTCGAGCATGCTGGGACAGAACGGCCGCCAGCGTTCGCGGAACTTGATTTGTTCATTGATGCGATCGGCGATGCCCGCAACGCTGGGGCAACCGAGGATCGAACGTCCCCCGAGGGCGCGCGGGCCGAATTCCATGCGGCCCTGGAACCAGGCCACCGGATGGCCTTTGGCGAGCAGCCGCGCGACCTGTTCCGGCATCCGGTCGATCACCTGATGGGCCGGCTGGCCGGGATGGCGCGCGCAGGCGGCCCGGCACTCTTCGGTGGTGAAGCTCGGTCCAAGGAAGACATGCTCCATCGGCTCGGGCTGGATGCCGCGCTTGACCAGCGCATAAGACGCGGCGCCCACCGCGGTGCCAGCATCCCCCGAGGCGGGCTTCACGAACAGCTCGCGGACTTCGGGGCGGGCGATGATCTTCTGGTTCAGCTTGACGTTGAGGGCACCGCCGCCGGCGAATGCCAGCCGCCCGGTCTCGCGCAGGATGTCGCCCAGGTAGTGATCCATGAGCTTGAGCACGGCCTCTTCGTACAGCGCCTGGATGGCGGCGGCGTAGTCGATATAGGGCTGGTCGGCACTGTCGCCGTGGCGGCGCGGCCCCAGCCATTCGATCAGGCGGGGGCTGAAATAAAACCCCTGGCCGTTCTCCTTGTGGCGGCGCAGTCCCACGGTGTTCACATAGCGCGTGTTGACGCGCAGGTCCTTGCCGTCGCAGTTGAGCAGCCGCGAGAGATCGTGGCGGGCGGGATCGCCGTAGGGCGCCATCCCCATGACCTTGTATTCGCCGTCCAGCATTTCGAAACCGAGATACTCGGTCAGCGCGCCGTACAGCCCGCCCAGGGAGTCGGGGTCGTAGAACTCCTTGATCTTGTGGATGCGACCATGTTCGCCGTAACCGAAAAAGGTGGTGGCGTATTCGCCCTTGCCGTCCACGCCCAGGATCGCGGTCTTGCCGGTGAAACCGCTCAGGTGATAGGCGCTGCTCGCGTGGGCGAGATGATGTTCCACCGGTTCGAATTCGATCCGCGCGGGATCGATGCCCAGGGTGCGGAGCAGTTCGAAGATGCGCTGGCGATAGCGGCGATAGCGGCGATTGCCGTTGACCAGCGCGTCCAGCGCCCGGTCGGGCGCATACCAGTAGCGGCGCGCGAAGTGCCAGCGCGCCGGCGAGCTGAGCGGAATCGGCGCAAAGGGCACCGCCACCACATCGACGTCGCCCGGCGCGATGCCGGCCTGGCGCAGGCAGAAGCGCGCGGCTTCGAGCGGCATCCGGTTCTTGGCGTGCTTGGCGCGGATGAAGCGTTCTTCCTCGGCTGCCGCGACCAGGTGACCGTCAATATAAAGCGCGGCCGAGGGGTCGTGGCCGAGGGCGCCGGAGAGGCCCAGTACGATGGTCGCCAAGTTTCAGTGCTCCGGTCCGGCGCCGACGCGCAACGGCGCCAGCAGGTTTTCGAAGTGACGCCGGATCGCGCCGTCCCAATTGGCGAGAAAGCGCGCCAGATCGCGGCGCTGGGCGCGGCGGAAACGCCAGCCGCAGCGGTGCAGGCGCAGCGCATCCAGGTCGATCAGCAGCAAGCGCTGGTCGGTATCTTCCACCAGGAAATTACTCGCCTTGAGATCGCCGTGGCTGATGCGGGCGGCGGCCAGGGCCGCGAAGATATCCAGCAGCGCGCGGTCGAGCCAGTCCGGAACCACCGCTTCTCCTTGGTGCCGCAACCAGTCCTGCAAGGGCACTCCCGGGCTGTAGGCACTGATCAGGTAGGCGGTCCTGCGGAGCGGCCCGAAGCGCTGCTCCAGCACTGCCAGCGGTTGTGGTGCGGCTACTCCCAGCAGCGCGAGCAGGTTCGCGTTCCGCCATGCGACCGAGGCCCGCGAGCGCCGCGGCGCGCGCCCGAGGCCGTGGCGCCAGTGCTTGATATTGTAGCGTTTCACCACCAGGTCCGACCCCGCGTCGCTGATCCGCACCACCGACGCGGTGTTGCCATCCTTGAGCCAGTGGCCGGCGGCGATCCCGGTTGCGGGCGCGGCCAGCAGTTCGGCGAGGCGCGGATCGGCAGCGTCGCGGCGGCGCGCGACAAAGCGGTCCCAGTCCCGCGCGATGACGAATTCGCCGCAGGTGCGCAGGCATTTGGCGCGGTAGTCGCGCAGCCGCCGCTGCCGCGCCCGCAGCACTTCCCGGGCGAGCGCCGCCGGATCGGGTGGCGGTGTGCCGTACGCTGGCAGCAGGGCGAGCAGGCGTTGATCCCAGGTCGGGTCGAACTGGGCCAGAAACAGCGCCAGATTGGCGCGGCGCACATTTTCGTTTGTGGCCGGATGGATGCCCGCCCCGTCGATGACATGGGGCGCGCCGCCTGAAAACAGGAAGTTGTCGAGGTGTGGATCGGCCTGGATCAGGCGCGCGCGGTGCAGCGCGCCCAGCAGTGCGAGCGTCGCGGCGATATCGGCGTCCGCTGCCGGCGCGCTGCTGCCGCGGATGCGCTCCGCCAGACTTTGCGCTCCGGGCAGGAACTCGGTGGCCAGCAGCCAGGCTCCGGCGACCGCTGGCAGCTCGCGCAGCGCCGGTGCCCGGATGCCGGCGGCGTGCAGACGCGCCAGACCGGCACGCTCGCGCGCGTGGTCCCGGGCGCGGAAGAACAGTTTCACCAGCACCCGACCAGCGCCCCACTCGGCGCCGAACACCAGGCGCCGACCCGGGAGATGGCGGTGGATTTCGTCGCCGACCAGGCATTCCCCGTTGTCGAGCGCGAGCCGGAACGGCCCGAGCGCGCCGACTTTCGCCGCGCGCAACGCGGCGATGGTGATATCCGCGGGCGTTACCGAGGGGCTCACTCTTTGCTCCGGGCGATGCGCCGCGCCAGCGCCGCGCGCTCTTCGCCCAGGCCGCGCGTTGCGCTGTAGGCGTCGAGCAGGGTGTCGCGCAGCCCCTGATCGAGTGCCGGGCAGTGGCGAAACAAGGTGTCGAGATCGCGCAGGCCGCCCCAGCGGGACCAGGTGCGCTTGCATTTTTCGAGATCGATCAGCCGCAGCGGCGCCGGATCGCGACTGGCGGCGCCGTCCCGCGGAAAAGCGTCGCGGGCCACGAACAGATGCTTGGGATACAGGCACCCGTGCCGCCAGCCGGCGGCGTGGAGCTGGCCGAGCAGCGCGCCCGCGGCGGCGGCGAAGCGTTCGCGCGGCTCCCGCGCCGGCGTATGCGCCAGCCAGGTCTCCAGATCGAGATGGTCGTCGAGCGCGCGGGTCAGCAGCAGGGCGCGGTCGTCGCCGGGGCGGCGGTCGCGGCCGAAGCACAGGGCATCCAGGGTCGGGATCCCGATGCGCGCGAGGACCTGGATGCCGAGCCATTCGCGCTCCGCCAGCGGAATGCCTCGCAGCCAGTGACGCGGCGTGCGGCAATTGAAATTGCGTTGACGCTTCAGGTAATAGCGGCGCTGGTCCGCGCCCGCGCCGAGTTCCAGCACGCCGACCTGACTGGTGCCGCCACGGGCCACGTTGGGACTTTCGACGGCAACCGCGCCGGCCTCCCAGAGCGCTTCGAACCCGTCGAGCCCGTGGCGCGCAAGCAGGGCACGCTCCGCCGGATCGATGATGAGCGTCGCCATGGTCAGCGTGCCCCGCGCGCGGATCCGGTCATGGATGGTAACCCTTGCGCACCCCTTTGCGGTGCAGCGCCCGTGCCCGGCGGCCCACGGCGTGCCACCGGCCTTGGCGCAGAAGATCGCGCAGCGGTGCATCCGCGTAGACGCGCAAAAACAGCAGTTCATCGCGCGCGCTCGCACCCGCCTGGCGCGCGGAATAACACAGGCTGGCGAGATCCTTGCGGCGCCAGCGCCAAGGGGTGCGGCGGCGGATCTGCATGCGGTGCAGGTCGATCAGATGGAGCGACCGCGCGGCGGGCGGGCGGCTTTGCGCGGCGGGTGACGCATCGAGCAGAAAGTGGCACAGATAGTAATCGCGGTGATTGACGCCGCTCTCGTGCAGGGTGCGGGTGATGGTGGCGAGCTTGCGGATCAGCGCGCGGCGCTCGGCAAGCCCCAGCGCAGCCAGCCCGCCGCGCGCGCAGAAGGTCTCCAGATCGACGCTGGGTTCGAGCGCCTCGGTGACGAGAAACGACAGGCGCCGCGCCGGATTGCGGCCGCGCTGCCCGAACGCCACCGGCGTCAGGGTGGCGACGCCCAGCTCCTGAAGCCGGTGAATGGCGCGCCATTCGCGTTGTGCACCCAGCACCGGCAGGCGCAGACGCAACAGGTTCTTGGCGACTTCGCGCCAGCCGATGCCGCGATGGATCTTGGCGAAGTAGGCGCGCCCGGCGAGTTCGAAGCGCAGGGTGCGGCGGCCTTCGAGGGCGCGATAGATCTCACCCTCGAGTCTGGTTACCTCGACAAAGGGATCGCACCCGGCCCAGGCGCGCGCGAGCTCGCCGGTGACCACGGGCTTCACGCTGGCCTCCGCGCGCCGGGGGCGAGCTGCTCGATCAGCGCGGCGGCGCGCTCGGGCAGGCCGTGGATGTCGGCGCTCGCGGCCCAGGCGAGGGCGCGCGCGCGCAAGGCGCCGCGGTCGGCCGTGAGCAGCGCGACGAGCGCATGGTCGAACGCGTCCTGCCCATAAGGCTCGGGTAACACTGCGCCGGCGCCGGCCTCGGCCACATAGTGGGCGTAACCGCAGTTGGCGGTGGTCAGGACCGGCAATCCCGCCACCAGCGCCTCCAGCAGCACGGTGCCGGTGTTTTCGCTGTGGGCCGGGTGGACCAGCAGGTCCGCGCCCTGCAGGAAGCGCGGAATGTCGTCGCGGCCCGCGAAGAACCGCACCCGCCCCGCCACCCCGAGGCGCCGTGCCAGGCGCTGAAAGGGCGCGGGATGGTCCTGGCCGATCACGAACAACTGCACATCGGCAAGCTCCGCCGGCAGCGCCGCCAGTCCGCGCAGCGCCCGGTCGAGACCCTTGGTCCGGAAGCCCGAGCCGACCATCAGCAGCAGCGGTCGGGACGCGCCGAGGCTGAATTCCGCGCGCAACGCGGCGCGCACGCGCGCGGCATCGGGCGGCGCGCGCCGGCTCGGGTCGATACCGGGCGGCAGCAAATGAAAACGCTCGGGCGGGGTACCGTAATGGTGCCGGAACAGCGATTCCTGCACGGGCGCGATCATGAGAATCTCGGTGTGCGCGGCCGCGTCAAACACCGCCGCCTCGTAGCGGGCGAAGTGCCGGTAGCGCGGCGACAGCCGGTACAGGGCGCTCCTTTGGGCATGTGCCTTGTGGGCGTAGCAGGGATCGGCGGCGTAATAGATATCGAGCCCCGGCATCTTGTTGAAGCCGACCACCGCATCCGCCGGCCACTGTGCGAGCTGCGCGGCGAGCGCGCGGCTGAAGTGGCGATAGCGCGCCGGGCTGGTGAAGCCGCGATCGGGAAGCCGTGTCACGTCCAGATCCGCCGGTGGCTCGCCGTCCCAGCTCAGCACGAACACCCGCACATCATGGCCGCGGGCCTGGCAGGCGCGCGCAATGCGCAGAAAATCCCGCTGCAAGCCGCCGTAGGGGAAGTATTTGTAGAGACAGAAGG
Organism: Gammaproteobacteria bacterium; assembly: GCA_016191205.1. Taxonomy (GTDB): domain Bacteria; phylum Pseudomonadota; class Gammaproteobacteria; order Pseudomonadales; family Porticoccaceae; genus JAGPUQ01. The sequence goes on along the minus strand of JACPPB010000074.1, from coordinate 113,373 downwards.
CGAGTTGCATGTTCCGGGGCGGCGCGCCGTCAGTGCGCCGCGAGCAGCCGGTCGGCGGCGGCGAGCACCAGCGCGGGGCTGAGGTCGTTGAGACATTTGAGATGACCCTTGGGGCACTCGCGCCGGAAGCAGGGGCCGCAGTCCACCGGGATCGACAGCGTCTGCGCGCGGGGCGACAGCGGCGGCGTGAACCCCGGGCTGCTGGAGCCGTACACCACGATCAGCGGACGGTCGAGCGCGGCGGCGATGTGCATCAGCCCCGAGTCGTTGCTCACCACCAGATCCGCGCCGGCCAGCAGGTCGAGGGCGTCGGCGAGTTCGGTGGTGCCGGCCAGATTGTGGGCCTGCGTTTTCAGGGTGGCGGGCAGGCGTTCGATGATGGCGTCCGTCACCGGCCGGTCGCGCTGCGAACCCAGCAGCCAGAGTTGCCAGCCGCGTTCGGCATAGGTATTGGCGAGGCTCGCATAGTGGGCCTCCGGCCAGCGCTTCGAGGGACCGAATTCGGCGCCCGGGCACAGTGCCAGCACCGGGCGTGCGGGGTCGAGCGCGAACCGTTCGCGCAGCGCCGCGAGCCGCTGCGGGTCGGCGCGCAGCCGGGGCCGGGGCAGCGGATCCGGCAGCGGCCGTCCAGCGGGACAGGCGAGGGCGACGCAACGCTCGACCATGCGCGGGTATTTGCGCGGGTCCAGCAGCCGGATGTCGTTGAGCAGCCAGAAGCGCCACTCACCGCGCCAGCCGGTGCGCAGCGGAATGCCCGCAAAAGCGGGGATCAGCGCCGACTTGAAGGAGTTGGGCAGCACGATGGCCTGGTCGAAGCGCTTGGGTTCGAGTCCGCGCGCGAGCGCGAGGCGGCCGCCGAGATTCAGTTCACCGTGGGCGAAGGGCAGGTCGATGGCGGCGTCCACCTCCGGCATGCGCGCCAGCAGCGGCCGGCTCCAGGCGGGCGCCAGCACCGTGATGCGGCACCCCGGCTGGCGCCGGCGCAGCGCCATGAACAGGGCCTGGGACATCACCATGTCCCCGACCCAGGCCGCGCCGATCACCAGAATGCTGGGCCCGGTCATCGCCGCCGGCCTGGCGTTGCAGTCAATCGGCGACCGGCGCCAGCCATTCCGGGTGGGCGGCGAGACGTCCGCGCACGGCATCGAAATACAGCTGTTGCAGGCGCGCGGTGATCGGCCCGCGGGCGCCGGCGCCGATCACCCGGTTGTCGAGCTCGCGGATCGGCAGCACTTCGGCGGCGGTGCCGGTGAAAAAGGCTTCATCCGCGATGTAGATTTCGTCGCGGGTGATGCGTTTCTCGCGGACTTCGTAGCCGCATTCGTGCGCCAGTTGAATCACCGTGTCGCGGGTGATGCCGTCGAGGCACGAGGTCAGTTCGGGGGTGTAGAGCACGCCGCGATTGATGACGAAAATATTCTCGCCGCTGCCTTCCGCGACATAGCCTTCGGGGTCGAGCAACAGCGCTTCGTCATAGCCGTCCTGCAGCGCCTCGCGCAGCGCCATCATCGAGTTGGTGTAGTTGCCGGTCGCCTTCGCCTTACACATGGTGATGTTGACGTGGTGGCGCGTGATGGACGAGGTGCGGATGCGGATGCCCTGTTCCAGCGCCTCGGGACTCATGTAGGAGGGCCATTCCCAGGCGGCGATGGCGATGTGGGTGCGCAGGCCGTCGGCGCGCAAGCCCATGCCCTCGGAGCCGAGAAACGCCAGCGGCCGGATGTAGGCTTCGCGCAGATTGTTCGCGCGCACGACCCGGCGCTGGGCCTCGTTCAGGGTCTTGCGGTCGAAGGGCATGTTCATGCCGACGATCTTGGCGGAGTTGAACAGCCGGTTGGTGTGATCCTCGAGGCGGAAAATTGCCGTGCCGCGACTGTCGGTGTGATAGGCGCGCACACCTTCGAACACGCCCATGCCGTAGTGCAGCGTGTGGGTCAGCACGTGTACCTGTGCCTCGCGCCAGGGTACCAGTTGGCCGTCGAACCAGATAAACCCGTCGCGGTCTGCAAAAGACATCGGAATATTCTCCTCGAAGCTGTGGCGTTGAAATGCCGTCGTAGAAACCGTTGTTCAGAAACCGTTACTTTTCCGGAGCTGTTACTGTTCAGGGACTGCGCCGTTACCCGCCCAGGAGGCGCTCCCGGATGGCGGTGACCGCCGCGCGCTGGCTGGCGAACTCCGCCGCGGCAACCACCCCCGGCTGACGCTGCAATTGCAGCCGATGCCCCGCGCTGCGATACGCCTTGTAGGCTTCCCGCAAGGTTTCCGCATCGGCGGCTGGCAGGATGCCGGCGGTCACGATGGCGTCGAGAATGCGGATGTTGTCGGTCCAGCGGGCGAGCTCGGGGTGGTGCTGAGACTCGGCCAGAACCGCAAATTGAACCATAAATTCGATATCCACGATACCGCCGGCATCCTGCTTCAGGTCAAACAGCCCCTGGTTTTTTGCGCTTGCTTCCGATGCCAGATGGGCGCGCATTTTGGCGCGCATGGCGCAAACTTCGCGGGCGAGTTCGCTGCGGTCGCGTGCGCGGCACAGTACTTCGCGCCGCACCGCCGCAAAGCGCGCGGCCAGGGCCGCACTGCCGGCGACGGGTCGCGCGCGCACCAGTGCCTGATGCTCCCAGACCCAGGCGCTCTCGGCCTGATAGCGTGCAAAGGCGGCGCAGGAGGTGACCAGCAGTCCGGAATTGCCCGAAGGGCGCAGCCGCATATCCACCTCGTAGAGGGCGCCGGAAGCGGTGCGGGCGCTCAGGATGTGGATGATGCGCTGGCCGAGGCGGGCGAAGAACTGCTCGTTGCTGAGCGGGTGTTCGCCACTGGTGGCGAGCGTCGGCTCGGCATCGTGGAGAAACACCAGATCCAGGTCGGAGCCGTGCGCCAGTTCGATGCCGCCCAGCTTGCCGTAGCCGACCACCAGGAAGCCGGGTTCGGCACCGGTCGCGGTGCCCGGGTGGCCGTGGCGCGCGACCAGTTGTGCGCGGGCGAAGGCGACGACCTCTTCCAGAATCGCTTCGGCAAGCCAGGTCAGGTAGTCGCTCACCTTCATGAGCGGCAGCGCGCCGGTGATCTCGGCGGCGGCCACGCGCAGCGCATGGGCGCGGCGGAAATAGCGTAGCGCCTCCATGCGGATTTCCAGGTCGTCGCCCGGTACCCGTTCGAGGTGGCGACTCAGCTCGGTCGCGATCCCGGCCCGATCGGGCGGCGCGTAGAGGGTGGCGGGATCGAGCAACTCATCCAGCAGGGCCGGGTAGTGCGCCAGCTCGTCGGCAACCCAGGGACTCGCGGCGCACAGCCGCACCAGTTGGCGCCGCGCGCCCGGATTTTCGCTCAACAGCGTGAGGTAGACGCTGCGCCGCGCCACCGCCTCGACCACCGCGCTCACCCGGTGCAGGGTTTCGGCGCCGTCGGCGCCGCATTCGGCGATCAGCAGCGGCATCAGGTGATCGAGACGGCCGCGGGCGTCCGCGGCCATGGCCTGCACCGCGCGACAGCGGTGCAACTCTTGCAAGACCTCGGCGGCCCGTTCCGCCGCGGCGCCGTAGCCGAGGGCGCCCAGCTCATCCGCCAGCGGACCATCGCCCGCCGCCAGTAACCACAGGCCACGCGCGCGGTCGTCGCCGGCGCCGGCCGTTGCCGCCGGCGCCACCACGGCATCGAACAGTGTGTGCACTTCGGTTCGCACCGCGTCCAGCGCGGCGGCGAACCGGGTCCAGTCCGGATAACCGAGCAGCGCCGCCAGGCGCTCGCGGTCGGCGGTGTCCGCGGGCAGGGTCTGGGTCTGTTGATCCCGCCAGGCCTGGAGGGCGTGCTCGGTGTTGCGCAGGAACACATAGGCGTCCCACAGGCGCGCGCCGGCGCGGTCCGGGAGCAACGCGTCGCGGTCGATCAGTTCGAGCACGGTGCGCAGGTGCTGGGTCTGGAAGCGGCGGTCGCGGCCGCCCCGGATCAACTGAAACGCCTGGGCGATGAACTCGATCTCGCGGATGCCGCCGGCGCCGAGCTTGATATTGCCGGCCATGTCGCGGCGCGCCACTTCGCGATTGATCAGCGCCTTCATGTCGCGCAGCGACTGGATCGCCGAGTAGTCGATGTATTTGCGATAGGTGAAAGCCCGCAGCAGATCGAGCAGGCGCGTCGCCGCCGCGGGGTCGCCGCTCACTGTGCGCGCCTTGATCATGGCGTAGCGCTCCCAGTCGCGGCCCTGGGTCTGGTAGTACTCGGCGAGCGCATCGAAGCTCGCCACCAGGGCGCCGCTGTCGCCGTAAGGGCGCAGCCGCATGTCCACTCGGAACACGAAACCCTCCGCCGTGTGCTGATCCAGGGCGCGGATCAGTTTGCGGCCGAGGCGCAGGAAAAACTCCTGATTGTCGAGCACGCGGTGCGCGCCTCCGGTGACGGGCAGGGTTTCGCCCGCTTCCGGGTAGGCGAAGATCAGATCGATGTCGGACGAGAGATTGAGCTCGCCGCCGCCCAGCTTGCCCATGGCAAGCACCAGCAGTTGCTGCGGCTGTCCGGAATCGGCGCCGATGGGTGTGCCCCAGAGCCGGCAGGCCTCGGAGTGGAGAAAGGTCAGCGCGCCGCGAATGCAGGCTTCCGCGAGCGCCGAGAGCGCGGCCATGGTGTTTTCAAGATCCGTGCTGCGGGTGAGATCGCCCCAGACGATGCGCAGCATGGCGAGATTGCGAAAGCGGCGCAGGCGACGGCCGAGTTCGTCGGCGTCGGGACAGCCGGCGAGCGCGGCAGCGAGCTCGGTGGCGATGGCGTCCGCCTCCCACGCCGCCGCGAGTTCGCCCCGCTCCGCCAGCGCGAGGAACGCCTCCGGTTGCCGGCAGCAGACGTTGGCGGCGAACTCGCTGCCCGACCAGACCCACTGCAACGCGCGCGCGAACTCCGGGTCGGCGCGCAGGGCGGCGAGGCGCTCGCGTGCCGCCGCCGGCGCGGCATCGGAAAACTGTTCGAGCTGGCGCGCGAACAGTGCCGCGCGGTCGGCCGAGAGGGGCAGTCCGATCGGCACCGGCTAACGCCCCATATCGGGCGCCACCCGCATCACTTCCGCCACCGAGGTGATCCCCGCGCCGACTTTCTGCGCGCCCGACAGACGCAGGGTGCGCATGCCTTCGCGCATGGCTTGCAGGCGCAGGGCGGAGATGTCGCACTGCTCGCCGATCAACGGCTTGAGGGTTTCGCTGATGAGCATGATTTCGTAGATGCCCTGACGCCCCAGATAGCCGGTATCGCGACATTCCAGGCAGCCGCCGGGTTCGGCGAACTGGGCCGGAGGCGGCGCTTTCCAGGGCTGCACCAGCGCATTCCAGGCGGCCACGTCCACTGGCGTTTTGCGCGCGCAGTGGGGGCACAGGGTGCGCACCAGGCGCTGCGCCATGACACCGTTCAGGGTCACCTTGAGCAGATGCGCCGGCACCCCCAGATCGAGCAGCCGGGTGATGGCGGTGGGCGCGTCGTTGGTGTGCAGGGCGGACAGCACCAGGTGGCCGGTGAGGGCGGCCTGAATGGCCATTTCCGCCGTTGCGAGGTCGCGGATCTCGCCCACCATGATGATGTCCGGGTCCTGGCGCATCAGGGTGCGCACGCCCTCGGCAAAGCTGAAGTTGATCTGCGGCTGCACCTGGGTCTGGTTGAAGCTGTCCTCGACCATTTCGATGGGGTCTTCCACCGTGCTGACGTTCACTTCCTCGGTGGCGAGCTGTTTCAGCGTGGAATAGAGCGTCGTGGTCTTGCCCGAGCCGGTGGGGCCGGTGACCAGCACGATGCCGTTGGGCTGGCCGATCATGCCCTGCCAGCGCTGATAGTCTTCGCCGCTCAGGCCGAGCTCGATGAAGCTGCGCAGCAGCACTTCGGGATCGAAAATGCGGATCACCAGTTTTTCGCCGAAGGCCGTGGGCAGGGTCGAGAGACGCAGTTCCACTTCGCCGCCGGCGGGGGTGCGGGTCTTGACCCGGCCATCCTGGGGCTTGCGCTTTTCGGCCACGTTCATGCGCCCGAGGATTTTCAGGCGGCTGGTGACGGCGCTCAGCACCTGGGCCGGAAGTTCATACACCGGGTGCAGCACGCCGTCGATGCGGAAGCGGACCTTGCCGAGTTCGCGGCGCGGTTCGATGTGGATGTCGCTGGCGCGCTGGTCGAAGGCGTATTGCAACAGCCAGTCGACGATGTTGACGATGTGCTGATCCTGGGCGTCCGGGTCCTTGAGGGAGCCAAGTTCCAGCAACTGCTCGAAATTGCCGAGCGCGGGACGGGTGCCGCGCATCGCGGTGCCGGCGCCGGATACCGAGCGCGACAGGGTGTAGAACTCGAGCGTGTATTTCTCGATATCGGCGGGGTTGGCCACCACCCGTTTGATGCGTTTGCGGCTGGCCTGTTCGAGTCCCGAGACCCAGGTGGTGACGAAGGGCTGCGCCGTGGCCACGATGAGCTCCTCGGCGCCCGCTTCGACACACAGGATGCCGTGGCGCTTGGCGAACTCGAACGACATCACCCGCGCCACTTCCGCGACCTTGACCTTGAGCGGGTCGATGCGCAGCACCGGCAATTGCGCGGCTTCGCCGAGCCACTGGGTCAGGGTTTCAAGATCCAGTACCCGGCCGGGCCGGGCGGCATTGCCGATCTGCTGGCCGGCGATATAGATCAACGGGTGCTGAAGCGACTGCTCGCGGGTGCGACTGTCTCCCGCGAGCCGGTTGGCGTCCCCGCGCGCGACGAGGCCGGCGGCTACCAGGTGTTCCAGTGCCAGGGTCAGGTCCAGAACCTGTTCGGGCGCGATCGCGACGGCCATGCTCAGCGTCTTCACTGCGGGGACAATGGATTGTAGCCCATGTCTCCGCGCGCTCCGGTCGCCGGAGGTGGTTGTCGCCGCGGTTGTTCAGCTGCCCGTCAGTGGTTCGGCGGCGACGACAATGTGCTCACCGCCTCACCACCGCCGGCGTGGCGCCGATACTTCGGCAAATCACGCCGCCCTCAGTGGGCGGCGGTCAGGTGCTGGAACAGCCAGGTTTCGCTGAGCGCGCGGTCGCCCTGGCGCAGGAACAGGCGCAGATCGACGGCCTCGCCGGGATTCACCGCCAGGTCGAACTGCACCCGCCAGCGATCCGTGGTGGGAACGGGTTCGGCGCGGGCGAGCAGTATCTTGTCCTGCCCCGTCGAGCTGGTGACCACAGCGTCGATCTTCGCCGTCTTGGCGAGTCCGGGGAGCTCGCCGCCGGCGAATTCGACCACATAGCGCACGATGCCGGGCTTGCGAATGGTGCCAGGTTCGCCGCCGCGACCGCTGCGGGTCGACACCACCTGCGCCAGGTTGGGCGCGGGATAGGGTTCGTCCGCGAGCCAGTGCATGCGGTAGCGGAAGCTGTATTCGGCGCCCTTTTTGGCGGCGCCCGCCGGCACCCACATGGCGACCATGTTGTCGTGAATCTCGTCGTCGGTGGGTAGTTCCACCAGCTGCACCGAACCCTCGCCCCAGTTGCCCAGCGGCTCGATCCACAGGCTCGGGCGGCGGTCGTAGAGCACGCCGTCGAGGTAGTGGTCGAAATTCCGGTCGCGCTGCATGAAACCGAAGCCGCGCGGATTGAAATCCGAAAAGCTGACAGCGGTGGGGTAGGGCGGGTTGCGCAGCGGCCGCCAGATGCGTTCGCCGGCACCATTCCACATGGCCAGACCGTCGGAATCGTGCACTTCGGGACGCCAGTCGAGGTCGCGGTCGCGGCCGTGTTCGCCGAACCAGAACATCGAGGTCAGCGGCGCGATGCCCAGCCGCATGACGTCGCGGCGCAGAAACAGCCGGCAGTCCACTTCGATGACCACACCGGTTTTGCGGTACAGATCGAAGCGGTACGCGCCGGTAATGCCGGGGCCGTCGAGGAGGGCGTAGATCCGCATTGGCTCTTCGGTGGACGCGGCCGGTTCGAGGTAAAACTCGCGGAACATGGGAAACTCTTCGGGGCCGGCGACCGCGGTGTCGAGCGCGATGCCGCGTGCCGAGAGGCCGTATTGCCCCAGAGCGCCGATGGTGCGGAAGTAGGACGCGCCCAGAAACGCCACCCAGTCCTGGGTGCGCCAGTCATCCCGCAGTCGGGATTCGTGCAGCCGGAATCCGGCAAACCCGGCGTCGTCCGGCATGTGCTGGGCGGGGTTATCCTTCGGCATCGAAAAGTAGTCGCGGCGATAGCGGATCTCGCGCGCCTTGCCCTGGTCCACCGCGTAGGCGCGCATCGGCTGCTGGAACCACTTGCCGAGGTGGAAAAAGGTTACCGGATAGGCGCCAGGGCCGTTGGCGTCCAGCGCGAGCTCGGGTCGATAGCGGATCTGGCCGTGTTCGTCGTAGTCGATTTTGGCCACCACCTCGGCGCCCGGCCGCGGCGGTTCCTGATAGGGTTTGGCGGCGTTGTCGCGCGCGGTCTGAATCAGCCCGTCGAAACTGAAGGCCCGCGCGGGACCGAATTCGAGATGTTTCGCGGCGGCCTGGGCCGCGTCCGTGCCCAGCCCGGCGATAACGGCGCCGGTCAGGATCAGGCATTGCAGAAACGTGCGCCGGCTGCGATCAACTGCACTCAAGGGTGACTCCTCATTCGGGGTTCTGGACGTTCTGATTCGGGACATCGGATTTCGGGCACTCGGGCGCGAAGGGTCATTGCCGCAGTCGCCTCGCGACGCCCGCAGGGCAGCGGCGGGGCGCCCAAAGCGGGCAAAAGTAAAGGTTCGGCGCGCAACGGGCAAGCGTTTTCCGGGGTGGGCGGGGCACATTTTTGCGCTTCCGCGGGGGGCGATGCGCAAAAGCGGCGTCAGCGCATGTCCGCCGCCGGTGAAGTCCATTACAATTCGCGGCGCTCCGGCCGATGCTGGACGGCATAAACTCCAAACTCCCACCACCCGAATCCCGAGTGGGTCCCGACAACAGCCCGGCCTGCAGCGATTGCGTTGAACAGCTTGCCCAAAATCCGGAAATTCATTCTGCTCCGCGCCGCCGCAGGCGCGCTATTCGCGCTATTGCTGCTGTGCATCGGGCTGGCGCCGGCCCGGGCTGTAGAGCTGCGCGATGTCGCGGCGCTGGCCAAACAGCGCGCCACCGAGCCCTATCGGACGCCCGCGGAAATCCCGGCCTTTCTCCAGGACCTGTCTTACGAGCAGGCGCGGTTGTTCCGCTTCCTGCCCGAGCGCCGCCTGTGGCGGGCCAACAACGCGTTGTTTCAGGTGTCCTTCATCGCACCCGCGCGGCATCATCGCTACCCGGTAAAAATCCGTCTGGTCACGGCCGCAGGGGTGCGCGAAATACCCTTCGACCGCGAGCAGTTTGGCTTTGGCGACCCCGACCTGGGGAAACGGATTCCCCCGGATCTGGGTTATGCCGGTCTGCGTCTGGAATACCCTATCAACCGTGCCGGCGAGCCGGAGCCCGTGGTCGAGTTCAGCGGTGCGAGCTATTTTCGCGGTGTCGGCAAAGGTGGCGTACCCGGCTTGTGGGCGCGTGGGCTGGCGATCGACACCGGTTTGCCGGGCGGTGAAGAGTTTCCGCTGTTCAGCGAATTCTGGCTGGAGCAGCCACGCACGACCGCAACCAGCATGAAGGTTTTTGCGCTGCTCGAGGGGCCGAGTGTCACCGGTGGTTACGAGTTCACCGTGACGCCGGGCGAAACGACCCGAATCAGCGTGCGGGCCGAGATCTTTACCCGCAAGCCGGTCACCATGCTGGGCCTGGCGCCTCTGACCAGCATGTTTTTCTACGGCGAAAATACCGCCCGCCCGCTCGGGCAGTGGCGGCCCGAAATGCATCACAGCGACGGCCTGCTGGTGAACGACGGCGGCGGCGAATGGCTTTGGCGTCCGCTGCTGAATCCGCGTACGCCTGAGTTGTACAGCTTTACCGTGAATAACGCGAAGGGCTTCGGGCTGCTGCAGCGGGATCGCCGATTTGACGCCTACGAGGACGGCGACGCCAATTATCAGCTGCGTCCCGGGGCTTGGGTGACCTTGCGGCAACCCACCGGGCCGGGGCGTATCGTGCTGGTGGAAATTCCCTCCCCGGACGAGACCAACGACAACATGGTGGCGTTCTGGAGTCCCGACAAGGCGGTGCCCGCCGGTCAGCGTATTGCCCTTGATTATGACCTCTTTCTGGGCGCCAGACCCGAGCCCGACAGCGCGCTCGCCACTGTTGTGAATACCCTCGTCGGCCGGCCGAGTGGCGCACAGGGTCGGCATCCGCCAGCGGGTGCCTATCGCTTCGTGATCGATTTCGCCGGCGGTGGACTCGGCAAGATCAAGGGTCGCGATGCGCCCGTGGCGGGCAATGTCAGCGTGGCTGGCGGCAAGGTCCTCGAACAATATGTGGAATACCTGCCGGTGCCGGACCGCTGGCGACTGGTCTTTGTCGCCAGCCCCGAACCCGAGTCCGGTATGGAAATGCGGGCCTTCCTGCATCTGGGCGACGACACCCTGAGCGAGACCTGGAGCTATCATCTGCCGTTCGCCAACTCCCTGACGCCCTGAGTTGCCGATGTCGCCAGCCACCGCTTCGCCACCCGTCCAGTTGCTGTTTGAACCGGAATTTCTCCCCTTGCTGCGCGTCTACGGCTACCTGCGCCTCGCCGGGGTGGCTCCGCAGCAGGCGGCCGGCGCGGTGTCGCGGCTACAGGTAACGCTGGCCGCGCACGGCGGTCCCGATCTGCGCGCCTGGCGACGTCAGATCCTCGGCGACCCGGCCTGGAGTGGCCGCCGTCCGGTCGCGGTAACCGCGGCGCCGGCGCCGACCGGGCCGCATTTCGCAAGCCAAGCCCAACGCCGCCCGGTGTCGGACACTGCCCATGACTGAATCGGCGCGGTTCCGGTGGCAGGCGCGCGCGCGCTGGCGGCGCACCCTGTTTCTGTGCCTGGTGCTGGCGTCGGTCGCGGCGGCCGGCTGGAGCATGCGGCAGGTACTGCCCTACCACGGCGGCAAGTCGCTGGAAGTGTGCATCCTGGTGCTGTTCTGTTTTCTGTTCACCGGGATCACCGCCGGGTTCTGGATTGCCCTGTACGGTTTCGCGCTGCGGCGTCTGGGGGGCGACCGGCTGAGTCCGTTGCGGCGGACGGACGCCGCGACCCTGGCGGCGACGCCGCTGGCATCGACCGCCGTCCTGTTCCCCATTTATCACGAGGAGGTCGAGCGCAGCTTCGCGGGTCTGCGCGCGACCTACCGGAGTCTGGCGCAAACCGGCGAGCTGGCGCATTTCGAGTTTTTCATTCTCTCCGACAGCCGCGATCCCGAGATGTGGCTGGCGGAGCGCGAGGCCTGGTTCGAGCTGTGCGAAGAACTCGGCGCCCATGGCCGCATCCACTATCGTCGCCGCACCCTCAATGTGAAGCGCAAGCCCGGCAACATCAGCGATTTTCTGGCGCGCTGGGGCAACGGCTACCGCTACATGATCCACCTCGACGCCGACAGCATCATGACCGGTGATGCGCTGGTGACCATGGTGCGCCTGATGGAGCGATCCCCGGAAATCGCCATCCTGCAGACCGCGCCCGCGCTGGCCAACGCCAAAACCTTTCATGCCCGCGTGCAGCAATTTGGCTCGCAGCTTTACGGACCGCTGTTTCTGGCCGGGCTGGCGGCGCTGCAACTGGGGGAGAGCACCTTCTGGGGCCACAACGCAGTGCTGCGGATCGCGCCCTTCATGGCCCATGCCGGCCTGCCGCAACTGCGCGGCTGGGGTTTGTTCCGTGGCTCCGTGTTGAGCCACGACTTTGTCGAAGCGGCGCTGTTGCGCCGTGCCGGGTACGAAGTCTGGCTGGAGCCCGGCCTCGGCGGCAGCTATGAAGAAGCTCCGCCCAGCCTGATGGACGAGCTCGCCCGCGACCGGCGCTGGGTCAAGGGCAACTTGCAGCATCTCGCGTTCCTGTTCCGTCCGGGCTTCGCCTCGGCGCATCGCGCGGCCTTCCTCAACGGCATCATGAATTACTGTTCGTCGGTGCTCTGGTTTGCGTTCCTGGTGGCGGTGACGGTGGAAACCGCCGTGCTCACCTTGCTGCCGGTGGCGTATTTTCCGGAGCCCTATGCCCTGCACCCGCTGTGGCCGGAATGGCGCCCGGACTGGGCGCTGATGCTGGTCAGCGTCACCGCGATCGTGCTGTTTTCCCCCAAGGTGCTGGCCTTTCTCGACGTCGTGCTCGACCGCCGCCGGCGCCGCGCCATGGGCGGGCTGTTGCGCCTGGCAGCCAGTTTGCTGATCGAGACCGTGGTGTCGTCGCTGCTCGCGCCGATCCGGATGCTGGCGCACAGCCAGTTCGTCACCGAGGCGCTGCTCAATACGCAGGTGCTCTGGGCCGGACAGAATCGCACCCGGGAAACGCAATGGTCGGAAGCCCTGATCCGCCAGGCACCGGGCAGTCTGCTCGCGCTCGCCTGGATCGGTTTTGCTTACTGGCTCGATCCGCGCTTCTTTCTCTGGTCGCTGCCGGTGGCGGCGCCACTGGTGTTTGCCGCGCCGATCTCGGTGTGGCTCAGCCGTTATCGTGCCGGTGCCCGGCTGCGCGCCGCTGGTCTGCTGCTTGCGCCCGAGGAGAGTGCTCCGCCACCGGTGCTGGACGATCTCACCGCCTACCGCTGCCCGGTGACCGGGAATCTCTCGGGTTTCCCGCGCGCCGTGCTGAGCCCGGTCGCCAACGCCCTGCACTTGCAGTTGGCGCGTCTCCGGGGCGACACGCCGTTGCGCCACCGCGTCCGCGAACGCCTGCTGGCGACTTGCGTGAAAGGCGGGCCCGGTGCGCTCAGCACCGGCGACAAACGCTTCCTCGCCGAGGATGCGCAGGCGCTTGCCGCCCTGCATCAGATCGCGTGGGAACAAGCCCCTGATTCGCCGTGGGGGGTATTGATCGAGACGCTGCTGCAGGCACCGGTGCCGGCGCCGTCGCCTCCATCCCCGTCCTCGCCGGAACCGCCGGTGCCCGCCGCCGCGGTGTCTGGAACAGATTGAACGAAATCGGTAGCCGGACTCGATCCGGTTGATCCTGCATTGCGCGGATTCCGCACGGCGCGCGAAGGTTGGTTTCGATGGCGCGGAAACCCCGTGCTAGACTTTTCATCAACTCTTTTTTCACCAGCTCTTTTTTCACCAATTACAGGGGCGGAGTCACGCATGAACATTCACGGGTTGTCGGCACTGGTGACCGGCGGAGCATCCGGTATCGGCGCCGGGGTCGCGCGGGTACTGGCGCGCGCCGGCGCAAAAGTCGCCATTCTTGATCGCAACGCCGAACTGGCGCAGGCAACGGCCGCCGAGATCGGCGGCATCGCCATCGCCTGCGATGTCGCCAGCGACGCCTCGGTACAGCAGGCGGTTGCCGCGGCCCAGGCGGCGCAGGGCGCGGCGCGCATTCTGGTCAACTGCGCCGGCATCGACACCGCGCGCAAGATCGCCAGTCGCAAGACCGGCGCTCATCCCATCGGCCCCATGCAACGCGTCATCGACGTCAATCTGGTGGGCACGCTGAGCTGTTGCGCCCACGCCTCCCACGCCATGCTCGATCTCGCGCCGCTGGATGCCGACGGCGAGCGCGGTGTGCTCATCAATATCGCCTCGGTGGCGGCGTTCAACGCGCCCAATGGCCAGTCGGTGTACGCCGCGTCCAAGGCCGGTGTCGTCGGCGCGACCTTGCCCATGGCACGCGATCTGGCCCGCTACGGCATCCGTGTCATGACCATCGCGCCGGGACTCTTCGATACGCCGCTCGCGGGCACCATGGACGACGCGATGACCGGACAGGTGCTGCGCCAGGTGTTGTTTCCCAAGCGCAAGGGCAGGCCGGATGAAATCGGCGCGTTGGTGCAGCACATCTGCGAAAACCAGATGCTCAACGCCTCGACCATCCGCATCGACGCGGGACTTTTCTGATCGTGAAAATTCACACCAATCAAACAACAATCCGCGCGCTGGTTATCCGTCGCGCGACAGAGGACAACGCATGAAACTCGAAGGTGTAGCGGCATTTTTAACGGGCGGTGCCTCCGGTCTCGGCGCCGCCACCGCGCGCGTACTCGCCGAAGCGGGCGCCATCGTGGCGCTGCTCGACCGCGACATGGTGCTGGCGGAACCCCTGGCCAAGGAGCTCGGTGGAGTTGCTGTCAAATGCGATGTCGCCGATCACGACTCGCTCAAGGCAGCGGTTTTGCAAGCTTGTGCGGCCATTGGTCCGCCGCGCATCGCCGTGAATTTTGCCGGCATCGACGTCAGCCGCAAAATCGCCAGCCGCTCCCAGGGTCCGCACCCCATCGAATCCATGCAGCGTGAAATCAACATCAATGTCATCGGCACCCTCGATGGCTGCGCGCTGTTTGCCGAGCAGATGATGAATCTCGAACCGTTCGAGGATGGCGAGCGCGGCGTGCTGATCAACATCGCCTCGGGAGCGGCGTTCAACGGTCCGCCGGGCCAGGCGGCCTATGCCGCGTCGAAACGCGCGGTGGCGGGCGCGACCCTGCCGCTCGCCCGCGATCTCGCGCCCTACGGTATTCGCGTGATGACGATCGCGCCGGGATTTTTCAAAACTCCGCTGGCCAGCTCGGTGGACGACAAGCACATCGACAAGCTGATCGCGATGGTGCCCTTCCCGAAACGCTGGGGCGATCCGCGCGAAATCGGCGAGCTGGTCAAACACATCTGCCAGAACCGCATGCTCAACGGCGAGACCATCCAGATCGATGGCGCCATGCGCTGACCGGAGGGCCGCAGCGCGGACAGGGCCATGATCGAGACCGTCAACCGCACCGCGAAATTTGAAATCGGGCAGGTAGTGAAGCACCGGATCCACCCGTTTCGCGGTGTGATCTTCGACGTCGATCCGACCTTCAGCAACAGCGAGGAATGGCTCAACGCCATTCCCGAAAACGTGCGCCCGCGTCGCGATCAACCCTTCTATCACCTGCTCGCGGAAAACGCGCACAACTACTATGTCGCCTATGTGTCGGAGCAAAACCTGTTGCCCGACACCAGCGGCGCGCCGGTGAATCATCCGCGGGTCGAGCAGTTTTTCGGCGAGTTCAAAGACGCCCGCTACCGGCCAAAAAATCCCCGCAGCCACTGACTGAAAAGCCACTATCGGCTATCGGTGGCTTTTCCGGCGGTTGCTAAATCGACTGGTTAATGGTGATCTTGGCATTCGCCGGTCCGTTGCCTGTGCGCGGTTTTTCCCTGCCGGTAACTTCAGCTAGACTGAGGCGAACCCTGCCTCTGACAAGTTGCCGAAAATCCGACCGGACAATAATTCATAACTCAGCGGAGAAAAGCTCATGGCACAGCAAACCCTGTTGCGCAACGCGCGGGTAATCGACTGCATTTCGAAACAGCCCCGCGACGGCGTGTCGATCCTCATCCGCGGCGAGCGCATCGTCAAGGTGGACGCGCGGATCGACGCCGGTGCCGATACCGACGTCATCGACTGCACCGGCAAGACGCTGATGCCGGGACTGATCGACACCCACGTCCACGCCACCATGGTGGATGAAATCGATCTGCAACTGTTTCTCGGTGCCGGTGTGACCACCGCGCGCGATGTCGGTGGCAAGCTCGAAAAAGTGATCGCGCTGCGCGGTCGGGTCAACAGCGGCGCGGTGCTGGGGCCGCGCTTGTTCGTGTGCGGGCCGCTGCTCGATGGCCGGGGCGACAGCTTCGATCACCAGGGCGAGTTCGGCATCATGCTCGACAACGTGCCCGACGTGGCCGCCGCGCCCGGCAAGATCAACCAGTTGCTCGGCGCCGGTGTGGACGGCATCAAGCTGTATTTCTCGATGACGCCCGACATCGTCGAAGCCTGCATCAAGGCGGTGGACAAGCGCGTGCCGGTCACCGGCCATCTGGGTCGCACCACCGCGCTCGAAGCCGTCAATCTCGGCATCGACGGCATCGAGCACATGTGGATCACGCCCTACAACGACATCTGCCCCATCGAAATGCGCCTCACTCCGGACATCTCCATGTCGAGCCCGCGATTTTCCAAAACCACTTTCAAGGGTTGGGAAGAGGCCGACCTGCACGGCCCCGGCGCGCAGGCACTGTTCGGCGCCATGGTGGAAAAGCAGGTCAAGATGGGCACCACGCTGGACTTGCTGTGGCTCGCCAACATCGGTCTGGAAGCCGCGCTCGCCGACACCGACCGCATCTACATTCCCCAGGCGTGCCTCAATCGGCAGCGTCATCTGGCGAAAATCGTCAAGGCCGGGCCGGAGTGGGATATTCACACCGGCTTTCCGCCGGGCAAGGGCGACAAGGCCCTCGACAAGCAGAAGGAGGCCGTGCGTATCCTGCATGAAGCCGGCGGTGTGGTGGTCGGCGGTACCGACTGCTGCGGCGTCGCCTATCCACCGCCGGGTTTTGCGCTGCTGCGCGAAGTCGAGCTGCTGGCCGATGCCATCGGCAACATGGCCGCGCTGAAGGCCGTTACCGCCGCCGCTGCTTCGGCCCTGCGCATGGAGGACCAGCTCGGCACCCTGGCTCCTGGCCGCTATGCGGACATCCTGGTGCTGGGCAAGGATCCCTCGCAGGACGTGCGTTCACTGCGCTCCCTGGAGCGGGTTTACCGCGCCGGCGTGGCGCACGATCCCCAGGCCATACTGGCCGGCTATCCGGCGCGGGACATGAATAATCTGGGCATGGCCTAGCGGGTTTCCCGACCCGCCTCCGGACGCGGCGCTGATCCGCCATGCCCGCCGGGCCGCGTCTGCCGCTGCTGCTGACTGCGGTTGCGATCACGGCAGCCAATTTCATGAATGTGCTCGACACCACCATTGCGGTGGTGTCGCTGCCCGCCATCTCCGGCAGTCTCGGCGCGACACCTTCACAGGGCGCCTGGGTGTTGACGTCCTACTCGGTATGTCTCGCCGTCATCCTGCCCCTCAGCCCCTGGATCAGCCGGCGCTACGGCGAGATTCGCACCTTCGTCGCCTCGGTGATCATGTTCTCGATCATGTCGATGCTGTGCGGCATCGCGCCCAACTTTGAAACCCTGGTGTTGTTTCGCGCACTGCAAGGCTTGTCGAGCGGTCTCATCGTGCCGCTGTCGCAGACCCTGGTGCTGAGAGTCTATCCACCCGAACGCCACGGGTTCGCCATCGGATTGTGGAGCGTGACCTCCACCACGGCGCCGGTGCTGGGGCCGCTGATCGGCGGCTATATCACCGACAACTTCGGCTGGCCGTGGATTTTTTACATCAACATTCCACTCGGCATCGTGGCCGGTACCATCATCTGGACCAGCCTCGCGCACACCGACAAAGCGGGACCGCGCGTTCCGGTGGACGGCATGGGCATGCTGCTGCTCGCGGTGGTCGTCATCATGCTGCAACTGGTGCTCGACAAGGGCCACGAATTCGACTGGTTCGCGTCGCCCGGCATTCGCCTGATGCTGAACGTGGCAATCATCGCCGGCATCGCGTTCTACCTGTGGGAGCGGCGCGAGCCCCACACCATCATCGATTACTCGCTGTTTCGCTATCCGGTGTTCGTGATGGCGTCGCTCATGGCCTCGCTGTTTCACATCACCTATTTCGGCTCGATGATTCCGTATCCGATCTGGATGCAATCGGTGCTCGGCTACACCGCGACCTGGTCCGGGCTGGTGATGGCGGGTACCAGCGTGCTGCCGGTGTTCGGCATGATGCTGGTCGGCAAGAACATGCCGCGCTGGAATTTGCGCTACCTGATGGCGGGCGGTGCACTATTCGGGCTCTACGGCATCTACTTGCAGGCCGGTTGTACCACCGACACCACGTTCGCCGACATGCTGCGGGCGCGCATCGTCATCGGCATCGGCTTTACCCTGCTGTGGCCGCCGATCATGGCGCTGACGCTGTCGAGCGTGCCACCGGACAAGACCACCTCCGCCGCGAGCTTCTTCAATTTCTTCCGGATCTTCTCCACCAGCGTGGGCATCGCGTTCGGCATCACCCTGTGGCAGAGCCGCACGGTGTTTCACCGCCAGCATCTGGTGGAAGAATTGATTCCCTGGCAGCCGGGCAAGGATCAGGCATTTGCACCGCTCGCGGATCTGGCCGGCGACAACGACACCGCCGTCTGGGGAATAGTCGAATCCCTGACCAATCTGCAGGCGCTGACCATGGGCCTGTCCGATACCTTCCTGCTGCTGGCGATCCTGGTGATTCCCGTCGTGCTGCTGGTGCCCTTCCTGCCGGCAAAAATGCCCAACGCAAGGGAAGCGGTCGCGATCGGGGAGTGAACGATCTTGCGCGCCAACAACGGACAGGCCGCCAAGCGGCTTGTTGTGCCTCAAACGCTTCCGGGCTGATATTGCCGTTGGCACTGCGTCGCTGGGTTCGATTCCCGCGCCACAGCGCCATCCGCGGCGCGTCGCACACCAGCGCCGCCGTCATGCGCTCCGACGCTTCACCGCTTCACCGCAAACTCCGCGTGATGTCGGCGCATAAAGGCGTACTTCACCTCTGTTGCTTCGCGAAGTACGCCGCCCGCGTTTTTATGGTCTCTGTCGAAGGCCCTTGCCAGACCCGAAATGGGAGAAGTCCAAGGAAATAAGCCGGCTGCATGGATTTTTTGCGGCAACTATCCTGGCGCGATGGAGAGGCCAGTGCATGCAACAATACGAGACCCCGTTGTTCGTGCAAGGGAGCCCGTCAACCTGCAAATTCGATGGTAGACCCCTTTGTCTCGCATTTGTCGTGTCGTGTCGCGGACCCCTTTATCGCGGTTGAAGCCGTCGATCCAGGTCCACCGGCAATAACTTGAGGCTGCGGCGAACGGGTTTGAAACGCGCCATTCGGCCGCTCTCGATATAGTATCGCTTGCGGGAAATTATGCCGCGTAAATTGCCGCAGATGGGGCTTTTTCTACAGCCTCAACGTTTGACATGAGCCGACAGACACCGGCTTGCCGGTGTCTGTCGGCTCGATGGAATGGTTAGCAGGTTGCTGAAAAACTGCTGCGGGCACCATCTGCTTCGTTGCGCGGTGCTCGCTCCCTCGCCTATCCACTTGATATGTCTCGGTCGCTGCGCGCCGTGCGCCTCGCATCTGGCCCCCTCGCGACGTTTTTCAGCAACCTGTTAGGCCGCACTCTTGGCGGCGACCGGCGTGGCGTGGAGTTGAAGCCCAAGGGCAGCAACCACCTTGAGGATAGTTGCGAACTCAGGGTTGCCCGCCGGGGATAGCGCTTTGTAAAGACTTTCTCGTCCAAGGCCGGCATCGCGAGCTACTTGCGTCATGCCTTTGGCGCGCGCAATGTCGCCCAGCGCCGCAGCAACCAGAGTAGCGTCACCTTCCTCAAGCGCTGCCTCAAGGTAAGCGGCCATATCTTCGTTCGTCTGCAGATGGTCCGCAGGGTCCCAAGGAGTGGTGATTGTCTTTGCCATGTCAGAGCTCCTACAAGTCGCGCGCCAGCGCCTTTGCCTCACGTATGTCTCGGTCTTGGGTTGACTTGTCGCCACCTGCCAGCAAGACCACGTACATATCCCCCTTCTGGACGAAGTACACGCGATAGCCAGGGCCGTAATCCACACGGAGTTCCGAAACACCTCCGCCGACAGGCTTCACGTCGCCTGGGTTTCCAAGCGAGAGGCGACGGATACGGATATCGATTCGAGTCTTGGCAGCTCGGTCCCGCAGGCCAGAAAACCATTCGGCATAGGCGACTGTCTGGCGAACTTCGAGCATAGTCGCAATGTATCACATGGGATACGATTCGTGCAAGCGGAGGTTCCTGTGTGGCCTAACGCCGCGTTCGCCCATGGCGTCGGTTGGATTCCTGCGGATACATCCCATTGAGTTGACGCATCCCTTTGGACAAGTTCGCTTCTGGTGTTTCCACTACAAGGTGGTAGTGGTTCGTCATCAGGCAGTACGCATGGCACAGCCAATTGAACCGTTTCGCCACCTCTGCCAGTATCTTCAGGAAGGCCAGGCGGTCTTCGTCATCCGCAAAAATCGGCTCCTGACGATCACCACGCGAGGTCACGTGATAAAGCGCTCCGGAAAACTCTATGCGAAGGGGTCTGGCCATGCCGGAGGCATATACTACTCCGATTGAATGTTACAATGCGAGACCAGACCCCGTGGTTCGATTAAGAGGGCATAACGTGGAGGTAACTGGCGCTGCGAGGCTTTATCGCGCAGCGTCCGTGTTGACCGCAGGGTTAGAGCACTACCGTTTGCTATGTGCATACAGCAGCCACTCCGCGATGGTGCCCATGAATTGAATGGCCGCCCTTGCTTCAGTGTCGGTGACGTTCGGAAGCCAGGGACGGCCGTGACCAGTACCCGCCTTATTTCGCAAGGCATTTACGGAACAAGCGAGATCAAACATCGACCTCTCGATTCTTCGTTGAGGCGCCTCGCCCGGTTGGACCGGATGCTGAGGAGTTACTAACCCCATTGCCACATAGGCTTGGCCTAAGAGACCCTCGAAATTGGCACCCCGCGGGTAGGAACCAAATCTTTCAACAAGAACGTGAGCCGCGGTTGCCTCAAGAAGATCTTTGCCAGTGCCAGTGAGTAGCGCGGCGTCGTCAGCGCCGCGCTTCGCGCGACGAACGTATGCGTAAAGCGCGTCGGTGAGCGCGGCACCTGACAGATTTTCAAGAACGATGGCGTGTAACTCGCCGTCGCTTGTTAAGACGAAACCCTCGGAACGAAATGCAGCGATTGCATTTTCTATGGCTTCGGAACCGACAAAGTTCGGTGAGGCAGACCGGAAACCACCGCAGCCGCGAACGAGGGAAATTAGGTTTTCAACAAGAGATTCGCCAGCAGCGACGTTGTTGTCCAGCGCCCAATTGAGCGTACCCCGCACACGCTTCGCTTTTCCAACCAACTGACCTTGTGCTTTTGGATCGCCAGCCGTAAGCCGCGACCGTTGAATCTGAAACTCGATATCGGAGTGGCTAGGCTCGCGTGTCTCCGTCTGTGCGTCGTCAACGAGACGCGCCACGGCAATTATCACGGCATCAGTAAGCGGAGCGGGCATGTTGTAGTGCTCTAACGCTTCGCTTCAGCCGCGAACCTGCCGGAGCGAAGCGGAGGCGGGTCCGTCGGCTGGAAGCGATGGTTATATTTCATGCCTTATCGACCCCATACATTCGCGGTCTTGGCGTTGAAGACGTGGACTTTGCATCGGAATCGCGGCGCTAGATGCTCGATGTGCTCTTTGTCGTCGTTCGAGTAGACCCCAATATAGATGCTCCACAGCTTGTTTGGAGCCTTCCGCCGCGGCACCGGGGTCTGTTCTCGCGGCACCGGCGTCTGTTCTCGCATTGTCGCATTCGAGGCCAAACGATCCGACCTTCGTGAATATTCGGAAGCCACTGCCACCCGGCTCGCTGGTGGAGCCGGCGGGCGTCGATGGGCAATGACCCAAGGCAATGACCCAGGCAGACGGAGTGCAGCCTGCCGGGTCGAAACTGAACGAACTGCGGTTGATGGCGGCATGCCAGACGACGTTCCCTGTTTCCATCGCCCAACTGTAGCCGTTGGCGATACCGGAGGCAAATGATGCTTCGCACTGCAATTGCGCCAACGCTTTCCAATCGGATCAGACGCGATTTATTCAGTCTCCGACCCGTTGCCGACGGCGTCGCCGACCGGCAATCCGCTTTCACTCAATGCGTTGCAGCCTAACCCTGTCACCGGGGGAGTGCCAATGCTGCTCTTCGCGCCAAAATCTACGCTGGGGGGCGCCGTCTTCTGCGTTGCGCGGTACCCGCTCCCTTCATTATCGAGTTGATACATCTCGCTCACTGCTGGCCGCCTCGCGACGTGTTTCAGGAGCCTGTCAGGCGGCAGCTTGGCTTGACAACGCTCCCTTGCGAAACCAGAATGGTTACTTTTGGAGCCAGCGATGCCGACGACACTCACTTTGAAGAGCATTCCTGATGAAGTGTACGAGCGCCTCAAAGCGGCCGCAGTTGCACACCGGCGCAGCCTGAACAGCGAAGCAATCGTATGCTTGGAGTCAGTATTGCTTCCGGACAAGGTTTCTCCCGCTGACCGGCTCGCCCGGGTACAGGCGCTTCGCGCATCAATGCCGCAAGGCAAGTTCAAAGCCAAAGATATCGACGCACTGAAAAGCGAAGGTCGCATGTGATAGTGGTGGACACGAATATACTCGCCTATCTGTTTCTCCCCTATGAGCATAGTCCGCTGGCGGACGCGCTCTTCAGGCGTGATCCGGAATGGGTCGCGCCGATTCTTTGGCGAAGCGAGTTCAGAAATCTGCTGGCGGGGTATGTACGGCGAAAAACGTTAACCTTTGACGAAGCTTTGCTGGTGCAGTTGGAGGCAGAGGCACTGCTATCCGGAAACGAGCATGAAGTCGATTCCCGGCGCGTACTTGAATTGGTGCGCGATAGTGAATGTTCGGCGTATGACTGCGAGTTCATCGCTGTTGCCATGAAGCTTGGCATCAAGGTCGTGACGATGGACAGGAAAATGTTGAAAGCCTTCCCGCAGCACACGCGCGCACTCCCTGCGGCTTGACCGGCTGCTCAAAAACCGCTGCGCGCACCATTTGTTGCGTTGCGCGCTACGCGCTTCCTCCATTATCGAGTTGATACATGTCGCTTGCTGCGCGCCTCGCAGCTGGCCGCCGCGCGACGTTTTCAGCAGCCTGTCAGGGAAACAGCTCAGGGCGCCAACTGCAGGATCGCCGCGCGTGTCGCGCCGAGCCGGTCGGAATCGTTGACCGGGCTCACCGCCAATAGCGGCAGCCGTGCGCCGGCGGCGCGAAACGCCGCGAGCTGCGAGCGGCACATCTGCGGTGAACCGTAGATACAGATCTGGTTCACCATGTTTTCGCTGATACAGGCCGCGGCGGCGCGGCGGTCGCCGGTCTTCCAGGCCTCGGTCACCGCATCCATTTCGGCATCGAAACCGCAGCGCCGCCACTGCAAGCGGTAATTGGGTAGTCGCGCAAAAAACGCCAGGTTGTGTTTGGCGGCGGAGATCGCGGCGCCGAGATTGTTCGACATGAAGGTCGGGATGCTGAGGATGCAGTCCAGTTGCGCGGGATCGCGGCCGACCGCGCTTGCGCGTTCGCGCGCGGATTTGAGCAGCACTTTGAGGTAATCCAGCGACGCCAGAAACGGCATCAGTCCGTCGGCCACTTCGCCCGCCACCTGTGCGCTTTCCACGGTGAGCCCGGCCACCAGCACCGGCACCGACCAGGGACAGGGACGCGATGCGAACAGGGGGTTGTGATCTTCGCCCGCCAGGATCTGTTTCACTTTCCGGGTGTAGTCGCGCAAATAATCGCGGGGATTGTTCATTTCGATCCCCTGGGCTTTCAACAGTTGCCGGTGGCTCATGCCGAGCCCCAGCACCAGCCTTCCTTCCGACAGCTCGGCGATGGTGGCGGCCGTCATCGCGGCGAGGAAAGGATGGCGGTAATAGATGTTGGCAATGTTGGTGCCGACCTGGACGCGCTGGGTGACCGCCGCAATGGCCTGGGCGCAGGCGAGCGCATCGCCGCGGCCCTCGTTGACCAGCACGGCGGCGAAGCCGTGCGCTTCGGCGAGCTGGCCGATGGCCGCCAGTTCCCGTGGCGGCGCTGCGGTGGCGGTGGAGAGAACCAGGCCGAGCGAAGTGGTGCTCATGGGGATTCCTCTTTGGTTTGTTATGGAATTTATTATCGATTCTGTACCGGTTCCGGTCATGGTCCGTCGCCCGGACCCCGCCGTCAAACCTCCCCGTAGCGGGTTGCGTGGCCGAGCCAGCGTTGAATCAGCGGCGTGATCGCCTCCGGGTACTCGGCCATCAGGGTCGCGGCGCCGTGCTGCACGCTGGCGAGCA
Organism: Gammaproteobacteria bacterium; assembly: GCA_016191205.1. GTDB lineage: Bacteria > Pseudomonadota > Gammaproteobacteria > Pseudomonadales > Porticoccaceae > JAGPUQ01. Next base: position 89,576 of record JACPPB010000074.1, on the reverse strand, counting down.
GGTCGGCGTCGCGCTGCAAATCGGCGATGCGCAGATTGATGTCGCCGGTCTGACGGGTGCCCAGCACTTCGCCGGGGCCGCGCAGTTGCAGGTCGCGCTCCGCGATCACGAAGCCGTCGTTGGTCTGGCGCAGGATGCGCAGGCGCTCGCGGGCGTGCTGCGACAGCGGAGTGCCATACAGCAGCACGCAGTGGCTCTCGGCGCGGCCGCGTCCGACCCGGCCGCGCAACTGGTGCAGTTGCGCGAGACCGAGGCGCTCCGGGTTTTCGATCACCATCAGGGTCGCGTTGGGGACATCGACGCCCACTTCGATCACGGTAGTCGCCACCAGCAGATCGATCTCGCCGGCCTTGAACGCCGTCATGGCGGCGGCCTTGTCGCCCGGCTTCATGCGGCCGTGGACCAGCCCGATGCGCAAATCCGGCAGCGCCAGCGCCAGTTCGGCGGCCGCGGTTTCGGCGGCCTGGGCCTGGAGTACCTCGGAATCCTCGATCAGGGTGCAGACCCAGTAGGCCTGACGCCCCGCACGACAGGCGCCGTGAATGCGCGCGATGACCTCGGCGCGACGGCTGTTGGCGATGGCGACGGTATTGACGGGTTGCCGGCCCGGCGGCAGCTCGTCGATGGCGGAATAGTCGAGATCGGCGTAGCCGATCATGGCGAGTGTGCGGGGAATGGGCGTCGCGGTCATGATCAACTGGTGCGGCACGGTTCCGGCGCAGCCTTTTTCGCGCAGGGAGAGGCGTTGATGGACGCCGAAGCGGTGCTGCTCGTCGATGATGGTGAGGCCGAGGCGGGCAAAGGTCACCTCGTCCTGGAACAGCGCATGGGTGCCGATGGCGAGCCGGGCGCTGCCGTCGGCGATGGCGGCCAGTTGCACGGCGCGCGCGCGGCCCTTGAGCCTGCCGGTCAGCCAGGCGCTGTGGATGTCGAGCGGGCGCAGCCAGTGTTCGAGGGTATCGCGGTGCTGCTCGGCGAGGATCTCGGTGGGTGCCATCAGGGCGGCCTGAAAGCCGGCGCCCACCGCCTGCATCACCGCGTGGGCGGCAACGGCGGTCTTGCCGGAGCCGACATCGCCCTGGAGCAGGCGCAGCATGGGCACGGGCTGGGCGAGGTCGGCGGCGATCTCGCGGCACACGCGCTGCTGCGCGCCGGTCAGCCTGAAGGGCAGACTGTCGAGAAAGCGCCGCTCCAGTTCGGCGGGTGCCTTCAGTATCGGCGCGCGCTGACTGCGCACCCGCGCGCGCAACTGTTGCAGGCTCAGGTGGTGGGCCAGCAGCTCCTCGAACGCCAGCCGTCGCTGCGCCGGATGCTCGCCGCGCAGCAGCAGATCGAGGGGTGCGTCCGGCGGCGGCGCGTGCAGGTAGTGCACCGCGTCCGCGAGCGGCGGCAGATCCGGGCGCACCGCCGCCGGCAGCCAGTCGCGGAGCAGCGCGCGGTGCGGACCATCGGCCGCGCCGGCGAGGGCGAGCGCCTGGGTCATGAGCTGCCGCAGCCGCGGCTGGGTCACGCCTTCGCCGGCGGGATAGACCGGGGTCAGCGCTTGTTCCAGCGGCGCGGGCGCGGCGCTGTCGAGCACATGGTATTCGGGGTGGTACAGCTCCAGGCCCGCCGGGCCGAGGCGCACCTCGCCGTAGCAGCGCAGGCGCGTGCCGCGTGTCAGGGCATTGCGCTGGCTCGCGGAGAAATGAAAAAACCGCAGCGTGACAACGCCGGAGCGGTCACCGAGCTTGCAGATCAGGCTGCGCCGGCGGCCTTGGACGATATCGGCGCCCAGCACTTCGCCTTCGAGCACCACTTCGGCGAGCTGCCGCAACGCGGCGATGGGAGTGATGCGGGTGCGGTCGAGGTAGCGGGTCGGCAGGTGGAACAGCAGATCCTGAACGCTGTGGATGCCGATCCGCGCCAGCCGGTCGCGCAAGTGCGCGCCCACGCCGCGCAGGCTGGTGATGGGCAGTTGATGGGCGGGCTGGGCAGCATCGGCAGTCATGCGGCGACTTTAGCAGGCTCTTGCCGCCGCATTGGAAAACCAGGGCTGTGCCCTCGCCAAGAAATGAAGGCTTGAACGCAATCCGTGATCAGTGCCGGTGGGGACAGCGCCTCCCACCGGCACGCCCGGCATCGATCACCCCAGGCGGTCGATCGCGCGAATCACCGCATCGGTCTGCTCCAGCGGCAGCATATGGCCGGCCTTTTCGATCACGATCAATTCGCTGCCGGCGATGCCTTTTTTGAAAGCTTCGCCATAGGGCAGCGGCGTCAAGCGATCGGACGCGCCCCACACCAGCAGGGTTTTCGCCCGGATGCGGTAGAGGCGTTCGCTCAGGCCGCGATCGGCGATCGGGAACAGGATCTTGCCGGCCATGCCGAGCTGGCGGGCGTTCTGCACCAGGAAGTTCTGCAGGAAGGTGAGATCGGAGAAATCCGCGCCCGCGGTCATCATGGCGGCGCCGGCTTCAACGTCGTGAAACAGCACGGCGGGTAGTTCGTAGGGCACCATCGAGAAGATGTCGGGCATCGGATATTCATCCAGCCACAGCCCCGCCGGGCACAACAGGCACAGGCGGTCGATGTCGTGGGGTGCGATGGCCGCCATTTCCGCCGCCATCATGCCGCCCATGGAGTGACCGACGACGATGGGTTTGCGCAACCCGAGCGCGTCCATCACATCGTAACTGTGCAAAGTGAAATCGAGCATGGTGCGAATGCTCTCGCACTCGTCCGACGCGCCGTAACCCGGCACCAGGGGTGCGTGTACGCGGTACCTTTGCGCGAGCGCGGTCAAAAAGGGATCTTCGGCGGTGACGCCGCCGGCGCCGTGGAGGAAGAACAGATCCGGGCCGTTGCCGCCGCTCAGTACATCGACCACGGCGTGATGGGTTTTGATTTTGTTCAGGCAGAGGGCAGTCATCAGCGGTTGCCTCCGATGGCGGCGTTGTAGTCGGACACGGGGCCGGGCGTGGCGCGCTTCGCCAATGGCTGGCACCAGAAGCGGGTGTCGTTGTCGTATTCCGGCCACATGTTGCGCAGCCTGGGCATGACTTTTTCGGCGAACAGCCGCGTCGAGTATTTGGTTTTTTCGAGCGGCATGTCGCCGACGTGCATCAGGCAGAAGATGTTGCCGACGCGCAAACCCTTGATCAGATCCTCCATGCGCTCGCGCACGGTGTCGGGACTACCGGCGATGATGAAGCCGCCCTCGACCAGATCCTTCCACGACATGTGGGCGGCCTCCTCGAAATTCGGCGAGAACTGCGACAGCGCGCCGGACTTGATGGTCTTGATGGTGCGATAGCCCGGCGCATCGGCAAAGCCGGGGGCGATGTGCAGGCAGCGGTTGAAAAAGTAATTGACGTGCTCGGAATAGAGCTCCTCCGCCTGGGCATCGGTTTCGGCGACGCAGATGGTCTGCGCGAAGCCGGCGCGATAGGGCGAGGCATCGGGTTCGTTGCGTTCGGCGAGACGATCCCAGTAGCCCTGCAACAGCGCCTTGGCGCGGATGTAGCCGGAAAAGCTCAGGTACGAATAGGAATAGACGTTGTCGAGACAGAAGTCGTAGGTCTCCACCGAGCCGCCGCCGGGGATGTGAATGGGCGGCGGATTCTGGATCGGCTTGGGCCAGGTGTTGACGTGGCGCAGCTTGGTGTAGCGGCCGTTCCAGGCAAAGGGTTCGGTTTCGCGCCAGGCCTTGCGCACCAGGTCGTGGGCTTCCTGATAGCGCTCGCGGGTCAGTGCCGGGATGTCGCCGTAGCAGAAATTGGTGTCCATCGAGGTACCGACCGGGAAACCCGCCACCAGCCGCCCGCCGGTGATGACGTCGAGCATCGCGAATTCTTCGGCGACGCGAATCGGCGGGTTGTACAGCGACAGCGAATTGCCCAGCACGACCACGGCGGCATTGAGCGCGCGGCGCGAAACGGCGGCCGCCATGATGTTCGGTGACGGCATCAGGCCGTAGGCGTTCTGGTGGTGTTCGTTGACACCGATGCCGTCGTAGCCCATCGCGTCGGCGTATTCCAGCATGTCCAGGTAGTTGTTGTAGACAACGTGACCCTTGACCGGGTCGTACAGCTTGGCGTCGATATCCACCCACACCGAGCGGTGTTTCTTGCGGAAATCCGCGGGCAGATGCGGCCATGGCATCAGATTGAACCAGGTGAACTTCATGGTGACCCCCGTGGTGCGACCGCAGCCGACGCTCCCGCGCCGACGATCGCACGATGTTATGGATATACCGGACGCGTTTGTCTGTGACGCCGGTCAGGCCGGAACCCGCTAAATGCAACCCTCGGGGCTGCACTGCGCGGCGGTATCGCCGCCGGCCTGGGCTGCGGCCCGGTCGAGCAGATACAGGAAGGTTTCCTCGGACTGCGCGCCAGACAGCGACAGTGTGCCGGCGAAGACGAAGAAAGGCACGCCGGTGACGCCCTGGTCACGGGAATAAGCCATGCGGTCGAGCACTTCCGTGCGACCGTCCGGTCCCGCCAGCCGTTCGGCCAGGGCGTTGGCGCCGGGCAGGCCGACTTCGCCGGCAATGGCAGCGAGGGTCTCAGGATCGCCGACATCCCGGCCGGCGCAGAAATAAGCCTTGAACAAGGCCTCGACCATGGCGTCCTCGCAGCCCGCCGCGCGGGCCCATTCGATCACGCGGTGTGCGTTCAGCGTATTGGCGCCGCGGGCGATGCGATCGAGTTGAAACTCGATGCCGACGGCTTTTCCCGCCGCGGTCAGACGCGCGAACATGCCTTCGATCATCTGGTGCCCGTATTTGCGCTCGATGGTTTCGCGGTAGGGGTAGCCCTCGACCGGCGCTTCCGGATGCAACTGGTAGGGAAACCAGCGCATCTCCGCGTGCAGTTGCGGGCGCTTGGCGAGCGCGCGTTCGAGCTGCTTTTTGCCGACGTAGCACCAGGGACACACGACGTCGGAGATGATGTCGATCTGCATGGCTGTTTTCCTCCGGAGCCTGAAAACAAGCGTTTCGATAGTCGTGTGCGGCGCCGCGTCGGAACTGACGCCGCGTTACAGGACCATGGTCGCGTCCATTTCCACCTGGGCGGCACGCGGCAGCGCGGCTACGCCGACGGCGGCGCGCGCGGGATAGGGCGCCGCGAAATAACCGGCCATCACCTCGTTGACGAGGGCGAAGTGACCGAGATCGACCAGAAAAATGTTCAGTTTGACGATGTCGGCGAGCGAACCGCCGGCGGCCGTGCAGACGGCGGCGAGATTGTCGAACACGCGCGCGATCTGGGCGCGCATGTCGCCGTCCACCAGTTGCATGCTGACCGGGTCGAGGGGAATCTGTCCCGAAAGATATACCGTATCGCCGATACGGATTGCCTGGGAGTAGGTGCCGATGGCGGCGGGCGCGCGGTCGCTGTGGATGACGGATTTTTCAGCCAAGAATCACCTCGGGTTTCAGTTTTTGACGCGCTGCACCGAGCGCACGGGTTTAAGCGTCCGGATGCGGCGCATGATGTTGGCGAGATGAACGCGGCTGCGCGCGGCGAGCACGATGTTGACCATGCTGGCGGCGTCCCGATCGCCCACGTTGATGCGCTGAATGGTGGCATCCTGCTCGGCAATCCGGCTCGCCAGCGTGGCGATGATACCGCGCTCGGATGCCACTACCAGCTTCAGCTCCACGGGAAATTCACCCTTGACGGTGGGCGACCATTGCAGCGGCAGGGATTTTTCCCGACTGTCGCGAATGCCGGTCAGGTTTTTGCACGAGTCGCGGTGGATCACCAGGCCGCGGCCCGGGCTGATGTGGCCCAGAATGGGGTCGCCGGGCAGCGGGTAACAGCAGCGCGCGAAGCTGATGACCAGACCCTGGCTGTTGTCGATCAGGATGGGCGAGTCGAGGTTGGGCGCGACCTTGCCGCGGTCCGCCACCGGAATCAGGATGTTCGCCACCGCGTAGGCCACGCGGCTGCCGATACCGATCTGCTGCAACACGGTCTCAAACGTTTTGGCGCCGGTTTCCTTGAGCAGATGCCGGATCTGGGATTTGCGGATCTGTTGGTAGCCGGTGCCGAAGCGGGACAGTGCCTGATCGAGCAACCGTTTGCCCAGCTCGACCGATTCGTCGTGCTGCTGGTGCTTGAGAAAATGGCGGATCGCGCTGCGGGCTTTCGCGGTGACCACGAAATCCAGCCAGGACGGATTCGGTTGCGCGCCCGGCGCGCTGACGATGCGCACCCGCTGGCCGCTCACCAGCGCCTGCGACAGGGGGCTCAACTGGCCGTTGATCTCGCAGCCGACACAGGTGTCGCCGACATGGGTATGGACGGCGTAGGCGAAATCCACCGGCGTGGCGCCGCTCGGGAGCTCGATGATCTTGCCGTTGGGTGTGAAGACATAGACCTCGTCCGGGAACAGGTCGGTCTTGACGTGTTCGATGAACTCCAGCGAATTGCCCGCCTGACGCTGCAATTCGAGCAGGCTCTTGACCCAGCGGTTGGCGCGGCTCTGGTTGCCGGCCGCCAGCCCCGGTCCGCGTTTGTAAAACCAGTGCGACGCGATGCCGTAGTTGGCGAGGTCGTCCATTTCGCGGGTGCGGATCTGCACTTCGATGGGCACGCCGTGCATGCCCACCAGTACCGTGTGCAGGGACTGATAGCCGTTGGCCTTGGGAATGGCGATGTAATCCTTGAACTCGCCGGTGACGGGTTTGTACAGGTTGTGGACGACGCCCAGCACCCGGTAGCAGGCGTCCACCGAATCCACCACGATGCGGAACGCGAACACGTCCATCAGCGACTTGAACGAGCGCTTCTTGAGCTTCATCTTCTGGTAGATGCTCCAGAGATGTTTCTCGCGCCCGGTTACGCTGGCCACAATGCCTTCGCTCTGCAGCCGGTTTTCGAGCGCTTCCTGGATTTCCGCCACCACCCCGAGGCGACGGCCGCGCGCGTTGCGCAGTGCCTCGCGGATGCGGCGATGGCGCAGGGGATAGAGTGCCGCGAAGCCCAGCTCCTCGAACTCGACCCGCATGTCGTTCATGCCCAGCCGCTGGGCCAGGGGCGAGTAGATATCCAGGGTTTCGCGGGCGACGCGGCGCCGCTTCTCCGGCGGCAGCACACCCAGGGTGCGCATGTTGTGCAGCCGGTCGGCGAGCTTCACCAGTACCACGCGAATGTCGCGCGACATGGCCAGCGCCATTTTCTGGAAGTTTTCGGCTTGCTGTTCGGCGCGCGAAGAAAATTCGATTTCGGTGAGTTTGCTGACCCCGTCTACCAGGTCGGAGACTGTCTTGCCGAAGCGGCGGTTGAGCTGGGGGCGGGTGACCTTGGTGTCTTCAATGACATCGTGGAGCAGCGCGGCCATGAGGCCTTCGCTGTCCATGTGCATGTCGGCAAGGATGTGAGTGACCGCAAGCGGGTGCGAAATGTAGGGCTCACCGCTCTGCCGGAGCTGGCCTTCATGGCCGATCTTGGCGTAATCATAGGCGCGCAGTACGCGCCGGACTTGTGAGGCGGGCAGGTAAGTGGACAGTTTTCGCTCAAGCGAACTGACCGCCTCCAAGCACGCCTCCTCCGGGTCAGTCGTCGCCGGCCAGTGTTGCGTCGTCCTCGAAGACATAGGCCGGTAGCTCCGTGACCCGCGAGAGGTCAAGCGAAAGGAAGTCTTCAACTTCTTCAACTTCGTCGAGAATGCTGCGGTCGATCAGGCCCGCCGCGATTTCCCGCAATGCGACCACAGTCGGCTTGTCATTTTCCCACGGCACCAAGGGCTCCTTGCCGCCAGTGGCGAGCTGGCGCGCGCGCTTGCCGGCAATCATCACCAGCTCAAAGCGGTTATAAACGTTTTCCAGGCAGTCTTCGACGGTAATACGGGCCATGTTTCGCCTCGGTTGTGGACAGTGACACGCCGTTTGGACGGCGACCCACAAGTCTACCGCAAAACCCGGCTCAGGACAGCAGCGACTCGAGCAGCGCCTGAAAGCGCCGTTCCTGGGCGGCGAGGGTGAGGCGCTGGCTTTTTACCACCGCCAGCAGTTCATCGAGGGCGGTATCGAACTGGTCGTTGACGATCAGGTAATCGGCTTCGACATAGTGCGAAATTTCCTCGCGCGCCTGCGCCAGGCGCTGCTGGATCACTTCCGGCTGGTCCTGGCGGCGGCTGGTCAGCCGGGTCATCAAGGTGTCGATGGAGGGCGGCAAAATGAACACGCGCACGCAGTCGGGCAGCAGTCGGCGTACCTGGATCGCTCCCTGCCAGTCGATCTCCAGCACCACATCGGTGCCGCTGTTCAGTTGCTCCTCAACCCAGTGCTGCGAGGTGCCGTAGAGGTTGCCGAACACGCGGGCGTGTTCAAGAAACTCGACGCGTTCGAGCATGGCGATGAATTCCGGCTCGGTTACGAAATGGTAGTCGATGCCATTCCGCTCGCCGGGACGCATGGCGCGCGTGGTGTGGGAAACCGAGACCCGGATATCCGGCAACCGGTTGACCAGCTCCGCGAGCAGGCTGGTCTTGCCGGCGCCCGAAGGCGCGGATACGGTGAAAAGTGTCCCCCTGTGGGTCATGTCACCACTCCTGCGTCGGTTTGAGATGGGGTTGTCGCACGGGGCGCCTCATTCGAGATTTTGCACCTGTTCGCGGATCTGTTCGATCAGTACTTTCATCTCCACGGCGGCCTGGGTGGTCGCGGTACTGATGGACTTGGAGCCCAGCGTATTGGCCTCCCGGTTCAGCTCCTGGGACAGGAAATCGAGGCGTCGGCCGACAGCTCCGGATGTCGCCAGCGCGCGGCGGAATTCGCCGCTGTGGGTTGCCAGGCGATCCAGCTCCTCATCGACGTCGGCGCGTTGCGCGAGATAGGCCAGCTCCTGTTCGAGGCGGTCGGAGTCGATCTGTGCGACCAGTTCAGCGAGGCGGGCGCGGAGCTTCGCGCGCTGCGTCGCGAGCAGTTCCGGCAGCAGGGCGCGCATTTTTTCGACTTCCCGGTCAATGCCGTCGAGACGGTCGCGGATCAACGTGGCGAGCTGTTCGCCTTCGCGCCGTCTGGCGGCGGCGAGCTCGGTGAGCGCCTGCTGAAACAACGTGGTGGCCGTCTGCACGAGCACTTCCCGATCCGGCGCCACGACACGTATTACACCGGGCATGCGCAGCAGGTCGAGCGGCGATACCGGCGTGCTCTGAGGTACCAGGGCGGCAATCTGCGCACAGGCGCCGACATAGGCGTTGACACGATGTTCGTCGATGGCGATCCGGGCGTCTTCGGCGGTCTCGGTGAGGGTGAGTGTGGCGTCGATTTTGCCGCGGGGCAGGCGTTCGCGCAGGATGTCGCGCAGGGGCATTTCAAGTTCCCGCAGGGCGTCCGGAAGCCGGAAATGCGGTTCCAGAAAGCGGTGGTTGACCGAGCGCAGCTCCCAGGTCAGTGCGCCGCCCGGAACCTGGCCGGTGGCGCGGGCGAAGGCGGTCATGCTGCTGGGCATGGGGCTGGCACTGTGGGCTGCGGAACGAAGCGGCCATCTTAGCAAATGGGCGGGTCGCTCCGGCACTTCCTCTACAATGGCGCTCCATTCTGCGATGCGGACTCATCAGCCGCGCTCCAACCGAGGATATGCCATGGCCAGACCCAGCGGTCGCCGCCCGGAACAATTGCGTCCGGTGAAAATACAGCGCGAATTCACCAAGCATGCCGAAGGTTCGGTGCTGGTGTCGTTCGGCGACACCCGCGTGATCTGCACGGCCAGCGTCGAGCCGGGCGTGCCGCGCTTTTTGCGCGGCAAGAATCAGGGCTGGGTAACGGCCGAATACGGCATGCTGCCGCGCTCGACCAATTCGCGCATGGGGCGGGAGGCGGCGCGTGGCGGTCAGGGCGGTCGTACCCAGGAAATTCAGCGGTTGATCGGGCGGTCGCTGCGCGCGGCCATCGATATGAAAAAATTGGGTGAAAACACCATCACCATCGATTGCGACGTGATCCAGGCCGACGGCGGCACCCGCACGGCGGCGATCACCGGCGCCTGCGTCGCCCTGGTGGATGCCATTCGCTATCTCCAGCGTCGCAAGCGCATCGTCGATGATCCATTGCTGTACCTGGTGGCGTCGGTGTCGGTCGGCATGTATCAGGGGGAGGCCGTGCTCGATCTCGACTATGCCGAGGATTCCAGTGCCGAAACCGATCTCAATGTGGTGATGACGGCGCCCGGCGGTTTTGTCGAAGTACAGGGTACGGCGGAGGCCGCGCCGTTTTCGGGGGACGATCTCAACGCCATGCTGGCGCTCGCGCAACGGGGTATTGCCGATCTGGTGCGGGTCCAGCAGATGGCGCTGGCACAATGATTCCGCGCCAATAACCCTTGCCTTGCGCAGATGGGCGGCGGCGGAGGAATACCGCCGCCACCGATCACATGTCCATGATGTCGTAATCGACGATCACCGGCGCGTGACTGGAAAACGCTTTGGACTTGTAGATCGCCGCGTATTCCACCGCGCGGACCAGGTCCCGTGACACCAACTGGGTATCCGTGCGCCAGCCGTCGCCCTTGCCCAGGGTGCCCGACGGCCACCAACTGAATTCGTCGCCATCGGTGTTGGCGACGCGGAAGGCATCGGCGTAGCCGACCTGCTCCTGAACCTGGCGCCACCACTGCCGGTCCTCCGGCAAAAAGCCCGGTGCATTCGCGTAGGTGGCCGCGTTCTCGATATCCACCGCCGTCGCCGCGATACCCCAGTTGCCGCAGTAGATGTAGCGCCGGCGCTTGCGGGTGATTTTGTCCATATGGGCGAGCAGGCTGGTAAAAAACCGGTTTTTGGCTTCCTGTTGGACGGGTTCCGCCCCCTGGGGCGCCAGCAGGGAAATCACGCTCAGGTTTTCAAAGTCGGCCTGCAGGTAGCGGCCGTCGGTATCGTCGCCGCTGAACAGTCCGAACCCGTAGATCAGGGCTTTGGGAACCGCGCGGGTGTAGATCGCCACGCCGTCGCGCAGTGGATCGGATGCATCGAGATAGTAGGCAGTGTAGCCATCGAGCTGGAATTCCGGCCTGTCTTCCATTTCCGGAATGCGCGCCCGCAGATCCTGCAAACAGATCAGTTCGGCGTCCTGTCCGGCCAGCCACTCGAACAGGCCGCGCGCGGCGGCCTGGAAAATGCCGTCGCAGGATAAGCTGATAACCCTCATGATCGCCCCTTGTGGTGTTGGCCTGTATCATAACCCGGCGCTTTCGCCGGACGGCATAGTACGAACGTCGTTGCGTGCACGATCCAGGAGTACCGCATGCTGGCATATCAACGCGACTTCATCGACCTCGCAGTATCGCGCGAGGCGCTGCTGTTTGGCGAATTCAAGCTCAAGTCGGGCCGGATGAGCCCGTATTTTTTCAATGCCGGGCGCTTCTGTGACGGCGCGAGCCTGAATGTGCTGGGTGCCTGCTACGCCCACGCGGTGGTGGCCTCCGGCATACCGTTCGATTTTCTGTTCGGGCCCGCCTACAAGGGCATCCCGCTGGCGGTTGCGACCGCGATGGCGTTGGCGCGGCATCACGACCGCGAGACGCCCTGGTGCTTCAACCGCAAGGAGGCGAAGGACCACGGCGAAGGCGGGATGCTGGTGGGTGCTCCGGCCGCGGGGCGCGCCCTCATCGTCGATGATGTCATCACGGCCGGGACCGCGATCCGCGACGCCGCGGCCACGCTCCGAAGCGCTGGCGCAACCCTCGCGGGCGTGGTGCTGGGCCTGGATCGGCGGGAGCGTGGTCAGGGCGCCTGCTCGGCGACCCAGGAAGTGGCTCAGGAGCTGGGTGTACCTGTGATGAGCATCATCGATATCGATCACATCATTGAATATCTTGATACCGCCGCGCCGGCGCGGGTGGCGATGGTACGTGATTACCGCCGTGCTTATGGCGTTTGACCACTGATTGAGGAGATCAAGACAGTGAACCAGCGACAACTCCTGGCGGGTCGCACGGTAGCGGGGGCGCTGCTCGGCCTGTGGCTGCTCGCGGTACTCCCGGCCGATGCGGCCAATCTGTACCGCTATCGAAACGCTCAGGGCGTGCTGGTGATCGACCACACGGTGCCGGCGAATGCCGCCCAGAGTGGCTATGAAATTCTGGGCCCGGACGGCCGGGTTGTGGAGACCGTCGCCGCCGGGGGCAAAGAAGCGGCGCCGGGAAGCGCCGCCAACCCAGCGCCGGTTCGCAGCGAGCGCCAGGGGAAAATCGACCGCTATCTGCTGAGCAGCTACAGCACGGTGGCTGATATCGACGCGGTGAAGACGCGGCGACTGCAGGAGGTTGAGCGTGAAATCGGCACCGACAAAGTGCGTGTCGAGGAGCTCGAGCGTCGGCGCATGGCAACCGAGGACAGTGCTGCCGACGCGCAGCGCGGCGGCAAACCAGTGCCCGCCAAACTCCTCGAAGAACTGAAAGGTCTGAATCAGAAGCTGGAGCAGGCCCGCAAGCGGCTGGCCGAGCACGAGCTTCAGTACACCGACGTCGAGCGCCTCTACGCCGAGTACGCCGCGCGTTTCACTGAGCTGAAAGGCGTTTCTTCGGCAACGGCTGCGGAGCCGGCGCAAACAGCGCCGGCAGCAGCGCCTGCCACTGCTCCGGCCAGTGCGCCGTAGGGCGGCGGACAAAGTCCGAACGCACGAACTGGCGCAGCTTGCCCTCGATCAGGGCCAGCATGAACTCCCCGGTTGCGGACGGAGTAAGCACGGTCCGCAACTGGTCCCGCAGCTCGCCTTCACGCAATATCTGCCGAAACTGGGTTTCCAGCCGGTCGTGCAGTTGACCGACACGTTCGCGCAGGCGTGCGGTTTCGCCCGTCAGGGCGTCGCCGGTGAGCAGCGGGGCGATACCGGGGTTGCGCTCGGCGAACACCAGCACCAATGACGCGATCTGATGCAGACGATCTTCCGCCCCGGGTACTTCGTCGAGAATCATCCGGATGCGGGTAAACAGGGTTTCCTCGGCAAACTCGAGGAGGCCTTCGAACATACGGGTCTTGCTGGGAAAGTGCCGGTACAGCGCTGCTTCGGAAACCCCGAGCTCCCGCGCCAGCGCGGCCGTCGTGATTTTTCCGCCCGGGCTTGCGTGCAGCATGTTGGCCAGGGCTTCGAGGATTTCCTGGCGGCGGCCGGAGTTGCGATTCACCCGCGTCATGCGGTTGTCAGGGGCGCGCTGGTGATCAGCGTGCCGACGCCGATATCGGTAAAAATCTCGAGCAGCACGGCGTGTTCGACACGGCCGTCAACGATATGCGCGCTGGTCACGGAATTGGCGACTGCCGCCAGGGCGCAGCGAATTTTCGGCAGCATGCCGCCATAAATCACGCCGGCGTCGATCAGGTCCTCCACCGCGCCGGGCGACAACCCGGTCAGCACCTTTCCGTCGGCGTCCAGCAGGCCGGCCACATTGGTGAGCAACATGAGCTTTTCCGCGCCCATCACTTCCGCCAGCTTGCCGGCGACCAGGTCCGCGTTGATATTGTAGGATGCCCCGCCAGGCCCGGCACCGATAGGCGCGATCACCGGGATAAAGCCGCCGCGGGTGAGCATGTCGATGACATCGGTGTTGATCGCCGACACTTCGCCGACATGGCCGATGTCGATGATCTCGGGGGCTTCCATGTCGGGAGTCTTGCGGGTGACCACCAGCTTGGTGGCCTGAATCAGCCCGCCGTCCTTGCCGGTAATGCCCACCGCGCGACCGCCGGCGTCGTTGATGAGACCCACGATTTCCTTGTTCACCGCGGCGCCCAGCACCATCTCCACCACGTCCATGGTTTTGCTGTCGGTGACGCGCATGCCATCCACGAAACTGGACTCGATTCCGAGCTGACCCAGCAGGTTGCCGATCTGGGGGCCGCCGCCGTGCACCACCACCGGGTTGATGCCGACCAGCCGCATCAGCACGATGTCGCGGGCGAAGCTGCGCTTGAGGTTCTCGTCCACCATGGCATTGCCGCCGAATTTGACGACCACCGTTTTGCCGGTGAATTTCTGAATGTAGGGCAGCGCTTCAGTGAGCACCCGCGCGATATCGCCGGCGCGGTCTCCGGTCAAAGGGACACGCTTCAGTTCGCGGGACTTCCCTTCGTCAGATAAGGGCATATTGAAACCACCGCTGGTCTGTGGATTAAGGATCAGAATTTATCGGCGAGATCGGGCGCGACCGCTTCGAGCAGAACGCGAAACCGTTGCTGGATGATGCCCATCTGCTGCGCATCGTCTGCCTCGAAACGCAGCGATACGGCGGATTCGGTATTGGAGGCCCGAATCAGACCCCAGCCGGTATCGAACTCCACCCGCATCCCGTCGATGACACTGATTTTAGCATCCTCAAAAACGGCGGCGGCCTGGACACGCTCGATCAGGGCGAACTTGTCCGCTTCGCTTACCGGCAGGCGAATTTCGGCCGTGGCGACCGATGTTTCGAAAGCGGCGAGTACGCTGTCCAGATTCTGCTCGCGGAGGCTCAGTATCTCGATCAGGCGCGCCGCCGCGTAGAGCCCGTCGTCGAACCCAAACCAGCGATCACCGAAGAAAATATGGCCGCTGAACTCGCCACCCAGGGGGGCTTTCAGCTCGGCGACTTTCGCGCGGATGTGGGAGTGGCCGGTGCGGCACATGACGGCCTGTCCGCCATAGCCGTTCACCAGATTGGTCAGCCGGCGCGTCGATTTGACGTCGAACACCACGTCGGCACCCGGGTGACTGGTCAGAATATCGCGCGCGAAAATCATCAGCAGTTCGTCCGGCCAGACGATGCGACCGCTGCTGCTCACCGCCACCAGGCGATCGCCATCGCCATCAAGGGCGATACCGAGGTCCGCGCCGGTACCGGTAACCACTTTGCGCAAGTCCTCCAGATTGGCGGGGCAGGTCGGGTCGGGCGGGTGTTGCGGAAAGGTGCCGTCAATGTCGCAGTAGAGAGGGGTGGCATTGCAACCCAGCGCCGCCAACAGGCGTGGCGCGATGTCGCCGGCCACCCCGTTGCCACAGTCGATGACCACGGACAGTGGCGTCCGCGTTTTGACGTCGTTGAGCACCGCTTCAATGTAGTCATCGCGCACGTCGGCGGACGAATGAATCCCCGTGCCTTCGCGCCAGTCGCGCGCCAGCATGCGTTTGCGCAAATCCCGCAAGGCCTCGCCCTGTAGCACCGCGCCGCCGAGCATGATCTTGAAACCGTTGTCGCTGGCGGGATTGTGGCTTGCCGTCACCATGACGGCGGCATCGATGGACGGGAGGCGCGCGGCGGCGAAATACAGCACCGGTGTAGGCACCATGCCCACCTCGATGACCTCGCAGCCGGCAGCGAGCAGGCCGTCGATCAGGGCCGCACTAAGTGTCGGGCTGCTGATGCGGCCGTCGCGGCCCACGACTACACGGCGACCGCTGCGGTCCTGGACCAGGCTGCCCAGGGTTTTGCCCAGCGCGTTTGCAAACGCGGGGGAAATGTTGATCCCGCTCGCGCCGCGAATGTCGTAGTCGCGAAAGACAAATGCCGGGTAGGGGTCGGGCTCCGCGGCGCTCGTTGTGTTGGCGACAGCGGTATCGGCCGCCGGAGACTTGGGTTCCGGCTGCGACGTGGACGAATCCTGCGCTGCCGACACCGGCGGCGGAGGCGGAGGCGCGGCAGGGTCCAGTTCTCGCGCGGAAATCATTGTCGTGCGGCGAACCCGGGGTGGCGCCGGGGTGGGCTCCGGCGGTTCGGTGCGGGACGCGCCACGCCGTGTCAACAGATACCCCCAGGCAGCCAATGCAGCCAGCGCGAGCGGCCAGGGCGCGAGGGCCGCGGCGAGCGCAAGTCCGGGGTTACCGTGCTCCGCCGCCGTGCCGTCGGATAACCGCACCGCTGCCTGCCAGCCGGGAATATTGGGGATCGGGGCAGTGACCGGGGACTGTGCACTGGCCGGCCCCAGCGTCAGTATGGACTGAGATGGCGCTCCCGGAGCCTGCTGGAGCAGCGTCAACTGGCCGCGTGACTGATCGAAGGCAAGCGCGCGCGCAAGCGCCGTCAGCGGGAGTACGACCAGGATGGCGCCGCGCGGCCGCCCGGCTTCAGGGATCTGTGCGGCCAGCACGAGTTGCCACTGGGTGGCATCCGGTTTGAGCGCGGTAACCGCAAACGCGGTGCCGGAGAGCGCGTTGCGCACCAACTGCTGGGCAACGAATGCCGTGGCCGGCAGGAATTCGGGCCGGGCCGTCGCGATCACCTCGATGGCGTCGGGAAATTCAGCGGACAACGGCAACCTGGCGGTATCGGCGCCGGCAGCGGCCAGCACCGCGCGCGTACTGTCCCGGGCGGCAATCGTGGACAGTGCGATGCGCCAGCGCGCGACCGCGTCGGCAACCGCCGCAGCAGCGGCGTCGGCGGTGGTGCGCGCCGTGCGCGCGGTGGCGGCTGCCTGCGGCTCGGTCACCAGGACATCGCGCAGCCAGTTGCCGACCGGCAATGGCACCGCGAGCAGCATCACTGCTGCCAGCAGAAAGCCCGGGTGTTTGAGCAGGATGGCCAAACGTTGGAGAGCGCCGGTCAAACCAGGACCTCCCGTTCCGGTGCCGGATTGGCGGTGCCGCCGGTGCGCATCAGGGTCGCGATATGGTCGATTAGCAGGCGCGCCAAGGGTGTCTTGTTCATCCGCGGCGGACGCAAGGTTTCGAGCGCGGAAATCAGCAGCACCTGGTTGTCATCGCTGCCGAAACCGATCTCCGCGTCGGACACATCGTTGGCGATCACCAGGTCGAGCCTTTTGCGGAGCAGTTTGGAGCGCGCATTGTCGAGGAGATTTTCGGTCTCCGCCGCGAACCCGACCACAAAGGGGCGTTTCGGCAGCGCCGCCACGGTGGCGACGATATCCGGATTGGGTTCGAGCTCGAGGGTGAGGATGTCCCCGGATTTCTTGATTTTCTGGCCGGCAACCGTGCGGGGCCGGTAATCCGCGACTGCGGCCGCCGCGATGAACAGATCGGCATCGGCGACTTCGGCGAGGCTGGCGGCGAGCATCTCGGCGGCGCTGGTGACCTTGACGCAACGCACCCGCGCCGGAGCCGGCAGCGCCACCGGTCCGCTGATGAGCACCGTATCGGCGCCGGCTTCGCGGGCGGCTTCGGCGAGGGCGTAACCCATCTTGCCGGAGCTGTGATTGGACAGATAGCGCACCGGGTCGATGGCCTCCCGGGTGGGTCCCGCGGTGATCACCACCTTGCGACCTTCCAGCGCCCCGGTCGCGAACAGTTCGGCGACTTCGAGCGTCAGCACTGCGGGCTCCTCCATGCGTCCCGCGCCGGTGTCGCCGCAGGCCTGATAGCCCGCCGCGGGCCCGAAGACATGGATTCCCCGCTCGCGCAGGGTGCCCACATTGGCACTGGTCGCGGGTTTCGCCCACATCGCCTGGTTCATCGCCGGCGCCACCGCTACCGGTCCGATGCTGGCGAGACAGAGGGTGGTCAGCAGATCGCTGCCCTCACCCTGGGCGAGGCGCGCGATGAAGTCCGCGCTCGCCGGTGCCACCAGAATGACGTCCGCCCAGCGGGCCAGGGCGATGTGCCCCATGGCCGCCTCGGCGGCCGGATCGAGGAGATCCAGATGCACGGGATGGCCGGACAGTGCCTGGAAGGTAAGCGGCGTGACGAACTCGGTGGCGGCGGCGGTCATCACCACCCGCACTTCCGCCCCGGCGGTTTGCAGCCGGCGCAGCAGTTCGGCGCTTTTGTAGGCCGCGATGCCACCGGTGACGCCCAGTATCACGCGCTTGTTGGCGAGAGTCCCCATGCCGTCCCTTTATAGCTGGTGAATGCGTAAGATAGCATCGAACAGGGATTTTACCGGACATGGAGGTCAGGATGGCGATTCGGCATTGGCCGGCGGGCGAGCGGCCACGGGAAAAACTTCTGGAACGCGGAGCGCGGGCGTTGTCCGATGCCGAGCTGCTCGCCATTTTTCTGCGGACCGGACACGCGGGCAAGAGCGCGGTGGATCTGGCGCGGGATCTCCTCGGCCAGTTTGGCGGTCTGGCGGCACTGCTCGCGGCGGACCAGCGGGGTTTCTGCACCGGCAAGGGACTCGGTCCCGTCAAGTATGTGCAGTTGCAGGCGGTGCTCGAACTGGCGCGCCGCTATTTCAGCGCACAGCTGGAGCGCGGCGATGCCTTTACGGCACCCGAGGGCGCCGCGCGGTATTTGCAGGCGCATTTGAGCGGACATTCCCGCGAAATCTTCGTCGCGCTGTTTCTCGACATCCGGCATCGCCTGATCGCCACCGAGGATCTGTTTCAGGGCACCATCGATGGCGCCAGCGTCCATCCGCGCGAGGTGGTGCGCCGCGCCCTCTTCCACAATGCAGCGGCGGTGATCGTCGGCCACAATCACCCCTCCGGCGTGGCGGAGCCGAGCGCCGACGACCGCCGCATCACCGCGCGACTGCGGGAAGCGCTGGCGCTGGTCGATGTGCGTCTGCTCGACCACTTCGTGGTGGGTGCCGGGGAGGTGGTGTCCCTCGCCGAGCGGGGGCTGCTGTGAGGGTTTCCGGTTTGCTTTAGCCCCCCCGCTTTGGTATAAAGCGCGCCTTCTCGCGCGGGCGGCGTTACGGCGCCGATTTCAGAGGCGGTTATGTCAAGAGTGTGTCAGGTCACGGGCAAGCGCCCGATGGTGGGAAACAACGTTTCCCACGCCAAGAACAGAACGCGACGTCGGTTCGAACCGAATCTGCATACCCACAGATTCTGGATCGAATCCCAACGGCGCTTTGTGAAGCTCCGCGTATCCACCAAAGGACTGCGGATCATCGACCGACTGGGTATCGAGCAGGTGCTTGCGGACCTCCGTGCCAGCGGCAACAAGGTCTAGGAGGCAGCATGGCCAAATCGAATCGCGATCTGATCAAGCTGGTGTCCAGCGCGGGCACCGGGCACTACTACACCACGAGCAAGAACAAGCGCACCAAGCCCGAAAAGATCGAAATGAAGAAATACGATCCGGTCGTGCGCCAGCATGTGATCTACAAGGAAGCCAAGATCAAGTAGGCGCCCGTTGGCATGGGCCGCAAACAAAGCCCGGTATCCCCGGGTTTTTTTGTGCCCCGGCGCCGAGAATATCGAGAAACGTTGACCCTGCCTTGAGATAACGTCGTCAACCGTGCCGCTGGGAGGCGTGCCCCCTGCCCGAGCTTCCGGAAGTCGAAACCACCCTGCGTGGCATCCTGCCGCATCTGGAAGGGCGCCGCGTCGCGGCCTTGCGGGTGCGCCAGCCGGCGCTGCGCTGGCCGGTGCCGGCGGTGCTGGCGGACCTGCTGCCCGGTCAGTACATCCATGGCGGCCAGCGGCGCGGGAAATACCTGCTGCTTGCCCTCGACGACGGTCACCTGCTGCTGCATCTGGGCATGTCCGGCAGCTTGCGCCTGGTAGCGCCCGGGCAGGCCGCGGGTCCCCACGATCACCTCGATCTGCTGCTCGACGACGGCGGCGTGTTGCGCTTTACCGACCCGCGCCGTTTCGGCGCGGTGCTGTGGTTGACCGGCGATCCGTTTGCGCATCCGCTGCTGCGCGATCTCGGGCCGGAACCTCTGGGCGAAAGCTTCGATGCCGACTACCTCTACCACCGGTCGCGCGGACGCCGGGTGCCGGTCAAGAGCTTCCTGATGGACAGCCAGGTCGTGGTCGGCATCGGCAATATCTACGCCAACGAAATCCTGTTCCTGAGCGGAGTCCATCCCCTGCGCGCGGCAGGCCGCATCGCGCGGTCACGCTATGAAGCGGTCGTTGCCACTACCAGGACGGTGCTGGGTGCCGCGATCCGGCAGGGCGGTACCACGCTGCGCGATTTCGTCGGTGGCGATGGCAAGCCCGGGTATTTTCGGCAGCAGTTGCAGGTCTACGGTCGCGCCGGCGAACCCTGCAAAAAGTGTGGGCGTCTGCTCCAGGAAGTGCGGCTCGGTCAGCGCACCACCGTCTATTGCGCCAGCTGTCAGCGCTGAGCCCGGGTCAGACGAAGCGCATTTTGAGGGCGGCCGCCACCACCGGGGGGACGAAGGGTGTGATGTCGCCGCGCAGGGAAGCGATTTCGCGCACCAGTGAGGACGAAATGTACGAGAGTCGTTCGGAGGGCGTGAGGAACACGCTCTCCACGTCCGGCGCCAGCGCACGGTTCATGTTCGCGAGCTGGAATTCGTATTCAAAATCCGACACGGCACGCAGCCCGCGAATCACCGCGCAGGCACCGCAGTCGCGCACGAAATTCACCAGCAGATAGTCGAACCCGCGCACCTCGACATTCTTGACATGAGACAGCGCGGCATTGGCGAGTTCGATGCGCTCCTGCAACGAAAACAGCGGTCCCTTGCGATCGCTGCTCGCGATGGCGAGCACCACCCGATCGAACAGTCGGCAGGCCCGTTCCACCAGATCCACATGGCCGTTGGTGATGGGGTCGAAAGTGCCCGGGTAGACGACGATTTTCATGGCGGACTCCGCGCGAGGTGGCGCATGGTAAACAATTTACCCAGCCCCCTCAATCGCGCCCGGATCGCGCCGAAACAGCCGGCAACAGACCTCTCCGGAGCACTTTTCCCGGTGTAAATGCCAGTTCCCGGGTAGTTCGGGAATGGCCGCTCCGCGCGCGGTTTCGAGATAAATCCACGCCGGCGCCGCCAGCACTCCGGAGGCTTCGAGCGCGGGGATCGCACGGTTGAGTAAATCGCCGGAAAAAGGTGGATCGAGAAAGATGATGTCATAGGTGCCGGCCGGCGGCGAAGGTCGCGCCAGCCAGGCCAATGCATCGGTGTTGAGTACCTCTATCTGGTCGGCTTCCAGCAACGCGCAGGTAGTGCGCAGTGCCTTCGCCGCCATGGGGTCGGATTCGATCAGGCTGACGCGGGATGCATCCCGCGAAGCGGCTTCCAGGCCCAGCGCGCCGGAGCCGGCAAACAGATCCAGGCAACGGGCGCCCGGCAGCATCGGTTGCAGCCAGTTGAACAGCGTCTCGCGCAGGCGATCTCCCGTCGGGCGCAGTCCCGGCCGGGCGGGAAACACGAGTTTGCGCCCGCGCCAGCGCCCGGCGATGATGCGCACGACCCCGGTGTCGTGGCGGGGAGGATTACCTGATTTGCCGCGCGAATACGGCACGCGCGTACTCCGGTGTCCGTGGGGAATGGTAGGATACACGGCCCCCATTCCAGCCGCCCAACCTCATGAAAAGCGACGAAACCGCAGCGCCAAAATCGTCCGATCGGGGCGGTCTGTTTTCGCTGTTTCGCCGCCGCAAGGACAGCGCGGAAAACTCCGCGCCACTGCGACCGGCACCCGAGCCGGCTCCGGAATCGCGGGTCGCAAGTCCCGCCGACAGGGTGGCCGATCCCGGGTTGGCGGTGCCAGCGGTTGTGGTCGAAAAACCCGCGCCGGTCGAAGTACCGGCACAAGGCGAACAGCCTGCGCGGCGCGGGCTGTTCCGGCGCGCCCTGGCGCGCACCGGCGCGGGGCTGGGCAATCTGCTGCTCGGTCGCAAGGCCATCGACGCCGAGCTCTATGAAGAACTTGAAACCAGCCTGCTGATGGCCGACGTGGGCGTCGAAACGGCCAGCGCCGTGATCGCCGAGCTCACCGCGCGCGTCAAACGGCGCAATCTCGGCGATGCCCAGGCGCTGCGCGGCGAGCTGCGGGCGCTGCTGCTGGAGCTGCTCGAACCCTGCCAGCGGCCCCTGGTGATCGACCGTCAAAAACCTTTTGTGATGCTGGTGGTCGGCGTCAACGGCGTCGGCAAGACCACCACCATCGGCAAGCTGGCGCACCGCCTGCAATCCGAGGGCCGCACGCTGATGCTCGCTGCCGGTGACACCTTCCGCGCGGCCGCGGTGGAACAGTTGCAGGCCTGGGGCGAGCGCAATCGCGTGCCGGTGATCTCCCAGGGCACGGGCGCCGACAGCGCCTCCGTTATTTTCGATGCCATCCAGTCGGCGCAGGCGCGTCAACTGGATGTGGTGATCGCCGACACTGCCGGTCGTCTGCACACCAAGGACAACCTCATGGCGGAGTTGACCAAGGTGCGTCGGGTGATGGCGAAGCTCGATCCCGATGCGCCCCACGAAACCCTGCTGGTGCTCGATGCCGGCACCGGGCAGAACGCGGTGATCCAGATGCGCCAGTTCAGCGCCGCCGTCGCCGTGACCGGAATCGCGCTCACCAAGCTGGATGGCACCGCCAAGGGCGGAGTGATTTTTGCGCTGTGCCGCGAATTCGGCGTGCCCATTCGCTACGTGGGTCTGGGCGAAGGTATCGACGACCTGCAACCGTTCGACGCCGAACTCTTTGTCGATGCGTTGCTCGCCACCCCGGACAACACCGGCTAGATGATCCGGTTCGATCAGGTATGCAAACGCTATCCCGGCGGCCACGACGCCCTGAGCGGGGTGAGTTTCGCGCTGCGCGCCGGTGAATTTGCATTTCTCACCGGCCATTCCGGCGCCGGCAAAAGCTCCCTTCTGCGCCTGATCATGTTGCTGGAGCGACCGACCCAGGGCCAGATACTGATCAATGGCCGCAGCCTGGGGCGCTTGCACCGGAGCCAGATTCCCCATTACCGCCGCAACATCGGGGTGGTGTTTCAGAACCACCATCTGCTGCTCGATCGCAGCATTCACGACAATGTCGCCCTGCCGCTGCGGGTGTCCGGCTACCGTGCGAGCGATGTTGCGCGGCGGGTGCGCGCCGCGCTCGACAAAGTGGGATTGCTGGCTCGGGAACACAGCAAGCCGCTGGAGTTGTCGAGCGGCGAACAGCAACGGGTGGGCATCGCGCGCGCCGTGGTGCACACGCCCCGCATCCTGCTGGCTGACGAACCCACCGGCAATCTGGATCCCGAACTGTCCATGGAAATCATGAAACTGTTCAGCGATTTCAGCGACATCGGCGTCACCGTGCTGATCGCGACCCACGACATCGGCCTCATCGAGGCGATGGGACGGCGGCAGTTGCAACTCAGGAATGGCCGCCTGGTCGCGGGGAGCGACGCCGATGCAGCGGGCTGACCGAACGCCGCCGCGCGCCCCGCGCCCGGCGCCCGCGAGCGGGACCCGGGCGCCGCAGCCGGGGGCAAGCGCGCGCCGCCTGCGCCTTCGCGATCGGTTTGCCGCGGGTGCGCGCGATCACCGTGAAACGGCGGCGCGGAGCCTGCTCCGGCTCGCGACCGCGCCGGTGCAAAGCCTGATGACGGTGCTGGTGATCGCGATTGCGCTGGCGCTGCCTACCGCGCTCTATCTGGTGGTGGCGAGCTTGCAGCAGCTTGCCGGCGGGCTGGATGCGGGCAACCGGCTCACCCTTTATTTGCGCCAGGATGCGGACCCGAAGGCGATTGACGGGCTTCTTGCGCAACTGCGGGAACATGCCGGTGTGAGCGCCGTGCAGTTCATCTCCGCGGAACAGGGGCTCGCCGAATTCAAGGCGAGCTCGGGCTTCGGCGATGCCCTGGATCTGCTGGACCGCAATCCTCTGCCGCCCGTGGCGGTGGTGACGGCACGGGATCAGCCCGGCGCCGCCGCGCTGACCGCTCTGGCGGACGAATTCGCGAAGCTGCCACCGGTGGACGAGGTGCAGGTCGATACCCAGTGGGTCGCGCGGGTGAACGCCATCGCCGCCATCGGCCGGCAGGCCGCCCTGGCGCTGGCAGCGGTGCTCGCGCTGGGGGTGTTGTTGATCGTGGGCAATACCATCCGGCTGGCCATCGAAAACTGTCGGGAGGAAATCCTGGTGGTCAAACTGGTCGGCGGCACCGATGCCTTCGCGCGGCGGCCGTTCCTCTACATGGGGTTCTGGTACGGCCTGGGCGGCGGGATCCTGTCCTGGATCATGGTCGCGGCCGGTCGTTGGTGGCTGCATTACCCCGTGGACCGGCTGGCCGCCCTGTACCAGAGCCAGTGGAGCCTGGCGCGGCTGGGGCTGGTGGAGCTGCTCGTGCTCGCGGTCGCCGCCGGCGCGCTCGGTACCGCGGGCGCCCGGCTCGCCGCGGGTCGCCAGACGAGAGAAATAGAGCCTTGATTTATAAGGACAAATTAAACAGCGTTGAACTTATATTGGCGATTGTCATCCAAACCCCCGATGTTAGAATACCTCCCCCTGAATTCGCGAGGCAGTCATGGGTAGAAGTCTGCAAGTTGTGAATCCGCTGATCCCGGGCGGCAATATCGCCGCTTATGTGAACAGCGTGAGCGCGATTTCGGTGTTGTCCGCGGAGCAGGAGCGCGAACTGGCCGAGCGCCTGTATCACCACAACGATCTGGATGCCGCCCGCGATCTGGTGCTGTCCCACCTGCGGTTCGTGGTGCACATCGCGCGCTCCTATTCCGGCTACGGCCTGCCGCTGGCGGATATCGTCCAGGAAGGCAACGTCGGCCTGATGAAGGCGGTCAAGCGTTTCGACCCCAGCAAGGGTGTGCGCCTGATCTCCTTTGCGGTGCACTGGATCAAGGCCGAGATTCACGAATACGTCCTGCGCAACTGGCGCATCGTGAAGGTCGCCACCACCAAGGCGCAGCGCAAGCTGTTCTTCAATCTGCGCGGCAGCAAGAAACGTCTGGGCTGGCTCAACAACGAAGAAGCCGCCGCGGTGGCGGCGGACCTCGGGGTCGAGATCAACCAGGTACGCGAGATGGAACAGCGGCTGTCCGCGCGCGACGCGTCGTTTGACCTGTCCGTCGACGAGGACGAAGACTCGGGCTATCTGGTCCCCGCACAATATCTTGAGGATCACAGCGGCGACCCGGCACGGCAGCTCGAACAGGCCGACTGGGAAGATGTTCATTACGGCCGCCTCAGCGCCGCGGTAGCCACGCTCGACGCACGCAGCCGCGACATCATCCAGCAGCGCTGGCTGGGCGACGAAAAGGTCACGCTGCACGACCTTGCGGCCAAATACGCGGTGTCCGCCGAGCGGATTCGACAGCTCGAACAGAGCGCGATGAAAAAAGTGCGCGAACTGATCGAACCCCAAACCTGATGCCGCCGCGCCGTCAGGGCGAAAAAGCCGCGCCGGGCGCGGCTTTTTTATTTTCGGTCCACGTCCGCGAGAAATCAGCGTGAATCCAGGAATATTTTTGTCGGCGGCGGCCAGCGGCTTTTTGACGGTGTTGTTCGGCGCCTTCGGTGCCCACGCCCTGAAGAATTCCCTGATGCCAGCCGATCTGTCGATCTGGCAGACAGCCGTTCACTACCAGATGTTTCACACTTCCGCGTTGCTGGTACTGGGTCTGATGCCCGCCGCGCGGGCGACGCGCACCCTTCGCCTGGCGGGCTGGTGCCTGGGAGCCGGCATCGCGCTGTTTTCCGGCAGTCTGTATTTGCTGGTCCTCACCGGGCGGACCTGGCTTGGCGCCGTCACGCCACTCGGCGGCCTGCTGTTCCTGGTGGGCTGGGGTGCGTTGGCCCGCCATGCGTGGCGGCACTGGCGGGAGGCGCGATAGTGAGCGGCAACGACGTATCCAGCATCCTTCCCGAGCGCCGGGCGCGGGCGATCCGCAGCTATGTGGTGCGCGCCGGACGCATGACGGACGCGCAGCGCCGTGGTCTCGACGAAGACTGGCCGAACTACCGGTTGCGACTCGCGGATGGCCGGGTGAACTGGCCCGAGGTATTTGGACGGCACAGCCCCGTGGTGCTGGAGATCGGCTTTGGCATGGGCGACTCCCTGCTCGCCATGGCGGAAGCCGACCCGGATACCGATTTTGTCGGCGTCGAAGTGCATCCGCCCGGTGCCGGCCGCCTGGCGCACGGCGCCGCGCAGCGGGCGCTGAAAAACCTGCGCATCTACCTCGCGGATGCCGAGGATGTGCTGGACGAATGTATTCCCGACGGGAGTCTGGCGCGTATTCAGATCTATTTTCCCGATCCCTGGCCCAAGAAAAAGCACCACAAGCGGCGTCTGGTGCAACCCTCCCTGGTGCGCCGGCTGCGCGCCAAGCTGGCGTCCGGAGGACTGCTGCACCTCGCCACCGATTGGGAGCCTTACGCCGAACACATGCTCGAAGTGCTCAGCGCCGATACCGGACTGGTGAATCTCGGCACGCCCTATGTGGAGCGCCCGGCGTTTCGCCCCGCCACCAAATTCGAGCGCCGTGGCGAACGCCTCGGCCACCGGGTGCTGGACCTGCTGTTTCGCCGCAGCGATTGACCGGCGATGAACGGCGAGTCGGCAGACGAATTCTGGGAATTTTCCCTCGCGCTGTATTCACAACCCGGTGTCGCCGAATACTGTCTGCGACTCCAGGATGACGCCGGCGCCAACGTCAATTTGCTGTTGTTCTGCTGCTGGACCGGCCGGCGCGGCGTGCTGCTGGATGCGAAAGCGTTGGACGCGGCAGCGACCGTGATTGAAGACTGGCAAGTCCGGGTGCTGCGCCCCCTGCGCGCGCGGCGACGCACCGCCGGCATTGCACCCGCCGAAAAACAGCGCCTGTTGGCGGAGGAGCTGACCGCCGAACGGCACGAACAGGCGCTGCTGGTGCAATGGCTGGAAGATTGCGGACCAGTGCCCCTGATCGCTGCCGGAGACGGCGCAGCTTGCGCGCGGGCGAATCTGGACCGCTACTGCGCTGCGTTGGGTGTGGCGCTCGAACGCGATAACCCGCTGCTCACTCACGGGCCGTTTGACGTCTTGTCGTTTCCAACGGATTCGACGCGACGTTGATCAGCCGGATCAACTTTTGCGCGTCAAACTCCGCATCACCCGTCTTGATTCGTTCCAGGCCGGGCATGGGGAAGGTTTTCAACGGTCCATCCATTCTCCGGCGCGAAAACGAAGGCATCTGCGGCCGGTTGGCCCTGTTGAGCCAGCGGGTTGCAGCGTAATTCGGCTCTCGGAAGCTGATCAATGTTGCCCATCAACCCAGTCCAATTCCAGCCCGCTCAAATCACCGTACGGATGCTCGCTTCTGTGGGCATATCGATGCATGCAACAATGCGAGAACTGACCCCGAAGTTCCCCAGAACTGACCCCGAAGTTCCCGAAGTTCCCGAAGTTCCGCGAAGTTCCGCGAAGTTCCACGTGGGTCGGCTGGAGCGCTTGGTTGGGTCTTGCTCACCGACTTATCAGGTTTTTTTCAAGCGTCAGGGGATAGTTTTCTTGACAGTGAGATCAACCATCTTTGAACCCATTGACGTTCCAATTGGACCTGAAAGATTTTCTCCTGTCTGGCCAATGACAGCGCGTACACCGGCCGGCTGCAATGCTGGAAGCGGGCTAGAGATGCTCACTTCGTACGCGCCAGACGGTAGTGCCTTGCCGCCATCACTAAACCAAGTGGTCGAAATACGACCATTGATAACTTCGACCTTGTCTTGCACAAGGTATTTGGCGCCAACTTTACGAAGGCCAATCATTAAGGTCATACCCTGAGGAAGATTCGTTGCTCCAAGAATGCGCACTCGGCCATCGGCCCCTCGCTCCAACTCAAGCGACACATCGACCTTGATTCCTTTGCCTGCTTGTGGCGGTTTCTGTTTCGAGGTGTCGTATTGCTTCTCTGTTTGCACTGTTTTGGTTTTCGGCGAGTAGATGAGGAAATTTGAGCCGTCTGGAAGCTTAATCATCTCCTCGGAACCCGCAGCAGGATTAGTTTCAAGCCAACTGTAAGCCATCAGCTCGCCCTTGGGTGGAAATAGAGCAGTGGCTCTTTGAATTTCTTCCTTGAGTAAACGCTCGGCTTCGCTCGATGTAATTTTCCGATTTACCGTTATGTTTATGATGGACACATCGCCCATGCTCGTATTCGGCTTTAGGTACTCAACGGCGTAATAGTGTGTGAGCGAAGAATAGCCAGCGGCCATCGCCTGGGAGCAAGCAACTATGGTTATGCCGAGTACACCCAGTATCTTTAGCAATGAACTCATCGTGATTCCCCTCATCTTGTGATGCGCGATTTTCTTTAGGCCTAACGCTGGCGCTGAAGCGCCGGACAAGCCTCGTAGCGGGTTGGCCGGTAGCCCTCCAGCGCATTGTTAGACTATCTCTTCGGTGGCCGAGGAGGTGGCGGGGGCTTCGGTACGCTCCCTCTAACACTCCTTGGCGGTGGTGGTGGCGGCGGTGGTGGAGGCTTTTTGCTCATGTAGCACCTTAAACCAAGTGGTCGCAAAGAAAGAAAGGCACGAACGCTGCAAATGCCAGCAGAACGGCACCGGTGACCGATGCTGTCGCCCGGTACAGGCTGTATGCCCGGGAGTCATTGTTGATCGTATTCTCTGTAGAGAAGCGCATATAGTAGTCGTAGAGGTACTGCTTCATCGCCTGCGCGACCAATGTGTCGCACTCGTCGTACTCAGCGTACAGGTCGATACACTGGCGACGGTACCCTTCCGTCTCGTTAGCTGTTGGCAATAGTTTGTCCGTGTGTCCAAACCAGGCCTTTCGGAAGAACCATGCAGAAGAACCAGCGGCAATAGCTGCTGAGATGTACATCACCCAAAATGCCAGTTCGAACCATCCCTCCAGGCGCTCGGGCTGATTCTGCAGCATGTACGAGAGGAAGCCAGTGACCGCTACCAAGACCGCCAAGGGCATGTTCAACCGAGCACTTATTTTCTCCCGACGATCCAGCTCGTGGAAATACAGCTTCTCGTAGAGTTGGAAGAGCTGCTCTTCGTTCATTTGCTAATGCTGCGCTCCACGTCTAACATCGAATATCTGGAAATCTTCTGTATTTAACCACGGAAGATTTCCGCATATCCCGCACGAACCTTGGCGGGTTCACGTGTGCCGGATCGAGCAGTCTCTCTGTCAAAACCGCTCCGTGGACAACCACCTACCTCCTCCGTCGCCACTCCCCCACACGCCCCGGCTCAAGCCATCCGCGGCGAAATTCCGGAATTTTCCCGCAGACCCCGCAAGGCCGCCCTTCTTCCCCGGCGCCATGCCGAACACGCCGGCGGCTTGCAATCCCTGCCAAGTCAATGCGTTGCAGCCTAACCCGGCCCCCGGCAGATTGCCAATTCCCCCCGACTGGGGCCACACACTGGATTGGGTTACCATGGGCCACCGTTCGCCACCACAAAGGAAACCGGATATGAATCGATCCCTGACCTCGCTGGCCGTTGCCGCCGGCATCCTGCTGGCAGCCTGTGGCCCCAAGCCGGCGGAGAAGCAGGACGCCAGCGCGCTCGCGACCGACGAGCAGAAAATCAGCTACATCATGGGCGTCAATGTGGGCTCCCAGATGAAAGCCGATGACTTCAAGCTGGATACATCCGCGTTCATTGGCGGTATTGAAGACATCAGGGCGGGTAAAAAACCCAGGCTGAGCGATGAAGAAGCCATGACCATCGTGAAAAGCTATCAGGAAAAGCAGCAGGCGCAAAAAGAAGAGGCGCACAAACTGGCCGCTGAAAAGAATCTCAAGGACGGCCAGCAATACCTGGCGGAAAACGCCAAGAAGGAGGGCGTCAAGGTAACGGCGAGCGGCATGCAGTACCGGGTCATCACGGCGGGCACCGGCGCTACGCCGGCCGCGGACGATACCGTGGAAGTGCATTACAAGGGCACCCTGCTCGACGGCACCGAGTTCGACAGTTCCTACGCGCGCAACAAGACCGAGACCTTCGGTGTCAGCCAGGTCATCCCGGGCTGGGTTGAAGCGCTGCAACTGATGAAGGAAGGCGACAAATGGGCGTTGGCCATTCCGCCCGATCTCGCCTACGGACCCGGCGGTTCGGGTAGCGCCATCGGCCCCAACCAGGTGCTGCTGTTTGATGTGGAGTTGATCAAGGTGATCAAGAAAGGTGCTGCCGATGCGTCCGCTGCGGAGCCGGCTGCCGCCGAGTGACCGCGGATCAGTGTGCGAAGGGGCCGTGAGGCCCCTTTTTTGTGGGCGCGTTTTGCGGCCGCGGCCCGTCCCCGGCGCGCGGACCCGGCAGGGCGGCGGGGTCGGTCGGTCAGCCCGACGGTCTCCGGCACTGCTCGTGCGCCAGCAGCCAGCGCTTGCGATCGAGTCCGCCGCCATAGCCGGTCAGGGAGCCGTCGCGTCCGATGATGCGATGACAGGGCACCACGATGGCAATGGGGTTGCGGCCGTTCGCGAGGCCGACGGCCCGCGAGGCCCTGGGATTGCCGACGGCGGCGGCAATTTCGCCGTAGCTCGCGGTCGCGCCATGGGGCACGGCGAGCAGCGCCTGCCATACCGACTTCTGGAACGCCGTGCCAGCCGGATTCAGCGGCAGTTCGAAGCGCGTGAGTCGACCGGCGAAATAGGCGCGCAACTGTCTCACGGCTTCGCGGATCAGCGGACTCGGGTTGTCCGCGCCTTGGGCTGCGAGCATTTCGCCGGGAAAGGCAATGGCGGTAATTCCGGTGGCATCGGCGCCAATGGTCAGCTCGCCTACCGGGCTCGGCAGTCTGGCGAAATGGATCAACGGGTATTCCTCATGGGCGGGCGGAAGTCAGGGCTCAGCGACCGCCCAGATGCCGGGGGGTGCGCAGCAGGAACAGAAAAGGAAAGGACAACAGCGACATCCACATCATGAAGCGGAAATCCTGCAAATAGGACAGCAACGCGGCCTCGCGGGTGACCATGGCATCGAGCAGGGCCAACCCGCCGGGCGTGGCGAGGGACAGCGGCCCCTGTTCGATCGCCGCGCGCAGGCCCAGGTTGAACGGCTGAATGTAATTGGCAAAGGCGGCGTGGTTGGCCTGAATGTTCTCGCTCAGCCGGCTCACCACCACCGAAATGCCGATGCTGCCGCCCAGATTGCGCAGCAGACTGTAAACCCCGGCCGCCTCGTTGCGATAGCGGGCAGCCAGGGTCGAAAAGGAAATGGTGGACAGCGGCACGAATGCAAAGCCAAGTCCGACGCCCTGGACCACCCCGGTGCGGATGACATCAAGGATGCCGATATCCTGGGTAAAGTGGCTCATTTCCCAAAGCGCCGCGGTGGTGAGCGCCAGACCGGCGCCAATGAAATACCGGATGTCGATGCGCCCGCTCAGCCGCCCCACCAGCGTCATCGCCACCATGGTGCCGATACCACGCGGCGCCAGGATGAGGCCCACATCCACGATGGGATAGCCGAGCAGGTTGTGGAGAAACGGTGGCAGCAGCGCCAGGGTTGCGTACAGAATTCCGCCGAAATTGAAAATGAAGGCAAGTCCTACCACGAAGTTGCGATCGCGGAACAGATTCGCCTCGAAGAAGGGATGGTCGTGGGTAAACATGTGGGCGACAAAGAGATACAGGCAGGCGGTGGCCAGGATCGCCTCGATCAGGATTTCCCCGCTCTGGAGCCACCCGAGGATTTCGCCCCGGTCGAGCAGCATCTGCAGCGCGCCGATGCCGAGCGCGAGCAGGCCGAAACCCAGGCCATCGAAGCGGCGCTTGCGGTCGATGGGGGTTTCCTGCGCGAACAAGGCCAGACCGACCCAGGCCAGCAGGCCCACCGGCAGGTTGATATAGAACACCCAGCGCCAGTTGTAGTATTCGGTGAGATAGCCGCCGAGGCTGGGTCCGAGGATCGGCCCCACCATCACCCCCACGCCCCAGAGCGCCATGGCCGAGCCGTGTTTCTCGATCGGGTACGTGTCCAGCAGCACCGCCTGCGAAAGCGGCACCAGACTGGCGCCGAAAATGCCTTGCAGCAGCCGGAACAGGACAATCTGGTCCAGGCTCTGCGCCGCGCCGCACAGCATGGAGGCGACCGTGAAGCCGATCACGCCGATCATGAAGATCCGCTTGCGACCGAAGCGGGCGGTAATGAAGCCGGTGAGCGGCATGAAGATCGCGGCGGCGACGATATAGGAGGTCAGCACCCAGGAGATCTGGTCCTGGGTGGCCGACAGGCTACCCTGCATGTGGGGCAGGGCGACATTGGCGATGGTGGTATCGACCCCCTGCATGATGGTGGCCAGCATCACCGACAGGGTTATCCAGCGCCGGCTCCGCACCGGCTCCGCCGGCGTCGCTAGCGTGGCATTCATGGCGCTTCCGGTACCCACCGCCGTCCCGTCATCGGTGCTTCCGGTACCCACCGCCGTCCCGTCATCGGTGCTTCCGGGGCAGCTCGCGCTGGTGCCCGGTATCGATCTTCACCCAGGCGCTCAGTCCCGCGCGCAGTGGGAGATACTCGCGAACCTCGGTAAGGCGGATGCGCACCGGCACCCGTTGTACGATCTTGACCCAGTTTCCGGTGGCGTTTTGGGGCGGCAGGATGGCAAATTCGGCACCGCTGGCGGGACTCAGGCTTTCCACTTCGCCGGCCCATTCGACACCGGGAAAAGTGTCGATCCGCACTTTCGCCGGCTGTCCTGTGCGCACATAGGTGAGGTCGCCTTCGTTGAAATTGGCTTCCACCCAGAGATTGCTTTCCGCCACCAGTACGAGGGCGATGGCGCCCGCCGTGAGATATTCACCCGGGTCGGGGACCTTGGTCACCAGGCCAGCCATCGGGGCCTGAATGACCGTGTGCGCCAGATCTATCTGGGCGCGCTGCAATTCGGCCTGGGCCGCCAGATAACTGGGGTGCTGGGTGACCGGCCGGCCGGGTTCTCCGGCCAGGGATGCGGCGACTCGACCGAGTTCCTGCTCCAGGGTGGCGATACCCTGGCGAGCGGAGTCGACTGTGTGACGCACTTCATCCAGCTTCGATTCGGACACAAAATGCTTTTGCACCAGATCGAGCTGGCGCTGGCGTTCGCGCAGCGCATAGTCGTAGTCGGTGCGGGCGAGGGCGATGCGCGCCTGGATTTCCCGGTAACTCGCCTGCAGCGCGGCGAGCTCGGCGGCGACCGCATCGAGTCGCGCCTGCGCGCGCGCGACCTCCACCCGGAAAGTGGCATCGTCCAGGCGCAACAGCACCTGCCCGGCCTTGACCGTTTCGTTTTCACGCACCAGCACGGCGGTAACGGGCGCGGACACCTCACTGCTCAAAGGCGTCTTGGTGGCCTTGAGATAGGCATTTTCGGTTTCGACATAGCGGCCGCCATGGAGGTAAATCGCGATGCCGGTTACCAACGCCAGCACCGGGATCACCACCAACAGCACCACTCGCCGGAGGAGGCGCCGCCGGGCGGGTGGCGGCGGAGCAGTTTCGGTGGTGGGCATTGGGTTACTCCGGTCGCCGCGAGGCATAGGGCGGAAATGGCGGGAACGCAGGTCAGCAAAACACCTGCGTCCGTAGCGCGACGGTCACATTATATTTTATGAGGGCGGGTTTTCCCGGAAGGATTCCACCGACCGCGGCGGGACACGCGGGCACCGCCGGAGACGCGGGGAGGTGCTGATACAGGTGACGCCCTTGGCTCAGTTGACGAACTGAACCGCATCGCCGACCGCGATGTCGCCGTCCTGCACCACCTCGCAGCAGGCGCCGCCGCGCCAATCCGGCGTCAAGGCGCGCTTTAGCCCCCGGTATTGTTCGTCCATGCGCGAGCAGGGGTCGGTTTCGATGGTGATGCGCAACAATGCCGTGCCCACACGCAGGGTGCGGCCGACACATTCCGGGCCGATCGACAGGCCGTTCACCAGCAGGTTGGCGCGCCGCGTCGTCCAGGGCAATTGCGCACCCAACTCGTCGCAGGCAGCGCGCCATTTCTCCGCGCACAGCACCGTCACCTGACGCGGCCCCGGCTTCCTACCGCGAAAGTCGCTGGCGACCCCGGCGGTCAGGCTGATTTTGGTGGCGTCGATTTCACGCATCGGTTGGCGCGAGCCGTCGCGATAGGCGATTCCCAACAGCTTTCCCATACCGTTTCTCCCGCAAAGCGCGCACGTCCTGGGATGATAACCGCACCGGCTGAAACTGCCACCGTCAGCAGCGCAATGTCGGCGGCGCGATTGTGCTCCGCGGGGCCCGTTGCTAGCATCCGGCTACCCATTTCATCCCTGACCGAGTTCAATCCATGACCATGACCCTGTTTGGCGCCCCGCTGTCACCCTTTGTGCGCAAAGTCGAGTTGGTGCTGACGATCAAAGGCATTCATTGCGAGCGCAACCCGGTGTCCCCCTTCGCGCTGCCCGAAGGCTATGAACAGATCAATCCGCTCAAGCGGATTCCGGCGCTGGAAGTGGATGGTCAGTATCTGGCCGACTCTGCCGTGATCTGCCGCTTTCTCGAGGACCTGTATCCGGAACCGTCGCTGATTCCCGCCGATCCCTGGCTCAAGGCGCGTACGAGCTGGCTCGAGAAATTCGCCGACTACGAGCTCGCGCCGGTGATCACTGCCACCGCCTTTCGCAACCGTGTGGTACTGAAATCCATGGGAGCCGCCTATGACGAGGCCGCGGTCGCGGCCACTCTGGAGGAGAAGGCACCGCCCCTGTATCACTATCTGGACGAGCAGATCGGCGACCAGACCTATCTGGTCGGCAACCGCCTGACACTCGCCGATATCGCGGTGGTATCCCAGTTCATGAACGCATCCTTCGGCGACGAATCGCCCGACCCCGCCTGCTGGCCCCGGCTCGCCGGGTATCTCGCCCGCCAGTTCGCCGCCGAGCCATTCGCTCGCGTGCTCGAAGCCCATCGCCAGATCGTAACCAGGATGTTGGCGCGCGCGATGCGCTGAGCCGGGATCGGCGCGGCCGCCGCCCGTGCCCCTGGGCCATCCCGGTCGAGACCCCGGATGACTTGACCTGGATCAACCCGGTCGGACCGGCGTTCGCGTACACAGGAAAGCGGGGTTTCGTGTGCGGCCTTCTCCCGCAGGGTGTAAAAAGGTCGGATCGACAGAAGATCCGCGCCATCCGGCGTTGGCGCAGGTTCATCGAGGCAGGTGCCGGATTCTGCTTCGCAACCACAAAGGGGCCAAGGGCCCCGCAAGGAGAGTAGCGCGATGAAACCACGACGTCTGGTATGGGTAGCGATGGGTTCCCTGATGCTGTCAGGCGCCACCCTGGCTCAGGATGGCAAAGGCATGGGTATGGGTATGGGCATGATGGGTGACGGCGACGCCAAGATTACCAAGGAGGAGTTCCTGAAACGCTCGGAAGCCCGCTTTGCCCGCATGGATGTCAACAAGGACGGCGTCATCGATGCCAGCGACCGCGAGAAAATGCGCGCGCAGATGCAAACGTGCATGGAGATGATGGGTGGCATGGGCATGATGGGTGGCGGTATGGGCATGATGGGCGGGGGTATGGGAATGATGGGTGGCGGCATGATGGGTGGCGGCACGAAGGAATGAATGGGCGATCAGACCGGCGGGACGGCCAAGCCGGTGGAAGACCGCTCCGCGCACCATCAGCCCAGTAGCGATGCCCGAGCAAACAGGCACAGCGGCGTTGCCGCCGTTGTGCGTGCGCGTCAGTCGTCGGGCGACGATTTTTCCGTGGCGGCCATCTGCTGGGTCGCGCCGCTGTCGAGACGCCGGTTGGCGAGCCTGAATCCGCCGCTCCGGCTATTTGCGAATTGACGCCAGATACGCGATCAGGTCGATGCGCGCTTTGTCATCGTCCAGCCCGCCATAGGGCATCTTGACGCCCGGCACAGTCTTTTGCGGTTTGGCGATGTAGGCATCGAGTTGGCTCGGCGTCCAGGTGAATCCGGCCTGTTTGAGCGCATCGGAATAGGCGAAGTCGGGAATGCTCCCGCAATGGCGGCCGACCACGGCAAACAGGCTGGGTCCCATCTTGTTCTTGTTTTCCTTCACGCTGTGGCAGCCGGCGCACTCCTGCGCGAAGACGTCGGCGCCGCGGCCCGCGTCGCCATCGGCATGCGCGTTGCCAACGCCGGCGAGGCTGACGAACAGTGCACCGGCGAGCGATAACCAGGCAGATTGACCGCGTTTGCGGAGACGAACGAGTTTCATGGCGATAGCCCCCATTTCAGTCTAGAACGCTGTCCACACGAACAGGAACAGGGTGTCGTTGTTGCTTGCATCGCGGCCCGAGCCGTCGTAATTGTGCGATGCGCCGTTGAAGTGCTGGTACATCACGTACTGCGCCCCGACGCGCACGTTGGCCCAGGGCGCCTGCCAGGAATCCTCCTTGCCCCAGGGCGTCCAGTCGGCTTGCAGGCTGTACCCGGCCGTGTTCGGCGAGGCCAGACGGCTGCCGCTATCGGGTTCGCCGGGGTACAGATTGACGTCGCGGCTGCCCTTGGTGTCGAAGCGACCCAGGGTCAGTCCCCAGGTTTGATCGTAGTAATACGAGGCGTTCAGCATCAGCTCGCTGAGATTTCCGCTGCGTGATGCTGCGTCACCGCTGGCAAAGCTGGCACTGAGCGTCTGGTTTTCGCGGATGTAACTGCCGTAGACACTCGCGATGTGCTTGCGGGTGCCCAGAAACTGATAGGAAGCATCCACGCCCAGATCGTTTGCCTTGTTGCTGGGGCCATCGAACTCGCGGGGCTGGATGCGTGAATTCAGCCCAAAGAGCCCGGCGTGGAAGTTCTGCTTGTGCATGTCGTTCATGTACGCCATGCGCCAGTAGGTGATGAGCCCCGGCGTATTGCCGAGATCGGCTTTGGCACCGGTAGCGTTCAGGACCGGGCGAGCGAGCGCCTGATAGCCGCCGAGTTCGACGTACAGCATGTCGTTCCAGAGGGCGTAGGTCGAGGCGCCGAGCACCTGCTGACCGAGGCCGTCGACGATCAGGGGCGAGGCGGCCCCGCCGGGCGCCAGCTCCGATGAAATATAGGGAAACCGCCATGCCGGTACGGTGTTGAACGGGTCGGTCACGGTGGGGTTGTTGTTCAGCGAGACGCCGACGACCAGATTTTTATCGTCCAGTTTCAGCCGCTGGGCGTAACGGATATCCATGTTGTCCAGCGCGGTGTTGCGATCAACGCCGGAATAGGTGATCTGGGTAAAGGAGCCCAGATTGTCGGTTAGGCGCCCGGCCACAAACAGCGATGCCTGATCCAGCGACGCATTGTTGTTGGATCCCGCATGGGGGCCGGCGTCGCCCGCCTGGTCCTTGTCGGTTTGGGTCCAGGAGCCGAGAAACATTGCCGCCAGCGGTATCTTGCCCGCCTTGCCGTCGCTGTCGGTGTACCCGGTCAGCTTGAACTGGCGGCCGCGCGGCGTGAGCTGGGGGCCGAAGCTGCCGACGTGACAGGAGGCGCATTCCTCACCCGTTTGACGTGCAAAGGACGGCACGGCGTGTGCCGTCGGAACCGACACTTCGACCAGGGCCAGTACCGCCAGGGCGCGACACACCCCGAGCAGGAACGCTTTTCGCCGGCCCTGTGGGTGAAACGGTTTCGGTGACGGAAATACCATGTT
Organism: Gammaproteobacteria bacterium; assembly: GCA_016191205.1. Lineage (GTDB taxonomy): Bacteria > Pseudomonadota > Gammaproteobacteria > Pseudomonadales > Porticoccaceae > JAGPUQ01. Next base: position 52,426 of record JACPPB010000074.1, on the reverse strand, counting down.
GTTCTCCTTGACGGCCGGACGGGTTTGGGCGGTGGGAGCGGGGGGCGAAGGCGGCGCGTGGAACAGGTTCATGGGCAGGTCGTGACCAGACAGTTGCCATTGCTGACCGCGTTTTGGCAGTCTGCCCGCGGTGCAGGATCTTCGTACGAACGGGGTTGTGACGCCGTCCGTGTGCGGACCCGCGGGCAGACTCGCCGAAGTTACCTTTCAACAACCTGACAAAGGTGAAATCCGGGCAACGAAGTTATGCTTCGGCGTGACGATGGCCGCGGCGTGGCGTTGGAAACACCACCTGAAAACGTTTGCCGATGCCGGTTGAGTAGTTTTGTATCAAGCGCACTTCGGCGCCGTGGCGTTTGGCGATTTCGGCGACGATGGCGAGTCCCAGGCCGGTGCCGGGCGTTCCCGTATCGGCGCCGCGCACGAAGCGCTCAAAAATCCGTTCGCGTACCTCGGGCGCAATCACGGGGCCGTCGTCCTCGACCTCCAACATGACCTCGCCGGACACCTGCGTGCCGCAGCGCGCCGTGACATGGCCCGCCACGGGCGCATAGACGATGGCGTTGTCGAGCAGATTGGCCAGCAACTCACGCAACAGCCAGGCCGAGCCCGGAACCACGGCGGTAGCGGGTTCAAAGCCGAGGTCGATGTCCTTGGCCAGTGCCGCATCCAGAAAATGCGAAGCGGCCTCTTCCAGCAACGCGGCGAGATCGGTCGGCTGGAATTCGTGGAACGGGTCAGCGTCCCGCGCCGAACGCGTCAGAACCAGCATCTGATGGGTGAAATGACTGAGCTGACGGCTGGTTTCCATGAGCGGTACGAAGCGTTGACGCGCGTCCTCGCCAAGCGTGTCGGCGAGGAGTTCGAGCTGGGTCTGGAGCCGGGTCAGCGGGGTGCGCAACTGGTGCGATGCGTTGGCGAGCAATGCCTGCTGGGATTCGCCCTTGTGGCGCAGGTCGCCAATCAGCTGGTTGATGGATTCCACCAGGGGTGCGACTTCGTCGGGAACATCGTGCATGGATAACGGCTGTAAATCCGTTACCGGGTGCTCGGCGATCCGCGCGCCCAGTGTCGCCAACGGCCGCAGGCTGCGTTGTACGCCGTAATAAATGATCGCGAGCGTGGTGAAGAGTTGCAGGATATTCGGCCACAGACTGCGCATGAAGATGGGCATGATGGCGGCATCGCGGCTCGCCGTCGTCTGGGCGACGGCAAGCGTGGCTTCCTCCCGGGAGAGGTGCGCTCGATAGCTGGCGACACGGAACATCCGGCCCTGAAATAGCGCATCGTGGTGGCGGCCATCAGCAGTCCCCGCGCTGTCGGCAAGCGCGGCCATGGCCGGATCCCCGGCGATCAGGCGACCCGACGTAGCGACCAGGGCAAAGGCGGTCTGGTCGGGGATCGGTGAGTCATCGGTGAGCGGGTTGATCTCCGGCACTTCGAGTTCGATTTCCTGACCGCCGCCGGATTCTTCAAGATGCTCTGCCAGCGTCACCGCGACGGCGTTCAGGTTGTGATCGTTGATGTCGTCGGCCAGCAACGCGGCGGTGCGGTAGTCCAGCCACATGCTGAACGCCAGCAGGGCGAGCAGGGGAACGCCAAGCGCGAGGAGCAGCCGGCGCCTCAAGGTGCGCATCACCCTGGCGCTACGAGGCACGTTCAGACTCTTCCAGGCGATAGCCCACGCCGCGCACCGTGCGGATATGCATCCCGCACGCGCTCAGTTTTGTGCGCAGCCGCGACACATAGATTTCCACGGCGTTGGCGGTCAGCTCACTGTCCCAGCTGCTGAGACTTTCGACCAGCTTGTTTTTGAGCATCACCCGGGGCGCGGCCAGCATCAGATGTTCGAGCACCGCCCACTCGCGCCCGCTGAGCTCCAGCGCCTGCTCGGCAAACATTGCCTGGCGCGTGGCCAGATTCAGACTGAGCCGCCCATAGGTGAGCTCCGAGCCCGCGGCGAAGCAGCCGCGCCGGATCAGCGCGCGGATGCGGGCCAGGAGTTCGGGCAGGGGAAACGGCTTGACCAGATAGTCGTCGGCGCCGATATCCAGGCCGACGATGCGGTCGTCCAGCGCATCCCGGGCGGTCAGAATCATGATGGGTATCCTGACTTCGGCGCGCCGCACCCGGCGGATCAGCTCCAGACCGTCCATGGCGGGCAGGCCGATATCCACGATGGCGAGATCGTAGGCCGTCAGCAGCAGCGCCTGCTCGGCCGGCTCGGCGGCCACCACGTGATCCACCTGCATGCGCTCGCGCAGCAGACCTTCGCGCAGCCCCATGGCGATGATGGGGTCGTCCTCAACCAGCAAGATACGCATGTTCACCGCTCGACAGGTTCGCGTGGCGCGCGGGGGAGCCCTGCGCTGAGCGGTGGTTCCCGTGCGGACTACAGTGTTTCGGGGGCCGCTACAACCTGGCCTTGTCCGTGAGTCTATCATCGTGCGCAATCGCGCCATGGCCATGCGGCGTCCGCGCCTCCAGGATCGGACACCGGACCTGTTCCAGGTTCATAATCGCTGGCAGCCGCCGAGACGAGGCAGTACATGATGGCAACAGATCCGGTATGCGGGATGCAGGTCGATACGGACGGAGCTGAGCACGCCGTTCATGCCGGCAGCACCTATTATTTCTGCTCTACCCGCTGCCGCGACCGCTTTGTGGCGGCGCCGACGATGTTTATCGAGCCACGGACAACAGCGCACGCCATGCCGGCACAGGGCGCTGCCTGCCACAATCATGGGCATGTTGCCCAAGTCGCCCCTGCCCAGCCGGCCCCGGCCGGCACCGTTTATACCTGCCCCATGCACCCCGAGGTGCGCCAGGATCACGCGGGCGACTGTCCGCTCTGCGGCATGGCGCTCGAACCCCTGCTGCCCGTCGCCGGGGAAGAGGACAACGCCGAACTCAAGGACATGACCCGGCGGCTGTGGGTGAGCGTCCTGCTCACCCTGCCGGTACTGGCGAGCGCCATGGGCAAGATGCTGCCGGGCGTCGGCGCGGTTCTGGCCCAGCTTGCCGCGCCGCGCGCCTGGGTGTGGTTCGAGCTCGTGCTCACCACCCCGGTGGTGCTGTGGGCTGGATCGTTTTTCTTTACCCGCGCCTGGCGCTCGCTGGTCACGCGCAACCTCAATATGTTCACCCTGATCGGGCTCGGTGTCGGCGTCGCCTATGTCTACAGCCTGATTGCGACGCTCGCGCCGGGCCTGTTTCCGCCGGCTTTTCGCGGTCACCACGGCTTGCCCGAAGTGTACTTCGAGGCGGCCGCCGCGATCACCGCGCTGGTGATCCTGGGTCAGGTGCTGGAGCTGCGCGCGCGCAGCCGCACCGGCGCCGCGATCAAGGCGTTGCTGGGGCTCGCACCCAAGACCGCGCGGCGTCTTGAAGCGGATGGCAGCGAGCAGGATGTGCCGCTCGATCAAGTGCAGGTCGGCGACCGTCTGCGTGTGCGGCCCGGCGAAAAGGTGCCGGTCGATGGACGGGTGCTGGAAGGCCGCAGCGCGGTGGACGAATCCATGCTCACCGGCGAACCCATGCCGGTGGAGAAGACCGCTGGCGACAAGGTGATCGGCGCGACCGTGAACGGCACCGGCGGCCTGGTCATCAATGCCGAGCGGGTCGGCGCCGACACCTTGCTGTCGCAGATCGTGCATATGGTCGCCGACGCCCAACGCAGCCGCGCACCGATCCAGAAACTGGCCGATACCGTGGCCGGCTGGTTCGTGCCAGTGGTGGTGGTGGTGGCGATTGTCACCTTTGGAGTGTGGGCGCTGTTTGGACCGACGCCCGCGCTCGCCTATGCGCTGGTCAACGCGGTGGCGGTGCTGATCATCGCCTGCCCCTGCGCGCTGGGGCTGGCCACGCCGATTTCGATCATGGTGGCGATGGGTCGCGGTGCGAGCTTTGGTGTGCTGTTTCGCAACGCCGAAGCCATCGAGGTACTGCGCGACATCGACACCCTGGTGGTGGACAAGACCGGCACCCTCACGCTGGGCCGCCCCGAGCTGGTGACCGTCGAGGTCGCCCCCGGGTTCGCGGACAACGAACTGCTGGCACTCGCCGCCAGTCTGGAACGCGGCAGCGAACACCCGCTGGCCGCCGCCATCGTGCGCGGTGCCGGGGCGCGCGGCGCGATTCTGGCCGAAGCGGAGCGGTTCGAATCGGTGACCGGCAAGGGCGTGCGCGGGCAGATCAACGGCCGCGCGGTCGCGCTTGGCAATGCCGCGCTGCTGACGGATCTGGGCGTGACGCTCGGGACGCTTGGTGAGCGCGCCGAAGCGCTGCGCGCGGAGGGCCAAACGGTGATGTTCGTGGTGGTGGACGGCGCGCTCGCCGGGCTGGTCGGTGTCGCCGATCCCATCAAGGACTCGACGCCGGAGGCCATCGCCGCACTGCATGCGGAGGGACTGCGCATCGTCATGCTGACCGGCGACAGCGCAACCACCGCGCGGGCGGTGGCAGCCAGGCTTGGCATTGACGAAGTCATCGCCGGCGTATTGCCGGATCAGAAAGCAGCAAAAATCCGCGAACTCCAGGCCCAGGGCCGCAAGGTGGCCATGGCCGGCGACGGCATCAACGACGCCCCCGCGCTGGCCCAGGCGCAGGTCGGCATCGCCATGGGCACCGGCACCGACGTGGCCATGGAAAGCGCCGGTGTAACCCTGGTGAAGGGCGATCTCAATGGCATCGCGCGGGCGCGGCGGCTGAGTCGCGCGACCATGGCCAACATCCGCCAGAACCTGTTTTTCGCCTTCGTTTACAACACGCTCGGCGTGCCGGTCGCGGCCGGCGTGCTGTATCCGGTGTTTGGGCTGTTGCTCTCGCCCATCATCGCCGCGGCGGCGATGAGCCTGTCGTCGGTGTCGGTGGTGAGCAACGCGCTGCGGCTGAACCGGGTGCGCCTGTAGTGCGTGCCAGCATCCGCCCGGAAGAGCGCGCCGGTGCGCCCGTTTCGAGGCGCCGCCAGCAGACGGGATATTGCCTGCTATGCTGCGCCTGTGCCGACACTGCATCCGACCCGGGTCGGACATTCCCAAACTCGGGCCAGCGCCATGTGTTTCTCTGCCTCAGCAAATTTCATCGCTGGAACATCCCTGCTCGCCGTCGGCGCGGTAACCCTGAGCAAAGCGGCCCGCAAGGCCGAACTGCCGTTCGCGATGATCCCGCTGTTGTTCGGAATCCAGCAGATCATCGAAGGTGTTATCTGGCTCGGCTTCCGGTTCGACGCGCCGCTGCCCAATGCGCTCATGGCGCAGGTCTATTCGCTGTTTTCCCATGTGCTGTGGCCGATCTACATGCCGTTTGCGGTGCTGTTGCTGGAGCCGGTACCCTGGCGCAGAAAGACGCTGTCGGCATTCCTGTGGGTCGGGGCGGCAACCGGGTTGTATCTGTTTTATATCTTGGTCCGGTTTCCGATCCGGGCCGAAGCGGTCGGCGGGCATATCCTGTATGTGTCCCCGCATTATTACGTTCCGGTCGTGATGGGAGGTTATTTGGCGGCGACCTGCATCAGCCTGTTTTTTTCCAGCCATAAAGTTGTGGTGACGTTTGGCGTCGTCGCGTTGCTGTCCTTCGTCGCGGCTTATGGGTTCTATACGTTGTGGTTCATATCCGTCTGGTGCTTTTTTGCTGCGATACTGAGCGGAGTAATTTATCTGTATTTCAGAAAACGCAGCCACAGCCGTTTGGTTACGGCATGAGGTCGGTAGCGGAGCGCGCATGACCGACGGGTGGCGATCCGACCGATAATACGTGGCGTGCAGGCTCAATTGGAAGGCACCGAAAACCGCATTACGGTGGCGCGCAACCGTTACATCAAGGCGGTGCAGGAATACAACGTCACGGTGCGCTCCTTCCCCTCCAACCTGACCGCGAAGCTGTTCGGTTATCAGATCAAACCCAATTTCACGGTGGAAAACGAGCAGGAAATCGCCCGGCCGCCGAGTGTCGATTTCAGCGCGCCGTCCGCCAAGCCGCAAGGCGCCACACAGTGACAGCAATGCACCGGGCGCGAGGGGCTCTGCTCGCGGCGACGCTTGCCTTGACCCTGGGCTGGTCTTTCCTGGTCGGCGCCGAGGTCGCGGTGCCGCCCTTGCGCGGTCACGTCACCGACCAGACCGCCACGCTCACTCCGGCGCAACAGGCGGAACTGGAGCAGACCCTGCAGGCGTTCGAGGCGCGAAAAGGCAGTCAGATCGCGGTGCTCATCGTGCCCACCACCGCGCCGGAAACGATCGAGCAGTATGCTCTGCGCGTGGCGGAGCAATGGAAGCTGGGCCGCAAGCAAGTGGATGACGGGGCGATTCTCCTTGTCGCGAGGGACGACCGCGCGCTGCGCATCGAAGTGGGCTACGGGCTCGAAGGGGCGCTCAACGATGCCACCAGCAAGCGCATCATCAGCGATATCATCGTGCCGCGCTTTCGGCAGGGCGATTTCCCGGGCGGCATCGCGGCCGGAGTCGAGCAGATGATCCGCGTCATCGACGGCGAGCCCTTGCCGGAACCCAGTGGCCGGCCCGCCGGCGGCACGGCAGACATCCAGCAATATCTTCCCGTCATTTTTATCCTGGCGCTGGTGGTGGGTGGGTTTCTGCGCGCGGTACTGGGCAGCTTTCCCGGCGCGCTCGCCACTGGCGGCATCATCGCGGTTATCGCCTGGCTGCTGGTTGGAACAGTGGTCATCGGGGTGGTCGCGGGCGTCATCGCGTTTCTGTTTACCCTGTTTGGCGGCGGCATGGGCGGCCCGCTGGGAGGATTCGGCCGCGGTGGTTTCGGCGGCGGTCTGGGCGGCGGCGGTTTCAGTGGCGGCGGTGGTGGCTTTGGCGGCGGCGGCGCGTCGGGGCGGTGGTAGCCATGGACATCAAACGCATTGTCAGACATTTGCTGATGACCCACTGGCAGGTCAGGCGGGCTTTCCCCCGGGAAGCCTTGAGCGCCATTGAACAGGCGATCAAAGCGAGCGAGACCGCGCACGTCGGAGAGCTGCGTTTTGTCGTGGAAGGCGCACTGGACGTCGCACCCTTGTTGCGCGGGCAATCCGCGCGCGACCGCGCCATCGACGTATTTTCGCAATTGCGGATCTGGGATACCGAACACAACAACGGCGTGCTGATTTATTTATTGCTGGCCGATCGGGATGTCGAGATTGTTGCCGATCGCGGCATTCACGCGAAGGTGGGCGCACCGGAATGGGAAACGATCTGCGGCACGATGGAGACCGCCTTCGGGCTGGGTAACTACGCCGGCGGCGTGGTCAGCGGTATTGCCGCCGTGACGCAGCATTTGACGCGGCATTTTCCCGCGTCCGGCGCGGATCGCAATGAACTGTCGGACCAACCGGTGGTGCTGTAGCGAACTCTGCTGTAGCAGGCCGGCGGTGGTCGCGACCTTATCTGGCCAGTGCGAAAAGCCAGCCTTGCCGAAGATTGTCCCGAACGGCGGCAGGATCAGCACGACCCAGAACAAACGCGGATCAACGCCACGTTGCCTTCCATTTTTGATAGTGCGATGGTCGCACGCGGTAGCGGGCGATATTTCCCTCGTGCAGATGCATCACCGCCGTTTCCACCACCTCGATGAAGCGCGCCTGATCCTCCCGCGGTATGCCTTCGGCCGCGCGCCGCTTGATGAAGCCAGCGGCGGTTTTCTTGTCCATGCCGCCGGTGACAATCTCGGCTACGGCCTCGGCCAGCGGTACGCGATAGCGCAGGCGGAAGGGATCGGGTTCCCCCAGCGACTGGCGCACTGCCGCGTAGCGCGCGCACGAACGCTCATAGGCCCAGATGAAGACATCGCGCAGCAACTCGATACGATTCAGTTCGTACACACCGAGGGTTCCGTCGATATAGGCCCGGTCGGGCACGTCCACGAACGATAACGGGCTCAGGTTGTCGCGGATGAGCGGCAGGTTCGCGGCGAGGCGCGAAACGCGTTTGTTCACATCCTCGAACGGTTGCAAATACGGCAACTGCACCATGGCGAAAAAGGCCTGCTCGAACGGATCGGCAATCGCCGCGGCGGTATCGAGCAGTTGCTGGAAGCATTCGTCGATTATTTGCGGCACTTCCGGAGGATGATAAACGGTCCTGGCGATTCCCACCGGAACAGTGCGCAACCGTCCGCAGGCCTGCGGATCGGCCAGCAGGTTATCCGACAGTAAGGCATGCAGGTTCAAAATGGTGTAACGATTGAAGCCGACCTCGGCGGCGTGCTCGACCAGCAGTTCGATGGCACCCCTGTGGTTCAGGATCATCTGCGCTTCCAGGGCCTCCTTGCCTTCGGCGGTCTCGCCCAGTTCGAACAGACGTTCCGTTTCGAGCAGCGAGTAGGTGTTGCCCTCCAGACGGCTGGAGTTCCAGGACAGATCGATCAGCAAACGGCGGTAAACCTGCCGCGCATAGGTTCCAGCTGGACGTTGCCGATCCGTCGAGCGTCCCATTTCGAGGAGACGCTGCCGGGTTTCAGGCGAAAGATAGAAAGTAACGTTGGGGCGGTAGGAATCGAGGAACCGTCGGTTGTATCCGACCGGACGGCGGTTCTGGATCGGCGCGCGAACAACTTGCTTGATGGCCTCGCCTTCCGGCGAGATCGGAATATAGACCTCGCCGCGTCCCTGCACCGTTGCGGGACCCGCGACAACGGCGCCCGTGCCCGCAATGACGGGCAGCCGGTAACGACTGCCCCGCGAGCGGCCTTCGACGGTCAGTCGCTCCTGCTCGACCAGCAATGCCAGGCGGCGTTGCAAGGTGCGGCGCGGCAATTTGGCCGCGAGCGCGCCACTGATATCCACGATGGATGCCCCCTCGGGAAATCGATCCACCACTTGCAGGACGGCATCGAGTTCGGCTTGGGGAACTTGCTTGGGCATGGCCTCTCCGTTGTGGCGCGATAAAAATAATGCGCACAAACAGAGAGTTTATATGGCGCGATATGATTGTCGCGCCACTTTAAGTGGCGCGCAACGGCTTTCAAAGCCGGTTTGACTCAGCAAGGCCTGGAGGATACCGAGTTACAGATCGCGCTGGCGGCTCTGCGTCGGCCAGCGTGAGAACGCGACCATGTAGAGCACCACGAGATTGACCAGCGGGACCAACATCAGCAGTGAAAGCCAGGGCGAGAAGCCGGCCTTGGCGAAAATTGTCCAGAACGGCGGCAGGATCAGCAGGATCCACACCCCAACCCACAGCAAGTGGGCGAAATAGAATTCATGCATCATTGCGGACCTCCTGGTGTCACGGAACTCTGCGTCACGGAACCCTCGTCACGGAACTCTCGTCATGGAATTGGGACGCTGACCGCGTACCGACCGCACCGGGACGCCAGGCGTCCCGGCATGGCCTGCACCCGGTTACTTGACGCTGATCCTGTGCCGCTTGATAGCCTTCACCTTCGGCAAGGTCAGCTCCAGGACGCCGTCCTTGAAGCTCGCCGTCGCCTTGGCGCCATCGACTGCGGCCGGCAGGGCGACGGTGCGACTGAAACTGCCGCTTGAGATTTCACAGCGGTAATAGTCGCCTTTTTCCTCTTTCTCTTCCTTGCGCGTTTCGCCCTTGATGGTGACGGAGTCTTCGCCGACGGAAATGTCGATGTCCTTTTTGTCGACGCCGGGAATTTCGGCTTTCACCACGATTTCGCTTTCGCGGTCGAGTACATCAACCTTCGGCACTTTCAGTTCCGGCAGTGACACTTCGGGAAGTGCCGGCCAGTCCAGATGCCAGGGCCGCATCCAGTTGCGGCGCAAGAACTGATCGAACAGGCGCTCCATCTCCTCGAACGGGCGGATGGCTCGCGTCGGAGAAGTCTTTTGTACTTCCTGCTTCTTGCCTGCTTCCTGTACTTCCTGTTTTTTGTTTGCTTCGGCCATGGTGAGTCTCCTCGTCAATTGTGAAGAACACGGACAACGCGCCCCGATTCTAGATCAACACATCAACACATCAACACATCAACACATCAACACATCAATACGCGGCTGCTGCAAAAAAGCGCTTGCCAACCACCAATTGCGCCGCCCGATGTTAGGGCAATTGATTGATTACCCACACACCGCCGGGCCGAGGTCGAACCACGGCTTGATCTGCATCAAGACCAGGCGCGAAATCTTTTCGCCAGGCAAAGCCGTCCTCGAGTCCCGGACGCCGGGGTCGTTGCCAGTGATCGCCATGCCCGGCGCCTACATTTCGGGGGCTGGCCCGGGTCCCGCGGGTTCTTTTTCCGGGATCTCGGTCATGGTGGCTTCGGTGAGCAGCAGCACACTCGCCACGGATACGGCGTTTTCGAGCGCGACCCGCACCACCTTGGTGGGATCGACGATCCCGGCCTGGACCAGATCCACATATTCCTTGCGCGCGGCGTCGAAGCCGATAGCCCCTTCACTGGCCAGCATAAAATTCACCACCACGCCGCCGTCCACCGCCGAATTCTCGGCGATCTGGCGCGCCGGTGCTTCCAGCGCCCGGCGCAGGATCTGCAATCCGGTGCGCTCGTCGCCCTCGGTCAGAGCCTCCTCCCGCACCAGCGCCGGGACGGCGCGCAGCAACGCCAAGCCGGCCCCCGGTACTATGCCTTCGGCCACCGCGGCCTTGGTGGCAGAAATGGCGTCGTCCAGCGCTTCCTTCTTCGATTTCATTTCGGACTCGGAAGGTGCGCCGACCCGGATCACGGCGACGCCGCCGGCGAGCTTGGCCAGGCGTTCCTCGAGCTTTTCGCGGTCGTAGTCGCTGGTGGTTTTCTCGATCTGGCGACGGATCTGGTTCACCCGCGCGGCGATGGCCTGTTTGTCGCCGGCGCCGCCGATGATGGTGGTCTGGTCCTTGTCGATCACGACACGCTCGGCGTGTCCCAGTTGGTCCAGTTGCACGTCTTCGAGTTTGATGCCCAGCTCATCGGTGACTACCTGGGCCGCGGTGAGTACCGCGATGTCCTGCAGCATTTCCTTGCGGCGCTCGCCAAAGCCCGGCGCCTTGACGGCGCAACTGCGCAGCACGGCGCGCAGCTGGTTGACGATCAGGGCGGCGAGCGCCTCGCCCTCGACGTCCTCGGCGATGAACAGGATCGGCCGGCCGGCCTTGGCGACCTGTTCGAGCAGCGGCAGCAGATCCTTGAGGCCGCCGATCTTGCGGTCGCACAGCAGCACATGGACGTCCTCCAGCACTGCCTCCATCTTCTCCGCGTTGGTGATGAAATAGGGCGAGATGTAGCCGCGGTCGAACTGCATGCCCTCGACCACTTCGAGGACCGTCTCGGTGGTCTTGGATTCCTCCACGGTGATCACGCCCTCGCCGCCGACCTTCTCCATGGCTTCGGCCACCAGCTCGCCGATCGCCGGGTCGTTGTGCGCCGAGATGGTCGCCACCTGCGCCTTTTCGAGCCGGGTCTGCACCGGCCGCGACAGGGCGCGCAGTGCCGCTACGGCTACCTTGAGGCCGCGGTCGAGGCCGCGCTTGAGATCGATCGCGCTCGCCCCGGCCACCGCATTGCGGATACCGTCGGCGAGAATCGCGTGAGCGAGGATGGTCGAGGTCGAAGTGCCGTCGCCGACCGCCTCACCGGTCTTTTCCGCCGCCTGGCGCAGCATGCGCGCGCCGAGATCCTCCTCGGGATCTTCGAGCTCGGTCTCCCTGGCGATGGTGACGCCGTCGTTGCACACCAGCGGCACGCCCCACTTCTTCTGGATCAATACGGACTTGGATTTGGGTCCGAGCGTGATGCGCACGGCATCGGCGAGCTGGGTTGCGCCGCGCAGAATCTTGTCGCGGGCCTGGGAACGGAACAGGATTTTTTTGGCAGTCATATGGTTCTCCACCCTGGGTTGGAGGAATACGCTAGCCGACTATGACGAAGGATCGGGAAAGCTGCCAGTGCAATACTGTGACTTGCGACAAGTGAGGGGGGCTCCCACCTTTTGTAATGGCCGGCTCATCCGGCCGCAACGGCTGCGCCCGTGAAACTGCCGCATCTCGACCCTGACGCGGCGCTTGCCAGTCTCGGCAGCGGCCGCGACGGTCTGAACATGACCGAAGCCGGCCGCCGTCTTGCCGAATACGGACCCAATGTGCTCGAAGCGGTAGCGCGGGAACGGCTGTGGTGGCGTTTTGCGCGCGAACTCGGGCATTTCTTCGCGCTGGTGCTGTGGGTTGCCGCGGCGCTCGCCTTTTTCGCCGAGTGGCGCCAGCCCGGGCAGGGCATGGCCATGCTGGGTTATGCCATCGTTGCGGTGATCCTGCTCAACGCCGGGTTTTCCTTCTGGCAGGAGTACCGCGCCGAGCGTGCGCTGGCGGCGCTGCGCGCGCTGCTGCCGCCCCAGGTGCGGGTGCGGCGGGCGGGCAAGGTGTGGGAAGTGGCGGCGGCTGAACTGGTGCCGGGCGATCTCGTCCTGCTCGGGGATGGCGACGCGGTGCCCGCCGACTGTCGGCTCATAGAGGCGTTCGCGCTGCGCGTCGACAACGCGACCCTGACCGGCGAATCCGTTCCCCAGCCGCGCACTGCCGCAGCCACGCCGGCGGACGATCCGCTGCGTGCCGCCAATCTGGTGCTGGCCGGCACCACGTTGGTTGCCGGCGAGGGCATGGCGGTGGTGTTCGCCACCGGCATGCGCACCGAGTTCGGCAAGATCGCCCGTCTCACCCAGAGCACCGCTGCGGTGCTGTCGCCGCTGCAACGGGAAATCCGCCGCCTGTCGCGCTGGATCGCGGCGCTGGCCACCGGTTTGGGGGTCGTGTTCTTTGCCGTCGGGGTGGTGCTCGGCCTGCCGTTCTGGGCCAATTTTTCCTTTGCCATCGGTATCATCGTGGCCAATGTGCCCGAGGGGCTGCTGCCCACCGTGACCCTGGCGCTGGCCATGGCGACGCAACGCATGGCGCGGCGCAACGCGCTGGTGCGCCACCTGCCGGCGATCGAGACCCTCGGTGCCGCCACCGTCATCCTCACCGACAAGACGGGTACGCTCACCTGCAACCGGATGGCGGCGCGGCGGCTGTATCTACCGGACGACCGTGTGGCGGATGACGGGGAGTGCGACCTCGATCAACTGGCCGGCTCCGCCGGGCTGCGCGCCGCCGCGCGCCCGCTGCTCGAAACGGCGCTCTGCTGTCACGAACTGCATGAGGTGCAGGGCGACAATGGCCCGCGCTGGCGCGGCGATCCCACCGAAGTCGCCTTGGTCGAGATGGCGCAGCCGCTGCTCGGCACCTGGCAGGCGGAAGCAAGAAGCGACACGCTGCCCTTCGACAGCGAACGCCGGCGCCAGTCGGTGGTGTGTGGGGACGGGGCGCGGCGCCGGCTGCACTGCAAGGGCGCCCTGGAGGCGGTGCTGCCCCGGTGCCAGCGTCTGCACGGCGGCGGGGAGCCGGTTGCGCTGAACGACGCCGACCGGGCACGGATCGCGGCTGCCGAGCAGCGCCTGGCGGACCGGGGGCTGCGCGTGCTGGCGTTCGCCTGGCGGCCACTCCCGCAGGACACGGAGCGGGAGTGCTGGGAGCAGGATCTGGTCTTCGCCGGACTGGTGGGCCTCGAAGATCCACCGCGCCCGGAGGTCCCCGACGCCGTGCGGCGCTGCCGCGAAGCCGGGATTCGCGTCATCATGTGCACCGGCGATCATCCGCATACGGCGCTCGCCATCGCCCGCGAAATCGGACTGGTGCGGGGCAGCGACGCGCGAGTGGTGACTGGCGATGAGTTGCGCCACCTGCTGCCCGCCCAACTCCAGTTGCTGCTGGATCAGCCGCAACTCATCTTCGCCCGCGTGGGCGCGGACCAGAAGCTCGCCATCGTGCAAGCACTCAAGGCCAAGAACGAGGTGGTGGCGGTGACCGGGGACGGCGTCAACGATGCCCCGGCGCTGCGCAGCGCGCACATCGGCATCGCCATGGGACAGACCGGCACCGATGTGGCGCGGGCGGCGGCGGATATCGTCCTGCTCGACGACAACTTCGCCAGCGTGGTGGCGGCGGTGGAGGAGGGCCGCGCGGTATTCGCCAACATCCGCAAGTTTCTCACCTACATCCTGACCTCGAACGTCCCGGAAATCGTGCCCTATCTGGCGTTCGTGCTGTTCCGCATCCCGCTGCCGCTCACCGTGGTGCAGATTCTCGCCGTGGATCTCGGCACCGACCTGCTGCCGGCGCTGGCGCTGGGCGCCGAGCCGCCCGCCGCCGATGCGATGCGCCAGCCGCCGCGTCCGCGCCGCGAGCGCCTGGTGAACCTGCCGCTGATGCTGCGCGCCTATGGTTTTCTCGGGCTGCTGGAAGCGGCGGCCGCCATGGCGGCGTTTTTCTTTGTGCTCGGTAGCGGCGGCTGGCGCTACGGCGCGGTGCTCGACTGGCACGATCCGCTCTATCTCCAGGCCACCACCGCCTGTCTCGCCGCCATTGTGTTCATGCAGGTGGCAAACCTGTTTGTGTGCCGCCATCCGCGTGCCGCGACGTTGAGCCTGCGGCTGCGCGGCAACCGTCTGCTGCTGTGGGGGGTGGTGGTCGAACTCATGCTGCTGCTGGCCATTGTCTACACACCCTGGGGTCAGCGCGTGTTCGGCACCGCTGCCCTGTCCTGGCCGGCGTGGCTGTTCGCGCTGCCGTTCCCGTTTGTGATGGTGGCGGCGGAGGAGACGCGCAAGGCGCTGCTGCGGTGGTGGTGCAAACGCTGACTGAAAAGATGCGACCCCGATGACCCCTCGCTGCGCCGGGAGAGCGGGGGATACGGGAGAACAGGGGGGGCAGCAACTGTCTTCGCCGTTGCGGCGATTTTCGGGTTCCACAGGGTGTCGTTTTTGCGCGCAGGGTTGATGGCAGCGACGGCCACGCCTCAGCCGCCATCGGGCAAATTTTGGTGGTCCAACCGTCCCTCGATTTACCGATAGCTGGAACGCCGTTTTTCATCCAGCGAATCACCCGCATGTGCGCGGAGATTATCTATCCGCGGGAATCCCAATGGAATTTGTGGAGCATGCGATGAATCACCGGCGTGAAGATGACGCCCGCCCCGATCAGAAATACCAGTCCCGCATAGAGCGCGTAAAGACCCGCAAACAGCTTGCCGCCGTCCGTTTTCGGTGGGTCGACCGGCCCCATGCCGCCCATCAGCATCGCGGAATTCAGGAACGCGTCCAGCCAGTTGAGGTGCTCGAAGTACGCGTAGCCCGCCATACCGGCGAGCAGCGACAGCAGGAGCAGGGCGAGCGCAGCGGCAGCGTGCAGCAGGACGCGTTTGAGGAAGCGAATGCGGGAAAGCGGTGGATGTGTTTTGCGCTCGTACATGGAACGTCAGTCCGCCCGAGGTTGAAGTGTCTGAATGCTGTTTTCGTGGGATTTGGCCCGTCAGGGTTGCGTGGCGAACAGATAGGCGGCGAGCACCATGCCGAGGGTTCCCACCATGAAGGCGAGCCAGACCGCAAAGCCTCTGGAATAGGCGTGGGGCAGATCGCCAGGCTCCAGGGTGGCCACAAAGCGCCGATGCTGGAACGCGGCCAGTACGATCGCCAGGGCGCCGACGATCACAAACCCGAGGCCGAGCAGCGCCGAGATGGACGTGTGCGCGGGGGGCAGCGAGCCGTGCGCCTGGATGGAGAGCAACTGCACGAACAACCCGAAGCGCGACACGACAAACCCGAGCGCAATGATCGTGAGACCCGTGCGCAGCCACGCGAGCAGGGTGCGCTCGGCGGCGAAGAATACCCGCGGATCGGATTCAGATATCGACATGGCGTGTTGTCCGGAGTGATCGCATGAAACGCGAGTTGAGCGGCTCCCGCACAGGGCTGACGGAAATATGCCCGATGCCCGAAGCGGATCCAGCCGCGTTATGTCTTTTTTACAAACTCCGATTTCAACTGCATCGCGCCAATACCGTCAATTTTGCAGTCGATATCGTGGTCGCCGCTGACGAGGCGGATGTTTTTCACCTTGGTTCCGACTTTGACTACCGCTGACGAGCCTTTGATTTTCAGATCCTTGATGACCGTTACCGCATCGCCATCGTTGAGCACGTTCCCGTAGGCATCCCGCACGACGCTCGTTTCGTCCGTGCTCTCGATGGCCGCACCTGGCGGCCATTCATGGGCGCATTCCGGGCAGATGTACATATTCCGGTCCTCGTAGGCGTATTCGGAACCGCACTTTGGACATTTCGGCAAACTGCTCATGTTGCACCTTGTTTTGCGTGGGCCAGTGTCGGACCAGGGGGTCAGGATTTTCCTCAACTCGGGCGGCGGTCGGGGGATGGGAGTCTTGTCAGTTGCTCCGATAAACATTTCGCCTGTGACCTACTTTCACGACCGTGACGATCAGTGTCTCGTCCTTGATCTCATAGATAATCCGGTACCTGCCCTGACGCAACCGATATCTTTCCAGCCCCGACAACTTTTCGCTCCCCACGGGACGCGGGTCTTTCGCCAGGGATTCGATGCCCTTGAGGATGCGCGCTACGTCCCGCTTCGGAATGTCACGAAGATCCTTGGCAACGGATTTTCTGAAGACCAGCTTATAGCTTGCCATGAGTCTTCAGGTCGTTCAGAAGCTCTTCATAAGAAATGGTGGGTTCGGATACCCGTTGCGCGAAAGCGGACAGATCGTCCTGATCCTCCGCGAGCGAAGCCCTGACCGCATCGCTGACTATTTCGGACACGGAACGATGCATGAGCGCCGCCTTGAGGCGCAAGGCAGCGTGCAGCTCAGGCTCAAAATAAATTGTGGAACGTTTGGATGTTGCGCTCATGACCCATCACCTTCGCATAGAGCAACAGGCAGGTTAGCGATGTGACGCTATGGCGTCAAGACGTTATATGGTCGGTGGTTACGGGCCTGGGGGTCCGGGGCCTGGGGGTCAGTGCTCGCAAGGCCTGGGGGTCAGCAAGGCCTGGGGGTCAGTGCTCGCATTGTTACATTCGGGAACGAACGATCCGCCCGACCGTTGCCAGGTGTATGCCGAAATGATCGGCGATCTCGCGGTAGCTGTAGGTTCCGGTGGCGTAGGCCGCGACAATCGCGTCGTCCCGATGGGGATGTCTGGCCGCCAGCGCCGCCAGTGACGGCGCGGGTTTCCGTCGCTGCGCACGCGGGATGCTCAGCTCGTCGCCCTCCACCCTGGCCTTTCGTTGCATGCGCGTCACAAACTTCTCGTCGCCAAGGTAAATCTGCTGCCGCAGGCTCTCCCAGATACTCCCCATGGAAATTCCTTCCGCGACAAACCGGCCGTACCGTTGCCTGGCTTCGGCACGGCGCTTGCCAAACTGGCTCAGCAATCCGTCCGTCGCCAGCCAGTCAGGCGCGGGGGCTTCGCCCACCATCGCACCATAACTGCTCCAGGTGTATTTTCCGGGCTGCCGAACCATCCCGGCGCGAACCGGATTCAGTACCACATAACGTGTCAGCTCAAGCAGATAGCTGTCCTTGTCGATCAGTATCGCCTTGAACCGGCCCTGAAACAGATGCCCCATTCGTCCATGGCGTCGATTCGATGCCTGCGTATACATGCCATTGAGCTGACGCATGCCTTTGGACAGGTTTCCGTCGGGCGTTTCCACCACCAGGTGGTAATGGTTGGTCATCAGGCAATACGCATGACATAGCCAGTTGAACCGCTTGACCACCTCCGCCAGTATCTTCAGGAAGGCGAGGCGGTCTTCGTCATCCTCAAAAATCGGCTCCTGACGATCACCACGCGAAGTAACGTGATAAAGCGCTCCGGAAAACTCTATGCGAAGGGGTCTGGCCATGGCGGAAGCATATACCAATTGGTTGGTATGTTACAATAAGAGACTTGACCCCTATTTTTCTCTTTGTTCGCAAGTTCGATGATCAGGACTCCGCCCGATACCGCCGTAACTATCCGCTGTAACCGATTATCTAGCTTGATTATCGTTTGATGCGCGTCACTTTGGTGCCTTCAATACTCAGGCTGGCCATAATTCCCTGTTGATCGAAGATAAAGGCGTAGGCATCGTCTTTTAGCGTCGAAGTCGACAGATTTTTGGCTACCCCTTCATTTACCGCAACCACCGTAGGTCCGACACCGAGTTCCCAGCCCTCTGATTTGCCGAGATAGTTGACTGCCTTGTCATTCATCAGAAAGAGTGCGTAGCCATAGGTCTGAGCGCCTGCCTGCAGGCCCCAGGATGCGGAAACGGAGTTGTAGTAGCCCGCAGCAGTCGATCCCTTGAACAAGACGCCCTCGCCATAGGCACCGCCGAAGATCAAGCCGGCTTTGACGATCTTGGGGAATACCAATATCGCTTTGGCGTGCTTGGAAATATCGAGGGCTGTTGGATTGGTTTTATACAAAACCTGGAGCGCATGTCTGGCGTCCTTGTTCAGATCTTCCGGACTGGGGTTGTCCGCCTTGGCGACTCCGCTGAGCATGCTGGCGCACAGCATCAGGGTGGCGGCGAGGGTGAAAGCACTGGAACCGCGTCGAATACTGGTCATGTCGTTCTCCTTCGGTTTGATGGAAGCTGAAAACGATTACTACGCATGTGTGCTCGACAATTGAGCCTGATATGGTCATAGGATACAGGACCTGTGCTCCCACGCCGAGGATAAGCGGGTTTCGCGCCCCATCTCTTGCCCGCCAATCTCAGCCTAAATCCGTTCGCGAAAGGGCGGCAACTTTATTTACGCGCAGTGATTTTTGATAACAATTGTTTGTTGGCAGCTGTGCCCGGCTTCAGTGAATCGCCCCGTCCCGGTTCTTCACCCCACTTCATGCCGCAACTCCTTCGTAAGCTCCTTCAACGCCATTTCATCCAGCGTCTCCCGCACCAGCAATTCCTGCGCGCCCCGTTCGAGAATCTCCCGGTTGCCGCCGAGGATGGCTTCGGCGCGGTGGAAGGCGGTCATCACGATATCGCGCACCGCGGCGTCGATGCGGCCCTGGGTCGCTTCGCTGATCTGGCAGCCGCTGGGCGGGGGGCCCATGGGGGTATCCAGAAAGCGCTGGGGCTGGGCGTCGTAGACGACGAAGCCCAGTGCTTCGTCCATGCCGTAGCGGGTGATCATGTCGTGGGCGATGTCGGTGGCCTTGGCGAGATCGTCGGCGGCGCCGGTGGACAGTTCGCCGAACACCAGATGCTCCGCCGCGCGCCCGCCCATGAGCACCGCGATCTTGTGTTCCAGTTCGGCGCGGCTCATCAGGTAGCGGTCTTCGGTGGGGCGCTGGATGGTGTAGCCGAGCGCGCCGATGCCGCGCGGAATGATCGACACCTTGTGCACCGGGTCGGTGCCGGGCAGCGACAGCGCCACCAGTGCGTGGCCCATTTCGTGGTGGGCAATGACGTCGCGCTCGCGCGGGTTGAGCACGCGACTTTTCTTTTCGAGCCCGGCGACGATGCGTTCGATGGCGGTGGTGAAGTCCGCCAGTCCGATGTCGGTGCCGCCGCGGCGGGTGGCGGCCAGCGCCGCTTCGATGAGGGCGGGGGCGCGCTGCCGCGCCTGCTCGAACAGGTCGCGCACCCGCGCGGCACCGACGCCCACGAACATTTCGACGAACTCGGAGCCGGAGATGGAGAAGAAGGGTACCCCGGCCTCGCCGGCGACGGCGCGCGCCAGCAGCGTCTTGCCGGTGCCGGGCGGTCCCACCAGCAGCACGCCCTTGGGAATGCGCGCGCCCAGGCGGCCGTAGTCGCCGGGCGTTTTCAGAAAGCCCACGACTTCCTGAAGTTCGCCCTTGGCCTCGTCCACGCCGGCGACATCGGCGAAGGTGACGCCGGTGTCCTTTTCCACATAGATCTTGGCGCGACTCTTGCCGACGCTCATGAAGCCGCCCATGCCCTGCTGGCGTTCGGCGAGGCGGCGCACCACGAACAGCCAGATGGCGGCGAAGACCAGCACCGGTACGATCCACGACATCAGATCGCGCAGGAAGGTGCTCTCGATCACCCGGGAGTAGGGCACCTTGAAGCGGTCGAGGCGCGCGACGAGGTCGGGCTCCACACGGGTGGCGACCAGCGCCTTTTTGCCGTTGCTGTCGGGCGCCGCCAAACGCCCGGTGAGGGTGCGATCGGCGATGGTGACTTCGACGATGCGGCCGTCGGCCAGCGCCTGCTCGAATTCGCTGTACGGCACCAGCTCCAGTTGCTGGCTCTGCTGCCACCAGCTTTGCAGAAACAGCAGCGCCATCAGCGCCAACAGCCAGTAGGTGGTATGCCAGCGAGCCCGTGGTTCCATCGCGTCTCTATCCTCAGTTAGTTACCGGCCTGGAGCGTCACCGGAATATCGATCTTCCGGCCGTCGCGGACCAGGGTGATGATCACGGGGGATCCCACCGCCAGATCGTCGAGGCGGCCATTCAGTTCCGCAACCGAAGTGGCTGGCTTTCCCGCCACGGCCACGATGATGTCGCCGGGCGCGATGCTGCCGTTGGCACCGACGCTCACGCCCTTCAGGCCCGCCGCGGCGGCGCTGCTGCCGCGCGCCACGCGCAGGATCACCACGCCGCGGACGCCGAAGGCGATCTGCAGGCGTTGGTTCAGGTCTTCGTCGGCTTCGATACCCAGGGCCGGCCGCTGGTAATGGCCGATGGCGATCAGTTGCGGCACCACCCGGTTCAGGGTATCCACGGGCACCGCAAAGCCGATACCCGCGCTGGCGCCGCTGGGGCTGTAAATGGCGGTGTTGACGCCGATCAGGCGTCCGGCGGAATCCAGCAGGGGGCCGCCGGAATTGCCCGGGTTGATGGCGGCATCGGTCTGGATCAGGTGCTGCACCAGGCTGTCGCCCTCGCCGGGCAGCGAGCGGTCGAGCGCCGAGACGATGCCGGTGGTCAGGGTCCAGTCGAGCCCGAAGGGATTGCCGATGGCGAATACCTTCTGGCCCACTTTCAGATCGCCGCTGGTACCGATGGGCAGCGCCGGTGGCCGGCTGCTATCGAGCTTGATGCGCAACACAGCGATATCGTGGGACGGGCTGGCCCCCACCAGGGTGGCGCGGTGATCGCTGCCGTCGGCGAGCCGCACCCAGGCTTCGGAGGCATCGCTGATCACATGGAAGTTGGTCACGACATGGCCAGCGTCGTCCCAGATGAAACCCGAGCCGGTGCCGCGCGGCACCGAGAACACGTTGCGGGTCCAGAAATCCTGCACCTGTTCCCGGGTGGTGATATAGGTCACCGACTCGCGCGCCCGTTCGAACAGGGCGATGGTGCTGGTCTCGTCGGCGGCGAGTTCTCCGCGCGGGGTGACGGCGCGGGGCGTCGCGACGGCGCCCTGTCCACGCGGGACGTCGCCGAGAAATCCGGCGCCGATCAGGAGCATGGCAGCCAGCGCCGGCCAGATGAAAAGGCGCCGGGGAGTGCGCGGTACAGGCATCTTCAGAAACTCCGTCGGATGGAAATCGCCTCAAGCCGAGGCCCGCAAGGGCCATCGTACCCGCAGCGAACGGTTGGCCGCCAACACTTACGCTGCGAGCTTGAGACTGACCTTGCGACCCAAACGGCCTTCCAGCGTAATGCGCATTTCCAGGCGGAATTTTCCATCCTTGCCGCGCACAGGATCGTAAACGCGCGATTGCGCAATGCCAAACTTCGCTGCCGCCTCGTGTTGCGTCGGATGTTTGCTCTCGATGCATTGCCGAGGATCGGCCACAAGCCTTGCCTGCATGGCAAGAATCGCAATTTCTTCCGGCGCAAAGTCAGGATCAATAAGCACGTTGCTGCTGTAAACCTGGCAACGTAAGCAGCGGTCTTGGGATTCCATGTTCGTCGGGCTCAGGCCTTCTTGACCCGCTGGCAACTGGAACCCAGCATCGTTACCGGCATGTTTAGGGAAGCTTGAATAACCACCCGATCGTCGTTCCCGCGCATGTGGGAACCCAGGAATATCAGGGCCCTCCGGATGCCCCCTCCGCGGACATGACGGTTGTTCAGATCAGCCATGGCCAAAACCCGGAGGTCCTTGCGTTAGAGTGTTACAAAGAGAGACTTGACCCCTATGTCCTTTTGACCCCTATGTCCTTTGACCCCTATGTCCTTTGACCCCTATGTCCTCTCTTGCGAAATTTCTCGAAACTTTCCTCAGCAAAGGTTTGTTGCCGCATGTCCTCGATCCTCATCGGCCGTTTCCGATCCGCGTATTATCGCCTATCGTGCGAAATAATCAGAGCTTCCTTTGGCACAGCGCGGACAGATGGGCTTGGAACCTTCCCCGGTCTTGAGTCGCCAGCCACCCTCAATCGCTTCGCGCGCGACGGAAGCGGCCCACGTCGCGTCGTCTTGCACCGGACGGGCTCCAAGGGAAAACTCCAACCCGCAACCCGAACACGCGATTCTTCCGAGGAACAGAGAGTCGATGTACAGGCTGAACTCGTCCGGCGCCATGTCGGTCGTTTTGGGTTCAAGGGAGCCAAGGAACCCGACAAACGCTTCCATCACTTGGGCGGTCTCCTTGAACTCGGAATAGTCGCGGCGATCGTCCCGCCAGACTCCGAAAAAGTCCGGCATGACGACCACTGAGAACAGGGGCCCGGTAACCGTCTTTTTGACCGGCATGGGGGAGATGCCCGGTACCTTCGGCGCCGTCACAGCAAGCAGGAAGTCGGCGTTTGTGTCAGCAGGCCCGCGCTGTTCAAGCTTCCAACCGTCCAGGGGTGTCTGGTCCGCTCGGATGCGGAGTGTCGTGTCAGGCGGCGCGAACCCCTTCCCGACCGCGAGCTGGCTCAGGCTGGCGCAGAGCGTCCTGTGGTCTTCGGTTCCCCGGTTCGTTCCGAGTAGTGTTGCGAACATCGGCCTTCTCCTTCGCGCGGTCACTCCGGCGTCTAACGTAGAGTTGAGGGGCGCGCCGCTTTTGGCGCGTCCCTCTCGAACGCCATGTTAGCCGTCTTTCGGCGTGATGCTTTCAACCACCTCAACACCGAGAGTGTTTCTCAGCGGTATAAGTGATTGTGGGAACACCGATTCCAGCACAAGTAATGCTCTTGCGTTTTGTGGACGCGCTTCGGTGAGCAGTACTGCCTCCATTACAGCGCGGTACTTAACGCATTGAAATAGGCCTCTGACAATGTCAGCTTCCGCCGATATAGCAGACTTAACCTCCGCAGCTACCCAAACGGCTTTGCCGTTGAACGAAACATCTAGGCTGTCGCCAGACGGCAATGGATATTCAGTGACGCCGGCCTGAGTGTTTGAATTAAGCCCGATGGCTTTCGGATTCCGCGCGACATACTCTTTGAGTGCTTTGTGATCCTCGCTCTCACCCCCGCCGAAGCCCCCAGTGGCTTTTGTAACTATGGGCGAAAAGTCGGACGTTGTTGGTTCAAGTGCAAGAGCTTTGAGGACTTCTCCCCATCGGGGATAAGAGAAAACATGCTGAAGTTTTGCCTCAACGATTGCTCGTTTCTGTCGAAGCGGTAGCGCTGCGAAATCTTCTTTCTTTACAAGAAACAAACCGATACCCTCTCCAGGTAAACCGGTGCTTTTATTGACAACAAGACATTGAATCGGTGGAACCTTAGCCTTCCATGCCTTCGAGAGAAGTTCCAGAGATCGCCCGATGCTTCCGAGCACATAGTTGAGATTGCGCGGATTGGGCATTCCCAACTCTTCAGCGAGATCGGAATAGAACACGGGGGCGCCAGCCTGTGCTTGCCGAACAAGCAAGGGGAGCGCAGCGCGGGCACGTACCTGATATGCCTTGTCACCAGAGATTGGTTCTGAAATTGTGGCAGTGCTCATAATGCTCTCTGAATGGCTAACGTTCGCCATAACCGGCGAGCAAAAGGGGCGCGAAGCGCCGCTTTTGCGAGTCCGCGTTGATGGCGTTGTTAGGTGCGCTTCTCTTTGAGCGCATTGTAGTAATACCCTTCTTATGGCTCATTTCCCAACGCTATATCCAGCATTAACTGGAGACTCCATATAGGACCCGGTATTACATCATCAACGTTCACAGAGTCAGGCAGCATTTCCGGGTTAATTGCCATTTCAAAATTGATGAGCCACCATTTCTCAATCTTGGACAGTAGAGCAATAAGCCTTTGGAAAGCTGTTGGATCGAGATTGCGATTAGCGTTTGATAAGAAATCTGTCAGCTCATGCGTTACTTCGTTTCTGTATTTTCGAATGATGTCGAATGATTCTATATCCTTGTCATCGATTGCTTCCATTTCTTTGAACCACAGCAACGATGCATAAAGCCGACTTTTCGATTTTGACAGTACTTCAGTTTTGTACTTCTCATCGACAATAAGTCCGTTTTGATCGAAGCCGTTTGAAAAGAACGTTTCCGGCTTTTCAATAACACGGTCTTTGAACATTTCGAATGCCGATATAAATAGAGCAATCGCGATCAGATTGCCCCGCAAGGTTTCTGGATGAAGAAATTTTTCCCAGGAACTCTTGGTATCAGTCATGGAGTTTTGCGCACCCAACCTATAATTAGACACCCCAAAAGGCGTCTTGTATTGCACCTCGTGGGCGCCTGCTATTTCCCGGATCGAGGCTACACAGTAGCTTGCCGCCATGTCAAACATGGCAACACACCCGAACGCGTCAAAGCTGCTCGACAAGGTGCGCACCCGCATCCGGCGGCTGAATTACAGGATCCGCATCGAGGACACCTGCGCTGATTGGGAGCGGCGGTTTGTCCTGTTCCACTCCAAGCGCCACCCGCGCGACATGGGCGCGACCGAGATCGAAACGTTTCTGACGCATCTCGCGGTAGTCGGCGAGGTGTCGGCTTCCACGCGGAATCAGGCCAGGAGTGCACCGCTGTTTTTTTGTACCGCGAGGCGCTGGGAATCGATCTGCTCTGGTTGGGCTACCTCGCATCTGTCCGTCCGCGCGACGTTTTTGAACAAAGCGGCCAAGCGTTCTTCAGTCCGCCGCCAATCCGGCGCGGCTCAGCCGCACCCGCAGGCGGTCCAGTTCCTCCACCAGGTCGGCCACCAGGGCGGCGAGTTCGGGGCTCGCATCGAAGTCTCTTTCCAGGGCGCGGATGCGGCGCAGGCGCAGCAGGTCGCGGCCGCTGAAACTCCACAGCGCGGGATCGGGCGGCGGCTTGTCGTGCAGCACCTCGGCCTGTACCCGGGCGACCACCCATTCGACCTCGACGCAACAGCCGGCGGCCAGTTCCTCCAGGGTGAGCGCCGCGCGCTCCAGGAGCAGGGCTTCGAGTTCATCGCTCATGGTTCAGCCTCCTTGGTGCTGGCGCGGGTCGAAAGCGAGTTCGCTCGCCATGGTCTCGTACAGCTCGCGGGCGCGCGGGGTGTCGGCGGGCGGGGTGTGGATTTCGAGCACCAGATAGAGATCGCCCGGCGGTTCGCCCGGAATGCCGCGCCGCCTCAGGCGCAGTTTGCCGCCGCTGCGCGATCCGGCGGGAATCCGCACTTCCACCGCGCCATCCGGCACCGGTGCCTTCACGGTGGCGCCGAGCGCCGCCTCCCAGGGCGTCACCGGCAAGGTGGCGTAGACATCGCGATCCTCGACCCGGTAGCGCCGGTGGGGCTCGAAATGCACTTCCAGATAGAGATCGCCGGCCGGGGCACCGCCCACGCCGGGGGCGCCCTGGCCGGCGAGGCGGATCACCTGGCCGGCGTGGACGCCCTTGGGGATGCGCACGTTGAGGGTATGGTCGGCGAGCGCGACCCGGCCCTGGGCGTCCTGGCGCGGCACCCGCAGGGTGATGGCGCGCTTGCCGCCCCGGTAGGCGACTTCCAGATCGAGCAGGATCTTGGCGTGATGATCTTCGCCGCGCGCCCGGAAGCCGCCGCCCTGGCCGCCCATGCGGCCGAACAGTTGGGAAAAGAAATCGCTGAATTCGGCGGATTCCGCCCCGGAGAAACCGCGCCCGGTGAATTCGAAGCCCGCATCCCAGTCCGGCGGCGGCCGGAAATCCTGCCCGGCGTGGTAATCGTGCCCCAGTTGATCGTAGGCCGCGCGCTTTTCGGTGTCCGCGAGCACCGCGTAGGCTTCGTTGACTTCCCTCATCCGCGCTTCGGCGTCCGGCTCCTTCGACACGTCGGGATGGTACTTGCGCGCCAGTTTGCGGAAGGCTTTCTTGATCGCCTCGGCGCTGGCGTCCCGGGACACGCCCAGGATCTGGTAGTAATCCTTGAATTGCACGCAGTCACCTCTCATTCCGGTCTGGCGCGATCTCCGGCGACTCCGGTCTGCGCCACCATACCAACTAATGGGGTCGGGTGGCTTGATGTCAAGTTCTTGAAATTTTTCTCGCGTACACAATATCTGTCGTTGCGTGGCGCCGCCGCGCCACGGTCGCTTCCACTGTTATATGGAGGAGCAAGTGATGAGTTTTTCATTGTTTTCCAGAGATATGTCTTCCAGGGACATGTTTTCCGATCTGGAGCGTCTGCGCCGCGAGCTTCAGCAGACCTTCGGCGGCGGTCCCAGCATTCGCGGGCTGGCGCGCGGAGGCTTTCCTGCGCTCAATATCGGCAGTACTCCGCAGGCCATTGAAATCTTTGCCTATGCCCCCGGGCTGGATCCGGCCAGCATTGAGGTCAATCTCGAGCGGGGCACCCTCACGGTTGCCGGCGAGCGTGTCTCCGCCCTGCCGGAGGGTGACGAGAAGGCAGTGGTGCATATCAACGAACGCTTCGCCGGGCGCTTTCGGCGCGCGGTGAGCCTGCCGGACGGTATCGACCCGGAGGCCGTCAGCGCGGATTATCGCGAGGGCGTTCTGCATGTCTCGGTGAAGCGCCTCGCCGAAGCTCAGCCGCGGCGCATTGCGGTTCAGTGAATTTTAGCCTTGGAGGATTTAGCCATGAATGACACCACTGCTGTCGCTACCAAAACCGCCAGTGCGGCTCCGACGCCTGCGGAATCGGCCCTGCTGCCGCCGGTGGATGTGTTCGAGGACGCTACCGGCATCACGCTCTACGCGGACCTGCCCGGCGTACCCAAAGACAAACTTCATCTCGAGATCGATGCCGACACCCTGACCATCGAGGGCGAGGCACAACTGGATCTGCCCGGAGATCTCGAGGCGAGCCATGCTGAAATTACGGTGCCGCGCTACCGGCGCGTGTTCACCTTGTCCCGCGAGCTGGATACGGAAAAGGTGAGTGCGGAGATGCATCAGGGTGTGCTGAAGTTGCGCCTTCCCAAGGCTGCGCACGCACAGCCGCGCAAGATCGAGGTACGGGGCTGAACTGTGCGGACGTCCCGCACGAGCGGGACGTCCGCGGTAGTTTCCAGGTTCAACCGGTAACGGAGAGCGAACGATGAAACTTGACGATGTAAGGCACGGGTTCAGTTCCCTTTGGGATTCGGTGGCGGACGGCTGGCAGCGCCTGCGCGACGGTACCGTGGGCGCGCTCACGCGTTTCCGGCCCGGCGAACACGGTGCCATGCCCGCCAAGGGTGAGGTTGACGACACCTTTTACTGGCCTGCGCAGACCTGGTCGCTGCTGGGTGGTGACCTGTTCGAGGACGCGCACCGTCTGGTGGTGCGGATCGAAGTGCCGGGTATGGACAAGGCTGATTTCGATATCGAGGTGCGCGACAACGTGCTGGTCGTGCAGGGTGAGAAGCGCTTCGAGGGTGAGAGCACCGAGGGGCGCTATCGGCTGCTGCAATGTGCCTACGGCAGTTTTCGCCGCGTCGTGCCGCTGCCGGCCGGCGTGCTGTCTGATCAGGCCAAGGCGAGCTATCGCAATGGCGTGTTGCGGGTCGAGCTGCCCAAGGCCGTGGAGAGTGAGCCGCGCAAGATCGCCATTGCCGTGGATTGAACCGGCCGGGCTCGGGCAGGGGTCCAGTCGGGCCGCGGCAGTCGTCGCCCGGTTACAATGCGGACCGGTCTAACCGGGCGTCGCCACCAAGCGACACCGGGGTCGGGTGGCGGTGCCATGAACCTGGAAATCCAGAACCGGGCAATCGAAAACCGGGAAGTCGAGCTCAAGCTGAGTCTGCCGCCCACCGCGCTCGCGGCACTGCGGCAACATCCCCTGTTCGTCGCCGCCGAGCTCCGGGGGGCGGCGGAAGTCGAAAGCACCTATTACGACACCCCCGATTTCGCCCTGCGTGCCTGCGGGATCGCGCTGCGCCTGCGGCGCGCCGGCGACATCCGGCAGCAGACGGTGAAATGCGCCGCGCCGTCCACTGGCGGGCTGGCGGCGCGGCCCGAGTGGGAGCAGGGCTGGAGCGGGCACTTCGACTTCTCCGGCGTCACCGACGCCCGGGTGCGCACCTTTCTGGTCGATAACGCGGCGCGGTTGACGCCCGTGTTCAACACCCGCTTTCACCGCGAGACCCGTTGCCACAGCGGCGCGGGCGTGTGCATCCGCCTCATGCTCGACACCGGCGCGATCCTCGCCGGCGAGCGCAGCGAACCCCTGTGCGAACTGGAGCTGGAACTCGACGCGGGTACGCCCGCCGATCTGTTCCGCCTCGCCGGGCAGTTGGCCGCGACGCTGCCGCTGTTTCCCGACGATCGCAGCAAGGCCGCGCGCGGCTACTGGCTCTGCGCTGGCGCGACCTTGGAGCGCGGACCCGCGCGGGCGGAAGCCGTAACCCTTGGCCGCAAGCAGACGCCGGTGGCGGCGTTCCGCGACCTGGCGGAATCCTGCGTGCGCCAGTGGCAGGCCAATGTGCGGGGTGCGCTGTGCGATCCCGCTTCCGGCACCGATCCCGACGCCACTCCCGATCCCGAATACATCCATCAGTTGCGGGTGGGCTTGCGCCGCCTGCGCGCGCTGCTGCGCCTGTTCGCGCCGGCGTTGCCGGAGACTTTTGCCGCGATCTGGCGGCGGCGCCTGGGCGACAATGCGCGCAGCCTGGGCGGCGCCCGCGATCTCGATGTGCTGTGCGATGCCGTGCTGGCGCCGGTGCTTGCCGCTTGCGGCGCGGACCACGAGGGGCTCGCGCGCCTGAGCGCGGCGCTGGAAACTGCGCGGGGCACGGCCCGGGTGGAGGCGTTGCGGCATCTGGATCTGGCCGCCCAGGGGCGCCTGCTGCTGGGTTTCATGGCGGCGCTCCACAGCCTCCCGGAAGCCGATGCGCGGCGGCGCGGGGCGCTGGCCGCGCTGACTGAGCGGCGCCTGGACCGCGCCCTGACCCGGGTCGCCCGGCGCCTCGCGGCGGCGCGGGGGGGCGATCCGGCGCGGCTGCACAGGCTGCGCATCGCCTGCAAGCAGTTGCGCTACGGCCTCGACTTTTGCGCGCCGCTGCTGCGGCGCAAGGCGGCGGCGCGTTACCTGAAAACGCTCGTCAAGGTGCAGAACAAGCTCGGCTATCTCCACGATGTGGAGGTGGCGCGGCAGCGGCTCCCGGCCGTGGCCGGCGCTGTCCCCGAGCTCGCGGCAGCGGCGGCGCTGGTGCTCGACTGGCACGCTCCCTGCTGTCGAAAACGCTGCAAGGGTGCGTTGCGGAACACCGAGGCACTGCTCGCCGCAACGCCGCCCTGGCGGCGCTGAATCTCCCATTCGCCGGAGCCAAACCCATGGATCTTCTGTTGTGGCGTCATGCGGAGGCCGTCGACGGCAGCCCCGATCACGAGCGCGAGCTCAGCGCGCGGGGAGAGGAACAGGCGCGGCGGATGGCGCGCTGGCTCGCCCGGCACGGGCCCGAGGGACTGCGGGTGCTCGCCAGTCCCGCCACCCGCACCTGCCAGACCGCGGCCGCGTTCACCCGCGACTTCGCGCAGGTCCCCGTGCTGAGTCCGGGCGGCGGTGCCCGCGATCTGCTCGTCGCGAGCGGCTGGCCCGCGGCCGAGCGGCCCTGCCTGCTGGTGGGCCATCAGCCCACGCTGGGACGGCTCGCGGCGCTGTTGCTGACCGGCGTCGAAGCGGACTGGAGCATCCGCAAGGGCGCGCTCTGGTGGTTCCGCAGCCGGGAGCGCGGCGGCGCGCGGGAGACGCTGCTGCGCGCCGCGCTGGCGCCGGATCTGGTGTGACCGCGGCGGTTGCGGGCGCCGCCGCCAAATCCGGCGGCGCGCGACGATATAATGCCGCCGGAATCCGTTGCGGTCGTCCTTTGAGAGTCGCTCCATGCTGCGCAAGATCCTGATTGCCAATCGCGGCGAGATTGCCGTCCGCATCATCCGCGCCTGTGCGGAGATGGGCATTCGCTCGGTGGCGATCTATGCCGACGCCGACCGCCACGCCCTGCACGTCAAGAAGGCGGACGAGGCGCATTCCATCGGCGCCGATCCGGTGGCGGGTTATCTCGATATTCACCGGATCGTCAATCTGGCCGCGCAGACCGGCTGCGACGCCATCCATCCCGGTTACGGTTTCCTGTCCGAGAACGGCGACTTTGCGGCGGCCTGCCGCGCGCGCGGACTGGCGTTCATCGGACCCGATGCCGAGGTGATCCGGCGCATGGGCGACAAGACCGAGGCGCGCCTTGCCATGCAGCGGGCGGGGATTCCGGTGACGCCGGGCAGCGACGGCAATCTCGACAACCTCGAGCACGCGCTGGCGGTGGCCGCCACCCTGGGCTACCCGGTGATGCTGAAGGCGACTTCCGGCGGCGGCGGGCGCGGCATCCGCCGCTGCGACAACCCCGAGGATCTGTCGCGCAACTACGACCGGGTGATCTCCGAGGCGACCAAGGCGTTCGGCAGCGCCGAGGTGTTTCTGGAAAAGTGCATCATCGAGCCGCGTCACATCGAGGTGCAGATCCTCGCCGACCGCCACGGCAACACCATCCATCTGTTCGAGCGCGACTGTTCGATCCAGCGCCGCAACCAGAAGCTCATCGAGATCGCGCCCTCCCCGCAACTGAGCGCCGAGCAGCGGACGCACATCGGCGCGCTCGCGGTGCGCGCGGCCCGGGCGGTCAACTACGAAAACGCCGGCACCGTGGAATTTCTGCTCGATGCCGACGGCACTTTCTATTTCATGGAGATGAACACCCGCATCCAGGTGGAGCACACCATCACCGAGAGCATCACCGGGGTGGACATCGTCGAAGAGCAGATCCGCATCGCCGCCGGGCTGCCGTTGCGCTACGCGCAGGATGAGATCGCCATACGCGGTTTCGCCTTGCAGTTTCGCATCAACGCGGAAGATCCCAAGAACGGCTTTCTGCCGAGCTTCGGCCGCATCACCCGGTACTACGCGCCGGGCGGCCCCGGGGTGCGCACCGACGCGGCGATTTACACCGGCTACGCGGTACCGCCCTATTACGATTCCATGCTGGCCAAGGTGATCGTGTGGGCGCTGACCTGGGAGGACGCGGTGGCGCGTTCGCGGCGGGCGCTCAACGACGTGGCGGTGTTCGGCATCAAGACCACGATTCCCTATTACCTGCAGATTCTCGATTCACCGGTGTTCCGCAGCGGTGTCTTCAATACGGGCTTCGTCGACGCCAACCCGCAGCTCGTCAATTACTCCAACAAGCGCCGCCCGGAGGAAATCGCCGCCGTGCTCGCGGTCGCCATCGCCGCCCACACCGGCAACTGATTTCGAGGAACGTTCATGGACAAGGTTCATATCACCGATACCGTGCTGCGCGATGGCCACCAGTCGCTGATCGCGACGCGGATGCGCACGGCGGACATGCTGCCCATCTGCGCCGAGCTGGACGCGGTCGGCTACTGGTCGCTGGAAGCCTGGGGCGGTGCAACCTATGACGCCTGTCTGCGCTTTCTGAAGGAAGATCCCTGGGAGCGTCTGCGCGCGCTGCGCGCGGCGTTGCCCAATACGCGTCTGCAAATGCTGCTGCGCGGACAGAATCTGCTCGGCTATCGCCACTACGCCGACGACGTGGTGCGCGCCTTCGTGCTGCGCGCCGCCGACCACGGCATGGATGTGTTCCGCATTTTCGATGCGCTGAACGATCTGCGCAATTTGCGGACCGCGATCGAAGCCACCCGGGAGGCGGGCAAACACGCCCAGGGCACCATCTGCTACACCACCAGCCCGGTACACAATACCGCTGGCTTCGTCGCCCAGGGGCGCGAACTGGCGGCCATGGGCTGCGCCAGCATCGCGATCAAGGACATGGCCGGCCTGCTCACGCCCACCGCCACCGAAGCCCTGGTCAAGGGTCTGCTGGACGCGGTGGCGCTGCCGGTGCATCTGCATTCCCACGCCACCTCGGGACTGGCGGAGATGTGCCAGCTCAAGGCCATCGAGGCGGGTTGCCGGCACATCGACACCGCGATTTCCAGCTTCGCGGGCGGCACCAGCCATCCGCCCACCGAGAGCATGGTGGCGGCGCTGCGCGGCACGACTCACGACACCGGGCTCGACCTGGAGCGGCTGCAGGACATCGCTGCCTATTTCCGCGAAGTGCGCAAGAAATACCACCAGTTCGAGAGCGACTACACCGGCGTCGATACCCGGGTGCAGGTCAATCAAGTGCCGGGCGGGATGATCTCCAACCTCGCCAACCAGTTGCGCGAGCAGAATGCGCTGGATCGCATGGACGCGGTGTTCGCCGAGATTCCCCGCGTGCGCGCCGATCTCGGCTATCCGCCGCTGGTGACGCCCACGTCCCAGATCGTCGGCACCCAGGCGGCGCTCAATGTGCTGACCGGCCAGCGCTACCAGAGCGTCACCAACGAGGTGAAGCGTTACCTTCAGGGCGGCTACGGCCAGCCGCCCGCCGCGATCGATGCCGAAGTGCGGGTGCGCGCGGTGGGCAACGCCGAATTCATCGAGGGGCGTCCGGCCGATCTGCTCGAACCCGAACTGGAGCAGTTGCGGACCGACATCGGCGAACTGGCCACGAGCGCCGAAGACGTGCTGAGCTATGCCATGTTCCCGGAGATCGGGCGGCAATTCCTGCAGGCGCGGCGCGACGGCAAGCTGGAGCCGGAAGCACTGACCGCGCCGGTGGCGATCAACCTCGACACGGCGGACGGACAAACGCGGGCGCCGACCGAATTCAATATCACGCTGCACGGCGAGACCTATCACGTCAAAGTCACCGGCAGCGGTCATAAAGGACAGCCCGAACGCCATTTTTATCTCGATCTGGATGGCGTGCCCGAGGAAGTCCTGGTGGAGACCCTCGACGAACTGGTGCTGAGCGGCGGGGCGGAAGGCGCCATCCCCACCACCATCGCCGGGCGGCGCCCGCGCCCCACGGCGCCGGGCCATGTCGCCACCTCCATGCCGGGCAACATCGTGGCGGTGCTGGTGAAGGAGGGCGATGTGGTCGCCGCCGGGCAGCCCGTGCTGGTCACCGAAGCCATGAAAATGGAGACCGAGATCCAGGCGCCCATCGCCGGGACCGTGACCCAGGTGCTGGTGCGCAAGGGCGATGCGGTCAATCCCAACGAGATTCTGGTGGAGATCGTGCCCGCCTGAGGTTGTTCCGACGCGCTCAGTCGCCGAGTACCCGACAGCGGCGTTGCCAGCAGGCCGCGAGCACCCGCGCCAGCGTGGCGGCCGACGCTGAGCGCGCGGGAGGCGCGGGACGCGCGCCGGCCAGCACTTCCAGCTGACCCAGCAGATCCTCCCGTTCCAGCACCTGCCGTGCGTGGCGCAATGCGCGCACGCGCGCCAGCTCGGCGGCGGTAAAGCCGGTGACGATGCGTTGCTCGATGCCGGCTTCGAGTACGGCGGCCAACCGGCCAGCGTCAATCCGCAGCCACCAGAGCCCGATACCGGCGCAGAACTCCAGTTCGCAGTGCAGCCCGTACAGGGGCTCGGCCGCGTCGCGCAACTGCCGGGGCAACTCTCCCACCAGCGGGTCGGCAAGCAGGAGCGCGAGTTCCGCAACCGCGGCAGCTTCGGTCGGCGCGAAAGGGAGCAGCCAGAGCGCGCCCGCGGCGTCCAGACGCCGGTGACAGGGTTGGATGGGCAGCGCCGGCGCGGCCGGTTCCGGGATATGGCTGTCCGGCAGTTCTTCCAGGGGCCGGACAGCCGCCGCGAGCGCGTCCGGATCCATCCCGCCCGCGGCGGTCACCCGCAGCCGCGGCCCGGTCAGCAGACGCGCGCGAAACGCGGTGAGCCCGGCCCGGTCCAGGTGCGGCAAAACCGCGAGCGGACGGGCGACGGGATGGGCGCCGAAGCAGGCGCGCAGGGCTTGCCGTTCCCAGTGATCCTGGGCTGTCTCCACGCCGATCTCCGTGGCGAGCACGCGGGATTCGCGCTGGATGTGCGCGTCCGGCGGCAGCGGCGCGCGCAGTGTCCGCACCAGGGTCCGCAGAAAATCCGGCGCGGCCGCGGCCGGCAGCAGGGCGTGCCAGACCGTCCATTCGCGTCCGCTCTGGCCGTTCACCGCGCCGCCCCAGCGGGCGTGTCCAGCGGCCGGCAACGCTTCACAGACCAGGTGTTCGAGCAGGTGCGCCGCCCCGACCTCGTCCGGGCTTTCGTGCAGCCGCCCCGCGTGCCACCAGAGTGCAACGGCCGCCGTCGCGCGAGCGGCGATCGGACGGGCATGGAGTTCGAGGCCGTTGGCGAGACGCTGCTGGAGTGCCGGCCCATGATGCTCCATCAGTGCTCACTCATGGGGCGCGCCGCCCTGGAACGGTGCGCTGCAAAGGGGCGCGGTCAAGGCTGCCAGCGCAACTCGCGGCCACGGAGACTGGGCGGCACGGGTGCAATCCCTGTGCGCGGTGGTGTGGCGGCTGGTGGCACGGGCCGTGCTTGACTGCATGGTGATACGGGAGGGTTTGGCGTCGCGGCCATTTTCCCACGCGATCACACGAAGACAACTAGGGTTCCGGCCTCCTCGGGGGTGACTGGTCCGAGGGTTGTCGGCCCCAGTGGGGTTACACCGGCGGGACAAAAGCCCGGGAGGACCAGTTGGCTCTCCCGCGTCCCGTTGGTACCCATTGGAGGATCGACCATGTTCCACCGCCTGTCGCACGCTGTCCTGCTCGCTGTTGCATTCCTGTTTACCACCGCGGTCGAGGCCGCACCCGTCCGCGTCGGCGTCAGCGACTGGCCCGGCTGGGTGGCTTGGTACGTCGCCAAGGAAAAGGGATTTTTCAAGAAATACGCCGCCGATGTCGAACTGGTGTGGTTCCCCAACTATACGGATTCGATTCAGGCGCTGTCCGCCGGCCAACTCGATGCCAACTCCCAGACCTGGAGCGACACCCTGGCGCCGCTGGCGGCGGGTGTGCCGCTCAAGATCATTCTGGCCAACGATAATTCGGCGGGTAACGACGCCCTGATGGTGGCGCCGTCGATCACCGGATTTGCCGATCTGAAAGGCAAATCGATCGCCCTCGAACAATACAGTGTGTCCCATTTCGTGCTGGCGACCGCGCTGGCCCACAACGGCATGACGCCCGCTGACGTGCAGGTGGTGAATCTCGCCGCCGGCGACGCGGCGGCCGCGTTTCTCGGCGGTCGGGTGCCGGCGGTGGTGGTCTGGAATCCCTGGGTGAACCAGATCCAGTCCAGCGGCAAGGGCAAGGCGCTGTTTACCTCGAAGGATATGCCCGGCTTGATTCCCGATCTGCTGGTGGCGCGCGCACCGGCGCTCGCCGATGCGAAAAAGCGCGCGATCTTTGTCGGCATGGTGCGGGCGTGGTACGACACTGTGGCGTTCATCGGCGCGCACCCGCAGGAAGCCGCGGTCATCATGGCCAAGGTCGTGGGGCTGCCGCCCGAGGAATACGCCACCTACCTGCCGGGCACCCGCTTTTTCGGTCCGAAGGAAAATCTGATCGCGCTCGGAGAGCCCGCACGGCCCGAATCCCTGGTGGGTGTGGGACCGACCATCGCGGCGTTCCTGACCGAGAACAAACTGCTGGAAGGCAAGGTCGATTTCGGCGCCGCGATAGATCCGGGCCTGGTGCGCGAGGTTGCCGGCAAGCCGTCCGCCGATTGAGTCCGAACCATGGCGGCCGATCGGTTGTGGTCAATCCGCGGGACGCTGGGCGGCGTGCGTTATCTCGCCATCGCCGGGGTCGGGTTCGCGAGCTTCCTGGGTGGCTGGTGGTTGCTGGCCGGCAGTGGGCTGGTGGACGCCGTGTTCCTGCCGGAACCGGTTGCCGTCGCGCGCCGTCTGCTCGGCTGGTATGCCGACGGCAGCCTGTTCGCCGACATCAAGATCAGTATTGGCCGGGTGCTGGGCGGTTTTGTGCTCGCGGTGCTGATGGCGGTGCCACTCGGGATCTACATCGGCAGCTTCCGCCCGGTGCAGGCGTTTTTCGAGCCGCTGATGGAGTTCGCGCGCTATCTGCCGGCGGTGGCTTTTGTGCCCCTGGTGCTGCTCTGGGTGGGGATCGGGGAGGGCGCCAAGATCACGCTGATCTGGATCGGGACTTTTTTCCAGATGGTCCTGATGGTGTCGGACAACATCCGTCAGGTGCCCATGGCGCAGATCGAGGCGGCCCAGACGCTCGGCGCGAACCGCGGCGAAGTGGTGTCGCTGGTGGTGTTCAAGTCGGCCCTGCCCGGCATCGTCGATACCCTGCGCGTCACGCTCGGCTGGGCCTGGACCTATCTGGTCGTGGCGGAACTGGTGGCCGCCAATTCCGGTATCGGCTACGCCATCCTGCGCGCCCAACGCTTTTTGCAGACCGACAAGATCTTCGTCGGCATCCTGTTGATCGGCCTGCTCGGTCTGTTGATGGACCAGGGCTTCCGGCTGGTGCACCGGCGCGCCTTTCCCTGGCTGCATCTGCGATGAATCCCGTGCCGGCGACCTGCATCCGTATCGAGCGTCTCGGCAAGACGTTTCGGGGCCAGTCCACGCCGGCTCTGCAGGCGATCGATCTGGCCGTGGCCGAGGGCGAGTTCGTTGCCCTGGTGGGCGCTTCCGGCTGCGGCAAGTCCACGCTGTTGCGCCTGATCGCGGGGCTGGAAGCGCCGAGCGAAGGGCAGGTCTGTCTGGATGGTCGGCCGGTGCAGGGTCCGGGTTGCGACCGCGCCGTGGTGTTCCAGGACTACAGCCTCTACCCCTGGCTCAATGTGCTGGAAAACGTGCGCTTCTGCCGCTCCCTGCGCGCTCACACCCGGGATGCCAGCGAATCGGAGGTCAACTCCGCGGTGGAGCGCGCCTACGCCCTGCTGGAACTGATGGGTCTGGATGAAGTGCGAACGCGCTATCCCAACCAGCTCTCCGGCGGCATGCGCCAGCGCGTGGCCATCGCCCGCGCCCTGATGGCGCAGCCCCGGGTGCTGCTGATGGACGAGCCCTTCGGGGCGCTCGATGCCCAGACCCGCGAAGTGATGCACGAGCTGATCCTGCGCCTGTTCGAGATCGAACGCAGCACCATCGTCTTTGTCACCCACGACGTCGAGGAAGCGGTCTATCTCGCCGACCGGGTCGTGGTGCTGGCGCCGCAGCCGGGGCGCATCGACAGCATCCATCCGGTGGCGCTGCCGCCGCCCGGCGCGCGCCATCCGGATCTCAAGCTCGCGCCGGAATTTCTGCGCCAGAAAAAAACCGTGCTGGATCGCATTCGCGCCACGTCGGGCGTGCAGCGCGATCTGGACAAACTGAGCCGCCTGGCCGAACTCTCGCGGCGCGACCGGCGGCCCGATGCCAAACCCGCTACCGGGATTCACTGAGGAGATTGCCATTCATGCGTCTGCAACGCTTTAACGCCACCGGGGCGCTCAGCCGCGGCCTCGACCACCATCCAATGTTCGACAAAACCCAGCTGCAAGGCTGGAAATCGCTGCAAAAGGAAAAAGACCTGCCCACCGACGCCTGGAAAGCGCATGTGCAGCACGGCCTCGACAACGGCCTGACCGCCGCCGCCAGCGTCCAGGATCGCGGCATCTCCACCTTCGTGCGCGGCGAGTTGCCCCACTTCGCCGGCATCAATACCTTCATGAAGGCGCCGTTCTGCGAGAACGTCCACAACATCGGCCAGTACGATGCGGCGATCCTCGGTGTGCCTTTCGACGGCGGCACCACCTATCGTCCCGGCACCCGCTTCGGACCCCAGGGCATCCGCAAGATCAGCGCGCTCTACACGCCTTACAACTACGAACTGGGTGTCGACCTGCGCGAACAGATGAATCTGTGCGACGCCGGCGACGTGTTCGTGATTCCCGCCAATATCGAGAAGACGTTCGATCAGATCAGTCGCGGCGTGGGTCATATCTTCGCTTCCGGCGCGCTGCCCATCGTGCTCGGCGGCGATCATTCGATCGGCTTCGCCACGGTGCGCGGCATCGCGGAGAACACCGACAGGAAGATCGGCATCATCCATTTCGACCGCCACGCCGACATCCAGGAAAAGGACCTCGACGAGCGCATGCACACAACGCCCTGGTTCCACGCCACCAATCTGCCCAACGTCTTGGCCAAAAACCTGGTGCAGGTCGGCATCGGCGGCTGGCAGGTGCCGCGTCCGGCGGTCAAGGAGGCGCGCAAGCGCGGCACCACCATTCTGACCATGAACGACGTGGCCGAACTGGGCCTGGAGAAGACCGCCGAGATCGCGCTGGAAACCGCCTGGGACGGCACCGATGCCGTGTACCTGTCGTTCGACATCGACGCCGTGGATTGCGGTTTCGTGCCGGGTACCGGCTGGCCGGAGCCGGGCGGCTTCCTGCCCCGCGAGATTCTCTATCTGCTCGGCGCGGTGGCGAAGGAAGGCATCTGCGGCATGGAGGTGGTGGAGGTCTCGCCGCCTTACGACCAATCCGAGATCACCGCGCTGCTCGCCACCCGCGCCATCGTCGATGTGCTGGGCACCCTGGTGGCCCACGGCAAGCTGGGATCGCACAAGTCGATCATTCGCGGCTGGGGCGCCTGAGATGATCGCCCTGCCGACCCAGACGCTGAGCCTGCTGACGATGGGTTTTGGGCTCGGTCTGTTGCACGCGCTCGACCCGGATCATGTGCTGGCGGTGGCGAATCTGGGCGATGCAAGCGCCGGGCGTCGCGCTACCCTGGGCTTCTGCGGGCGCTGGGCGCTGGGCCATGGCCTGGCGCTGCTGGTCATCGGCGCCCTGGTGCTGCTGGCCGGCATGGCGGTGCCGAGCGACCTCAGCGCAGGGGCCGAACATCTGGTGGGGTGGGTGCTGATCGCGCTGGGGGTGACGACGCTGTGGCGGCTCTGGGCGGGCGAGGCGCCGCTGCAATTGCATTGCCATGGCATTGATGGCACGCATCTGCATGTGGCGGGACTGCCCGCGCACCAGGGCCGCCGGGCGCTGCTGGTGGGGCTGCTGCACGGTACCGCCGGCTCCGCTTCCCTGCTGGCATTGGCACCCATCGCGGCAGCTGCCAATCCCTGGGTCGGCATGGCCTATCTGCTCCTGTTCGCTGCTGGGGTGCTGACTGCCATGCTGGCGTGCGGCGGCCTGCTGGGAGAAGGGTTGCGACGCCTGCGCCGCTGGCGGCTGGGCGTGGCAGCCGGACTGCGGCTGCTGGTGGCACTCGCCGCCATGGCGTTCGGTTGGTCGCTGCTGCGCGCCGGCTGATCGTCCGCTAACAGGTTGCTGAAAAACGTCGCGAGGGGGCCAGATGCGAGGCGCACGGTGCGCAGCGCATTTTTCTGGCCCACATATTGCGAGTTCCAGAAGTATTCTTCCCGACGACGAGTGCTTATGGAAATCCGCGAAGCCGGCAATTTCACCCATCTTCGCCTCGGCAGTGACGCGCGGCGGCCGGGCTGGC
Source organism: Gammaproteobacteria bacterium (assembly GCA_016191205.1). Classification (GTDB taxonomy): domain Bacteria; phylum Pseudomonadota; class Gammaproteobacteria; order Pseudomonadales; family Porticoccaceae; genus JAGPUQ01. The sequence continues at coordinate 13,000 of JACPPB010000074.1, read as the reverse complement.
CGCTTTCTGGTGTAGCATCGGCTGACGGCAGGGCCGCTCCGGCTCCGCAGCCCCGGACGGGTGAAATGGCGCTGGACTGGAAACACTACGACAGCGGCGCGCTGTTCGACGAACTGATCAGCAGTCCCGGCAATGCGCGGGCGCCGGCGCGACGGCTGGTGGCTTATCTGGCGTCGCTCAACGATGCCGAGATCGAATCGCGCCGGCGCATGGCGGAGGCCACCATCCGCCAGATGGGGGTTACCTTCACCGTGTATTCGGAGGAGGGCAACATCGATCGCGCCTGGCCCTTCGACATCATTCCGCGCACCATTGCGGCGCGGCAGTGGCGCGAGGTCGAGGCCGGCCTCAAGCAACGCCTGCGCGCGCTCAATCGCTTTATCGACGACATCTACCACGACCAGCGCATCATCGCCGACGGCGTGTTTCCCGCCGAGGTGCTGGCGCAGTCGAAGAATTTCCGCCCCGAATGCGTCGGCGCATCGCCTCCTTTTGGGGTCTGGGCGCACATCTGCGGCACCGATCTGGTGCGCGATGAGCGCGGCCGCTTCTTCGTGCTGGAAGACAACCTGCGGGTGCCCTCGGGCGTCGCCTACATGCTGGAGAACCGCGCCATCACCAAGCGCGTGCTGCCGGAGCTGTTCGAGAGCGATGCCATTCTGCCGGTCAGCGACTATCCCGCGCGCCTGTTCGACATGCTCGCCGCGCTGTCGCCGCGCAAGCTGAGCAATCCGGGCATCGTGGTGCTCACCCCCGGCATCTACAACTCCGCCTATTTCGAACACGCCTACCTCGCCCAGCAGATGGGGGTGGAGCTGGTCGAGGGTCGCGACCTGGTGGTGGGCGACGACGACTGCGTGTACATGCGCACCATCGCCGGGCGCGAGCGGGTGGATGTGATCTACCGGCGCATCGACGACCTGTTTCTGGACCCGGAAGTCTTCAATCCGGAATCCACGCTCGGCGTGCCGGGCCTGATGCGCGCCTGGCGCGCGGGTCAGGTGGCGCTCGCCAACGCGCCCGGCGCGGGCGTGGCGGACGACAAGGTGGTCTACGCCTATGTGCCGCAAATGATCGAATACTACCTGGGCGAAAAACCCCTGCTCGCCAACGTCGAGACGTTTCTCTGCGCCGATCCCGCGCAGCGCGCCTATGTGCTCGACCATCTCGACGAGCTGGTGGTGAAGCCCGCCAACGAATCCGGCGGCTACGGCATGCTGGTCGGCCCGCACGCGACCCGCAAGGAGCGCGCCGAGTTCGCGCGCCGCATCCAGGCCGATCCGCGCAACTACATCGCCCAGCCCACGCTCAAGCTGTCGGTGGCGCCGACCCTGGTGGACGGCGGCCGCCTGGAGCCGCGGCATCTGGATCTGCGACCCTTCGTGTTGCAGGCCGAGGACATGTACGTCACCACCGGCGGGCTCACCCGGGTGGCGCTGCGCAAGGGCAGTCTGGTGGTGAACTCCTCCCAGGGCGGCGGCAGCAAGGACACCTGGATCGTCGACACGGATGCGAAGTGATGCTGTCGTCCGTCGCTGAACGCATCTACTGGGCGGCGCGCTATCTCGAACGCGCCGAGAACACCGCGCGCCTGGTCAGCGTCTACGACAGCCTGCTGCTGGATCTGCCGCGGGGCATCGATATCAGCTGGTACAACCTGGTGGAACTCAACAGCGCCACCGAAGCCTTCGCCGAGCACTACCGGGTGCGGGACGAGCGCAATGTGGTGAAGTTCCTGCTGGCCGATGCCGATCACGCCGGCGCGCTGGTCAACTCGCTGCGCATGGTGCGCGAGAACCTGCGCACCACCCGCGATGTGTTTGCGCCCGAGGTGTGGGAATTCGTCAATGATCTGTTTTATTTCGCGACCGACAATGTGGCGCAGGGAACGGGGCGCAAGCTGCGCCACCAGTTCACCGGCGGCATCATTCGCGGCTGCGAGCAGGTGAACGGCCAGATCGCCGCCACCACCAGCCGCGACGCGCCCTGGCAGTTCATCCAGCTCGGCCGGCATCTGGAGCGCGCCGACATGACCACGCGCATTCTCGATGCCGGCGCCGTCGCGCTGTTGCAGTCGGCGGAGCGCGCGCAGGTGAACCTGGGCCAGATCGTGTGGGGCCATGTGCTGCGTTCGCTGAGCGCGGAGCTCGCCTACCGCCGCGCGGTGCGGGTGCGGGTGGCGGGTCCGGAAGTGGCGAACTTCCTGCTCAACGATCCGTATTTTCCCCGCACCATCCGCTTCTGCCGCGAACAGGTGGCGAGCGCCATCCGGTTGCTGCCCGGGAGTGAGTCGATGCTGGGCGCGCTGGAAGAAGTGGCGGCGGTGTATTACCCGATCGCGTCGATCGAAGATCTCGGGCAGGCGTTTCGCGACTATCTGAACGAAATCCAGATTCGCATCGGCACCATGCACGAGCGTATCCGCGATGCCTGGTTTGCACAGCGCTGAATCCGTCCTCTTGAGTTTGAAATCTTGAATTTGAAATGTTGAATCTGGAAGATCGAACCAACCGCACTGAATCCGGAGCATTGAACTCATGACCATTCGCGTCAAGCTGCTCCATGTCACCGAATATCGCTTCGACCGGCTGGTGAACCTGTCGCCCCATGTGCTGCGCCTGCGGCCCGCGGCCCACTGCCGCACGCCGATTCGCGGCTATTCACTGCGGGTGAGCCCGGCCACGCATTTTCTCAACTGGCAGCAGGACCCCTGCGGCAATTATCTGGCGCGGCTGGTATTTCCCGAGCGCAGCGATCATCTCTCGATCACGGTCGAAGTCATCGCCGAGATGACGGTGATCAATCCGTTCGACTTCTTTCTCGATGAAGGTGCCGAGCAGTTTCCGTTCGACTATCGCGAACGCGACCGCCATGAGCTGGCACCCTATCTGGTGTGCGAGCCCGCCGGACCGCTGTTGCGGCGCTGGCTGGCCAGCGTGGCGCGCGCGCCCATCCCCACCAACGACTTCCTGGTCGCGCTCAACCAGCGTTTGCAGCGCGACATTGCCTACAACATCCGCATGGAGCCCGGCGTCCAGAGCTGCGAGCAGACGCTGGCGCTGGCGCGCGGCTCCTGCCGCGACAGCGCCTGGCTGCTGGTGCAGATCTGCCGTCATCTGGGGCTCGCCGCGCGCTTTGTGTCGGGCTATCTGGTGCAGCTCAAGGCCGATGTGGCGGCGCTCGACGGCCCTTCGGGACCGGTAGCGGACTTCACCGATCTGCACGCCTGGTGCGAGGTGTATCTGCCCGGCGCCGGCTGGGTCGGGCTCGATCCCACTTCCGGGCTGTTCGCGGGCGAGGGTCACATCCCGCTCGCCTGCACCCCGGATCCGGTGTCGGCGGCGCCCATCGAAGGCTTCACCGATACCTGCGAGGTGGAGTTTCACCACCACAACGAAGTGCTGCGCATTCACGAGGATCCCCGCGTCACCAAACCCTACAGCGAAGCGCAGTGGGCGCTGATCGACGCCCTGGGCGCGGCGGTGGACGCGCGTCTGGACGCCATGGATGTGCGCCTTACCCAGGGCGGCGAGCCGACGTTCGTGTCCATCGACGACATGGAGTCCGCGCAGTGGAACACCACGGCGCTCGGCGCGGACAAGCTCCGCCTCGCCCGGGATTTGCTGCTGCGCCTGCGTGACCGCTTCGCCCGCGGCGGTCTGCTGCACCACGGCCAGGGCAAGTGGTACCCGGGCGAGGAGCTGCCGCGCTGGGCGCTCGGCTGTTTCTGGCGCGGCGACGGCGAACCCGTGTGGCGCGATCCCCGATGGCTCGCGCCGGTGGGCGCGGATCAGGGCCACGACTTCGCCGCGGCCGACCGTTTCGCCAGCCACCTGTGCGTGGCGTTGGGGCTCGATCCCGCGCGTCTGCTGATCGCCCGCGAAGACGCTTTTCACTACCTGTGGCGCGAACAGGAACTCCCGGAGCATCTCGATCCCCAGACCGCCGCGCTGGATGACAGTCTGGAGCGCCGCCGCCTGGCGCGACTGCTGCAACAGGGATTGCACGCGCCGACCGGTCTGGCGTTGCCGCTGGGCTGGGATCCGGTTGCGGAACGCTGGCGCAGCTCGCCCTGGCCGCTGCGGCGCGGCCAGTTGATACTGGTGCCGGGCGATTCGCCCATGGGCTACCGGCTGCCGCTGGACTCGCTGCCGCTGGCGACGGAGGCCGAGGCGCGCGAAGCGGAGCGCGATCCCTTCGCGCCCGACAAGCCCCTGGATGCGGACTACCACCAGTACGCCCAGGCGGTGCTGGAAGCGGCCGCCGATCGCCGCCTGACCATGGCCGAACCCGCCGATCCTGAACCCGACGCGAAAAAACCGGCGCCCCTGGTGCGCACGGCGTTGTGCGTCGAACCCCGCGCCGGCACCCTGCATGTCTTTCTGCCGCCGTTGCAGCACCTGGAACACTATCTGGCGCTCGTGGGGGCGGTGGAAGCCTGCGCCGCGGATCTGCGCCTGCCGGTGGTGATCGAGGGCTACGAGCCGCCCCGCGATCCGCGGCTGCTGCGCCTGCTGGTGACGCCCGATCCGGGAGTGATCGAGGTGAACATCCATCCCGCCGGCAGTTGGCGCGAACTGCGCGACAACACGCTCGCGCTCTACGCCGAGGCGCACCAGGCGCGGCTGGGCACCGAAAAATTCCTGCACGATGGCCGCCACACCGGCACCGGCGGCGGCAACCATGTGACGCTCGGCGGCGCCACCCCGGCCGACAGCCCCCTGCTGCGCCGCCCCGACCTGCTGCGCAGCCTGATCACCTACTGGCAGCACCATCCCGGGCTGTCCTATGCGTTTTCCGGCATGTTCATCGGTCCCACCAGCCAGTCGCCGCGGGTCGATGAAGGTCGCGCCGAAACGCTCTACGAGCTGGAAATCGCCTTCCAGCAGATGCCTTCCGGGGAGATCGCGCAACCCTGGCTGGTGGATCGGTTGCTGCGCAATCTGCTCACCGATATCACCGGCAATACCCACAGGTCCGAGTTCTGCATCGACAAGCTGTATGCGCCGGGCAGCGCCAGCGGGCGCCAGGGGATCCTGGAATTCCGGGGTTTCGAAATGCCGCCCCATGCCCATATGGCGCTGGTGCAGGCGCTGCTGCTGCGCAGTCTGGTGGCGCGGCTGTGGCGGACGCCCTATGCGCAGCCACTGGTGCGCTGGGGCACGGCGCTGCACGACCGCTTCATGCTGCCGCACCATGCCTGGGCGGATCTGCGCGACGTGGTGGCGGATCTGAACGCCCACGAGCTGCCGTTTCAGCTCGACTGGCTCGCGCCCTTCGCCGAATTCCGCTATCCCCATTACGGCGAAGTGCGGATCGGCGATATCAGCATCGAACTGCGCTGGGCCATCGAACCCTGGCATGTCCTGGGCGAGGAAGTGGGAAGCTTCGGCACCGCCCGCTATGTGGATTCCTCCGTGGAGCGGGTCCAGGTCAAGGTGGACGGACTCACCGACAGCCGCTATGTGCTGGCCTGCAATGGCCGCCGGGTACCCCTGCGCAACACCGGCCGTCACGGCGAATACGTCGCCGGGGTGCGCTATCGCGCCTGGGCTCCGCCGTCGGCACTGCATCCGACCATCGGGGTACAGGCGCCCCTGGTGTTCGACCTGATCGATACCTGGAACGGCCTCGCGGTCGGCGGCTGCACCTACCATGTGGTGCATCCGGGCGGGCGCAGCTACGACGACTTTCCGGTCAACGCCAACGCCGCCGAGGCGCGCCGGATCAGCCGCTTCACGGCGTTCGGGCACACGCCCGGCAAGCTGGCCGAGGTCGCGTTGCCGCCGGTGCTGCGCCGGTTCGTGCCCGGTAACCGGTTTCCGCGGCCCATGGCGCCGCCCCCCGAAGAGCCCGGCAATGAATACCCGCATACGCTGGATTTGCGGCGCGGCGCCTGAGCCGGTCGCGCCGCCGGCGGCGGCCGCGGGGCGCGCGCCTGCTGCCGGGAGCGCCCGACTGTGCCAGAATCCGCCGCTCGCCGACCACCGGGCAGGCTTTTTTTACCCATGACCGATTTTCACTCCGGACGTCCGTTTCAGCCCATCCCCAGCCAGTTGCAGCAGGGCGGGCAGGCGACGGCCGCCCTGAACGCGGCGCCGGGTTACCGTCCCGCCGTTGCCGACGGCCACGACGAAGTCTATGAAGCCGGCGGCGCGGTGCGCCCCCACTGGCGCTACCTGCTGGAAGGGCTGGCGGCCCTGGGACCCGAGGTGCTGGCGGAGCGCGAGCGCAAGGCGCGGCGCATCCTGCGCGACGACGGCGCCACCTACAACGTCTCCAGCGAGCCGCTGGCGAGTCGCATCTGGGAGCTGGATCTGGTCCCCCAGCTCATCGAGAGCGAGGAGTGGAGCCACATCGAGGCGGGCCTGATCGAACGGGCGGAACTGCTGGATCTGGTGCTCAAGGACATCTACGGCGGGCGCGAACTGATCCGCCACGGCATCGTGCCGCCCGAGCTGGTCTACAGCCACCCGGGATTCCTGCGCCAGTGTCAGGGCATCCGGGTGCCCGGCGAACACCACCTGATTCTCTACGCCGCCGACATGGTGCGCGCGGCCGACGGCGCCATGTGCATCATCGGCGATCGCGCCCAGGCGCCCAGCGGCGTCGGCTATGCGCTCGAAAATCGCACCGTGATGTCGCGGGTGCTGCCCAGCCTGTTCCGCGACAGTCATGTGCATCGCCTGTCGGGATTCTTTCACCAGTTGCGCCAGAAACTGATGGCGCTGGCGCCTGGCGACGCCATTCCCCAGGTGGCGGTACTGACACCCGGCTCCTACAGCGAGACCTATTTCGAGCATGCTTTTCTGGCCAACTACCTGGGCTATCCCCTGGTACAGGGCGGCGATCTCACCGTGCGCGGCGGGCGGGTGTGGATGAAGTCCCTCGAAGGCCTGCGCCGCATCGACATCATTTTGCGGCGCGTGGACGATTTCTTCTGCGATCCGGTGGAGTTGCGCGGCGACTCCCAACTGGGCGTGCCCGGGCTGCTCGAAGTGGTGCGCGCCGGCCGCGTCGTGATCGCCAATCCTTTGGGCGCGGGGTTTGTCGAGAATCCCGCGCTGTTCAAATACCTGCCCGCCATCGGCAAATTCTTTTTCGGGCGCGAGCCCCGCATCCGCACCGTGGAGACGTTCTGGTGCGGCGATGAGGCGGATCGCGCCCGGGTGCTGGCGGAACTCCCGCAACTGGTCATCAAGCCGGCATTTCGCCGCTACGGCCAGCACAGCGTGTTCGGCAGCGATCTGGGCGCAGCGGAACTCGCGCTCTGGCGGCGGCGGATTCAGGACGCGCCGCTCGACTACGTGGCCCAGCGCTATCAGGTCTCGTCGCGTATGCCGGCGCTGGAACGCGGCGCGCTGACGCCCCGGCCCATGGTGCTGCGCAGCTTCGCGGTCGCCAATCCAACCTCCTATACGGTGATGCCCGGCGGCCTCACCCGCATCGGGCGCGCCAGCGATACCCGGGTCGTCACCAACCTTACCGGGTCCAACAGCAAGGACACCTGGGTGCTCGCCTCCGAGCCCGAGAAGCAGCTCTCCCTGCGGCGGGAATCCACGCCGACCGGCGCGCCGTCGGAGCGCGGCGTGCTGCCCAGCCGGGTGGTCGAAAACCTGTTCTGGATGGGCCGCTACGCCGAGCGCGGGGAAGCGGCCCTGCGCCTGCTGCGCACTCTGTTCCTGCAGCTCAACGGGGTCGAGCCGTTGTCGGATGGCGCGCGCCGCGTCCTGCTGGGCGCGGTGACCCGGGTGACCCATACCCTGCCGGGTTTCACCGTCGCGGACGCGCCCTTCGCGACGCCCGAACGCGAACTGAAAACCGTGGTGCTGGATGCCGCCAGTCCGGGTTCGGTGGTGGGCAGTCTGCGCGCCATGTTGCAGGCGGGCGAGGAAGTGAAAGAGCTGCTCTCCGCCGATACCCAGCGCGTGTTGAACGACCTGCGCGACGAGCTGGAAGCCCTGGCCGAGCAGCTTGGCACGGAGCAACTGGTGGCGCCGGAAGAGGCACTCGATCCGCTCGTGACGTCGCTGCTCGCGCTCGCCGGGCTGCGCCACGAGAGCATGTTCCGGGGCATGAACTGGCACTTCTGGGAGCTCGGCCGCGGCATCGAAAAGGCACTCCAGCTCGCCGCGCTGCTGCGCGCCACGCTGGTGCCCGATCTGGCCGAGAACGATATTCCGGTGGTGGTGGAGTCCGTGCTGCTGACCTGCGAGACGCTGATCACCTACCGCCGGCGTTATCGCGCCGAGCCCGACATCCTCCACGGGCTCGAACTGCTGGTGCTTGACGAAACCAATCCGCGCGCGCTGCTCTACCAGGTGCAACGGCTCGGCGGCCACATCGCCGCGCTGCCGGCCGTCGAGTCCGGGCCCGGCCTGTCGCGCGCCGGCCGCCTGGCCCTCGAAGCGCTTACCGCGCTGCATCTGAGCCGGCCCGAGGAATTGGCCGCCCTCGCGGGTGAAGCAGGCCGCGCGGCGCTCGATCAACTGTTGAGCCGGCTGGAGACACTGCTGATTGCGACGGCGGATATGCTCGCCGAATGCTATTTCGACCATCGTGCCGCGCAGCAGCAGCTCATCGCGGCGGACTGGGGTTACGGGCAATGATCCGCCGCACATGATCTACCGCGTCCGCCATGTCACCCGCTACCGCTACGAGCGCCTGGTCACGCTCTGCCACAACCAGGCGCATCTGCTGCCCCGCGACACCCGCAATCAGCGCTGCCTGGACAGCAGCATCCAGGTCACGCCCGCACCGGTGACGGCGATGGAAGAGCGCGATTATTTCGGCAATCGGGTCTACCGGTTTTCGGTGGAGACTCCGCATCGCGAGCTGGAAGTCAGCGTCCTCAGTCAGGTCGAGGTCGATCTGGACCGCAACGGAACCCCGGTGCTGGATCTGGGCGCGACCTGCGCCGAGGCACGCGAGCGCCTGTGGCGGGAAGGCGATGAAAATCACCTACAGGCGCGGGAATTCCTGCTGGATTCCCCCATGATAAAAACCGGCGCCGCGCTGCGGGACTATGCCGCGCCGTTGTTTGCCGACAGCCGGCCGCTGCTGTCGGCGGTGCGCGAGCTCACCAGCCGCATCTTCGGCGATTTTGCCTACGACCCGGAATTCACCACCGTCGCGACGCCCCTGGAAGAGGTGCTGGAAAACCGGCGCGGCGTCTGCCAGGACTTCGCCCACCTCGCGGTCGGCTGCCTGCGCGCGCTGGGGTTTCCGGCGCGCTATGTGAGCGGCTATGTGGAGACTCAGCCCGCGCCGGGCCAGACGCGCCTGGTCGGCGCCGATGCCTCCCACGCCTGGTTCGCGGTCTATGCGCCCGGGGAAGGCTGGGTGGAATTCGATCCCACCAACGACAACATGCCGGGCGCCCAGCACATTACCACCGCCTGGGGCCGCGACTACTCCGACGTAACCCCCCTGCGCGGCGTCATCTTCGACGGCGGCGACTGTCAGGAGATGACGGTGGGGGTGGATGTGGAGCGGGTATAGGGCGCTGCGCGCGGATCCCCGGCAGAATACGTTGGGTGGCGCCAACAGCGCGACCGACACAGTGCAAACCACAACAACAAGACCATTGCCTTGGAGTTCACCATGAAACTTTCCCAACCCCGTATCCCACCCCTGGCCGAGAGCGAATGGAGCGCGGAGCAGCGCAAGGTGCTGGCGCCGATCAAGGCCTCGCAGCCGTTCTACAACGTGCTGGGCACCCTGTCCCGGCACTGGGACGCGGCGCAGAAATTCACGGTCTGGGCCTATCATGTGATGGGGGAGACGTCGCGCATCGCGCCGCGCGAGCGCGAAATTCTCATTCTGCGCGTGGGCTGGTTGTGCCAGGCCGAGTACGAATGGGGTCAGCATGTGATCTTCGCGCGCGAAGCCGGCCTTACGGATGTCGAGATCGCGCGTATCAAGGCGGGGCCGGACGCGCCGGGCTGGACGCCGTTCGAGGCGGCACTGCTGCGCGCCGCCGATGAACTGCATCGCGATTCCTGCATCGGCGACGCGACCTGGAAAACCCTGGCCGCGCGTTACGACGATCTGCAGATGATGGATGTGGTATTCGCGGTGGGTCAGTACCACCTGGTGTCGATGGCGCTGAATTCGTTCGGCGTGCAGCTCGACGCGGGCGTCAAGGGTTTCTGACTCCCGCGTCGCGAGCCGGGTCAGGTTGGAACCGGCTCGCTGACCAGCACGCCGTCCGCGGTGAGCGCGGCGATGCGCTGCGCCGAGAGGCCGAGCAGGCCGCCCAGCACCGCGCCGTTGTGCTCGCCCAGATAGGGCGCCTGCAGGTCGAGGTCGTTGGCGAAGGCCGAAAACCGCAGCGGCATGCCGGGCATCTCGAAGCTGCCGGCGCCGCGGTCGGTGATGGTGCGCACGGTGCCGCGGTATTTCATGTGGGGGTGGTTCATCACCTGCTGGATGGAGAGGATCGGTGCCACCGGCACATGATGCTCGCCGAGCAGGCGGATGGTGGCGGCGTCGCTCTCCTGGGCTTGCAGCCAGTCCTCGATCAGCACCTTGAGTTCGGCGTGATGGGCGACCCGGGCCGGGTCGTCGATGTAGCGCGGATCGGTGGCGAGTTCCGGCCGGCCGATGGCATTACAGAAGTCCTTCCAGCGGCCCAGGATTGCGATCAGGATCAGGTAGCCGTCCTTGCTCTTGTACACCCCGAGCGGCGCCACCGCCTGATGGTAGCGGCCGGGCAGGTAGGGATTGATCGCGCCCTGGCTGGCGCTGATGGCGCCGACGTTCATTTCGTGGCTGTGGAAATAGCAGTCGAGCAGCGAGATGTCGAGATACTGGCCGCCGTCCCCCGAGGTGGCGCGGTGATACAGCGCGGCGTTGATCGCGGCCAGCGCGTGGGCGCCGGTGGTGGTGTCGCCGAGCGCGGCGATGGGGATGTAGGGACCGTTCTCCTGGTCGCCGATCATGCCGGTGATGCCCGCGTAGGCCTGGCCGATGAAGTCATAGCCGGGCAGCCCGGCCAACGGCCCGTCCTGACCAAAAGTCGAGATCGAGCACATGATGGCCTTGGGATTGAGTTCGCGGACTGTCTCCCAGGGCAGGCCGAGGCGACGAATCGCGCCGGGGGCGAAGTTCTCGATCACCACGTCCACCTGCTTGACCAGATCGTGGATGAGCGCCAGCCCGGCGGCGGATTTCATGTCCACGCAGACGCTTTTCTTGCCGCGATTCTGCTGGATGAAATAAACCCCGCGGCCGTTGACCTTGAAGCCCACGTTGCGGATCTGCTCGCCGAAGGGCGCCAGTTCGAGCTTGATTATTTCGGCGCCCATCTCCGCCATCATGCGGGTGCAGGCGGGGCCGGCGACGTGCTGCGAGAAATCGAGCACGCGCACGCCGTCGAGGACGTGTCGTTTGGCCATCAGTGTTCTCCTTGTCGTTATCGTTGGTGGTGAAGCGCTGGCCCGCGCCGACGCGCGTCAGCAATAGGTCTTGGCGACAAAGTCCTGCCAGGCCTGCCAGCGCTGCGGATTCGATGGAAACTTGGGATGGTCGTAGGCGGCGATGTGAAAGGTCTCCCCCTCGAAGTGGCCGGGACGCTGGCCGATGAATTTCATCTGCTCGGCATACATGGGTTTCTGTTCGGCGGGCACCGTCTTGGCGGCGGCGTCCGACCACAGCCCGGCGTGGCGCAGCGCGGCGATGATGCGCTGCGCGCCGGCGTCGCCGAGGGTATCGTCCACGCACAGGTAGAGACTGGAGTTGTTCTTGTCCGCGCCGTCGAAATAGAGCTCGAACTGGTTGATGAGATCGGTACCGGAAAGTGCCATGGCGGGTGCTCCTGATGAGAAGTCGGGTAAGGCGTCCATTATGCGCAGAATGGTGATCTTCGCCATGCCCCGGGTCATGGCATCCGGATACCTGACGTATGATTGCGGTATTTTTCGGAGGGTCCGCGGAATGCGCAATACGGTCGATGGCTACGGGTTGATGAGTCGGGCGCTGCACTGGTTTTTGGCGGTGCTGATCCTGGGGGTGATGATCCTCGGTCTGGTGGTGGAGGACATGCCCAAGGGGCCGGAGCGTGCCGGTCTGATGAACTGGCACCAGTCGTTCGGCACGGTGGTGCTGGTGCTGGTCGCGCTGCGGCTCGCCTGGCGGCTGGTGAATCCGGTGCCGCAGCCCATCGGCAATCCCCGGACGCAGCGGCTGGCGTCGCTCATGCACTGGTTGCTGTACGGACTGATGATCGCGCAGCCGCTCTCGGGTCTGGTGCAGGTGCAGGCCGCCGGGCGCAGCCTCATGCTGTTCGGTGCGTTCGAGGTGCCCCGGCTGATCGCCGAAAACACGGCGCTGAAAGAAATCCTCGAAGAAGTTCACGAGACCGTCTGGATTGTGCTGGCGGTGGCGGTGGCGGGGCATGTCGCCGCTGCCCTCAAGCATCACTTCATCGATCGGGACAAGACTCTGGTGCGCATGCTGCGGGGTTGAGTCCGGGGTTTTTCGGTGGCCAGCAGTTTTTCAGCAACCCGCCAGTGACTGCGCCAGTGCGAGCCTTGCCTCGACACTTTCCGGCAGGTGTTCCATGGCCTGCACCCGTTGCAGGTTGAGCAGCAGGCCGCGCTGATTGGCGACCTGCACCGTCAGTCCGGGGCGCGCGTTGAGCTCCAGCATCAGCGGGCCCAGCTCGCGGTCCATGACGATATCGGCGCCCAGGTAGCCCAGCCCCACGGTGTCGGCGCACTCAATCGCCAGACGCAGGATCTGTTGCCAGTGGGGGATGACGATGTTCAGCGTGGAGTGGCCGGTGTCCGGATGCGTGTCGCAGGAGCGGTTGCGCAAGACACCGTCGCGGCTGATACCCGTTGCCAGATCGATGCCGATACCCATGGCGCCCTGGTGCAGATTGGCCCTGCCGCCGGAAGCCCGCGTCGGCAGGCGCACCATGGCCGCCACCGGTACCCCGCGAAACACGATGACCCGGATGTCGGGCACGCCCTGAAAACTGATGGGTTCGAACAAC
>JACPPB010000073.1:1710-2467 GCA_016191205.1 Gammaproteobacteria bacterium | reverse complement strand
AGGCCGTGATGCGGGCGCGGAGCACGGTCGGGTTGAAGGGCTTCGGCACGTAGTCCTCGGCGCCGGCCTCGATGCAGCGCACGGTGCTGGCGACATCGTCGAGCGCGGTGAGCATGATCACGGGGACGTGGCGGAGGCGCGGGTCGGCCTTCATGAACTCGAGGGTCTGGAAGCCGTCGAGGTCGGGCATGAGGATGTCGAGCAGCACGAGGTCGTAGTTGCCGTCCTTGAGCTTTTGGAGCGCCTCGCGTCCGGTGCCGGCGTCGGTGACCTCGTAGCCGAGCTTTTCGAGCCGGCGCGAAATCATGTCGCGGTTCATCGGGTCGTCGTCCACGGCCAAAATCCGGGCGTTCGGCATGGGTTGGGCGGACATGCCAAAATCCTCGGGGGTCATGGTGGGCGCGCTGACCGCGGCGAGCGGGCCGGGATCGGTGGCGCCTTCGTCGGCGCCGGCCGGGGCCGGGCGGCCGACGATCAGCTCCTCGGAATAGGCCTCGCTCTGGAAAAGTTTCTCGAGGTTATGCGCGGCCAGGAGGATTTTCTCGAGATCCTTGACGAGATCGGTGTGTCCGCTGGCCCGGGATTTTTCGAGGCAGAGCCCGGCCTGGGTCATGATGGAGGCCAGGGGCGCGCGCATGGCCTGGCGCATGCCGGGAAAGTCGATCCGGCCGGTCTCGATCTTCCAGGGGGCGAGGGCGTCGTTGATCACCGCCAGCAACTGGCCGCCGGAGGAGTGGATGCTCCGCAGGTCGGGAAG
>JACPPB010000073.1:0-1691 GCA_016191205.1 Gammaproteobacteria bacterium | reverse complement strand
GACCGGGCGTTGTTCTCCTCGGCCGATTCCATGAGCATCTCGCTGTAACCGATGATCTGGTTGAGCGGCGTGCGCAGGGCGTGCCGGAGCTTGGACAGCGTTTCCAGATCACCCACTTTCAGCGCCTTGAGGAACGGCGTGAGGGTGTGCGGGGGGGGCGGGCCGGACCCGGCGGAACTTGAAGCGGGGTCGCTCATGCCTTGGGCGGGAATTTCTTCAGCAGCTCCTCGATCTTGGTGAGCAGGCGGGGGAGTTCGACCGGCTTGGTGTCAAAGTCGTCGCAACCGGCCTCGAGGGCCTTCTGGCGGTCGCTTTCCATGGCGTGGGCGGTGAGGGCGATGACGGGAATGCCCTTGGTGGCGGGATCGGCCTTGAGCTGCTTGGTGGCTTCCCAGCCGTCGAGCACGGGCAGGCTCATGTCCATGAGGATGAGGTCGGGCAGCTCGCTCCTGGCCAGCGCGACGCCCTGGCCGCCGTCCACGGCGAGCGCGAGGGTGTAGCCGCGCTTCCCCAGGCGGCGGGAAAGCATGTCGCGGTTCATTTCGTTGTCTTCGACAAGGAGCAGTTTGGGCATGGCGGGAGGGGGTTAATAGGACAAGGATCAGGCTTGGGCAAGCGCGCAGGCTTCGACGGCGGGGCGGATGATGGCGGTGAGCTGCTCGCGGGTGAACTGGCCTTTGCGGAGGATGCCGAGCGTGCGCGCGGTGAGGATGTCGCGCATCTCCTGGGTGATGTCCATCGAGGTGACGACGACGACAGGGAGCTTGAGCCAGGCGGGGTTTTTCGCGAGTTCCTCCAGGAATTCCAGGCCGCTCATGCCCGGCATTTTCAGGTCGAGGACGATCAGGGAGGGGAGGCCGCGACGGAGCATGCGCAGGCCAGTCCTGCCGTTGATGGCCGCGCGCGAATGCCAGCCCTCGCGCTCGAGGTGGCGGGTGATGAGGTTGCGGGAATCGGCGTCATCGTCAACGTGCAGCACGTAGCATTTGGGCAGCGGACCGAGATGGGTGGCGATCTCCGCCGTCAGGCGGCTGGCGTCCACCGGCTTGAGCAGCACGCTGGCGGCCCCGAGGGACATGGCCATCTCCACATCGCCGACGGCGCTGAGAACGATGACCGGCACGTCAACGAGCTTGGGATTGTCCTGGAGTTTGGTGAGCACGGTCCAGCCGTCGATGCCGGGCATCATGACATCGAGCAAAATGAGGTGCGGGACGAAGCGGCTGACATGGTCGAGGCCTTGCTGGCCGGAGGCCGCCTCGACGACGTCGTAGCCGCTCATGCTGAGCACCTCGGCGATGACGGAGCGGATTTCCTTGTCGTCGTCGATCACCAGGATCTTGGGGCGGCTCTGGCTGGAGAAGGGGGAGCGGGTGAGCTTGTGCGTGGCCTGGTTGACGACCTTGGGCTGCTTGGAGAGCACCTTGGCCGGCATGCGGATGGTGAAGGTGGAGCCGACCCCGGGGGTGCTTGCGACGGTGATGTCGCCCTGCATCATCTGGGCGAACTGCTTGGAGATGGCGAGGCCGAGGCCGGTGCCGCCATACTTGCTGGTGGTGGATGCATCGGCCTGGCTGAAGGCTTGGAAGAGGCGTGTCAGCTGCTCCGGCGTCATGCCGATGCCGGTGTCGGTGACGGACAGCTCCATGTAATCCGCATCCTCCTCGATGACGCGGACGGCCTTGAGGGTG
>JACPPB010000049.1 GCA_016191205.1 Gammaproteobacteria bacterium | reverse complement strand
GAGCGCTGGCGGGGAACCGCTTCGGCTTCCGTCGAAACGCCGGTCCGCTATGTGTACGGCGTGGATTTGTCGGGTCTGGATCATGAAGCGATCCGGCTGGGGAATATCATGGGGATGTACGAGATCACGATTCCCCGGCCGACGCGAATCGCTGCCGAGGTGGATGGCAGCCGGCCTGTGGAAGAAGTCGTCGAAGTCAGCGGGACGCGCCTGCGGGCGGTGGCCGGCGAGTTTTACCTCGGCCTGGCGCGCAAGGAAATCTACGAGCAGGCCCGCAAGAGCGCGCTTCCCAAAGACGTCATGGACGACATCGATCTGAAGACCCGCGAGCAGGTCGAAGATCTCGTGCGACGCTTTATCGGGCCGTCGGCCGAAGTTCGAGTCAGATACAAAAGCGATGCCTCCCGCTGAATGAAATCCGTATGATCATCTCAACCCTTCGCGGCATTGGCCGAATCTGGTTCTGTAAATGGAATCTGGTGCGGCTGGCGATCGCAGGCAGCCTGCTGGGCATCCTGGTCACCGATAATCCCGGCCGCCTGGCGCGTGTGCAGTTTGCCAGCCTGCCGGGGATGGATTACCTCGGCGAAGTCCAGAAACTGCGGGGAGAGCACCGCTATGCCGAGGCGCTCCTGGTCGCCGATTCGGGGCTGGCCGAACTCACCGGGCCCCAGCGCGCGGCGCTTCTGGAAGAACAGACGGCAGTTCGTTCTGAACAGGAGAGCGTGCTGCGGCGAGGCAAAGAACTCGTCCGCGGAGCGCTGATCGGGGAAGGCGACTCGCTGGAAGCACTGATCGGCGCCGTCGCCGCCGACATGTTCGTCGTGGGCGACGTGCGCGATCTGGTCATCCAGGGAGGGCGGCTGGCGGTCGACGGCGAAACCGACGAGTTGATTCTCGCGCTGTCGGCCGTGGGCCTGTTGACGACGGTCATGCCCGAAATCGACTGGGTCGCCGCCTTCCTCAAAGTGGCGAAAAAGGCCGGCTCCTTGAGCAAACGCATGGTCGAAGCCCTGGTCCGCATTGTCCGCCGGGCGACCGACACCCGCGACTACGGCGACCTGCGCCGCGTGTTCGGGAGTGTGCAGACGCTCGTCGAAAACTCGACTCCCTCCGGCGCTCTGCGAATCCTCAGGCACCTCGATGATCCAAAAGAGGTCGAGCTGGTCGCCGATTTCCTCAAGCGGCAGCCGGCCGGCGGATTTGTTCTGCACGTGGCTGGAAAGGAAGGAGTCGACATCATCAAGGCGTCGGCACAGGGGACCGAAGAGTGGCTCGTTCAGGCGGCAAAGAAAGGAGACTCCGGCGTCGCCTGGCTTCGCAGCGGCGGACAGCGGTTGCTCCGACCGCACCTGATTGTCG
>JACPPB010000048.1 GCA_016191205.1 Gammaproteobacteria bacterium | reverse complement strand
CCGCCCCGCGCCCGCATCCGGTCGCTTTAGCCCAAATACCGACGAAAATCTGAGATTTCGGATTATAATCGTTCAATAATTGACGATTTCGACGCTTGATTCCAAACGTTATATATGTGTGAATATATCGTTCGGAGAAATGCGATGTTCCACCCGCAGCCGCCCAAGTCTGTCCTGCGTATCGATGCCTCGGCGGGCTTCGCCTTTCCGGGCACCGGGCCCCTGGTCAACATCGCCGAGCCGCGTCGTCGCAAGCTCTGGGATTTCAGCCCGTCGCTGCATTGTTCGATCATCGGGACATGTCTGACCTTGCCGGCCCTGCGCAAGGTCGTCGGCAAGTCGCTCGGTCCGGCGATGATCGCCAACCAGTCCGATCACGAGATTCATAAGGAAGGCGTCCGGCTCGCGGCCGTATCAGGCGGCGCCGGAAAGCTCCTGCAGAAAGCCCTCGAGACCGAACACGCCGCGGCGATCCGGCGGTTCGAGACGGCGGTCACGTCAGCCGACATTCTGGCGCTCTGGCGCGAGGCGCGCGCCGCGGGCGATGTCGCCGGCGGCTACTGGGCGGCGCTGACCCATCCGGCGACCGACACGACAACGCTGCGGCAGCTGTTCGGCGAAGTCCACATGCTGTCGCATCTGGTGGGGGCGGCCAACCGCGCCGACATTCGCCGGCTCGCCGATCTCGAACAGGAGAACGTCCGCCTCAGCGAAAAGGTCGAACGGCAGGAGAGCCGTTTGCGCAGCATGGTGACCGAGCGCGATGCGCGCATCGCCCGTCTGCAAGCCGCGCTCGCCGAGCCGGCCCCCGCTACACAGACGTCAGACGACCGCCACGGCGAAGTGGAAGAGCTGCGCGCTTTGGTGACGGGTCTGCGTCAGAAGCTCGATCGAGAAAGCGCCCGGCGCCAAAAGCTTGAAACCCGGCAGTCGCAGTTGCAGGACGATGCGCGGACAGCGGGCGAAGAGCGCGACGCGGCGGTGAACGCTAAAACGCGCTTGGCCGAAGAGCTGACGGCGTTGGAAGATTATATGCAGGCGCAGCGCGCCGATGCCGCTCAGGCGGCTGCAGTGCCGATGCTCGCCGGCCGCACGCTGCTCTATGTCGGCGGTCGCCTCGACACGTTAGCCGCCATCAAGGATGCGGTCGCCGCGACGGGCGCTGTCCTGCTCCATCACGACGGCGGACAGGATGAAGCGGCAAGTCTGCTGCCATCGTTGATCGGTCGCGCCGATGTCGTCGCCTTTCCGGTCGATTGCATCAGCCATAGCGCGATGTTCATCGTGAAGCGCCTGTGCAAACAGGCGGAGAAACCTTTCGTGCCGCTGCCGAGCAGCGGACTGGCCGGCGTTCTGCGCCTGCTCAAGGCCTGGCCACGGCCGGCTGCGATCGACGCCTGATCGCACGTCGATCTTTCAGGATACATGAGGAGAAAATCATGGATGATGTCGCATTTTCCGGCGAACAGCAGGTGTCGGCTTTTCTGGCGCGCTGCGGCAAATTGTTGATCGATGGCAAGCAGGTTGCCGCCGTTTCCGGCGCGACGTTCGATGTGATCAATCCGGCGACCGAACAGGTCATCGCCCGCGTCGCGCATGGCGAGAAGGCCGATGTCGACCTGGCGGTGATCGCCGCGCGCAAGGCTTTCGATGGTGGCCCCTGGGTGCGTATGGCGCCGGCCGAGCGCGCCAAGCTCATCTATAAATTGGGCGAAGCGATCGATCGTCATGCCGATGAACTGGCGCTCATCGAGACGCTCGACAACGGCAAGCCGCTGAAGGCCGCGCGCAATATCGATATTCCAAGCTCGGCCGAAAAGCTGCGCTACTATGCCGGCTGGGCGACCAAGCTCCATGGCACGACTGCTGATGTTTCGCTGCCGGGCGACTGGCATGCCTATACCTTGCGTGAGCCCGTCGGCGTCGCCGCTCTGATCGTGCCGTGGAATTTCCCTTTGATGATGGCGGTGTCGAAGATCGCGCCGGCGCTGGCCGCCGGCTGCACCGTTATTCTGAAGCCAGCGGAGCAGACGCCGCTGACGGCGTTGCGTCTCGGCGAGCTGATCCAAGACATCGGCTTCCCGCCGGGTGTCATCAATATCGTCACGGGCAATCTGAAGCGCGTGACCCTGGAACTCGGCGGCAAGTCGCCGGTCATCGTCTTTCCCGATGCCAATCTCGAACAGACGATCGAAGGCGTGTCGCGCTTCATCTTCACCAATGCCGGCCAGGTCTGCGCGGCGGGCTCCAGGCTTTATGCGCATAAGAAAGTGTTCGATCGCATTGTCGAAGGTGTCGCCGCACGGGCGCAGAAATTGAAGGTCGGTCCCGGCATTGATGCAACGACGGAGATGGGTCCGCTGGTCTCGCAGGAACAGCTCGATCGCGTCACCGGTTATCTGCAGTCGGGCCGCGAGGCCGGAGCTTCGGTTGTCACCGGCGGCAAACGTTTCGGTCAATCCGGCTATTTCGTCGAGCCGACGATCCTCGCCGACACCACCGTCGACATGGCGGTGCGACGCGAGGAAATCTTTGGTCCGGTTCTGTGCGCGGCGACTTTTGATGATGACAGTCTCGATGCCATCGCGGCTGAAGCCAACAACACGACTTACGGCCTGTCGGCTTATGTGTGGACGCAGAATCTCGGCGTCGCCCACAAAATGGCGAAGCGCCTGAAGTCGGGCTTCATCCGCATCAACGGCGGCGGCCTCGACAATGCCTTGCCGTTCGGCGGCTACAAACAGTCCGGCTGGGGGCGCGAGAACGCGCGCGAAGGCGTCGAAACCTTCACCGAGGTCAAATCGGTGATCATCGGTCTCTGACGTCTTCGGAACGTCAGCGGGGAACCGACAATAGGGGCGGCGGGTTCATCCTTCGATGACCCCACGCCTTTTTTATTTCTGGCTTTGTTTAGGTCTTTTCGGGTTGATGAGCGCCGATCCTGCGGCCGCCCT
>JACPPB010000055.1 GCA_016191205.1 Gammaproteobacteria bacterium | reverse complement strand
CGCGGGGCCCAGCAAGCCGGCCCCGAGGACGGCGTTCGCGAATCCGGCGGGCGCACCAAGACCGGACTCCGAATAGCGCCCCAGGTGCGCGGGCAGATCTCGGGCGACGCGACTCCAGACGGCTTCATTGAAGCGCGCGTTCGGCGAAGAAGCTGCGTTGCCGATCACCCCAGCACGAATTCCATCGAAGTCGGAGAGCGCGATGGGCTGATCTTCCTGTGCACGCGCCAGCCATCCGTCCAGCAGGGCCGCGAATCGAATTTCCAGGCCGCTTCCACGGGGCGTCTCGCCAGCCGCACCCGGTGAATCCATCTCCTCGGTGCGCGCCGCAACCGCCGGCGCGGGAGAAATCGGGACGGCCGGCTGGTCCCACTGAATCGCGGCACCGGAATCCGACGTGACACGAGGCGCGCGGTCCTGCCCCGGCGCCGCAGTCTGCGCCGCTTCCACGTGCTTCCCGCCGGAAACCGCGAGCGGCCACGGCGCATGACCGGCGGTCGGCATAACGATCGGCGAACGCTGCGGCGCAGCGGCGCCTGGCGCGTTCGTGGTCAAAGGAATGAGGTCCTGCGTCGTGGACAATTCCTGCATGGCGCTCGCCGACGCGGAAACCGAGATCGGCTGTGCGGCGGCCGCGAATTCGGGCGCCAAAATCACTCCGCGCATCTGGTCGTAGGTGAGCGTGCCCAGCGTTCCGCTTTTCGCGTACTGATACGCGACCGCTCCGCCGATGGCGTCGGTGTTGCTGCTCCAAAGGCGATAGCCCGCGAGGTTGTTGGCGACGCTGAAGTTTTGCCCGGCCGCGCGCGCGGCGTCGAACGCGTTCACCAGTCCGACGAAGTCGAACGCCACGATCTTCGCGTTGTTCATCGGATTGGTGGAGGTGGGCTTGTAGTCGCGCGTGCCCTCGATGACGATCTGCAGCGTGGAGACCGACTTACCCCCCGCTCCGCTCGGGCTCGGGCTCGAATACCAGTCCGAGAGGTATACGTAGGTGTTGGAACCGGTCTTCAGCCGCAGGCCGCTCCCCGAGACCTCCAGCGAAAGGTTGCTGTAGAGCGTTCCGCCGATGGAGATCGTGCTGCCGGGCGCCAACTGGTCCACGGTGTCGGCGCCGTCCGACTTGTTGAACGCGACGATCATTCGGGTGTGGAAGTAGCCGGCGCCGGGGCCGCTGCCGATGATGTCGTTGCCGCTGCCGCCGATCGCGATGGCGCTCGCGCCGGCGTACATGCGCATCGTGTCGGCACCCGCGCCCCCGAAGAAAAGACTGTTGCGCCCGTCGTAGCCGGCGTCGGCCATGTTTTCGCGTGCGGTGCCGCCCAGCAGGATGTCGGCGCCCGCCCCGCCGTCGAGCTGCTCCAGGCTGTTCGAATTGCCGCCGCCGATGAGGACATCCTCGCCCTCGCCGCCATTCAGGATGTTCGATACCGACGCCTTGTTCGGGTCCCCCGTGCCGGCGATCAGCAGGTCGTTGCCATATCCGCCGAACAGCGTGTCCGAGCCGAGCCCGCCGTCGAGAGTGTCGTTGCCCTCGCGGCCGTCGATCCAGTCGTTTCCCGCGAGGCCGCTGATCGAATCGTTCGATTCGAATGCGATCAGGGTGTCCGCGCCGCTCGTGGGCGTCGTCACCTTGGTCTTGATCGTGTCCGTGGTCCAGATCGTGCCGTCGGCGAAGCGGAATTCGGCGACCGCGTAGGAGGCGAAGTAGCCCGGGATCGAGAGCCGGTCCGCGGTGCCGGAAACCGTGAGCGCGAGATCGTCGAAGGCGCGCGTGGTGACAACATTCTGCGGCGCGATGCCCGAGCCGAAGCGAACGAGGTTTCCCGAGTCGGGGTCGGAAAGCGCGTCGCTGCCGTCTCCGGGGTTGAACCGGTATTCGTCGATCCCGGCGCCGCCGTACAGGGTGTCATCGTCGGCGCCGCCGGAAAGCGTGTCGTTGCCGTCGAGCCCGTAGAGCAGGTCGACCAGGGCCGTGCCGACGAGATTGTCGTTCCCTGCCGTACCCCGGATCGCGATCAATTGATCGACGATCGTGTCCGCGTCGGGCAGGCTGCTGCCATCCGCAAGGAGCATGGACTCGACACGTGCAGCCGGATACTTCAGGTAGTTTTCCACCGTGACCGTGTTTCCGGCACTGGGCAGACGCAGGAGCAGGTTGTTGCCCGAGCGCTCGAGCGCCACGTCGTCCGCGCCGATCCCGGCGCCGAAACGGATCTCGTCGGCGCCGCCGGCATCGCGGATGAGGTCGGCGCCGTCGCCGGAATTGATTACATAGGAGTCGTTCCCGAATCCGCCATCGAGGACATCGTTTCCGCTGCCGCCATCGAGGGTGTCGTTGCCGCCCATGCCGGTCAGCGTGTCGTTCCCGGCGCGGCCGTAGAGCTTTTCGTTGCCGGTGTCAGTGCCCGTCAGCGTGTCGTTTCCCGAAGTTCCCTGCCGCACGTACTGCAGGTCGGCAATCTGCGCTTCGTTCAGGGTCGTGCCGTCGCTGAAACGGAACGTATCGATGCGGTACATGGAGTTGCTGAGCCAGTTGCGCAGCACCACATGATCGGTTGGAGTGACGTCCACGATCAGGTCGCCGCCGGATGCGCGCGCGCTGATGCTGTCCGATGAGATGCCGGCGCCGAAGATCAGCTCGTCGAAAATACTGTAGTGCCACTGCGCGTTGCTGAAGTACGGTTCGTCGATGACGGTGTCCTGACCGTCGCCCAGATCGAAGTAGTAGGAGTCGGCGGCGGTGCCGCCGTAGATCGTGTCGTTTCCCGGACCGCCGTGGAAGCGCCCGATATAGCCGTCTTCGGTGTGGAACGCGTCGTTCAGCAATGCGCCATGAAGCAGATCGTCCCCTTCGTCTCCGAACAGTTCGTCGAAGTCGCGCCCGCCTTCGATGGTGTCGTTTCCGGGACCGCCGTGGATTTCGTCGATGCCGGGGCCGCCGCTGATGGAGTCGTTCCCGCCCAGCGCGTACACGATGTCGTCGAAGTTGCTGCCCGTGAGAGTGTCGGCGCCGTTCGTTCCGTACGTTTCGAACTTGAGCCGGGGAAAGTATCCCCCTTCCTGCGTGATGAGCACCCTGTCCGTGGTACCAGTGAAGGTGATCAGCCAGTCGTCGCCGGAGGGTCCGGTGGTCGCCTTGTCCACGAGGTTCGGGCCGAACTGGATCACGTTGGAGCCGACGCCGTCGCTGACCACGTCCTGCCCGTCGCCCGCGTTGAAGAAGTAGCGGTCGTCGCCGTCTTGGCCGTAGAGGGTGTCGTTGCCCAGACCGCCCGTGATGGAATCGTTGCCGGCGCCGCCGTACAGGAAGTCGTTCCCGGCAAGACCGAGGATCGTCTCGCCGTAGACGCCGCCGGAGATGAAGTCGTCCGCCGCCGTGCCGGTGAGCGTGAGGAAAGGATCCTTCAGCTCCGATTGCGAAAAGGATTCTCCCGTGCCGGAGAAGATCACGCTCTCGATCTGGCGGCTGAAGTCGCTGAACCAGTCCTTCACCGTGACCCGGTCTGTTCCATTCCCGTGCGCGAGCACGAGATCGTTCCCCGAGCGCGCGACTTGGATGTCGGCCTTCGCGATCCCGGCGCCGAAGGCGAGCGTGTCGGCGCCCTGCCCGCTCTCGGTGATGACGTCGCGGCCGTCGCCGAGTTCGAACAGGTAGGTGTCGCCGCCATCGCCGCCGGAGAGCGCGTCGTCACCCGTGCCGCCGGCAAGCGTGTCGGCGCCGCCGTTGCCGTAGAGCTGATCGCTTCCGCCCAGCCCGCTGAGCCTGTCGGCGCCCGAACCGCCGAAGAGGACGTCGTTGCCCGGCGTGCCGCGCTGGTTCTTCGCCGCTTCGTCGTTCGCGTACGCGGCGCTCCAGACCGTGCCATCCGCGAAGTCGAATTCGGCTACTTGCCACTGCGTGCCTGCGTACCAGTTCGCGATCGTGAGCACGTCGGTGCCGTTCGCGTGGCCGATGTTGAGGTCGGCGCCGGTCTTCCAGAGCGTCAGATCGGCGGTTCCGATCCCGCTGCCGAAGGCGACCGTGTCGAGCGCGGTGTCGCCCTGCTCGTAGATCGTGTCGTGCGCATCGCCGAGGTTAAAGAGGTACCGGTCGTTTCCCTCCTTGCCGTAGAGGAAATCGTCGCCCGGCCCACCGGAAAGCGTGTCGTCGCCGCTTCCGGCATCCAGCTCATCGGCGCCGTCGCCGCCTTCGAGCAGATCGGCGCCGCCGCCCGAGTTGAGGTAATCGTCGCCGGCGCCGCCGCGCAGCACGTCTGGGGCGAGATCGTCGAAGGCATTCAAATACGGGATGCCGTCCACGATCACGAACGTATCGCCGAAGAGATCGTCGTCGCCCGCACCGCCATCCAGGGTGTCGGCGCCTTCGTTGCCATAGAGGATGTCGTTTCCTTCGCCTGCCGCGAGCGCATCGTCGCCCGCGCCGCCCCAGAGCGAATCCGCCCCCGCGTCGCCTTCGAGCAGGTCGTTGCCGGCGTCACCCAGGAGTGCGTCGGCATCGTCGCCGCCGGAAAGCGTGTCGTC
The DNA here is from genome assembly GCA_016191205.1 of Gammaproteobacteria bacterium. GTDB lineage: Bacteria > Pseudomonadota > Gammaproteobacteria > Pseudomonadales > Porticoccaceae > JAGPUQ01. The sequence continues at coordinate 3,260 of JACPPB010000055.1, read as the reverse complement.
GCCGGCCTCGCCGAAAAGCGTGTCGTTGCCCGATCCGCCGAGCAGGATGTCATTGCCGTCGCCGCCCTGAAGCTCGTCGTTGCCCGCGCCGCCGTCGAGCACGTCGTCACCCGCGATGCCCGCGAGCACATCGTTGCCGCCGAAGCCGCGAATGCGATCCGTGACGGCGGTGCCGACGAGCTGCGGATGATCCGCGTCGTGCGCGTCGTCGTTCTCCTCGGTTCCGTCGATGTCGAATCCTTGCGCGAGGATGTCGTCGTAGCTCATGCTCGTGCCGTCGGCGAAGTGGATCGCGCCGAGCACCGGGGTTGCGTACGGGTCGAACCGGTCGAAGCCTTCGAAGTGAATCACCTCGTGCGGCGATGCCGGGTCCGCCGGATCCGACGGTCCCACGTCGATCCCGAGACTTCCCGGCACGAACCTGACGTCGGCTTTCGAAATCCTGTCGCCCAGCACGAGCACGCTTTTCTCGGGGTCATTCGCATCGGTGGGCGTGTCGAATACGGTGTCGCTGCCGTCGCCCTTGTTGTAGAGGTAGATGTCCTTGCCAGCGCCGCCGGACATCGTGTCGTCGCCCGGTCCGCCGGCGAGCACGTCGTCGCCCCCGTCGCCCTGCAGCGTGTCGTTGCCGGACCCGCCATCCAGGTAGTCGCCGCCATCGCTAGTTCCGCCCGGCCCGTTATCCCCGACCAGGAAATCGTTTCCGGCGCCGCCGACGAGAATGTCGGCGCCCGCCTCGCCGAAACTCACGTCATCGCCCGAGCCCGCGTCGATGAAGTCGTCGCCTCCGCCGCCAAACGACCAGTCGGCACCGGAACCGCCGTAGATCGCATCGGCTGCGCCCTGAGGGATCGGGGCCGGCAGGACGTTCTGTAATTGAATCTGATAGAGGAACACGTCGCCCTGGGGCGTGATGGAGCGTACCGCGGTCCAGGCAAGCGTGTCCGCGCCGCTGGCCAGATCTCCCCAGAGGTTGTCGCTGCCCGCCCCGCCGACCAGGACATCCTCGCCCGCGCCGCCGAGCAGGGCATCGTTCTCTCTCGCGCCGATCAACCGGTCGTTGCCTTCGCCGCCCGACAGGAAATCTCCTTTCTGGTTCGCCGACACTTCGGTTTCCAAATTGCGGATGGCGGTGGCAAGCTCGATTCGGGCAAGGCCGTAGAGCGCGTCATCGCCGGACCCTGCGTTCACGACGTCGCCGCCCACCACGGTAACAGTCTGGCCGTTGACCACTTCCTCGGATGTGCCGTCCAGCCCGCCTTCGATGAAATCGTCTCCCGGGCCGGCCCAGACGATGTCGCGACCCGCGCCGGTTTCGATCAGGTCCGCCCCGCCCGTGGCGCCGGTCGCACCGTCCGCGAAGACGGTGTCGCTGCCGCCCGCGGTGGTGAAGCGCTCAACTTCGTCCGCCGTGCTGCCGAAGAATTCGTCGACCCGGTCCACTAGCGCGATGTCGTCGCGCCCGTTCTGGCCGTCAGCGCGGATGTAGTTGCCGAACCCATCTGGCGCCGGCTGGATGTCGGCCTGATTCGGATCGGAATCCCAGTTCTGCTTGTCGCCGTAGAACGTGCGCACCTCGTTTTGCGGCGCCGTTACCGATCCGCGCAACCGGATCGCGAAATCGCCGTCCCGAAAATCCTTCAGCGTGAGACTCCCGCCCGCGTCGCCGTTGATCGTGACGACGAGGTCGGTGCCACCGGTGGCGTTCGGATTCTTCGTGTACGTAAACTTGCCGTCGGCGCTCCGCCAGGTTCCGTCGGGCTGCGGGTCGGAAGCGTCGGCGATGACGGTGCTCGTGACCGTGTTCGACAACAGCCCGCTCTGCGTGTACGTGTAACGCAGCACACCCTTGCCGTCGGTGTCGCGGATCGTGTCGTTGCCGTCGTTGCTCGGAGAGCCGAACATGTCCCGCGCCCCGCCGTACGCGTACATATCCAACCCGGCGCCTCCTTCTAAACTGTCACCGCCGCCGCGTCCCTCCAGATAGTCGGTGCCGCCCTCACCAAAGTAGTGATCCGCCTTGCGTCGCCCGCGAAACACGTCTGCGCCTGGGGTACCGAATGCCAATTCGCGACGATCCGGGTCGTCGGAAAAGCTGTCGAGTGGAACTGCGCGAAACTCAGTCCGCGTCCCGTCTGCATGGAGTGTCCGATCGGAAAAAAAGATCTGCTCGGTTACCTGACCCGAGCGAACCTGGTCATCCAGGTTGGCCGAATTACGGATCACGTTTAACGCAAGCATCATCGACCGGTCTTCGATGTACTGCGCCGTTAGTCCGTTCGGCGCCGTATCTCGGTCAAACTTGGCGTACGCTTGGTCGCCATACACGCCCAGTTGACCACCCGGATCGATCACGACGAATGGGTTGAGGTTCTTCAGCGCGTAGCGGTAGGCCACATCCTGCTGCGCTGCAGCCGCCAGCTCCCCCGCGAGGAGCGGCGCCAGTTCTGCGAACCGTCCCTGACCAGCAACCGCAGCAAATTGCGTGCTGCTGGCGAGCTGCGCGACATTATCGTAAAAACCATTCCGCGAATCGAAGTCGCCGAATCCGCTGCCGCCAGGTTTGTATGCCGTCGGCGTGACGTCCGACCCCAGAAAAAGCCGACGCAGCGCGTCGAGCATGTTTTCCAGCGGATCGCTTTCGGCCTTGGAATCCGGTCCGCTTTGCACGCGCTGATTCGACGCCGCGGCGAAAAGCCGATTCAGCACATCAAGCGTTACGGTTGAATCGACCGTCTGGTACAACCGCATTACTGCGAGCGAATCGGCAATCAGGACCAACGCGTGGGCGTTGCCGAAATCGGTCGCCCCCGTCGCCGTATCTGGCCTATATTCGAGGAGCGGTTGAGCCTCCACGAATACGCCAGTCGCTGGTCCATGCACACCGGAGTTCGCGACAACGGTGGATTCTGACGGAAATTCGCTGCCGTAGATTTGCGTGATTTTCGCGGCCGCACCGTTACGCAAGTCCGCATTTCCCTGATCGCTCAGTCCGACACCGTGCAAATCGAACTGCAATCCAGCGGCGCGTTGCGCCCATGCATGGCGTGGATCGTTGTAGAGACTCAGGGGATCGAACGGCTCACCCGCTACGGCAGCAGCCTTTGCGAGTGCATAATAGAAGTGGTCCCGCAAATCTGAACAGCGGTATAAGTGGAAACTCTGGGTTTAGAGCCGGACCGGAATCGGTCTGGCAATGAGGAGTTTCTGATGAAGAAGAAGGCATCGGGGCGGCGCAGCCGCCGCACCCACACCGCGGT
>JACPPB010000018.1 GCA_016191205.1 Gammaproteobacteria bacterium | reverse complement strand
GAGCTATTACGCTTTCTTTAAAGGATGGCTGCTTCTAAGCCAACCTCCTGGCTGTTTCTGCCTTCCCACATCGTTTTCCACTGAGCTATGATTTTGGGACCTTAGCTGGCGGTCTGGGTTGTTTCCCTCTTCACGACGGACGTTAGCACCCGCCGTGTGTCTCCCATGCTCGCACTTCCCGGTATTCGGAGTTTGCAACGGGTTGGTAAGTCGCAATGACCCCCTAGCCGTAACAGTGCTCTACCCCCGGGAGTGATACATGAGGCGCTACCTAAATAGCTTTCGGGGAGAACCAGCTATCTCCGGGCTTGATTAGCCTTTCACTCCGATCCACAGCTCATCCCCGTCTTTTTCAACAGACGTGGGTTCGGGCCTCCAGTGGGAATTACCCCACCTTCACCCTGGCCATGGATAGATCGCCCGGTTTCGGGTCTACTCCCAGCGACTGTTCGCCCTATTAAGACTCGGTTTCCCTACGGCTCCCTTATACAGTTAGCCTCGCCACTGAAAGTAACTCGCTGACCCATTATACAAAAGGTACGCAGTCACATCTTTCGATGCTCCCACTGCTTGTAAGCATACGGTTTCAGGTTCTATTTCACTCCCCTCACTGGGGTTCTTTTCGCCTTTCCCTCACGGTACTGGTTCACTATCGGTCGGCAACGAGTATTTAGCCTTGGAGGATGGTCCCCCCATATTCAGACAGGATTTCACGTGTCCCGCCCTACTCTTCGTCACCCACACAAACACCTTTTCGCATACGGGACTATCACCCTCTATCGCCGGACTTTCCAGACCGTTCTGCTAAAATGCTTGTGCTTGATGTGACTGGGCTGTTCCGCGTTCGCTCGCCACTACTAACGGAATCTCGGTTGATTTCTTTTCCTCCGGGTACTTAGATGTTTCAGTTCCCCGGGTTCGCTTCCGTACCCTATGTATTCAGATACGGATACCTCTTACGAGGTGGGTTTCCCCATTCGGAGATCTTCGGATCAAAGCCTGTTTGCCGGCTCCCCGAAGCTTATCGCAAGCTACTACGTCCTTCATCGCCTGTTGCCGCCAAGGCATCCACCGTATGCGCTTATTCACTTGACCATATAACCCCAAATAGTTTTGGTTATATGTAATCGCTTGACATGATGCAACATACCCTGTGTGTCGCACACCATGGCTTGTCGCCATGCGCACGACACTGTGAGATAAGCGTTTGAGTCACTTATCTCACGCCTTTCTATATTATTCCTGATTGTTAAAGAGCAAAAACAGATGGTATAAACCACCTTCCGACTCAAAAGCCAGAACTGAGCATCATAGGATGACGCTCAGTTATAACCTCTGCACTACAACCGGAGAAACCTGGTGGAGCCAGTCGGGATCGAACCGACGACCCCCTGCTTGCAAAGCAGGTGCTCTCCCAGCTGAGCTATGGCCCCTGAAAAAAATGACGCACATCAGGCGCCGAGTGGCAAGGACCTGACTGCTTGCTACCCTCTTGCTTGCCACTCTCCCACTGACAATGGTGGGTCTGGGTGGACTCGAACCACCGACCTCACCCTTATCAGGGGTGCGCTCTAACCACCTGAGCTACAGACCCGTGGCCGGTACCCCTAAAAAAAGACCCAAGTAATTTGTGTGAGCACTCACGCTACGACCGCCCTCGCTTACTCTATAAAGGAGGTGATCCAGCCGCAGGTTCCCCTACGGCTACCTTGTTACGACTTCACCCCAGTCATTGACCATACCGTGGTCGGCGCCCTCCTTGCGGTTAGGCTACCGGCTTCTGGTACAACCAACTCCCATGGTGTGACGGGCGGTGTGTACAAGGCCCGGGAACGTATTCACCGCGGCATTCTGATCCGCGATTACTAGCGATTCCGACTTCATGGAGTCGAGTTGCAGACTCCAATCCGGACTACGACCGGTTTTTTGGGATTGGCTCCCCCTCGCGGGTTGGCAACCCTTTGTACCGGCCATTGTAGCACGTGTGTAGCCCTGCCCATAAGGGCCATGATGACTTGACGTCATCCCCACCTTCCTCCGGTTTGTCACCGGCAGTCTCCTTAGAGTGCCCAGCATAACCTGATGGCAACTAAGGACAAGGGTTGCGCTCGTTGCGGGACTTAACCCAACATCTCACGACCCAGCCGTTCGAGCCCTGGTAAGGTTCTACGGTTTGCGTCGAATTGAACCACGTGGACCACCGCTTGTGCGGGCCTCCGCCAATTCCTTTGAGTTTTAACCTTGCGGCCGTACTCCCCAGGCGGAGAACTTAACGCGTTAGCTTCGGCACTAGAAGGTTATAACCTTCCAACGCCTAGTTCTCATCGTTTACGGCGTGGACTACCAGGGTCTCTAATCCTGTTTGCTCCCCACGCTTTCGCGCCTCAGTGTCAGTATTGGTCCAGGAAGCTGCCTTCGCCATTGATGTTCCTCCACATATCTACGCATTTCACCTCTACATGTGGAATTCCGATTCCCTCTACCATACTCTAGTCAAGCAGTATTGAATGCCATTCCCAGGTTGAGCCCGGGGATTTCACATCCAACTTACCAAACCACCTACGCGCCCTTTACGCCCAGTAATTCCGATTAACGCTTGCACCCTCTGTATTACCGCGGCTGCTGGCACAGAGTTAGCCGGTGCTTCTTCTGTAAGTAACGTCAAGACTCAATGGTATTAGCATCAAGCTTTTCCTCCCTACTGAAAGTGCTTTACAACCCGAAGGCCTTCTTCACACACGCGGCATTGCTGGATCAGGGTTGCCCCCATTGTCCAATATTCCCCACTGCTGCCTCCCGTAGGAGTCTGGGCCGTGTCTCAGTCCCAGTGTGGCTGATCATCCTCTCAGACCAGCTACGGATCGTCGCCTTGGTAGGCCATTACCCTACCAACTAGCTAATCCGACGCAGGCTCATCTGATAGCGCGAGGCCCGAAGGTCCCCCGCTTTCCCCCATGGGGCGTATGCGGTATTAGCTCGAGTTTCCCCGAGTTATCCCCCACTACCAGGCAGATTCCTACGCGTTACGCACCCGTCCGCCGCTCTACTCGCGCCCGAAGGCACTTTCGCGCTCGACTTGCATGTGTTAGGCCTACCGCCAGCGTTCAATCTGAGCCATGATCAAACTCTTCAGTTCAACTTTCATTACTTGGCTCAAACACTTTTGCTTACCAACTCATTACTGAATTGATGAGTTACTTGCGCTTGATGATTCCAGCTGCCTGGATCACTTTCGCAAGCACCCACACGCATTGCCTGATCAATTGTTAAGGAGCGTTCGCTCTACTCGGAGCGGGCTGCACATTCTACGCGTGCCAGCCTTTAAGTCAACCGTAAAACCGTAATTTCTACCGCCTTTCGGCGCTTTCCTTGCTGGGCGGGAAAACCCCGTCTCAGCGAGGCGCGCATTGTAGCGACTGAAAAACCCATGTCAACAGGCTTTTTGCATACCGGCGAACTTGGCCTCGCGCGGATCAACCGTCAGCCGCCACCTCGAACAGATGGTGCTGCTTCTTGCCGATTCGCACGAGATAGAATCGCCCGAACAGAGCCCGCTCCGCAGCCAGCACCGCTTCGGACTGCACGCTTTCCGCCAAGGACACCATCCTGTCATTTACGGTTACGGCCCCGCGCGCCAAAGCATCCTTGACCTGCTTTCCCGAGGCGGCGGCACCGACTCCAACGAGAAGTTGCATAAAGGTTTTTTCCGCGAGGCGTGAACGCCCAACTTGCGTACAGCCCAGTCCGTCTTGCTTGAGCTGCGCAAGGTCGTGCTCCGTCAGGGCCGCAGCTCTGCCTCCCTCGAACAGGGCAACGGCAATCCTGTGCGCGGCCACCACCGCGTCGCGGCCATGCACCAATTCCGTCAACTGCTGCGCCAATACCTGTTGCGCCATCCTGCGGCCGGAACGCGCGGCGTCAGCCTGCTCGATTGCGAATATTTCAGCCACCGGCAGAAAGGTGAAATAGCGCAAAAACCGGTAGGCGTCCGTATCCGACGTATTGACCCAGAACTGGTAAAAGGCGTACGGCGAGGTCTTGCTCGGGTCGAGCCAAACCGTGCCCGACTCGGTTTTCCCGAATTTGGTGCCATCCGCCTTGGTCACCAAGGGTAGGGTGAGCCCATAAACCGTGGCGCGATGCAATCGGCGGGCAAGGTCAATACCCCCGGTGATATTTCCCCATTGGTCTGACCCGCCAATCTGCACGGTACAGCCGTACCTTTGGTAAAGCTCCGCAAAATCATAAGACTGCAACAAGAGGTAGGAAAATTCCGTGAATGATATGCCCGCATCGCTGCGCGCGAGCCTCTGGCGGACCGATTCCTTGTTGATCATGGCATTGACCGAAAAATGCTTGCCGACGTCGCGCAGGAAATCGAGCGCCGACAGCCCTCCCATCCAATCGAGGTTGTTGACCACGACTGCGGATGCGGCGCCAGCATCAAAATCGATGAACCGCCCAACTTGCGCCTTTAGCCGGTCGGCCCAGCCGGCGACCACTTCATTCGCATTGAGCTGCCGCTCCTCGGCCTTGTGGCTCGGATCGCCGATCAGACCGGTGGCGCCGCCAACCAAGGCGATCGGCTTATGACCCGCCAACTGGAAGCGCCGCAAAGCGAGCAGGGGTACCAGGCTGCCTATGTGCAAACTGTCTGCGGTTGGGTCAAATCCGCTGTAAACACATCTCGGACTACGCAGATGATCCGCAAGCTCGTCCCCGCTGCTCATTTGAGCCACCAATCCACGTTCCTGGAGGTCGACGACCAGATCTTGCTCGCAGTAACCCACCGCCGGCATCCTCTACTTTTCGGAAAGCGGTGAACCTTAACCCAACCATTTTTGAAAACAAGCCAAAGGAACCGAAGGAAAAACACCGCCGACGGTTCCCCTCCGGCGCGTTTTACGATAACTTTGCCGCGCAACTGACTCTGCCCAGAACCCGACTTGGCAAGAATTCATGAAATCATCAGACCAGCCTGCCTCACGCCGGGCCCTCCGCCTCTTTTTGAACAACATCCCAAAGGGTCACGCCGCGGCGGCAGGCTTGGTAGCAATAGCGACCACCGCCGTGCTGCTTCTACCCTCCGAGCGGGTACAGGCCATACGGATTGCGCAGGAAATCCCGGTCGAGCTTGACGCCGGATTTAACAGCCCAAGTGAGCCCACGGCTCAGAATACCGGCGCCGAGTCGCTGTTTTGGCGCGAAGAGCGGATACGCTCCGGCGACACTCTGACCAGCGTTTTCAAACGACTGGAACTTGATACCGCGGATGTTCACGCCGTCGTCGAGGCCGACGGCAAGACGAAAGCTCTCTCCCAACTCCGCATCGGCGAGACCGTGGCGGTCGCGGTTGGCGAGGAAGGACAACTGGCCAAAGTCAAGTACTCACCCTCGCCGACCGAGACCTACCTTTACGAGCACGGCGACTCCGACAACAGTTTCCAGAGCCAACATGTCGTGGAAACGCCGGAATCCATGCCCAGGGTGCGAGAGGGCCGCATCAGCTCGTCATTGTTTGCCGACGCCGCAGCGGTCGGGCTCTCGCAGGCGCAAATAATGGAGTTGGCCGGCATTTTTGGATGGGACATCGACTTCGCGCTTGATCTGCGCGCGGGAGATGCCTTCAGCGTTCTGTATGACGAGCAGTATCTCGATGGCCGGAAAATCGGCAACGGTGACATCCTCGCCGCCCGCTTTACCAACCAGGGAACCACTTATACGGCTGTGCGCTTCGTAGGACCTGACGGATCTGCCACCTATTACACCCCGGAAGGGCAGCCGATGCGCAAGGAGTTCCTGCGTGCTCCACTGGACTTCACCCGGGTCAGTTCCGACTTCAATCCCAGACGCCTGCATCCCCTGTTCAAGACCATCCGCCCTCACAACGGTATCGATTATTCCGCACCCCGCGGCACGCCTGTTTATGCCGCGGGCGGCGGCAAGGTTGTTGCGGCGGGTTACAGTGACTCCTGCGGCAATCACGTCGATATTCAACACAACGGCAAGTACACGACCAAGTACTACCATCTCGACCGCTTTCAGGTCAAAGCAGGGCAGACCGTGAAGCAGGGTCAGGTCATCGGTGCGGTGGGTTCCACCGGGTATGCGACTGGGCCCCACCTGCACTACGAATTCCTGGTGGACGGCATCCATCGCAACCCGCGCACCGTGGCGCTGCCCAAAGCCGATTCGATCCCGGCGCGCCTGAAAGCGCCGTTTGCCGCGCGTGCGGGCACCCTGCTGGCGCAACTGGACCGCCTTGGCTCAGTGCATCTTGCGACGCGGGAATGAGCCATCGGCGCGCATCCACTGGCACAATTGGCACCTGTTTTGTCGGCCTGATGTCAGGCACCAGCATGGATGCAGTGGACGCCGTACTGATTGATTTCACCGAACATGGCCATCGTGTTCTCGCGCACCACAGCAAGCCCATTCCCGATCACCTCCGCGCGGCGATAGCCCGCCTCTGCTCACCCGGCCACATTGAAGGCGACCCGGTCGATCAAGTCTGGACAGCCGACCGGGAGATGGGCGAACTGCTCGCCGACGCGGTTGCCGGACTCCTGGCAACCACCGGGATGCCGGCGGACCGGATCGCCGCCATCGGCAGCCACGGGCAGACCATCCGCCACCGCCCGCCCGATGGCACGACCACCCTCCCCTTTACCTTCCAGATTGGCGATCCCAACTGTATCGCCGCACGGACCGGCATTACCACCGTTGCGGACTTCCGGCGCCGAGACATCGTCCTGGGGGGCCAGGGCGCTCCGCTGGTGCCACCCTTCCATGCTGCGGTTTTCCGGCATCCGGACGTCGATCGCGCCGTCGTGAACGTCGGCGGTATCGCGAACATCACGCTGCTTCCCGCTCGGGGGACGGTCTCGGGTTTCGATGTGGGGCCCGGGAACTGCCTGCTCGACGCCTGGGTGAAACGGCATCTGGGCCGTCCTTACGACGATGCGGGGGCCTGGGCGCAAGCACATTCTCCCGACGCAAAGCTACTGCGCGCCCTGCTGCAACACCCATTCTTCCATCGCCTGCCGCCGAAGAGCACGGGACGCGAGGAGTTCAACCTGGGCTGGCTTGATGCACAGCTCGGCGTCCTGCCCACCCTTGAAGCGGGCGTCGTTCAGGCGACGTTACTGGCGCTGACTTCGACCACGCTCGGCCAGGCGCTGGAGAAATATCCATCGGTCTGCGAGGTGTATCTTTGCGGCGGCGGGGCGCGTAACCGTGCACTGCTGGCCGATATATCGGCGCGCCTAAAGCTGCGGACGGTCGCGACTACCGCAGCCCTTGGCATCGATCCCCAGTGGGTAGAAGCCGCCGCTTTTGCATGGCTGGCAAGGGAAACCCTTCACGGTCGGCCCGGTAATCTGCCGGCGGTAACGGGAGCCAGCCGGCCGACAGTGCTCGGCGCGATTTATCCCGCCTGATATCAGCACCGCCCTGTCAGAAAACGCTGAATTTCTCTTGCGTCAGCAGGCGATCGATTGCGGCCGGGCCATAGGGGACGGTAGTCACAAAGGGCGGCAGCGCGGACGCATCCTCACCCAGGGCACGCAGTCGCGTTTCGCAGATCCGGATATCCACCACTCCGAGCGCGGAGAGGCGCGCGGAGAGATCGATGACCGATCGATACTGCCGGTAATTGCGGCGCAGAAACGCCGCGACTTCCGAACCGGGCAAAACCATCACGACGGCCCCCGGCACAACGCCTGATGCCTGGTCCAGAAAGAAACGATCCGCCAGTTCCAGCGCCGCCGCCAAGGCGTTGAAATCGCCCGGCGTCACCATCGCCAGCCGCCCGGCCTGGACCTCCGCAACGCGGCCCGCGTCCGCCTGCGCGCCCGGCACAATCGAGACCTCACACCAGAGCAACAGACCGAGACACAGCCACGCCGGTCCAGAAACGGGGATCAGATCAGATCGAAAACGAGGAACCACAACCGCAGGTGGTCGTGGCATTGGGGTTGCGGATGAGGAATCTGGCACCCGCCAGGCCTTCCTCGTAATGCACTTCCGCGCCTACCAGGTACTGCAGGCTCAGAGGGTCAACCAGCACCTTCACGCCGTCATTGTCGACGCAGGTATCGTCGTCGGCGACCAGTTCGTCGAATGAAAATCCGTACTGGAATCCCGAACAGCCACCGCCCGTGACGTACACGCGCAGCTTGAGTTCGGGGTTGCCCTCCTCTTCCACCAACGTCCGTACCTTGGCGAGCGCGCTGGGCGAGACGATAAGGGGAGTAGGCGTGAAGGTCTGCGGGGCGGACATGGTCGTGTCACCAGTTGATAATCATTACGGTTTCCATTATAGCCGAAGCTCCATGTTGCAGCCGCCCCAGTCCGCATTGACGCCATCCGCACGGCTGCGTTGGTAGCGTCAACGGTCCCCGGGCTGGATTGCGTGGCGTTTATGGGTGTACGGCAGGCTTGCGCTGCCCTCAGCTGGTTTCGGATTCCGCCGGCGCCGGGTTGGGATGGCCCACCAGCAGACAGCCGGGCACCGCGGCCATCAGCTCTTCGACCGTGAACAGTCCGTCGTCCTGGGCTTTGAGGAGCGCTTTTTCTTCCACCGGCTCGGAGTAGATGGATACCCGGCCCTTCTCGACGTGGAAGATCTGGCCGTTGACGTCGGCCGCGGCGTCGGTCGCCAGATAAGCCACCATGGGCGCCACGAACTCGGGTCCGGGCATCGCCATGATGGCGCCGTAGCGCTCCTGGGTGATGAGGCCGGTCTCCAGCCGCCGTTTCATACCGTCGATCACGCCCTGATTCATGGTCATGCGGGTCGCGGCGATGGGGCAGATGGCGTTGGCGGTGACGCCGTAGCGGCCCAGCTCCCGGGCCAGCGCGCGGGTGAGGGAGACGATGCCGCCCTTGGCGGCGGCGTAGTTGGCCTGACCGACGCTGCCGCGCCAGGCGTCGGAGGCGAAGTTGATCAGGCGCCCGCCGCGCTGGCCGCGCATCACCTTGGCGGCGTGGTGGCACATGTTGTAGTGACCCTTGAGGTGGACGCGGATCACGGTGTCCCAGTCGTCCTCGCCGAGATTCCAGATCATGCGCTCGCGCAGCACCCCGGCGCAGTTGACCACGACATCGACGCGCCCGAAGGCGGCGACGCACTGGCCGACGATGGCGCCGGCGGCGGCGTAGTCGTCCACCGGTTGCAGGGCCGCGGCCGCGCGGCCGCCGCGCGCTTCGATCTCGCCCACCACCTGTGCGGCCGGCGCATCTTCAGTGACTTCACCGCCGCGCCCCAGGCCCGGATCGACGACGACCACGGCGGCGCCTTGCGTGGCCAGTTCCAGTGCAATGGCACGCCCGATACCGCGCCCGGCACCGGTGACGATGGCCGCCTTGCCCGCCAGATTTTTCATTGCTTGCCTCCCGTTTTTTCGATGCGCGGCGGGTGCCTGGACACCGCGCCGGGTTCAGGAAAATCGTCGCCCTCCGGAAATATGACCGGCGCTACGCCACCACGCGCCGGCCGCACCACCACGGTGCCGGCGAGCTTGTCGTGCCAGCCCTGCTTTCTGCGGTCGATGGCGACCCAGAGAAAACCCAGACAAAACGGAATGCTGGAAACAAAGTAGGCGAGATAGCGTCCGATGCACTGGCCGGCACTGGGCTCGCGCCCGGTGCGGGCATCGACGATGCGGGCCGAAAATACCATCTTGCCGGGCGTGGCCTGGCGGGCAACCCAAAAGGCGATCACCGCCACGGCGGGCAACACCCAGGAAAGCAGCAGGTCCGGCGTGCCCGGCACTGTGCCAATAGACATCTCCACATAGCCGCGGCCGTAAACGGCCGCGAGCAGGGGTGTGATGATAAGCACCATGAGTACGGTGTCGATCAGGCTCGCCACGACGCGCACCCAGAAGCCAACGTATTCCAGTTCGCGATTTTCCATCGCTGGTTCTCCTGCGGTTGATCGTTCAGCGGTCAAGACTGCCCGGAACATGATAGCCCAAGCCCGAAGCGCGGTTGCAGCCGCCCCCCGGACGCCTTATAACCCGGCGGGAATTCAGTGAGCACCCCATGACCAACGATCAGAACACCAACGACCCGCGATTTGTCTTTGTCTGTGCCCTGGACGGCGCCGGTGGCAGCCACCCCGTCGCCACCCAAACGGCGGAGCCGCGCTGGTATCACCTCGACTACACACAGCCAGACGCCCGGGAAGCATTGTCCGAACTCGGTCTCGGCACCGGCCTGATCGACAGCCTGACCAGACCGGATTCGCGGCCGCGCACGCTGGCACTCCCCGGCGGGATTTTGGTGATTCTGCGCGGCGTCAATACCAATGCCGGCGCCGATACCGAGGACATGGTATCGCTGCGCCTGTGGATCGAGCCCGAGCGGTTGATCAGCGTGCGCCAACGCCGCCTGCTGTCGGTGCAGGATATCCAGGAGGAACTGGGGCAGGAAGCCGGCCCGCGCACCGTTGCCGAGCTGGTGGTGCGGCTCATTCAACGCCTGGCGGACCGTATCGCCGGGTTCGTCGATCAACTCGAAGACCGGATCGAGGCCTTTGAAGACACGCTCGACGCCGGCGCCTCCCATGAGGTGCGCGCCGGTCTGTCCACCTTGCGGCGCCAGACCGCCAAAGTGCGCCGTTTTCTCGCGCCCCAGCGTGAAGCACTGGAGGGCCTGGCGCGCCAGGCTCGCGAAACCCTGGGCGAAGGTTGCGCGGCGGCATTGCGCGAGCAATCCGACCGTATCGCACGCTATGTCGAGGATCTCGACCTGGTGCGCGAGCGCGCCATGGTGTTGCAGGAGGAACTGCTCAACCGCAACGTCGAGCAACAAAACGCGCGCATGTATGTGCTGGCCATCCTGTCCGCGATCTTTCTGCCGATAACCTTCATTACCGGGCTGTTCGGGATGAACGTCGCGGGGCTGCCGGGCACCCGGGATGGGCACGCTTTCGCCATCGTCATGGCGATCATGGCGGCGGCACTGGTGGTGGTGGTGGCACTGATGCGGCGCAAGCGCTGGTTTTGACACAGGTCTCAGTATCTGTTCAAAACAGGTGCCACAATTTCGCCCGCGCCCAGCCATGGTGCGAGATGGTGCCGCAACCCGATCAAGAACCAATGGACCAAGCCTGTGGCGACCAGAATCAGCCCATGACCAACCAACTGCCCAGCATCGATCAGCTCCTGTATTCGATTCCGGACGCAGTGGTCATCACCGATGCCCATGGCCGGGTTCAGTATTTGAACCCGGCCGCCAGCGCACTCACCGGCTGGTCCGCCGAAGCCGCCGTCGGCCAGCCGGCAGCGGCCGTGGTGACTTCGCTGCGCGCACCGCAACCCTGCGGCAACGATCCCGCTCCGCTGGCAGCCGTGTGTGCCGGCACTCAGCCCAGCGAGCATGAGGACATCCTGCTCACCGACCGCAACGGCCGGCAGCGACGCATCAAAGAAAGCATCCACCCCATTCTGTCCCCCGACGGCGGCATCACCGGCACGGGCATCGTGTTTCGCGACATAACCGCCGTTCACCGCTTGCGCGAAGAGCGGCGTATCGCTGCCATGGCGTTCGAAATCGGTGCGCCGCTGCTGGTTGCCACGGCGGCGGATTTGCGGGTACTGCGCGTCAACGCGGCCTGCCTGGAGCTGAGTCAACGCCGCGAACAGGAGCTGGTCGGCGTCTCGCTGGACGTCCTCTATGGTGATGCGGAGAAGGCACCTTTCCTGAAATTTTTCCGCTCGCCGGAACCACCGGATACCATCATCGGCCGCACCACCAGGCGCAACCGCGCTGGCATCCTGCTGCACTTGAGCGAAACCGCGCGGAAAATCCGCGACGAGTCCGGCGCGGTTTCCCATTTCGTGGTAGGTCTTTACGATCTGACCGAGGCCATCGCCACCGCCGAAGCCTTGCGGGAAAGCCAGCTCAACTACAACCACCTGATCGAGTCGATGCAGGAGGGGGTAGCGATCATCCAGGACAACCACATCATCGGGTGCAACGGGCATTTCGCGCACATGCTGGGGCGTCCACGTGACGCAATCATTGGCAAAACCGCGGCTGACGTCTCAGGGCCTTCGCAGCCCGATGGCCGTGCTTCCGCCGAGAAAAGCGTCGAGGTCACCACAGCGGCACTCCGCGATCGCCATGCCTGGGTGGACTGGCAGGTAACGCGACCCGACGGCAGTGTCTGCCAGTTCGAGGCCAGTATCACGCCATCCACTTTGGAAGGCGCCGCGATTCTCCTGGTCACCACCCGCGACATCACCGAGCGCAAGCGTGCCGAAGCTGAATACCAGGATCTCATGGCCGAGCTGGCGGCACGGGAAAAAATGATTCGTCTCGCCAACCGTGCCTACGGGATCGCCTGCTGGGAACTGAATCCAGCCACACTCCGGATGAGCTGGTCGGAGGGTGCGGAAGACCTTTTCGGGGCTCCCCCGGGCGTTTTCGCGGGCGGTTACGACGGCCTGCGGGATACGATTCACCCGGACGACTGGCCGCTGGTGGAACACTGTGTAACCGACGCCGTGACCAGGGGTCAGGGATTCGATCTGGACGTTCGCATGTTCGATAAGGAAGGACGGGTACGCTGGACCCACACCCAGGCCGAGGTCGAACGCGACGCCGACGGCCAGCTCCTCACCGTGCGCGGCGCCGTGGCCGATATCACCGAGCAGAAAGCGGCTCAGGAAACCATCGAGCAACTCGCCTACTTCGACCCGCTGACCCAGCTCCCGAACCGTCGCCTGTTGTTCGATCGGGTGCGCCAGGCGGTCGCCGCCGCCAAGCGGTCAGGCGGCTGCGGCGCGCTGCTGTTCATCGATCTGGATCATTTCAAGCGGATCAACGACAGTCTCGGCCACCGCGCCGGCGATCAACTCCTGATGGAGGTAGCCAGACGCCTGCGGGCGCTGGTGCGCGAGGAAGACACAGTGGCCCGCCTGGGTGGCGACGAATTCGTGGTGGTGCTCCATGAAGTCGCCAATACTCGCGAGGTCCGGCGCAGCGCCCACCGGGTACTGGAGCGGCTATCGGGGGAGTACTCCGTCGCCGACCACCGCTACCACCTGTCCGTCAGTATGGGTGTCGCCTTGTTCCCCTCCGACGGGGAAGACCCCGTGGAACTGCTGCACCGCGCCGATGCCGCCATGTACCAGGCCAAAAAGGACGGCCGCAGCACGATATCTTTTTTCCAGGCCGCGCTACAAAGCGCCGCGGATGAGCGTTTCCGGATCGAACTGGGCCTGCGCACGGCGCTGGCCAGCGACGAGTTTGAGCTCTATTACCAGCCCAAGGTGATGGATGGCAACCGGGTCGTGGGGGCCGAAACACTGCTGCGCTGGCACCATCCGGAGCGTGGATTCATGGCGCCGGGGGATTTCATCAGCGTCGCCGAGGAGACCGGCCTGATCGTCGATATCGGCACCTGGATCCTCGACGCCGCCTGTCGGCAGCTCGCCCGATGGAACCGGGATCGCGCCCCGGCGGAGCACCTGATGCTGGCAGTGAACGTCAGTCCGATCCAGTTTCGGAACCCGGAATTTGTCGCCCGCGTAAAGAAGGCAATCACCGACTACCAGATCGTACCTTCACTGCTCACACTGGAAATTACCGAAGGGATATTGATCGAAAAGGTGGAGGAAACCGTAACCCGCCTGGCGGAGCTGAAAGCGCTGGGCGTCCGGCTGTCGATCGACGACTTCGGCACCGGCTTTTCATCGTTGAACTACCTCAAGCGCCTGCCGCTCGACGAAATCAAGATCGACCGCAGTTTCGTCACCAGTCTGGTCGAAGACGCCAACAACACCGCCATCGTCAAGACCATGGTCGCCATCGCCACCACCTTCAACCTGAACCTGGTCGCCGAAGGGGTCGAAACCCTGGCCGAGGCGGAGTTTCTCCGCGCCCTCGGCTGCCATTGCCATCAGGGCTATCTGTACGCCAGGCCTCTGACGGAGCAAGAGTTTACCCGTCGGTACTGTTCAGCAACCTGCTAGCAAAGCTCAGCGCACCTGCGGCGCCAGCCCCCCGGCGGTGTAACGCTGACTCATGGCCTCAAGCCCGAGCGGCCTGATGCGGCTGCCCTGCCCCGCGCAGCCGAACGCCCGATAACGCTCGACGCAGATCGCCTTCATGGCGCGGGTGGCTTCGGCCAGGTATTTGCGGGGATCGAACTCGGCGGGATTTTCGCCCAGACAGCGGCGGATGGCGCCGGTCGAAGCGAGGCGCAGATCGGTGTCGATATTGACCTTGCGCACGCCGTGCTTGATGCCCTCGACGATCTCGGCCAGGGGCACGCCGTAGGTCTCCGGAATCTTGCCGCCGTATTGATTGATGATGGCGAGCCAGTCCTGGGGTACCGATGACGAGCCGTGCATCACCAGATGCGTGTTGGGAATGCGGGCATGGATCGCCCGGATGCGGTCGATCGCCAGGATATCGCCAGTCGGCGGGCGGCTAAATTTATAGGCGCCGTGGGAGGTACCGATGGCGATGGCGAGCGCATCCACCTGGGTGGCGGCAACGAAATCCGCCGCTTCGTCCGGGTCGGTCAGCAACTGCTCGTGGCTGAGGGTACCTTCCGCGCCCAGGCCGTCTTCTTCGCCGGCCTGACCGGTTTCGAGCGAACCGAGACAGCCCAGCTCACCTTCCACCGAGACGCCGCAGGCGTGGGCCATCTCGACCACGCGGCGGGTCGTCGCGACGTTGTAGTCGTAGTCCGCCGGGGTCTTGCCGTCTTCTTTCAACGAGCCGTCCATCATCACCGAGGAAAACCCGAGCTGGATCGAGCGCTGGCACACCGCCGGGCTGGTGCCGTGATCCTGGTGCATCACCACGGGGAGCTGGGGAAACTCCTCGATGGCGGCCAGAATGAGATGGCGCAGAAAGGGCGCGCCGGCGTATTTGCGCGCTCCGGCGGAGGCCTGCACGATCACCGGGCTGTCGGTCTCCGCCGCCGCCTCCATGATGGCGCGCATCTGTTCCAGGTTGTTGACGTTGAACGCCGGCACGCCGTAGCTGTGCTCGGCGGCGTGATCGAGCAGTTGACGCAGACTGATCAGGGCCATGGTGCTGTCCTCCTTGCGGGACGGGGTATGGGGTCAGGACCGGGTGGCGGCGCGCGCGGCCAGCGCGGCTACCGCGGGCAGGGTCTTGCCCTCGACGTATTCGAGAAAGGCCCCGCCACCGGTGGAAATGTAGGAAATCCGCGCGCCGATACCGAACAGGTCAATGGCGGCGAGGGTATCGCCACCGCCGGCGATGGAAAAGCCCGGGTTGGCGGCGATCGCCCGCGCCACCGCCTCGGAGCCGGCGCGGAACTGCGCGAACTCGAACACCCCCACCGGACCGTTCCAGAGGATGGTGCGCGCGGCGCCGATGCGGCGCACGAATTCCTGCGCGGCGCGCGGGCCGATGTCGAGAATCAGGTCGTCGTCCGCCACCTGATCCGCCGCCTTGATCTCGGCGACGGCGTGTTCATTGAACGCCTTGGCGGTCACCACGTCCTCGGGCAGCGGGATGTCGCAGCGCGCCATCAGACCGCGCGCCACATCGAGCAGATCCGGCTCGCAGAGCGACTTGCCCACCGGCTTGCCGGCCGCGGCGAGAAAGGTATTGGCGATGCCGCCGCCGACGATGAGTTGATCGACCTTGCCGACCAGGGATTCCAGCACTTCGAGCTTGGTGGAAACCTTGGACCCGCCGACCACCGCCAGCAGCGGCCGCTCGGGATGCGCCAGCGCCCGGCCCAGGGCGTCGAGTTCTTCCGCCAGCAGCGGGCCCGCGCAGGCCGCCGGCGCGAAGCGCGCGACGCCGGTGGTCGAGGCCTCGGCGCGATGCGCGGTGCCGAAGGCGTCCATCACAAACAGATCGCACAGACCGGCATAGGCTTGCGCCAGGGTATCGGCGTCTTTTTTCTCGCCGGTGTTGAAGCGCACGTTCTCCAGCAGCACCAGTTCGCCCGGCGCCACCGCGACGCCCGTGCGCCAGTCGGCGATCAGGGGCACCGGACGCCCCAGCAGCGCGCCCAGGGCGGCGGCGACCGGCGCCAGTGACAACTCCGCATCGAACTCGCCTTCCTTGGGCCGCCCCAGGTGGGACATGACGATCACCCGGGCACCCGCCGCCAGCGCGCGCTGAAGCGTGGGCAGCGCCGCGCGCAGGCGCGCGTCCGAGGTGACGCGGCCATCCGCAATCGGCACATTGAGATCCTCGCGGATCAGCACGCGCTTGCCGGCCAGATCGAAATCGCTCATCAGGGGTACGGTCATGGGTTCCTCCATGGCTCCTCCATCAATACAGCCATCCGCAACGACGCCAGGTTTGGCGCCGCCATGTTCACCGCAACAGGGGCCGCCAGTACCGCAGAATATCCAGCATGCGGTTCGCATAACCCCATTCGTTGTCGAACCACACCAGCACCTTGACGAGGCGCGTGCCGGCGACCCGGGTCTGGCTGGCGTCCACCACGCCCGAGTGGGGGTCGTGGTTGAAATCGCAGGACGCCAGCGGCTCCTCGGTGTAGCCCAGGATGCCGGGCAGCCGGTCGCGCGCGGCGGCGTGCAGGATGCGGTTCACCTCGGCCTCGTCGGTGTCGCGCCGCACCTGGATCGACAGGTCGATGGCGGATACATTCTGGGTCGGCACCCGCATCGCCTGCGCCGCGAAGCGGCCCGCCAGCTCCGGCAGCACGCGGTCGATGCCGCGCGCGAGCGCGGTGTCCACCGGGATGATGGACTGGATCGCCGCGCGCGTCTTGCGCAGGTCGGTGTGGTGATAGGAGTCCAGCACCGGCTGATCGTTCATCGCCGAATGGATGGTGGTGATCACCCCCGCCTCGATGCCCAGCGCATCGTCCAGCACGCGGATCACCGGTATCACGCAGTTGGTGGTGCAGGAGGCCGCCGACACGATGCGATGGTCGCGCGTGAGCTGGACGTGATTGACGCCATAGATCAGCGTGGCATCGATCTCCGGCAGCGCGGGCTGGGAAAACAGCACGCGCCGGGCACCCGCCGCCAGATGCCGCTCGGCGCCGGCGCGGTCGGCGAAGGTGCCGGAGCATTCGAGGACCACATCGATGTCGTGCGCGGCCCAGGGCAGGTCGGCGAGATGCTCGGTGCGGCTCACCGCGATCGGCCAGTCGCCGATGCGCAACTCGCCGTTGCCGGCGGTGACCGCGGCCGGAAAACGGCCGTGGGTGGAATCGTAGCGGGTCAGATAAAGGATGGTGTCGAGATCGGCGACCTCGTTGATGGCCACCACGCGCAGCTCGGACAGCAGTTGCCGCTCCACCAGGGCGCGCAGCACGCTGCGCCCGATGCGGCCATAGCCGTTGATGGCGAGGCGCAGCGGCATCAGCCGAGCAGTGCCTCCGCGGTGGCGACGACATTGGCGACGGTAAAGCCGAACTGCGCCATCAGGGCATCCGCCGGCGCCGAGGCCCCGAAGCTGGTCATGCCGATCACGGCGCCGTCGAGCCCGACGTACTTGTACCAGCAGTCGCCCTGCGCGGCTTCCACCGCGAGCCGCGCCCGCACTGCGCGGGGCAGCACGGCGTCCCGATACTCCGCCGGCTGGGCGTCGAAGCGTTCGCTGCAAGGCATGGACACCAGTCGCACCTTGCGTCCGGCGGCCTCAAGTTGCGCTGCCGCCGCCACCGCCAGCTGCACCTCGGAGCCGGTGGCGATCAGGATCAACTCCGGCACTCCGGCGCAGTCGCGCAGCACATAGCCGCCGCGGGCGATGGCATCGACCTGGTCCGCGCCGCGAGCCTGGTGCGGGAGATTCTGGCGCGTCAGGATCAGGGCGCTCGGCCCCTCCTGCCGCGCGATGGCCGCGCGCCAGGCGACTGCGGTTTCCACCGCGTCGCAGGGCCGCCAGGTATCCACGTTAGGCGTCGCGCGCAGGCTCGCCAGATGCTCCACCGGCTGGTGGGTGGGGCCGTCCTCGCCGAGGCCGATGGAATCGTGGGTCAGCACAAAAACGTGGCGCTGTTTCATCAACGCCGCCATGCGCAGCGCATTGCGGCAGTAGTCGACAAACACCAGGAAGGTGGCGCTGTAGTGGATAAAGCCGCCGTACAGCGCGATGCCGTTGCCGATCGCCGCCATGGCAAATTCGCGCACCCCGTAATGGATGTAGTTGCCGCCGGCCGCGTCCGCGGCGATGGATTTGCTGCCCTTCCAGATGGTGTTGTTGGAGCCGGCCAGGTCCGCCGAGCCGCCGATCAACTCCGGCAGCAGCGGCCCGTAAGCGTCGAGGCAGTTCTGCGAAGCCTTGCGGGTGGCTGGACTTTCGCCCTTCTCCTGACACAGGCGGATGTAAGCCTCGGCGGCAGGCGCGAAAGCGGCCGGCAGCTCGCCGTTCCAGCGCCGCGTCAGCTCCGCCGCGAGTTCGGGATGGGCGGTGCGATAGGCGGCGAAGCGCTGCTGCCACGCGGCCTCGGCGGCGGCGCCCCGGGCGCGGGCGTCCCATTGCGCGCGAATCGGCGCGGGAATCTCGAACGGCGGCGCGGTCCAGCCCAGTGCGACCCGCGCGGCGGCGACCTCGGCCTCGCCCAGGGGTGAGCCATGGCAGATTTCCTGGCCTTGTTTGTTGGGCGCGCCGAAGCCGATGATGGTCTTGCAGCAGATCAGCGTCGGCCGGGCGGTCTCCTGGCGGGCGCGCGCAACGGCGGCTTCGATGGCCTCGGCATCGTGGCCGTCCACATCCGCAATCACCTGCCAGCCGTAGGCTTCGAACCGGCCCGGGGTATCGTCGGTGAACCAGCCCTCGACTTCGCCGTCGATGGAAATGCCGTTGTCGTCATAGAAAGCGATCAATTTGCCGAGCCCCAGCGTGCCGGCCAGCGAGCAGGCCTCGTGGGAGATGCCCTCCATCAGGCAGCCGTCGCCGAGAAACACGTAGGTGTGGTGATCCACCACCGCGTGTCCGGGCCGGTTGAACTGCGCCGCCAGCACCTGCTCGGCCAGCGCCATGCCCACCGCGTTGGCAAGCCCCTGACCCAAGGGCCCGGTGGTGGTCTCGACGCCGGGCGTCTCGCCGTGTTCGGGATGCCCGGCTGTTTTGGAGTGAAGCTGCCGGAAGTTTTTCAGATCGTCCATCGACAGGTCGTAGCCGGTCAGGTGCAGCAGCGAATAGAGCAGCATCGAACCGTGGCCGTTGGAGAGCACGAAACGGTCGCGGTTGGGCCAGGCCGGGTTGGCCGGGTTGTGCACCAGATGGTGGTTCCACAGGACTTCGGCGATATCCGCCATCCCCATGGGCGCGCCGGGGTGGCCGCTGTTGGCCCGTTGCACGGCGTCCATGCTGAGTGCCCGGATGGCGTTGGCAAGATCGCGGCGCTGGGTCATCAGGAGCTCCGGGCGGGCTGAAGGGAAGGGGCGCCATTCTCCCGCACTGGGTCCGGGGCGTAAAGGAAACCGGGAGGGGGCCACGATCATCCGGGTGCGGCGCGCCGGCCAAGAATCAAAGTGGATGAGCAAGATCACTACTGCATGTATCCACCCGCGGAACCAAGCAACAAGTCGGCCTCTTCAGTGACAGCTTGAGTCATCTCGCGAGCCTTGCTGCTGTCACGTCGTCGACTGGCATAGTAAAAGGGCGCCGTGAGGCGCCCTTTTACTATGGGTGACCGGTTCAGTAACCGCCGATTTTCGAAAACACCTTTTTCGGATTTTCGACCATCATGGTATTGATGTCCCGGTCGCTCACCCCGGCTGCCGTCAACGCCGGCAGCACGTCCCGGGGCACATGTTCGTAGCACCAGTTCGGCGCGAATTGCTCGATGTATTTCTGATCGAAGAAGTCCTGGAAGCTGCAGGAATCGTGGGAGATCACCATCTGCCACGCAAAGCCTTTGGCGCACAGTTGGGCGACCGTTTGTACCCGCTTGTCGGTGGGCAGGTAGGCTTCGAGGCCGAAGCGGTCCATGCCGATGAAGCTGCCCTGGTCGAGGATGGTTTGCAGGTAATCGAGGTCGGTGGAATCGCCGCAGTGGCCGATCACCACACGGGTGAGATCGACGCCGAACTCGGCGAACGCGATCTGCTGATCCCGCGCGGAGGTGTTGGACACCGTGGTGTGGGTGGAAATGGGTACGCCGGTCTCCCGGTGCGCGATCGCCGCGGCCTGCAACAGCTTTTTGTTGAAGGCATCGACGCCAGGGTTGTCCGTCGCGCACTTGATGACGCCGGCCTTGATGCCGGTGTCGAGGATGCCGTCGCGGATGTCGCGGACCATATAGTTGGCGAGTGACTTGGCGTCCCAGCCGTGCATCTGGGGTTCTTCGGTCCAGTAGAAACCCGTGGGCGCGATGACATGGACGCCGGTGGCTTCGGCCACGCGGCGGATGGTGTGGATGTCCCGCCCCAGGTTGACCGGCGTCAGATCGACGATGGATCGCACCCCGCGGTCGGCGGCCCGTTTGAGTGCCGCGATGGCCTTGGGTATCTGCTGCTCGGCGTCGTAGTAATTGGTGTAATTCTGGCGCATCGACCAGTTGGCGACCACGATGTGCTCGTGCATCAGGCACATGCCCAGATCGTTGACATCGACAGGCCCGAGTGCGGTTTCTACGTGCGGCATGACAGTTCCCCCGGCAGAGTTGTAATGGTTCCGTGCGCCGGACGGCGCGTGCGGTGATATTCGTGGCGCGATGGTAGAAGAAGTGCCGGGTCGGCGAAAGCCTGCCGCCCGCATCCGTCATCTGGGCTAGAATGGGCGTGAAGTCGGCTGGACAGTCGCTGTCTCGCGCAAGCGGGATGGAGGAAAGTCCGGGCTCCACAGGGCAGAGTGCCAGGTAACGCCTGGGGGGCGTGAGTCCACGGAAAGTGCCACAGAAAATATACCGCCAAGCCACCGGGATCGTTCCGGCGGACGGTAAGGGTGAAATGGTGCGGTAAGAGCGCACCGCGCGTCTGGCAACAGGCGTGGCAGGGTAAACCCCACTCGGAGCAAGGCCAAATAGGAACCCCATGACGCGGCCCGCGTCGGGTTCGGGTAGGCCGCTTGAGGCGCACGGCGACGTGCGTCCCAGATGAATGATTGTCCACGACAGAACCCGGCTTACAGGCCGACTTCACCTCTCCGATCACCGCGCCGTCCGGGTCATTCCGGGCGGCGCGCGGGCTGGCTGCCGCGCAAAGCGACTCCGGCCACACCGATTCCTTACTAATTACTTTAAGTTTGTATTCCACCAGTTTGATAAATATCGATAGTTCTCTCCAAGGACTTCCGCTCAGCGCACTTTCGATACGAAATCGTCTCTTTTCCCCGCATTTTTAGGGTGTTTTGTGGTGAACGCCTGCTTGACTTTGGGTTAGGCGGGCATATAGTGGCTCGAATTGGGAGATTGTGGGAAATAGTGGGTTTCCCGGTGCATAGCCCGGTGGAGGCACTGTGTTTCGCGGCAATAATGAAATCAATATGGACGCGAAAGGACGCATGGCGGTGCCCGCCCGTTACCGGGACACCCTCACGGCGGGTTGCGACGGTCAACTCGTGGCCACCATTGATATCGAAGACCGCTGTCTGTTTCTGTATCCCCTGCCTGCCTGGCAGGAAATCGAAGCCCAGATCGCCAAATTGCCGACGTTCAATCCCGACACCCGCCGCTTGCAGCGGCTGTTGATCGGTCATGCGCGTGAACTGGAAATGGATAACAGCGGTCGAGTGTTGATTCCCCCGGAGCTGCGGGCCTATGCCGGACTGGATAAAGAGGTCGTGCTGGTGGGTCAGGGTCATCGCTTCGAATTGTGGAGTACCGATAGCTGGAACGCGCGACGCGAGCAGTGGCTGGCCGAAGCCGCCGGCGGGCGCGCGATCCCGGCGGAAATGCAAAGTCTGTCGCTGTAGGCCCGGCGCGTGGAGCAGGGGTTTGCAGGCGATCACCAAACAGTATTGCTGGAAGAGGCGGTAACGGCCTTGGTGACGGATTCGAATGGCTTTTACGTCGACGGCACCTTTGGGCGTGGCGGCCACACACGCGCGCTCCTGGACCGCCTCGGACCCGAGGGCCGGGTGCTGGCGCTGGACCTCGATCCGGAAGCCTGTCGCGTGGGCGCGGAGCTGGCGGCCCGGGACAGCCGTCTGGAGATGGTGCAGATGTCGTTTCGCGACCTGCTGCCGTATTTGTCCGCGCGGACGGTGCCGGTGCGGGTGACCGGTCTGCTCCTCGATCTGGGGGTATCCTCGCCGCAGCTGGATGACGCGGCGCGGGGCTTCAGCTTTCTCCGCGACGGGGCGCTGGACATGCGCATGAATCCCGAACAGGGGCGGAGCGCGGCCGCCTGGCTGGCGGTGGCGAGCGAGACCGAAATCACCCGTGTTTTGCAGGACTACGGCGAGGAGCGCTACGCGCGGCGCATCGCCCGCGCCATCGTTCACGCCCGGGCACAGGAGCCGCTGTTGCACACCGTGCAACTCGCCAAGGTCATCGCGGACGCGCATCCCGCGTGGCAGCCCGGTCGTCACCCGGCGACCCAGTCGTTTCAGGCGATCCGGATCCACATCAATGGCGAGCTCGCCGCCCTGCGCGCGGCGCTCGATCAGGTGCTCGATGTGCTGGTGGTCGGCGGACGTCTGGTGGTGATCAGCTTTCACTCCCTTGAAGACCGCATGGTGAAACGCTTTATCCGCGACGCGGAGCACCCCCGTGTGCCGCGCGGACTGCCCGTCGAAGAGGCGCATCTGCCGCGCCGCCTGCGCGCATTGGGGCGCGCAATCCGAGCCTCGGCCGCCGAGGTCGCGGCCAATCCGCGCGCGCGCAGTGCGGTGATGCGGGTAGCGGAGAAGCTGGTGTGACGCGCGTGGTTGCGGTAGTGCTGTGGTTGCTGGTGCTGGCCACCGCGTTGGCCGCGGTGTTGGTAAGCCAGGATTGTCGGCGGATCTATATGCAGTTGGCGAAACATCAGCGTGCCGAGCACCAGTTGCAGGTGGAGTGGGGGCGCTACCTGCTGGAGCGCGGCACGCTGGCATCGCCGGGACGGATAGAAAAACTCGGGGTGGAGAAGTATCGCCTGCATGCGCCGGCCCTGCAGGAAATCATCATGGTGCAGCCATGACACGCCGGGCGACGCATCAGCGCACCATCGACCACTGGCGCTACCTCTGCGTGGTGGTGGCCCTGGGTTCGTTGCCGGTAGTGGCGTTGTGGCACACCGCCGGGCTGCAGGTGTTCGAGCGCGGCGACAAGGGTGTCCGCTTTCTTCAGCTCCAGGGCGATGCCCGGACGCTGCGGGTGCGCCCGGTTCCCGCTTACCGTGGCCTGATTACCGATCGCCATGGCGAGCCGCTGGCGGTGAGTACCGCGGTGGTGACGCTGTGGGCCAATCCGAAGGAACTGCTGGAGAGCGGCAAGAGCCTTGAGCCCCTGGCACGGCGGCTCGGCGTGCCGCTGGCGAAATTGCGGGAGAGTCTGGACCGTAATGCCAAACGTGAATTCATGTTCCTGGCGCGGCGGCTGGCTCCCGCCGAGGCGAACCCGGTACTCGAACTGAAGCTCAAGGGCGTTTACGGGCGCGACGAATTCAAGCGCTACTACCCCGCGGGTGAAGTCGCCGCGCAATTGGTCGGCTTCACCGATATTGACGACAAAGGGCAGGAGGGACTCGAACTGGCCTATGACCAGTGGCTGGCCGGCGTGCCCGGGGAGCGCCGGGTGCTCCAGGACCGCAATACGCAGGTGATCAAAGACCTGGAACTGATCCGCAGCGAAAAGCCGGGCAACGATCTCGCGCTGTCCATCGATCTGCGTCTGCAATACCTGGCCTATCGCGAGTTGCGCGCCGCGCTGGAAGAGCATCGCGCGGCGACCGGGTCCGTGGTGATGCTGGATGCCCGTACCGGGGAAGTTCTGGCGATGGTGAGTCAACCCTCCTTCAATCCCAACGCGCGCGGCGCGGGTGAGGTGAATGCGCAGCGCAATCGACCGATCACCGACATGATCGAACCGGGCTCGGTCATGAAACCGTTCACCATGGTGGCCGCGCTGGAAAGTGGACGATTCCGGCCGGACACCCCGGTGGACACGGCGCCCGGCTACATCCGCTTCGGCGACAAGACCTACAAGGATCCCCACAGCTACGGACTCCTCGATCTTACGGGTGTGCTCGCCAAATCGAGCCAGGTGGGCACCACCAAAGTCGCCATGACCCTGGACGCCGAGAGTATCCGCAATGTGTTCGACCGGGTGGGGTTCGGCCAGAGTCCCGGCACCGGATTTCCAGGCGAAGGCCCCGGCAACCTGCCGAGTCGGCACAGGTGGGCACCGGTCGAACACGCATCGCTGGCGTTTGGCTACGGGCTGACGGTGACCCCGTTGCAGCTGGCCGGCGCCTATTTCGTGCTGGCGAACGGTGGTGTGCGGCGACCGGTGACCTTGCTGCGGCAGGAGCCGGGCACGCCCCTGCCCGCCGGCAAGCGGGTCATCGAAGCCAAAATCGCCGATGAGATCCGCATCATGCTGAAAGCCGTGGTGGAGCGCGGCACGGGCACACACGCGGCGATCCCGGTCTACGCCGCGGCGGGCAAGACCGGCACCACCCACAAGGTGGGGGTCGGGGGCTATCAACTGCATCACTATGTATCGCTGTTTGCCGGCATGGCGCCGGCGGACAATCCACAACTGGTGACGGTGGTGGTCGTCGACGATCCGCAGGTCGGCGGTTACTTCGGCGGTGTGGTGGCGGCGCCGGTGTTCGCCCGGGTTACCTCGGCGGCGCTGCGCCTCTTGGAAGTACAGCCTCCGCTCCCCCCGGGGCCGCCGCCGGGGGCGGTGGCGGATGTGACCGCCACCGCCGCACGGCGGACCGGGACGGGTGCCGGATGATGGCCGCCCCTCGCCATGACGTCGATTTCCGGCTGGCCGATCTGCTGGCCGGTGTGCCGGTCGCTGCGGCCGCGCCGGCTGCCTGGGCGGAGGTCCGGGCCCGGGGACTCGCCCTCGACAGCCGCGGCATCGCGGCCGGCGATCTCTTTCTCGCCCTGCCCGGGATTCGCCAGGATGGACGTGATTTCATGGTCGCGGCGGCCGGAGCCGGCGCGGTCGCCGTGCTCGCCGAGGCGGCTGGCCTGTCCGCGTACGCCGCCGCGCTGGCGTCGCTCCGCATTCCGGTCATCCCGGTGGCGGGGCTGGCGGCGCAGGTCAGCGCCATCGCCGGGCGTTTTTACGGTGATCCCGGCGCGGCGCTGACCATCACGGGTGTGACCGGCACCAACGGCAAGACCACTTGCACCCAGTTGCTGGCGCAACTGTTCGCAGTGCTGGAAGCGCCCGCCGGCGTCATCGGAACCCTGGGCGCGGGTGTGCTGGACGACCCCGCCGCGCTGGCCGAAACCGGACTGACGACGCCTGACGCGATCGCGATGCAGCGGCTGCTGGCGGACTTCCGCGACCGGGGCGTACGCCGGGTAGCCATCGAGGTCTCGTCCCATAGTCTGGATCAGCAGCGCGTGGCGGCGGTGCCCGTGCACGTCGCCATATTCACCAACCTGAGCCGGGATCATCTCGACTATCACGGTGACATGGCAGCCTATCGCGCGGCCAAGGCACAACTGTTCCGGCAGCCCGGGTTGGCGAGTGCCGTGATCAATCTGGACGATCCGGCCGGCGCCGAACTGCTCGGCGCATTGCCAGACGGGGTCGTCGGCCACGGCTATTCCGCGCGGGGCGCCACCGCCGCGATCCGGGCAATCGACGCGGAGTTCAGCGCGGCCGGCGTGCGCGCACGGGTGGCTACGCCCTGGGGCGAGGGCGCCCTGGTCAGCGGACTGCCCGGCCGCTTTAACCTTGCCAACCTGCTGGCGGTGATCGGCGCGGCCTGTGCCCAGGGTTTCGCGCTGGCTGCCGTGCTGGCTGCCGTTCCGCAACTGCGGGCCGCTCCCGGACGCATGCAATCGGTCGGCGGCGCCGCGGGTCCGCGGGTGGTGGTCGATTATGCGCACACGCCCGACGCCCTCGAACAGGTGCTGGCCGCGCTGCGCGAAAGCGTCGCCGGCGGGCGGCTGTGGTGCGTGTTCGGCTGCGGCGGTGAACGCGATCGCGGCAAGCGCCCCCGGATGGGTGCGATCGCGGTGGCCGGCGCGGACCGGGTGGTGGTGACCAGCGACAATCCGCGCGGCGAAGCTCCCGACGCCATCATCGCCGAGATTCTGAGCGGCGTTGCCGCCAATCAACGCGACCGTCTGCTGGTGATCCCCGAGCGCAGGGCAGCCATCGCGCGGGCCATCGCCGATGCCAGCCCCGCCGATATCGTCCTGCTCGCCGGCAAGGGCCACGAAACCTGGCAGGAAATTGCCGGCGTGCGCTGGCCCTGCGACGACGCCGCCGAAGCGCGGCGCGCGCTCGCCGCACGGGAGGGCCGGTCATGACCGTGCGTCCCCTGACCCTGTCGGAAGCCGCCGCCGCGTTCGGCGGCACCCTCATGTATCCCGATTGCCGCTTCCAGCGCGTCGCCACCGACACCCGCCAGTTGCGCGGGGGTGAATTGTTCGTGGCATTGCGCGGCGAGCGCTTCGACGCGCATCAGTTTCTCGCCGAGGCGGCCGCACAGGCCTGCGGGCTGGTGGTGATGCGGGCCGACAAGCGCCTGAAACTCCCGCAATGGATCGTGCCCGATACCGGTGAAGCCCTGGGGCAGCTCGCGTCCCTGGCGCGCGACCAGTTCGACGGCCCGGTGATCGCCATCACCGGCAGCAGCGGCAAGACCACCGTCAAGGAGATGACCGCGGCCATTCTGCGCGGCCTGGGACCGGTGCTGGCGACGCGCGGCAACCTCAACAACCACATCGGGTTGCCGCTCACCCTGCTCGGCTGCGAGCCGGAGCATCGCTTCGCGGTGCTGGAAATGGGCGCGAGCGCCGCCGGCGAAATCGCCTGGCTGGGCAGCATCGCGCGTCCGACGGTGGCGCTGATCACCAATGTGCTGCCCGCCCATGTCGCCGGCTTCGGTTCCCTGGCCGGGGTGGCCGCCGCCAAGGGCGAGATCTACGCCGCGCTGGGCGCCAAAGGCACCGCTGTGCTCAATCTCGACCTGGATTCCCGCTGGCTGACCGACTGGCGCGCCCATTTGCCCTGCCTCGAGGTGCTGACGTTCAGTCTCACGCGGGCGGACGCCGATGTCGGTGCGACGGCCATCGCGATGGACGCCGAAGGCTGCGCCAGCTTCTCGTTGCGCACCCCGCTGGGCGAGACCGCGATCCGGTTGCAGGTCGCCGGTCGTCACAATGTCGCCAATGCGCTTGCCGCCGCCACTTGCGCGCTCGCGGCCGGCGCCAGCCTGGAAGCCATGGCGGCGGGATTGCGGGCGGTGCTGCCGGCGCCCGGCCGCATGCAGGCCCGCCGCGGGCGCAACGGCAGCCGGGTGATCGACGACAGCTACAACGCCAATCCCGGTTCGGTGAAGGCGGCCGTGGATGCACTCGCGAGTTTTCCCGGGCGCCGCCTGCTGGTGCTGGGCGACATGGCGGAACTGGGTCCGGACGCCAAGGCACTACACCGCGAAGTGGGCGCTTACGCCGCGGCCCAGGGCATCGATGCGCTTTACGCCTGCGGCCCGCTGAGCGCGCAGGCGGCGGCGGCCTTTGGCGCGGGCGGCCGTGCCTTTTCGGACAAAACCACACTGACGCAGACGCTGGTCGACCTCCTCGCCCCCGACACCACAGTGCTCGTCAAAGGCTCGCGTTCGGCCGGGATGGAAGACATTGCGCGTCAACTCGATGCTGGGGAGGAAGCCGATGCTGCTCTGGTTAAGTGATTATCTGGCCCAGTATTACCGCGGCTTCGGCGTGTTTCACTACCTCACGCTGCGCGCCATCATGGGCGCGCTCACGGCGCTCGGCATCTCGCTGCTGCTGGGTCCGGGCGTGATCCGGCGCCTCAATGCCCTGCAGATCGGTCAGGCGGTGCGCAGCGACGGGCCGCAGTCGCACCTGAGCAAATCCGGCACTCCCACCATGGGCGGCGCGCTGATCCTGCTGGCGATTTTCGCCAGCGCCCTGCTGTGGTCCGATCTCGGCAATCGCTATGTGTGGACCGTGCTGCTGGTGACCTTCGCCTTTGGCGCCATCGGCTGGGTTGACGATTACCGCAAGGTGGTGGCGCGCAACTCGCGCGGGCTGCCGGCGCGCTGGAAATACCTCTGGCAGTCGCTGGCGGGTTTGGCGGCGGCGCTGTTTCTTTATTACAGCGCGCAGACTCCGGCGGCGACTCAATTGATCGTGCCCTTCTTCAAGCAGGTGAGCTGGGATATGGGCTGGGGTTACATCCTGCTCACCTACTTCGTGATCGTGGGCACCAGCAACGCGGTCAATCTCACCGACGGCCTCGATGGCCTGGCGATCATGCCGACGGTGCTGGTCGGCGGCGCGCTGGGACTGTTTGCCTACCTGGTCGGGCACGCGGAGTTTTCCCAATATCTGCACGTCCCCTTCATTCTCGGTGCCGGCGAACTGGTGGTGTTTTGCGCCGCGTTGGCGGGCGCCGGGCTGGGTTTTCTGTGGTTCAACACCTATCCGGCGCAGATCTTCATGGGCGACGTGGGCGCGCTGGCATTGGGCGCCGCGCTCGGCGTGATCGCGGTGATCGTGCGGCACGAAATCGTGCTGTTCATCATGGGCGGCATCTTTGTGCTGGAGACGGTGTCGGTCATTCTCCAGGTAGCGTCCTACAAGCTCACCGGCAAGCGTATTTTCCGCATGGCGCCGATTCACCATCATTTCGAACTCAAGGGCTGGCCCGAACCACGGGTGATCGTCCGCTTCTGGATCATCACCCTGATTCTGGTGCTGGTCGGTCTGGCCACGTTGAAGCTGCGTTGACGCCGCCATGACCAGAGCCCTGCCCGCCAATGATCAGCGCACCGTGGTGGCCGGACTCTTTCGCCGTGGTGGATACCCGCGCCGCGCCGCCGGGCCTCGCGGCGCTGACGAGCGAATGTCCGGAGGTGCCGGTATTCCTCGGCGATCTGGACGCGGAGCTGCTCGCCCGTGCCACCCGCATCATCCTGAGTCCCGGGCTCGCGCTGGCGGAACCGGCGCTCGCCGCCGCGGCGGCCGCCGGCGTCGAGGTCATCGGCGACATCGAGCTGTTCGCCCGCGTGGCGCAGGCGCCGATCATCGCCATCACCGGTTCGAACGGCAAAAGCACGGTGACCGCGTTGGTGGGCGCCATGGCGGTCGCGGCGGGCACACGGGTCGCCGTGGGAGGCAATCTGGGTACCCCGGCGCTCGATCTGCTGGACGACAATGCCCAGCTCTATGTGCTGGAACTCTCCAGCTTTCAGCTCGAAACCACGCGGGTACTGGGCGCCGCGGTCGCCGCGGTGCTCAACATCAGTCCGGATCATCTGGATCGTTACCCCGATCTGGCGGCGTACCACCGCGCCAAACAGCGTATTTTCAGCGGCGCGCGGCACGTCGTCTGCAATCGCGATGACCCGCAGACGGAGCCCCCGGACGCCATTGGCGCAGCGCGCTCGAGTTTCGGACTTGGCCGGCCGCCCGGCGATGGCTTCGGGCTGGTGATGGACGGTGGCCGCGAATGGCTCGCCTTTGGGGCGACATCGCTGCTGCCGACCGACGCGGTCGGCCTCAAGGGCCGCCACAATATCGCGAACGCGCTTGCCGCGCTGGCGCTCGGGCATGCCGCCGGGCTGCCGATGACCTCGATGCTTGCGGCGCTGCGCCACTTCACCGGTCTGCCGCATCGTTGTCAGCGGGTGCTTGAACGCGACGGTGTTACCTGGATCGACGACTCCAAGGCGACCAATGTCGGCGCCGCCGTTGCCGCCATTGAAGGCCTTGCCGGCCCGGCGCCCAATCTGGTCTGGATCGCCGGCGGCCAGGGCAAGGGCCAGACCTTCGTGGCGTTGGCGGCGGCACTCCCCGGGCGGGTACGCAAGGCGTTGCTGCTGGGAGAAGACGCCGGCCAGATCGAGACGGCCATCGCCGGGCGCGTGCCGGTGGCGCGAGTGGCGTCGATGGCGGCGGCGGTTGCGGCGGCGCGCGCAGCGGCTCGTCCGGGCGACTGCGTGCTGCTGTCGCCCGCCTGCGCGAGCTTCGACATGTTTGCGAACTACGCCGACCGCGGCGAGCAGTTTGCGCGTGCCGCACGGGCGTTGCCGTGAACGCGGCTGCGCCCGGAGTTCGCGGCGCGGCGGCCGCGTCGAAAACGCAATTGCTCCAACGCCTGGGCAGGTGGCTTCCGGTGGGGTCTTCCCCGCCACCCCGTGGTCTCGATCGCTGGCTCGCCGGCAGCGCACTGGCGCTGCTGTCGTTGGGACTGGTGATGGTTGCATCGGCGTCCATTGGGTTGGCCACGGGACACGGCGACACGCTTTATTTTGTCAAACGACACCTGTTGTACCTGAGCCTGTCAGGCGCACTGGCCGTGGTCGTGCTGCGGATTCCGTTGGCGTGGTGGTATGCCCAGAGCGCGACCTTGTTGATCGTCGCACTGCTGTTGCTGGTGGTGGTGCTGATTCCCGGTATCGGCCGCGAAGTCAACGGCAGCCGACGCTGGCTGGCCCTGGGCCCGTTTTCCCTGCAAGTGGGCGAGTTTGCCAAGCTCGCCATGGTGGTGTTCACCGCCGCCTATCTGCAACGCCGGCAGTTGCACCTGCGGGAAGAATGGCGGGATTTTGCGAAACCCCTGGCCATTGTCTGCGTGCTGGCCGTGTTGATGCTGTTGCAACCTGACCTGGGCTCGATCGTCGTGATCGCGGCGACCGTCGTGACGATGCTGTTTCTCGCCGGCGTGCGGCTGTGGCAGTTCTTCCTGCTGATGTCCGCCGGGGTGGCCGCGCTGGCGGGCCTCGTGCTCCTCTCGCCCTATCGGGCGCAGCGGCTTGTGGCCTATCTCGATCCCTGGGCGGACCAGTACGACAGTGGCTATCAGTTGACCCAGTCGCTGATTGCGTTCGGGCGCGGCGGCTGGTTCGGCGTGGGGCTGGGCAACAGCGTGCAGAAGGCGCTGTATCTGCCCGAAGCCCATACCGATTTCATCTTCGCGATCTTCGCGGAGGAGTTCGGCTGGCTCGGCGTGGCGGTGGTGGTACTGACCTTTTCCCTGCTGGTAGCGCGCTGCTTTGTTTGCGCCCGTAGCGCGATGCAGCGGCAGGACTGGTTTGCAACCTATATTTCGTTTGGCGTCGGGATTCTGCTGGCGGGCCAGACGTTCATCAATATCGGCGTCACGTCCGGGTTGCTCCCTACCAAGGGGCTCACCCTGCCGCTGGTGAGCTATGGCGGCAGCAGTCTGCTGGCATGCAGTGCGATGGTGGCGCTGGTGCTGCGCATCGGCGCCGAGATGGAGCAGCGCGCCGAAGTGGCGCGGCAGGTGCGCCGTGAACGCAGTGGAGGCTAAGCGGGTGTTGATCATGGCAGGCGGTACCGGTGGCCATGTGTTTCCCGCCCTCGCGGTGGCGGATGAGCTGCGCGCGCGCGGCTGCGAGGTGCACTGGCTGGGTACGCGCCGCGGCATCGAGGCGCGGCTGGTGCCAGAACACGGCTACCCGATCCATTTTCTCAAGGTTGCGGGGTTGCGGGGCGTGGGTATCCGGGCGCGGCTGCGCGCGGTGCTGAGTCTGGCCGCCGCCGGTGTACAGGCGTTCGCTGCCGTGCGCCGGCTGCGGCCCCAGGTGGTGGTCGGGTTTGGCGGGTTTGCGGCAGGTCCGGGTGGAATCGCCGCGCGGGTACTGAGGATTCCCCTCGTCATTCATGAACAGAATGCGATTGCCGGCACCACCAACCGTCTGCTGGCGCGGTTCGCGACCCGGGTCTTGAGCGCATTTCCGGACGTCCTGCCCGGCACACGGCAGTGTGGCAACCCGGTGCGCGCGGCCATCAGCGCGCTGGCCGCGACTCCGGTGGACCGGGCGCATTCGGGCCACGCACGCCTGCTGATACTGGGCGGCAGTCTGGGTGCGCGTGCCCTGAATACGCTGGTACCCGCCGCCCTCGCACTGCTGCCCGCGGCGGCGCGTCCCGTGGTGCGCCACCAGTGTGGTGAGGCGCATCTGGAGGCGACCCGGGCCGCGTACGCCGAAGCGGGGGTCGAGGCCGAAGTGATGCCCTTTATCGCCGATGTGGCGGAAGCCTACGCTTGGGCGGATTTTGCGATCTGTCGCGCCGGAGCACTCACCGTCTCCGAGCTTGCCGCGGCGGGATTGCCCGCCGTTCTGGTGCCCTATCCCCATGCCATCGACGACCACCAGTACCACAATGCCCGCTGGCTGGTGCAAGGCGGAGCGGCGCTGCTGTTCCGCGAAGCGACACTCGACAGCGCGCAGTTGGCGGCGGCGATTGCCGAGCTGAGCACCGATACGCCGCGGCGCGCCGCCATGGCCACGCAAGCCCGTGGTCTGGCGTTGCCGGACGCCGCCCAGGCGGTGGCCGCGGTCTGTCTGGAGGTGGCGCGATGAGCGGAGCCTTCCAGGTGCCCGAAATGCGCCGCATTCGCCGCATCCACTTCGTCGGTATCGGCGGTGCCGGCATGAGCGGCATCGCCGAGGTGCTGCTGAATCAGGGCTATCGGATTTCCGGATCGGACCTGGCGGAAAGCGCCAATGTGCTGCGCCTGCGGGAGCTGGGCGCCGAAGTCTGGATCGGCCACCACAGCGCCCAGGTGGAGGGTGCCGACGTCGTGGTGCAGTCGGCGGCCGTGACCGCGTCCAACCCCGAGCTGATGGCGGCGCGGGACGCGCGCATTCCCATCGTGCAGCGCGCCGAAATGCTCGCCGAACTGATGCGCTACCGGCATGGCATCGCGGTCGCCGGCACCCACGGCAAGACCACCACCACCAGCCTGATCGTGGCGATTCTGGCGGCGGCGGGACGCAACCCGACCTTCGTCATCGGCGGCCGGGTGAACAGTGCCGGCGCCAACGCGGGGCTCGGCGAAAGCCGCTATCTGGTGGCGGAGGCCGACGAGAGCGATGCTTCCTTCCTGCACTTGCAGCCCATGGTGGCGGTGGTCACCAATATCGACCAGGACCACATGGCGACCTATGATTTCGAGGTCGCCAAACTCAAGCGCACGTTCGTCGAGTTTCTGCACAATCTGCCGTTTTACGGCCTCGCGGTGCTCTGTATCGACGACCCCACGGTGCGCGAACTGCTGCCCCAGGTGGCGCGCCCGGTGCTCACCTACGGGTTTGCCGAAGACGCGGATTTCCGGACTGCGGATGTCGTTTTCGCCGCGTCTCGCACCCGCTTTTCGCTGCATCGACCCGATCGCGAGCCGCTCGCGATCGAGCTCAACATCCCCGGTGCCCACAATGTACTGAACGCGGCGGCCGCCATTGCCATCGCGACGGATGAGGGGATTTCCGACAGCGCCATCCTGACCGGACTCGGCGGGTTTCAAGGCGTCGGTCGCCGCTTCGAGATCCAGGGCGAGTATCCGGTCGGCGCCGGCACCGCCCTGCTGGTGGACGACTACGGCCACCATCCCGCCGAGGTGGCGGCGACCCAGCGCGCGGTGCGCGACGGCTGGCCCGACCGGCGCCTGGTGATGATTTTTCAGCCCCATCGTTACAGCCGCACCCGGGATCTCTACGAAGATTTCGTGCAGGTGCTGTCCGGCTGCGATCTGCTGGTGCTGCTGCCGGTCTATGCCGCCGGCGAGGACGAAATTCCCGGCGCCGACAGCCGCAGCCTGTGCCGCAGCATCCGTCTGCGCGGTGTGCTCGATCCCGTCTACGCCGACAGCATCGAAGCGGTGCCGGACTTGCTGCGCAACCTGGTGCGGCCCGGCGACATCGTGATCACCCAGGGCGCGGGCAACGTCAGCCGCCTCAGTCGCCTGCTGGCGGACGGAGGGCTGGGTTGATGGCCGCGGTGAGTGTGGATCCGCGTCGTTTCGGGCATGTGGCGGTGCTCCACGGCGGGCGCTCCGCCGAGCGCGAGGTGTCTCTCAAGAGCGGCGCCGCGGTGCTGCGCGGGCTGCTGGAGGCGGGTGTCGATGCCTACGGAATCGACGCCGGCGCCGATCTGCTGCAACAGTTGCTCGCCACCCGGCCCGACCGGGTATTCATCGCGCTCCACGGGCGCGGTGGCGAGGACGGCACCGTCCAGGGCGCGCTCGAGTGGCTGGGCATTCCCTACACCGGCAGCGGCGTCAAGGCGGCGGCGCTCGCCATGGACAAGCTGCGCTGCAAGCAGTTGTGGCAGGGCGCCGGATTGCCTACCGCGCGCTTTGCGGTGCTGGATGCCGCCTGCGACTGGGCGGCGGTGCTTGCCGATCTCGGCGGCGACGTGATGGTCAAGCCGGCGCACGAAGGCTCCAGTCTCGGCATGGCGCGCGCGCGCAGCGCGATGGAACTGGAGCAGGCGTGGCGCGCCGCGCATGCCTATGACGCCTGCGTGATCGCCGAATCCTGGATCGCCGGCGCCGAGTACACGGTCGCGATTCTCGGCGACCGCGCGCTACCGGTGATCCGCCTCGAGACCGCGCGCGAATTCTACGACTACGAAGCCAAATATCTGCGCGACGACACCCGCTACCTGTGTCCGTGCGGACTGTCCGCGGAGCGGGAAGCGGAACTCCAGGCGCTGGCGCTGCGCGCCTTTGCCAGCCTGGATGCGCGCGGCTGGGGGCGAGTCGATGTGATGGCCGATACCGACGGCCGCTGGTGCCTGCTGGAAGTCAACGCGGTTCCCGGCATGACCGATCACAGCCTGGTGCCCATGGCCGCCGCCGCCGCCGGGCTGTCGTTTTCCGAGCTGGTGCTGGAAATTCTCGCCGCCGCGACCTGCGGCGACGGCCGGGAGACGGCGCCATGAACGTGGCGCGGCGCTTTCAGGGTGCGCGTCCGCGCGAGCGGGAACCGCGCGTCGATATCGGGCGCCTGCTGCGGGTGGCCGGTTTTGCGCTGGTGCTCGCGGCGGCGTTGACGGTGCTGGCGGCGGCCGGTTTGGTGTTGTATCGCTATCTGGACGCACCGCTGCGGGTGGTTGCCGTCGATGGCGACATCCACCACCTGCGCCGCGCCGAAATCGAGGATCTGGTGAGCCACTACCTCGATGGTGGCTTCCTGACTCTGGACATGCGGGCACTGCAGCGTGGCCTGGAAGAACACCCCTGGATTGCCAGTGTGCGGGCGCGGCGCGAATGGCCCAACGGCCTTTATCTCCATCTCGACGAAGAGGCACCGATAGCGCGCTGGCGCGCCGGTGAATTTCTCAATGGTCACGGCGAAGTGTTGCCGGGCGTGTCGGCCGATGATTTCAAGGAGCTGCCCGAGCTGGTCGGCCCGGAGAATTCCGAAGTGGAGGTGATGGCCGCGTACCGGGCACTGGCGGCGCGTCTGGCCCGCGACGACCTGCGCATCGAGCGCTTGGCTCAGGACGATGAAGGACTGAGCCTGCGGCTGGCCGGCGACACCGAATTGCTGTTGGGACGCGTTGATACGGACGCGCGGCTGGAACGTTTTCTGGCGCTGTGGCGCAAGGGCCTGGCGGCGCGGCGGGACGAATTGGCGCGCGTCGACGCGCGTTACGGCAACGGTGTCGCGGTGCGCTGGCGCGCGGCACCCGCCGCGACCCACGCCGCGACTCACGCCGGCTGAAGCGAGAACTTTGTATGGGGAGAGGGTATGGCAGGCATTAGCGGCGAACAGATGATCGTCGGACTGGATATTGGCACTTCCAAGGTGGTGGCGATCATTGGCGTTGCGGGCCCCAACGGACAGCTCGAAATCGTCGGGACGGGCATGCATCCGTCCTCCGGGATCAAGAAGGGCGTGGTGGTCAACATCGAATCCAAGGTGCACGCGATCCAGCGCGCCATCGAGGAAGTCGAGTTGATGGCGGGTTGTCAGATCCACTCGGTCTACGCCGGCATCGCGGGCAGTCATATTCGCAGCCTCAACTCCCACGGCATCGTGGCCATCCGCGACCGTGAGGTGCACCAGACCGACATCGATCGCGTGATCGACGCGGCGCGCGCGGTGGCCATCCCGGCGGATCAGGAGATCCTCCATGTGCTGCCACAGGAATTCATCATCGACAACCAGGAAGGCGTGCGCGAGCCGCTGGGCATGTCGGGAGTGCGCCTGGAGGCCAAGGTGCATCTGGTGACCTGCGCCGCCAATGCCGCCCAGAACATCAAGAAGTGCATCCGGCGCTGCGGACTGGAAGTGGACGACATCATTCTCGAACAACTGGCATCGAGCTACGCCGTGCTCACCGAGGACGAGTAGCAGCTCGGCGTCTGGCTGGTGGACCTCGGCGGTGGCACCCCCGACCTCGCCGTGTGCACCGAAGGCGCCATCCGCCACACCGGCGTGATTCCCATCGCCGGGGATCAGGTCACCAACGACATCGCCATGGCGCTGCGCACGCCCACCGCGCATGCCGAGGAACTCAAGATCAAGTACGCCTGCGCCCTGGCGCAGCTCGCCGGCCCCGAGGAGACCATCAAGGTGCCGAGCGTGGGCGACCGCGCCCCGCGCAGCCTGTCGCGTCAGGCACTGGCCGAGGTGGTGGAGCCGCGCTACGACGAGCTGTTCACCCTGGTGCAGTCCGAACTGCGGCGCAGCGGTCTCGAGGATCTGCTCGCCGCCGGCATCGTCCTCACCGGAGGCACGGCCAAGATGGAAGGCGTGGTGGACCTTGCGGAGGAAATTTTTCATATGCCAGTGCGGCTCGGGATGCCCCAAAACATCCAGGGTCTCGCCGACATCGTCAACAACCCGATCTATTCCACTGGGGTCGGGTTGCTGCTTTACGGGCTGCAACAGCAGCAGGAAAACCGGAACGTGCCGAAGAAAGGGGCCGGAAACGGACTCCTCGGCCGCGTCCGGCAGTGGTTTCAGAACAACCTGTAATGAACGTTCAATCGCCAGCTTGAGTGAGGGGTAATC
This sequence comes from Gammaproteobacteria bacterium, assembly GCA_016191205.1. Classification (GTDB taxonomy): domain Bacteria; phylum Pseudomonadota; class Gammaproteobacteria; order Pseudomonadales; family Porticoccaceae; genus JAGPUQ01. The sequence goes on along the minus strand of JACPPB010000018.1, from coordinate 17,572 downwards.
ACATGTTTCAAATCGTGGACAGTATTCCGGAAACTGCCGAAATCAAGGTCATCGGCGTGGGTGGCGGTGGCGGCAATGCGGTACGCCACATGATCGCCTGCCAGGTCGAGGGGGTGGAGTTCATCTGCGCCAATACCGACTCCCAGGCCCTCAGGGATATCCAGGGCGCGACCCTGCTGCAGCTCGGCAACGGCATCACCAAGGGTCTGGGCGCGGGCGCCGATCCGGAAGTCGGGCGCCAGGCGGCGCTGGAGGACCGCGACCGCATCGCCGAGGTATTGCAGGGTGCGGACATGGTGTTCATCACCGCCGGCATGGGTGGTGGCACCGGCACCGGAGCGGCACCGGTCGTGGCCGACGTGGCGCGGGAGCTGGGCATCCTTACCGTGGCGGTGGTCACACGCCCGTTTCATTTCGAGCGCAGCAAGCGGCGGGAAATCGCCGACGAGGGCATCCGGCAGCTCAAGGACCGGGTGGACTCGCTGATCACGGTGCCGAACGAGAAACTGCTGTCGGTACTGGGTCGTTCCACCAGCCTGCTGGACGCCTTTCGCGCCGCCAATGACGTGCTGCTGGGCGCGGTGCAGGGCATCGCCGATCTCATCATCCGGCCCGGCATGATCAACGTCGATTTCGCCGACGTGCGCACCGTGATGTCGGAGATGGGCGTGGCCATGATGGGCTCGGGTCGCGCAAGCGGCGAGAGCCGTGCCCGCATCGCCGCCGAGGCGGCCGTCCACAGCCCGCTGCTGGAAGATATCGATCTGCAGGGCGCGCGCGGCATTCTGGTCAACATCACCGCCGGACCCGACCTGTCGCTGGGCGAGTTCGCCGAGGTGGGCGACACCATCGAGGAATTCTCTTCCGACAACGCTACCGTGGTGGTGGGCACCGTGATCGATCCGGACATGGGTGACGAAATCCGTGTCACCGTGGTCGCCACCGGCCTCGGACGGCCCGAGGAAGTCCGCCCGGCCGCGGTGCCGGCGCGCGCGGCCAAGGTGGTTCAGAACAACGGCGACATCGACTACGGCGCGCTCGAGCGGCCCACCATCACGCGCCGCCCCATAACCGAAGCAACCGCCCGCAGGTTGGACCTGCGCCAGGACGCCGACCTGGACTACCTGGACATCCCGGCATTCCTGCGGCGCCAGGCGGACTGATGCGCGGCGGCTGAGCACGGCCCCTGATCCCCTCTCAGGGGCCGTGCTGCGCAACGCCTTGAATGTCTTCCCATTCAAGGCGTTGTGGTACCCGCCCTCCCCGGCTGGCGGCCGGACGGCCGGTTTTGCTACCATGGCTCGCCCCGGAGTCCGGTAAGGCATCAGCTTGATCCAGCAGCGCACCCTCAAGAATGCGATCCGCGCGACCGGCGTGGGTTTGCATACCGGGCAAAAAGTGTTTCTTACCCTGCTCCCCGCCGAACCCGATACCGGAATCTGGTTCCGGCGCACCGATCTGAACCCGCCGGTTGAAATTCGCGCCTGCGCCGAGAATGTCGGCGACACCACGCTCTCCACGACCCTGGTCAGTGGCGACGTGCGCGTATCCACCGTGGAGCACCTGCTCTCCGCGCTGGCCGGGCTGGGCATCGACAATGCCATTGTCGAAGTCACGGCGCCGGAAGTCCCCATCATGGACGGCAGCGCCGCGCCGTTCGTGTTCCTGATCCAGTCCGCCGGCATCGTTGAGCAGGCGCGACCCAAAAAATTCCTGCGCATCCGCAAGGAAGTGTCGGTCGAGCAGGATGGCAAAAAAGCCACCTTTCGCCCCTATGAGGGCTTCCGGGTGACGTTTGCCATTGCGTTCGACCATCCGCTGTTCGTCGCCGGCGCCCTGAAGGTGGCCATCGATTTTTCCAGCACCTCCTTTGTCAAGGACGTGAGCCGCGCCCGGACCTTCGGTTTCATGCACGAAATCGGCTATCTGCGCTCCAAGGGGCTCGCGCTGGGCGGCAGCATGGACAATGCCATCGTGGTCGACGACACGGGTGTGCTGAACGAAGACGGACTGCGTTACAAGGATGAATTCGTCAAGCACAAGGTTCTGGACGCCATCGGCGACCTGTATCTGCTGGGCTATGGCCTGATCGGCGAGTTCGACGCCGAAAAATCCGGCCATGCGCTCAACAGTGTGCTGCTGCGCAAGCTGCTGAGTCGGCCGGATGCCTGGGAGATCATCACCTTCGAAGGCGAGGGGGAAATCGTTCCCGTGTCCTACTCCCGCCCGGTGCTGGCGAGTTGAGTCGGGTTCGGGCATGACCGTCAGCGCGTACTTCCGTGGCCGCGTGCGCGCGCTGGTTTCCGGCCGGCTTCGGTGGATGCTCGCCGCGCTGTGCATACTGGTTGTGGGCATCGCGCTGGGCAACGCCACGGGTTCCAATCAGACCCGCCTGGCGCTGCGGATCGAGCAGCTCCAGGTCGCGCTCGACAGCCAGCGCGACCAGGTCGCCGCCAGCGAGGCGGAGGCCCATCGTGTGCTGCAGGCCATGACGCTCAAGCTCGCCGAATTGCAGGCCCGTGCGCTGCGACTCGATGCGGTGGGTGAACGCATCGTCGAGCAGGCCGGGCTCGACCGGGAGGCCTTCGGCTTTGATCGCCCGCCCGCCGTCGGCGGTCCCGAGGACGCGACCGACACCGTGGTGCCGCCCGCGGAGATCACCCGCCTGTTCGGAGACATCAGCGCCCAGTTTGACGAGCGCGAACATCAGCTGCTGTTGCTCAACGGCCTGATCGAGGATCGCAATCTGGATCGCCAGAGCAGTGTCGCCGGCCAGCCGGTGGCGTCCGGGTGGATTTCGTCCGAGTACGGCTACCGGGTGGATCCGTTCAACGGCCGTCGCGCCTGGCACGGCGGTGTCGATTTTGCCGGCGCGGAAGGCTCGCGCGTGGTGGCGGTCGCGGCGGGAATCGTGACCCGGGCGGGCCTGGAGCGGGGTTACGGCAACGTCGTCGAAATCGACCATGGCGATGGGCTGGTGACGCGCTACGGCCACAACCGCGAGAACCGCGTCGCGGTTGGCGATCTGGTAAAAAAAGGCGACGTCGTCGCGCTCATGGGCAAGACCGGTCGCGCCAGCGGCCCCCATGTGCATTTCGAAGTGACCAAGGATGGCAGCAGCATGAATCCGGCACCTTATATACACCGCGTCATTCAGTGAAATAACATACAGCCCCATTTTCGGCAGGGCGCTCGCGCGCTGCCGCCATTCGCCCCTACGCAAGCCCCGGGATGTCCACGTGGTCGGTTTACTCAGGAAGCTTATCGGAACCCAGAATGATCGCGCGCTGCGCGCGCTGCGCAAGGTGGTACGGGCGGTCAACAGCCAGGCCGGTCTGAGCGACCTCGACGACGCGGCGTTGCAGGCGAAAACCCTGGAGTTTCGCCAGCGTCTCGCGGACGGCGCGACGCTGGACGATCTGTTGCCCGAGGCGTTTGCGGTGGTGCGCGAAGCTGCCCATCGCACCCTGGGGTTGCGGCACTTCGATGCGCAACTGATCGGCGGCGCCGTTCTGCACCAGGGCCGCATAGCGGAAATGCGTACCGGCGAAGGCAAGACACTGGTGGCGACCCTGCCGGCCTACCTCAACGGCCTCACCGGCGAGGGTGTCCATATCGTTACCGTGAACGACTATCTGGCCCGCCGCGATGCAACCTGGATGGGCCCGGTGTACCGGTACCTGGGGTTGTCGGTCGGTGTGATCCAGTCCTTTGCCGGCCCCGGGGAACCCAATTCCTTCCTGCTGTCCCACTCGGGCAACGACTTGCTGCCGGTGAGCCGGCGGGAAGCCTACGCCGCCGACATCACCTACGGCACCAATAACGAATTCGGTTTCGACTACCTGCGCGACAACATGGCGCTGAGCCTGCAGGACAAGAGTCAGCGCGGCCAGGCCTACGCGATCGTCGATGAAGTCGACTCCATCCTGATCGACGAGGCGCGCACGCCGCTCATCATTTCCGGCCAGGCACGCGACAGTTCGGCGCTCTACCAGCGCATCGACAAGCTTGTGCAGGTGCTCGATCCCCACAGCGACGCGAACCCGGGCGACTTCACGCTGGACGAGAAAACCCGCCAGGTGGAACTCTCCGAAGCCGGCCACGAAAAAATCGAAGGCTTGCTCGCCAACGCCGGATTGCTCGCACCGGAAGACAGCCTCTACCAGGCCGTCAACCTGGGGCTGCTGCACCACGTCCACAACGCGCTGCGGGCGCGGCACCTGTTTCATCGCGATGTCGAATACATCGTGCGCGACGGCGAAGTGGTGCTGATCGACGAGCATACCGGGCGCACCATGCCGGGACGCCGGCTCTCCGAAGGCCTGCACCAGGCGATCGAGGCGAAGGAAGGCGTCGCCATCCAGAGCGAAAGCCAGACGCTCGCCTCGACCACCTTCCAGAATTATTTTCGCCTCTATCACAAACTCGCCGGGATGACGGGTACGGCGGATACCGAAGCCTACGAATTCCAGCAGATCTACGGTTTGCAGGTCGTGGTGATTCCGCCCAACAAGCCCGTCATCCGCAAGGATCTCAACGACCTGATCTTCATGACCCAGGCCGAAAAGTACAACGCCGTTGTGGATGACATCGTCTCCTGTCGGGACCAGGGCGCGCCGGTGCTGGTCGGCACCGCGTCTATCGAGAGCTCCGAGCTGTTGTCCGCGGAGCTCAAGGCGCGCGGCATCGAGCACCAGGTGCTGAACGCCAAGTTCCATGAAAAGGAAGCCCATATCATCGCCCAGGCCGGGCGGCCCGGGACCGTGACCATTGCCACCAACATGGCGGGCCGCGGCACCGACATCGTGCTGGGCGGCAGCCTGCAAGCCGAGCTCGCCGCGCTGGAAAACCCCAGCGAAGCCGAGATTGCCCGCGTCAAGGCCGCGTGGGAAGAGCGCCATGCGCGGGTGATCGCGGCCGGTGGTCTGCACATCCTCGGCACCGAGCGCCACGAATCACGGCGCATCGACAACCAGTTGCGCGGCCGCGCCGGTCGCCAGGGCGATCCCGGGCTCAGCCGCTTCTATCTGGCCATGGAAGACAACCTGATGCGGTTGTTCATCACCGACCGGGTCAAGGGCATGATGGGCGCGCTGGGCATGGACCAGGGCGAGGCCATCGAGCATCGCATGGTCACCAACGCGGTGGAAAAAGCCCAGCGCAAGGTGGAAGGCCGCAACTTCGATGTCCGCAAGCAGTTGCTGGAATACGACGACGTCGCCAACGACCAGCGTCAGGTCGTCTACCAGCAGCGCGACGAGCTGCTGGCCGCCGACCACATCACCGACATCATCGAGAACCTGCACCGGGACGTGGTCACCGAACTGGTCGACCGCTTCATCCCGCCGGCCAGCCTGGCGGAGCAGTGGAACATCCCCGGGCTGGAAGAGGAATTGCACCGCGAGATGAACCTGGAGCTGCCGCTGGCGCAGTGGCTGGATGCGGATGACCGGCTCGTTGAAGCAGGGTTGCGGGAGCGCATTCAGGCCGCCGCCGATGCCGCCTACGCCGCCAAGGTGGCGGAGATCGGCCCCGACATTCATGTGATCGAAAAGCAGGTGATGTTGCAGGTGCTCGACAATCACTGGAAGGAGCACCTCGCGACCATGGATCAACTGCGCCAGGGCATCGGGCTGCGCGCGTACGCCCAGAAGAATCCCAAGCAGGAATACAAGCGCGAAGCCTTCGCGATGTTTCAGGAACTGCTGTCCCGCGTCAAGCACGACACGGTGCGCTTTCTGGTCCGGCTCCAGGTCCGTCGCGAAGAAGACATCAACGCCCTGGAACAGCGCCGGCGCGAAGAGGAAGCGCGGCAGCGGCTGGCCTTCCAGCACGCCGAAGCCACCGCTATGGGCGAGGTGCCGGACGCAGCGCCCGCCGACGCCGGCCGCGCGCCGCGCACGCCGACACCTTTCGTACGGGAAGACATCAAGGTGGGACGCAACGAACCCTGCCCGTGCGGCTCCGGCAAAAAATTCAAGCAGTGCCACGGCAAGCTATGAGTGCCGCCGGACTGGTTGCGGGAGCCGATCATGGCCGTGGGTGAAGACGTCTTGCCCGAGCTCCATCCGATTGCGGGTTTGCGCCTGGGTACCGCCAGCGCCGGCGTCAAAAAACTGGGGCGCCGCGATCTGGTGGTGATCGAGCTGGCCGCCGGCGCCACCAGCGCCGGGCTGTTCACCCGCAACGCCTTCTGTGCCGCGCCGGTACAGGTGGCGCGCAACCATCTGGCGCAGACCGCGCCGCGCTACTGGGTGATCAACACCGGCAACGCCAACGCGGGCCTGGGCCCCGACGGGCTGGTGCGCGCCGAGGCCGTGTGTGCGGCGCTGGCGGCGCACACCGGTGTCGCGACAGCACAGGTCCTGCCCTTCTCCACCGGCGTCATCGGCGAACCCCTGCCCGCGGAGCGCATCGTCGCCGCCTTGCCGGCCGCGGTTGCCGCGCTGGACGCGAACGGCTGGGAGCTGGCCGCCGAAGGCATTCTCACCACGGACACCCGGCCCAAGGGCGCGAGCCGCCGTGTGCGCCTGCCGGGTGGCGAGACCCTCACGGTGACCGGGATCGCCAAGGGCGCCGGCATGATTCGCCCCGACATGGCCACCATGCTCGCCTTTGTCGCGACGGATGCGCGGGTCGGCGCGCCGCTGCTGAAGAAAATGCTGGTTGCCGCCGCCGCAAAATCCTTCAACCGCATCACCATCGATGGCGACACGTCCACCAATGACGCCCTGATGCTGGCCGCGACGGGCGCCATCGCCACCGAGCTCGACAGCGCGGCGCTGGCGGCGCTGGGCGACGCTGTCACCGCAGTCTGCGTAGACCTGGCGCAGGCCGTGGTGCGCGATGGCGAGGGCGCCACCAAGTTTGTCACCATCGTTGTGACGGGCGGCGGCAGCAGCGCCGAATGTCTGGCGGTGGGCTACGCGGTGGCCGAATCGCCCCTGGTCAAGACCGCCCTGTTTGCCTGCGATCCCAACTGGGGACGGATTCTCGCCGCCATCGGTCGCGCCCGGGTGGACGCGCTCGACGTCGAGCGCGTCAGCGTCTGGCTCGACGAGGTGCTGATTGCCGAACGCGGCGCCCGCGCCGCCAGTTACACCGAAGCCGCCGGGCAAGACGTCATGGCGCGCGCCGAGATCACCCTCCGCATCGAGCTCGGACGCGGCACCTGTGCCGAGACGCTGTGGACCACCGACCTTTCGTACGATTACGTGCGCATCAATGCCGAGTACCGCACCTGACATGGGGTTGCCCCCGGTACGGGTGGTGGCGGGAGTGATCCATTCCCGTAGCGGCAATCGGGTCCTGATCGCGCGCCGGCCAACCGGCAAGCACCAGGGCGGGCTCTGGGAGTTTCCGGGCGGAAAAATGGAGCCGGGCGAAACGCCGGACGCGGCGCTGGCGCGCGAACTGGCCGAGGAGCTGGCGATCAGGGTGGATCGCAGCGCGCCCTTCCTGGTGGTCAACCATCGCTACTCCGATCGCCTGGTGGTGCTCGATGTGTGGCGGGTGCTGGCGTTCACCGGCGTCGCCGTCGGCAACGAAGGGCAGGAGATCGCCTGGGTGCCCATCGGTGATCTCGCACAGCGACCTTTCCCCGCCGCCAATCAGCGGATCATCGCGGCGCTGTGCGGCGCCGACCCCGGCCTTATTCCGGGCTGAGGTCGCCCTCCAGCGCATCCCATTCCGCGACGGGTTCGGCGGGGATACGGTGGCGTTCGGCCGCCCATTCGCCCAGGTCGATTTGCCGGCAGCGGGCCGAACAAAAGGGGCGTTCGGGACTGCGCGGTCCCCAGGCGACGGTTTTGCGGCAGGTCGGGCAGCGCACGATCAGCGCGGTTTCGCTCATTGGGCGCTCTCCTTCGGTTCCCGCGCGGGTTTGGCCCGTTGGGCGGCTTCCGCCGCCAGCGCCAGGTAAGTCTGGTGCAGGGCCGCCACCTGGGCCGCCAGGGCTTCGGGCGGCCCCGAGTTGTCGATGCAATCGTCCGCGCGCTCCCGGCGGTCGGCGCGGCTCATCTGCGCCGCCATGATCGCGCGAATCTGCTCCGCGCTGTTGCCGTCCCGTGCCGCCGCGCGGGCGACCTGCACCGCTTCGGGGACATCGACCAGCAGCGCGCGGGCGATCATGCGGTGCTGGCTGCTCTCGAACAGCAGCGGGGACTCCAGGATCGCGTAGGGTCCGGGTGCCGCATCGAGCTGTGCGCTGAGCCAGGCACCAATCTGGGGATGCAGCAGTTGCTCCAGCCAGCGGCGTTCATCGGCATCGTCGAACACCCGTTGGCGCAGGGCGGCGCGGTCGAGGCCGCCGTCGGCCTGAATCACCCCGGGGCCAAAGTGCGCGGCGATCGCGGCCAGTGCCGGCGTGCCCGGCTCCACCACGGCGCGCGCCGCCTGATCGGCGTCCACCACCCGAATGCCCAGCGCGCGAAACTGTTCCGCCACCGCGCTCTTGCCGCTGCCGATACCGCCCGTGAGTCCGATGATGTACATAGCGTTCGCGCCAGCTTTTGGGGCCGTTAGTGTAGGTTGGATGGGCGCCGCGCATCCACCCGGTAGCTGCGGGGACGACGGCATTACGTCATTCCCGCGGAAGCGGGAATCCAGTATCGCGGTGCTTCCGGGTGCGGTGGTGTCTGAGCCCCTGCTCTGCGACTAAACACCCGACGACAGGCTTGAGCCTACCCCAGCAGATGTGGCCAGAGATCTATCCAGCGAGGGTTTTCTGATTCGATCAACCGCAACTTCCAGGTGCGGTTCCATTTTTTGAGCTGCTTTTCCCGGGTAATGGCCGCCGCCATGGTGGTATGCAGTTCGTAGTACACCAGCGAGTGAACTCGGTACTTCCGGCTAAAGCCTTCTACAAAGTCGTTTTTGTGCTGGTAGATGCGCTGGAGCAGCGAAGACGTGACACCGATGTACAGGGTGCCGTTTCGCCCGCTCGCGAGGATATACACAGCGGGTTGCTTTTCGGCCATGGCGACGAACTCCCTGTCCAGACTGCTTCCAAACCAGGCAGCCACGCAGGGGATTTTCCGGGTGGTTGGTGTGTGGCGCAACCTTGGTTTTGTATCGCCACCACTATCACGTCATTCCCGCGCCAGGCCTGCCCCCGCGAAGGCGTGGGGCGGGAATCCAGTACCGCGGTGCTTCCGGGTGCGGTGGTGTCTGGGTCCCCGCCTTCGCGGGGACGACGGGGGGCGGGGACGACGGGGGGCGGGGACGACGGGGGGCTGGGACCACGGGGGGCTGGGACCACGGGAAGAAGCGCAAGCTTGACGAATGGCGTCAGCCCAGCATTCCGTACCAGCCGCTCAGGGCCTTGCCCCACATCAGCGCCAGCCAGCCGGCCAGCGCCAGGAAGGGGCCGAAGGCGAAGGGTGTCTGCTGCGCCGGACGCCTGATCAGCAGGGCGGTGGTGCCGTAGAGGGCGCCGGCCAGGGAGGCGACGAGCAGGAGCAGGGGCAACTGTTGCCAGCCCAGCCAGGCGCACAGCGCCGCCAGCAGTTTGAAGTCGCCGTAGCCCATGCCTTCGCGGCCGGTGGCGAGGCGAAACAGCCAGTACACGGACCAGAGCACCAGGTAGCCCGCGGCCGCGCCCACCACCGCGCTCGGCAAATCCGTAAAGGTACCGCCGAGGTTCACCAGCAACCCGAGCCACAGCAGCGGCAGCGTGATGACGTCCGGCAACAACTGGTGATCCAGGTCGATGCCGGCCAGGGCGATCAGCGCCCAGGTGAACAGCAGCGCCACCAGCCCCTGAAACGTGGGTCCGAACTGCGCCACCACCGCGACCGTCAACAGGCCGGTGCACAACTCCAGCAGCGGGTAGCGCAGGGCAATGGGCGCCGCACAGTGCCGACAGCGCCCGCGCAGCAGCAGCCAGCTCAGCACCGGGATATTGTCCCGGGCGCTGATCGGCGTCGCGCAGGCGGGGCAGCGGGAGCGCGGCACCACCAGATTGAAGGTTTCAGTGGCCGGCGGCGTGATGGGAGCAAGCGAATCCGGGGTGGCGGTGAGCTCGTCGTGCCAGGTGAGGGCTTCCTGCCGCCAGGCGCGCTGCAACTGCACGGGCAGCCGGTAGATGACGACGTTGAGAAAGCTGCCCACCAGCAACCCGAACAGCAGCGCCGCGGCGAGCAGCGCCGGCAGGGGCAGGTCGGCCGGCATCAGCGCGAGAATCGCGGTAGCGCCCGGGAGCCGTGGACGCTAGAGCACGTTGCAGAGGTTGAAAATCGGCAAGTACATGCCGATCAGCAGCCCGCCGACCAGCACGCCCAGCACCGCCATGATCATGGGTTCGAGCAGGGTGGTCAGGTTGTCCACCGAGTTGTCCACCATTTCCTCGTAGTGATCGGCGGCGCGGGACAGCATGTCGTCGAGGGAGCCGGATTCCTCGCCGATGGCGGTGAGCTGCAACAGCATCACCGGGAATACGCCGGTGCTCCGGAGCGACGCGCTGAGCGTGATACCCGTGGCCACCTCGTCCTGCACTTTCAGCACCGCGTCCCGATAGACCGCATTGCCGGCCGCGCCGGCGACGGAACTCAGTGCCTCGATCAGCGGCACGCCGGCCGCGAAGGTGGTGCTGAGCGTGCGCGCGAAGCGGGCGATCACCGCCTCGTTGAGAATCTTGCCGATGATGGGAATCCTGAGCATCCATTTGTCGACGAGGTCCGAAAACCGGGGCGAGCGGCGGCGGGCCTGGGCAAAGGCTACGCCGGTCCCGATGGCGACCGCGACCACCAGCAGCCACCAAGTCTGGACGAACTCGGAAACGCGGAGGATCAACTGCGTAAAGGCCGGCAGCGCGCCGCCGAAGGACTCGTAGGTCTGGGCGAAGACCGGCACCACCTTGATCAACAGCACGCCGGTCACCACGACAGCGACCAGGAGCACCGCCGTCGGATAGGTCATCGCCTTCTTGATCTTGCGTTTGAGCTGTTCGGTTTTTTCCTTGTAGAGAGCCACCCGGGCCAGCATGGTCTCCAGGGTGCCGGACTGCTCGCCGGCTTCGATCAGGCTGCAAAACAGGTTGTCGAAATACTTGGGGTGCGCGCGCAACGCCGGCGCGAAACCGGAGCCCGACGAGACATCGCCATGGATTTTCTGGATCAGATCCCGCATGGTCGAGTTCGCTTCGCCTTCCGAGACGATCTCGAACGCCTGTACCAGAGGCACCCCGGCCTTGGTCATGGTCGCCAACTGACGTGTAAAGGTGGCGATGTCGGCGGCTTTGATCTGCTTCCCGCCGAACAGCGGTTTGGGTTTTTTCCGCACCGTGCGCGGCTGGATCCCCTGTTTGCGCAATTGCGCCTTCACCATGGCGGTCGTGGCGCCGGCGATTTCGCCTTGGACGGGTTTTCCGTCGCGGCTCTTGCCTTTGTAGACGTAGATTTGCGGCGCTGCGATGGCCATTAGTCCGTTGTCACCCGATTGGCTTCTTCCAGGCCGATTATACCTTCGGCCACCTTTTTCAATGCCGATTGGCGCAAGGTTCTGAAACCTTCGCGGCACGCGGCTTCGCCGATCTCGATCGAGTTGGCGCCCTCCATGATCAGCCGCGACACGGTCGGCGTCACCCTGAGCACTTCGTAGATACCGACCCGGCCCTTGTAACCCAGATGGCATTTCACGCAACCGACCGCCCGATGCACCTTGATCTGGTCCAGGGGCATGTCGATGCTGTCGAAACCGGCTTCCTTGAGCACGGCGCGCGGCAGCTCCGCCACCTGCTTGCAGGCGTTGCACAGGCGTCGCGCCAGACGCTGCGCCATGATGAGAATCACCGAGGTGGCGATGTTGAACCCGGGCACGCCCATGTTGGCGAGCCGCGTCAGGGTTTCGGGCGCGCTGTTGGTGTGCAGCGTGGACAGCACGAGGTGGCCGGTCTGGGCCGCTTTCACCGCAATCTCGGCGGTCTCGAGGTCGCGGATCTCACCCACCATCACCACGTCGGGGTCCTGACGCAGAAAGGCGCGCAGCGATTCGGCGAAGGTGAGGCCCACGCGCGGATTCACCTGCACCTGGTTGACCCCCTCGACGTAGATTTCCACCGGGTCCTCGGCAGTGGAAATGTTGCGCTCCGAGGTGTTCAGGATGTTGAGCCCGGTGTAGAGCGAGACGGTCTTGCCGGAGCCGGTGGGGCCCGTCACCAGAATCATGCCCTGGGGGCGCGCCAGGGCCTCCATGTAGATCTGCTGCTGGTCCGGCTCGTAACCCAGCGCCTCGATGCCCATGCGGGCCGCGCTGCCATCGAGGATCCGCAGCACGACCTTCTCGCCGTACTGGGTCGGCAGGGTGTTCACCCGGAAATCGATGGCGCGGGTCTTGCTGATGCGGATCTTGATGCGCCCGTCCTGGGGCACGCGGCGCTCCGAGATATCGAGGCGCGCCATCACCTTGAGGCGGGCCGCGAGCCGCGGCGCCAGCGCCGTCGGTGGTTTGGCCACCTCCTGCAAAATGCCGTCGGTGCGAAAGCGCACCCGGTAACGCTGCTCGTAGGGTTCAAAGTGAATATCCGAAGAGCCCCGGCGGATGGCGTCGAGCAATACCTTGTTGATGAAGCGGACGATGGGCGCGTCGTCGGCGTCCGAGCCGAGCAGGGCCTGCTCGTCGGCGACCTCACCTCCCAGTTGCTCGAGCTGGAGGTCGTCGAAGCCGCCCAGCCCCGCGCCGAGGTCCGCGTCCTGGACATCGAGGAAGCGCGCGACCAGGGTGCGGAGTTTGTCGAACTCGACCACCACCGGATCGACGGTCATGCCGGCCTGAAAGCGGATCTCGTTGAGCGCGCGCTCATCGGTGGGATCGCTGACCGCGATGCTGAGCCGGCCCATGTGCTTGCGCAGCGGCAAGGCCATGTGCTTGGCGACCAGTTTGTGGTCGAGCAGATCGCGGGGGCAGGCGGCCAGGTTGAGAGCGTTGAGATCCAGCAGCGGCAGCCCGAACTCGCAGGCCGTGGCCCACGCCACCTGCCGTGACGTCAGGAGGCGGGTTTCGACGAGGTGCTGGGTGAGCGAAATTTTCGCGAGACCGGCGTCGTTGACGGCGGTGGTGGCGACCGTCTCATCCAGCAGGCCGTCCGCCACCAGCCGGCGGGGCAGCCCGCGCAAAACTTGGTTGCGCATGTTCATGGGAGGGCGGGTCCTGCAATCATCGCTTCCATCGGGTGCCGGCTGGCCCTGGTTGCCGCATCATGCGGGCGATGGTAAGAGTCCCGGCGCGCGCTGTCCAGACAAGCCGGCAGTTTGCCGGGTTTCCGCCCCTGCCCGCGCCGCCCGGCCCGGGCGGCGGCGCGACAGGCCGCGGTGCCGGAAACCGCCGGGGCTGACGAAAAATGTCAGCCCCGGCGTGCCGTTGTCATCGGCAAGGTCGAAAGAATACAGCTAATTATTTGATTTATATGGAATAAATCGAACTGGCCCGGTTCGTGTATTTACAATTCCCGCAAGCCCCCGGCGTCCCCGGGGCGGCAGTCCGACACACCACAGGTCTTTCAAGGAGATCGAACATGCAACATCGACAACGCAACAAGCAAAAGGGTTTTACCCTGATCGAACTGATGATCGTGATCGCGATCATCGGCATCCTGGCCGCGGTGGCCCTGCCCCTGTACCAGGACTATGTGGCCCGCTCCCAGGTGGCCGAAGGCGTGGCCCAGGCCGGCGCGCTCAAGAACGCCATCACCGAGTACTCCACCGCCCAGGCGGCATGTCCCCCAGCCGGGCAATTCGACAACATCGTCGGTGGGCGCTATACCGCCAGTGCCACGCACGGTGCCACGTGTATCATCACGATCACCATGCGGGGCGCAAAGCCGACCAACGAGAAAATCTGGGGCACAACCTTCACCTTCACACCGTACGCTGACGCCGCTGCCACTACTGCCTTTACAGCCGCTGCTACTCAGGAGATCGTGAACTGGAAGTGTGCCGTCGGCACCATGAATATCAAATACCTGCCGTCCGGTTGTCAGTAACTCCGACGCCGTCACTGCGGGGCCTGAAAAGCGGCACCGCAGTGCAGGTACAGGGAACGGGGGCTTCGGCCCCCGTTTTTTTTGCTCCGGGGCAGGAGAAATAAAAGCGAGCGAAGAAATAGAAGAAATCGGGGACAGACCACGTTTTCGAGAGGAAAAAGCACGAAAGAAATAGGGGACAGACCACGTTTTCCGCGGTTTCTGGGTTCCCGCCTACGCGGGAACGACGATTAGCGAAACAGGGGACAGACCACAGTTTCCGACCGAAGAACGAAACAGGGGACAGACCACGGTTTCCGCGGTTTCCGTTATGCTCCGCCGGGTTCGGTGAAGACAGCCAAGGAGTTGGCCATGCCGCGACGTGCCCGCCTGGTGCTCGCCGGGGTGCCGATGCATCTCATCCAGCGCGGCAACAACCGCCAGGCGTGTTTTTTCGGGGACGAAGATTACGCGTGTTACCTGGACTGGCTGCGGGAGTCCGCGGCCAGGACGGGTTGTCAGGTGCACGCCTATGTCCTGATGACCAATCACGTCCATCTGCTGGTTTCCGCCGGGCCGCCCGGAGCGGCCGGGGCCATGATGAAGGCGCTGGGCCAGCGCTATGCGCAGTACGTCAACCGTACCTATCGCCGCAGCGGCACCCTGTGGGAGGGCCGCTACCGCTCCTGCCTCACCGGGGAGGAAGCGTATTTTCTGGCCTGCCAGCGTTACATCGAGCTGAACCCAGTGCGCGCCGGCATGGTGGCGCACCCGGCGGAATATCGCTGGTCGAGCTACCGGGCGAACGCGCAGGGCGAAGCCGATCCCGTGCTGACACCCCATGACCTTTACGAAGCGCTGGGTGCCGATGCCGGCGCCCGCGCGGCGGCGTATCGCGCGCTGTTCGGCGCGGCGCTGGCGCCGGGTGTGGTGGAGGAGATTCGCCGGGCGACGAACGGCAATCATGCGCTGGGGAGCGCGCGGTTCGCGGCGCAGGTGGCCGCAGCCCTGGGGCAGCGGTCCGTGCCCGGGAAACCGGGAAGGCCGCGGCGGCTGGCGGCACAGCAGGTCGCGATTGGCGATGGCGCGGCAGGGCCGCCAGGCGGGGCTGACGGTCACCTGCCGGGGTAGCCTGGGCGCGGATGGTAAAAACGTTACAGGTCGTAAAAGCCTTTCCCTTCCCGCGCCAGTTTTTCCAGCAGCGGGGCCGGCTTCCAGTAGGTGTCGCCGCATTGCCGGGCATACTTCTCGTAGGCCGCGCAGACGGTCCTGAGTCCGATCGCGTCGGCCCAGAACATGGGGCCGCCGCGGTAGGCGGGGAAGCCGTAGCCGTTGATCCAGATGATGTCGATGTCCAGCGCGCGCGCGGCGATGCCTTCTTCGAGGATCCTGGCGCCTTCGTTGATCATGGGATAGAGGCAGCGTTCGAGGATTTCCTGATCGGAAATCTGGCGCTGCGCGATGCCGGCATCGCGGGCGCACTGGGCGATCAGGCGCTCGATCTCGGGGTCGGGCAGCGGGGTGCGGCCATCGGCGTAGCGGTAGATGCCGGCGCCGGTCTTCTGGCCGTGGCGGCCCATTTCGACGATCCGGTCGATCCACAGGGATTCGCGCGGCTCGATCTTGCCGGCCTTGCGGCGCTCCTGGCGCACCTTGTAGCCCACGTCGAGCCCGGCCATGTCGGCCATGGCGAACGGGCCCATGGGGAAGCCGAAGTCGTAGAGCACCTTGTCGATCTGCTCGGGCCGGGCGCCCTCCTCCACCAGGAACATGGCCTCGCGGGTGCGCTGGTGCAGCATGCGGTTGCCGACGAAGCCGTCGCACACGCCGACCAGGGCGCCGATCTTGCCGATGCGCCGGGACAGGTTCATCACGGTGGCGATGACGTCGTTGGCGGTCTGCTTGCCGCGCACGTTCTCCAGCAGCCGCATCACGTTGGCGGGGCTGAAGAAGTGCATGCCGATCACGTCCTGGGGCCGCTGGGTGACGCTCGCGATCGCGTCGACGTTCAGGGTCGAGGTATTGGTGGCGAGGATGGCGCCCGGCTTGCACACGGCGTCGAGCTTGCGGAACACCTCTTGCTTGATGTCCATGTTCTCGAACACGGCCTCGATCACCACATCGGCCTGTTTGATGTCGTCGTAGGCGGTGGACGGCGTGATCAGCCCCATGCGCTTCTCGACATCCGCCGGGGTGAGGCGGCCCTTGCTCGCGGTCGCCTCGTAGTTCTTGCGGATCACGGCGATGCCCCGATCCAGGGCTTCGCGGTTGATTTCAAGCAGGGTCACCGGAATGCCGGCATTGGCGAAGTTCATGGCGATGCCGCCGCCCATGGTGCCGGCGCCGATCACGGCGGCGGTTTTGATCTCACGCTGCGTCGTGTCCTTCGGCAGTCCCGGAATCTTGGCCACTTCGCGCTCGGCGAAGAACACATGGCGCTGGGCGCGGGATTCGCTCGAGGTCATCAGCTCCTGGAACAGCTCCGCCTCGCGCTGCATGCCTTCGGCAAAGGGTAGTTCGGCCGCGGCCTGGACCGCCTTGATGATGTTGAAAGGGGCCTTGAAGCCGCGCAGGCGACGCGCGATGCCGGCCTCATAGTTGGCGAAGAAGTCGGCCGCGACCGGCGCCACCGGCAGTGCGCTCGCCCGCTTGACGCCGCGGTGCTCGGCCAGCACGCGGCGCGCGAAGGCGATGGCGCCGGTCTTGAGATCCCCCTCGATGAGTGCGTCGAGCAGCCCGAGACGCTGGGCTTCGGCGGCGGGCACATGGGTGCCCTGCACGATGAAGTCGAGCGCTTTCTCCACCCCCACCAAACGCGGCAGGCGCTGGGTGCCGCCGGCGCCGGGCAGCAGACCCAGGTTCACTTCCGGCAGGCCGACGCGCGCACCGGGCACCGCGACCCGGTAGTGGCAGCCGAGCGCCACTTCCAGGCCGCCGCCGAGCGCGGTGCCGTGGATGGCGGCGACGATGGGTTTGTCGGAGGCTTCCATGGCGTCGATCACCGGTACCAGACTGGGCGCGGCCAGGGGCTTGCCGAACTCGCGGATGTCGGCCCCGGCGATGAAGGTGGCGCCGTCGCAGATCAGCACCATGGCCTTGACGCCGGCGTCGGCGAGACCGGCCTGCACCGCCTCCTTGAGGCCGGCGCGCACCGGCTGGGACAGGGCATTGACGGGCGGATTGGCGACGGTGATGACGCCTATCTCGCCATCACGGGTGAAGCTGACGGCATCGGACATGATGGATTCCTCGGTGAGTTGCGGGTTTCGGGATGGGGGAGCGGCGCGCGGCTCAGGCGAGACGGGCGAGCGCCGCCAGATAGGGTTCGGCGTGGCGTTGCGCGCGGATCACCTCGGCCAGCGTCTGTCCGGCGGGATTGGTGGCGCGCGGGTTGCGGCCGGCGGCGACGAACAGCGCCAGGAAATCCGCGAAATTCTCCGCGCCCATGCCGCGGTAGGCTTTCTCCAGCACATGGTAATCGGCGTCGACGCCGGCGGGCGGCTGGTAGTCGAGGAAGCTGCGCAGGCGCGCCGCGTCGAAGACTTCGCCGATGATCTGCACCTTGTCCTTTTTCAATGCCATGGCGATGTCCTCCGTGTTATCCGTTGAGCTTGG
>JACPPB010000054.1 GCA_016191205.1 Gammaproteobacteria bacterium | reverse complement strand
GCCCAGCGCTTCAATCACCACTACGGCGACCATTTCGTGCTGCCGGAAGCGGCGGTGGACGACAACGTGGCGCTGCTCCAGGGCCTCGACGGCCGCAAGATGAGCAAGAGCTACGGCAACACCATCCCGCTGTTCCTGCCCGAAAAGCAGTTGCAGAAACACATCAACAAGATCAAGACCAATCTGCTCGAACCCGGCGTACCCAAGGATCCGGGAGATTCGACGGTGTTCCAGGTCTGGCAGGCCTTCGCCACGCCGGCGCAGACCGCCGCCATGCGCCAGGCCTTCGCCGACGGCATCGCCTGGGGCGAGGCCAAAAAGCAGTTGTTCGAACTGGTCAACGCCGAACTGGGCAGTGCCCGGGAGCGGTATGAAGGCTTTTTGGCGCGGCCCGCGCATATCGAGGCGATCCTGAACGCCGGCGCCGCCAGGGCCCGCGCCATTGCCACGCCGGTGCTGGCGGAGCTGCGCCGTGCGGTGGGGATTCGGGCGCTGGGGTAGGGTTGGTGAGGTGACGGGACAGGATAGGTCGGGGTTTTTGTTGCTGGCGGATCGGGAAGGCCACGCGGCGCGGAACGGGGAGTTGGGGGGTACGGGAAATTGTGGTTTGTCCCGTGTTTCACGTGTCCCATATTTCACGAAATCCGCACCCGCGGCCACACACTGCTGCCGGATTTTCTGGGCGCCGGACGCTTCCTCAGCGGATCCCTGCTGATCACAGATTTGTTCACCGCGGCGAATTTCCCGGCGGCACCGCGGTCAACGCAGCCGCGAAGTTCATTCAGGCAGAAGTTCATTCAGGCAGGTGTCCGGGCCAAGCGCTTTGCTCGTGGTCGCGCGGGGTGATTGCAGGGGTGGCTGCCGCGGGCCCAGCTCGGTGTTTCCGGTTTTGCGGCGTGCTGTACTGCGCTCTGGAGAGGGGTCATGAATCTGCGTAACCGGGGCCTCTGGCTTGCCGCGATCATCCTGGCGATGCTCCTTGCCGCCTGGGGTTACCGGGCGCTGCACGGCGCCGGCGCTCCGGAACTGTCCAGGGCAAGGGTGGAACGCGCCGACCTCGAAGAGACCATCACCGCGCAGGGCAAGCTGGAACCCAAGGAATACGTCGATGTGGGTGCCCAGGTCTCGGGCCAGCTCAGCCACCTGCATGTGGAGATTGGCGACACCGTCACCCGCGGCCAGCTCATCGCCGAGATCGATCCGCGTATCTATGCTTCCCGGGTCGAAGCGGATCGCGCCCGTCTCGCTTCGCTCGCCGCCCAACTGGCCGAACAGGAAGCCCAGGCCGTCTATGCGCGTCAGGTGCTGGAGCGCAATCGCCAGCTGATCGGAGCGCACGCCGTCAGCCGCGAAGCCCTGGAACAAAGCGAATCTGTCCTGCGGGAGGCACAGGCGCGTGCCGGCTCGTTACGGGCACAGAGCAACGAGGCCCGCTCCACCCTGTCCGGCGACGAGACCAACCTGAGTTACACCCGCATCTACGCGCCCATGGACGGCACGGTGGCGAGCCAGACCGCCCGCGAAGGACAGACCCTGAATGCGAACCAGATCGCCCCCGTTATTCTGCAGATCGCCAATCTGCGCACCATGACCGTGCGCGCGCAGGTGGCCGAAGCCGATGTGCCGCGGGTAAAGCCGGGGATGGCGGTGTCGTTCACCATCCTGGGGTCGTTGGAGCGGCGCTGGGAAGCGGTGGTGCGGCAGATATTGCCCTCTCCCGAAGTCATCAACGACGTGGTGCTCTACAACGTGCTGGCCGATGTGGACAACAGCGATGGCGAACTGATGAACGGCATGAGCACGCAGATGTATTTTCTGGTGGCGCGCGCCGAGCAGGCGCTGGTGATCCCCACGGTGGCGCTGGGCCGGCGTCGGCCCGAACAGGATGGGGAGCAGGGTCAGGCCTATGAAGTGCGCCGCTACATCGAGGGCCGCGCGGTGCCCACCGTGGTGCAGGTAGGGATTGTGACCCGCACCCAGGCCGAGATCCGCGCCGGCCTGGCGCAGGGCGACGAGGTGGTACTGCCCGCCGCGAAAGCCAAACCCGCCGCGCCGCGCTGGGGCCTATGAGCGAATCGGATATCCCGCTCCTGGAGCTGCGCGGCGTGACCCGGCGTTTCCTCGCCGGAGATACCGAAGTGCGCGCGCTGGAGGACGTGTCGCTGACCATCTGGCCCGGGGAATTCGTCGCCATCATGGGTCCGTCCGGCTCCGGGAAGAGCACATTGATGAATGTGATCGGCTGTCTCGATCGCCCAGACACCGGCGACTACCTGGTCTTGGGCCGGTCGGTGCGCGACCTTTCCCCCGATGAACTCGCCGCCCTGCGCCGCGAGACTTTCGGTTTCGTGTTCCAGCGCTACAACTTGCTGACCGGGTCGAGTGCCCTGGAAAACGTGGCAATGCCGTCCATCTACGCTGGTGTGCCGCGGACTCGGCGCACTGCCCGCGCGGCCGAACTGCTGGCCCGACTCGGCATGGCCGATCGCGCCGGCCATCGGCCAAGCCAGCTGTCCGGCGGTCAGCAGCAGCGCGTCGCCATTGCCCGCGCGCTGATCAACGACCCCCCGGTGGTGCTCGCCGACGAACCCACCGGCGCGCTGGACAGCCGCAGCAGCGGCGAACTGATGACGCTGCTGCGCCAGTTGCACGCCGAAGGCCGCACCATCGTGCTCATCACCCATGACGCCGAGGTCGCCGCCCATGCCCAGCGCATCGTGCGTATCGCCGACGGCCGCATCGTCGGCGACCAGCCACCGCAGCGGACGGCTGCCACCACGGCGACCGAACACCACCCCGCCGACGGCGGTGGGGTCATGCCGGAGCTGGTGGAAGCCGCCACGGTGGCGCTGCGCGCACTGCGTACCAATGCGCTGCGCACGGCGCTGACGCTGTTGGGCATCGTCATCGGCGTGGTGTCGGTGGTGGTCATGCTGGCGGTCGGGGAGGGCAGCAAACAGCGTGTGATGGAGCAGATCAGTGCAATGGGCACCAATCTGCTGATGGTCCGGCCCGGCGCGCCCGGTATCCGCGGCGGCGGCGATATCGTCACGCTCACCCCGCAGGACGCCGCCGCCATCGCCGCCTTGCCCGGGGTGGCGCTGGTGGTGCCGGAGCGCAACGGTCGGCTCACCGCACGGATCGGTGCGATGGACTATGCCACCACCATCGACGGAGTCGGCACCGATCTGCCCGCGCTGCGCGACTGGCCCCTGGTGCAAGGCTCGTTTTTCACCGGCAGCGACGCCCGCAGCTACGCGCCGGTAGCGGGACGCGGCGCGACCGTGGCGCGGCTGCTGTTTCCGGGAGGCGACGACCCGGTGGGCCGCTACCTGCTGATCAAGAACGTACCCTTCCAGATCATCGGCGTGATGGGCGAGAAGGGGGCCACGACCTGGGGCGGCGATCAGGACGATGTGGTCTTCGTGCCGCTCACCACCGCGCAGGTGCGACTGTTTGGACGCAACTACGTCAACGCCGTCACCGCCAAGGTCGCCGACGTCAGCCAGGTCGACGCGGTCCAGGAAAGCATCCGCCAACTGCTGCTGGCGCGCCACCGCAGCGAGGATTTCAGCATCCGCAACATGGCCTCGATCCTGGAGATGGCGAATGCGGCCCAGACCACGCTCACCATCCTGCTGGGCTCGGTGGCGGCGATCTCGCTGCTGGTGGGCGGCATCGGCGTGATGAACATCATGCTGGTGAGCGTCACCGAGCGTACCCGCGAAATCGGTATCCGCATGGCGACCGGCGCGCGCATGCGCGACATCCTGCTGCAATTCAACGCCGAGGCCGCGGTCGTGTGCACGGTGGGCGGCGTCAGCGGGCTGGTGCTGGGTTATCTGATCGGTTTTGGCCTGCGGTTCGGCGGTGTGGACGTGGTGTTTACAGTGTCCCCGGGCATCCTCGCATTCCTGAGCGCGGTGGGTACCGGGCTGGTGTTCGGCTATCTGCCGGCACGCAAGGCGGCCCGGCTCGATCCGGTGATCGCGCTGGCCGCGGAGTAGGGCCGTGCGGCGCGCATCGGCGGCACTGATTCTCGTCCTGGCCCTGGCGGCGGGCTGCAATCTGACGCCCGCCTATCAACGTCCCGAGGTGCCGCGGCCCGCATCCTGGCCGCAGGCGGACGCCAGCTCCGCGGTGGTATCCGATACCTGGTGGCGCAACTTCGGCAGCCCGGCGCTCGACGCTCTGGAGGAGGCCGCGCTCGCCGCCAACCAGGATCTCGCCGCCGGTGTGCAGCGCATCGCGCAGGCACGCGCTGTCGCGGCCGGCGCCGGTGCCTCCGCCTGGCCGCAGGTGGATGCCACCCTCACGGCCAGCCAAACCCACGGCAAGGGTTCGACCGCCGCGGACGGCACCCGTCGCGCTGCCCAGCTCTCGGTGGCCTATGAACTGGATCTGTTCGGCCGGGTGGCCGCCACCCGCCAGGCGGCGGAGCAGCGGCTCAGCGCCAGCGAGTTCGATTATCAGGCACTGCGCCTTGTCACCGTCGCCGACGTGGCGCAGGCGACCTTCAGCCTCGCCGCCACCGGTGAGCGCCGGACCCTGGCGCAGGCGAATCTGGACAACGCCCGGGCGGTACTCGCGTTGCTGGAGGCGCAGTTCGCGGCGGGTCGGGTCTCCGCGCTGGAGCGCGACCAGCAGCGTTCGGCGGTGGCCACCATCGAAGCTTCGGTGGCAGCCCTGGCGCAGACCGAAGCCCGCTACCGCAACCAGCTCGCCGTGCTCAGCGGCGCGGCCAGCCCCGAATTCACCGCCCCCGATCTGGCCTGGGGTGCGATGATCCTGCCCGAAGTGACAGCATCGGTGCCAGCCGCGCTGTTGACGCGACGGCCCGACCTGCGCCGGGCGGAGGCCGAGTTGCGGGCGGCGGGCGCCGATATCGGCATCGCCCGCGCCGCACTCTACCCGGGCCTGCAAGTCACTTGGGACCGCGCCTGGATGCGCAATCCGGCCGCCACGCTGACCACCCTCAGCGGCAGTGCGCTGGCGCCGATCTTCCACGGTGGCGCCCTGCGCAGCGAAGTCATGCGCAGCCAGGCGCGGCAGGCCGAACTGGTGGCCCAGTATCGCGGGGCAGTTCTCACCGCCTACCGGGAGGTCAGCGATGCGCTCGATGCCCAGCGCCAGAGCGCCTTGCGTGGCGCGGCGCTGGAACGCGCCGCAGCCGCGGCACGCGACGCCTACGCAAACGCCCGCGCCCGCTTTGATGCCGGCGCGGTGGATTACCAGATTCTGCTGGACGTGCAGCGCAGCCAGATCCTGGCCGAAGATGCGGCGGCCGGCGGCCGGCTGGACCGCTTCACCGCGGCGATCGCTCTGTATCGGGCGCTGGGCGGGGGTAGTCTGCCCTGAGTTGTGGGTGCCATCGGAACGCGGACGCGGCATCCGGTACAGTAATTGCTGTCGACCCGGAAGAACTACGCTGTCGGAACCTCTGTCGCTCATGAACGCCGTCCTCGCTCCGTCCGTCGCCGGTCCGCCGCTTGCCACCGATCAGGGCTGGCGCGCACGCCTCGAACTGGGTTTTGCGCAGCGCGGCGAGCGCACGGTCATGGTGCGCAACCGGAGCTTCGGGCCGCTGCGCGTGCAGCGGCCGTTCCATCCCGCGCCCGGCGAATGCCAGGTCTATGTGCTGCATCCCCCGGGCGGACTGGTAGCGGGCGACCGGCTCGATCTCCACATCGACGCTGGCGCGGATGCCCGGCTGCTGTTGACCACGCCGGGTGCCGGGCGCGTGTACCGGGGCGGGGAAGCGCAGCGGCCACAGACCTTCGCGGTTCACATCCGGGTCGCCGCTGGCGCGCACTGCGAATGGCTGCCGCAGGAAAACATCCTGTTCGATGGCGCTTGGGCGGAGAACAGCGTGCGTGTCGATCTCGAACCCGGCGCCCACTACACCGGCTGGGAGATTACCTGCCTGGGCCGCCCCGCTGCCGGCGAGACCTTCACGCGCGGCCGGCTCGACCAGCGCCTGTGGCTGTGGCGCGACGCTCAGCCCCTGCTCGGCGAGCGCACCCGTATCGACGGCGGCGCTGCCCTGCTGACCGCCCCCTGGGGTCTCGCCGGCCGACCCGTGTTCGGGAGTCTGGTGACGACGCTGCGCCATCCGGGCGCCATCGAACACCTGCGCGCATTGCTGGCCAGCACGATGTCGGGCGACCTGCTCGCCGCGGTGACCGAGTTGCCGGAATTACTGATCGTGCGCGCCCGGGCCGGCTGCGCGACCCGACTGCGCGGATTGTTCGTTACCCTGTGGCAGGAGTTGCGCCGGCTCCAGTACGCCACCGAACCCGCGACCCCGCGCATCTGGGCCACCTGATTTTTTTGGTTAATTGTTCTGGCTGCACGCGCTCGATAAAGGAGATCCCATGGAACTGACCCCACGCGAAAAAGACAAGCTGCTGCTGTTCACTGCCGCGCTGCTCGCCGAACGGCGCAAGGCCCGCGGCGTGAAGCTCAACTACCCGGAGGCGGTGGCCTACATCAGCGCCGCCATCCTGGAAGGCGCCCGCGACGGTCGCACGGTGGCCGAAATGATGGACTACGGCCGCACCCTGCTGACGCGCGAGGATGTGATGGAAGGCGTTCCGGAGATGATTCCCGACGTGCAGGTGGAAGCCACTTTCCCCGACGGCACCAAGCTGGTGACGGTGCACGATCCCATCGTTTGAAAATGGGGCCGGCGGAGTCTCCGGGTAGCCAATCGACTTTCGCATTGTCACGGACCGCCGCCAGCACATGCCTCAATCGTGTGCGCTGCCCCTGCCCCCAAAGTTTCCCGTCCCACGGCGGCTTTGACCCAGATCATGTTTACACGCCGTTAACAGGGCGGTGCCATCTTTTATCAACCTTTTTACGGACCCGAGCGCATTGTTGTCCCCTGTCGGGTGCAATTAGGGAAAGTGGGATGGATGCAATCTGGTTGCTTGTCGCTGGGGTACTGTTTGGCCTGACAGCCGGGATCGCGGCTGGCTGTGGGCGCCTGCCGGGGGCGGCGCCATGAGCGCGATCTACCTGATGGGCGGTGGGCTGGCCGTGGCGCTGCTGGGCTATCTGATCTACGCCCTGATCCGCGCGGAAGAGTTCTGATGACCACGCAGTCCGCGCTCCTGCTCACGATTTATCTGGCGATGCTGTTGGCGACGGTGAAGCCGCTCGGCACATATCTGGTCAAACTGATGGAAGCGCCGTGCTGGCGGCCGCTGGCGCGGATCGAAAATGGCGTGTTCCGGCTATGCGGCGTGGGCGGCGAGGAGATGGGCTGGCGCCAGTACGCTCTGGCGGTGCTGGTGTTCAGCCTGGTCGGATTCATCGCGGTGTATGCGCTGCTGCGCCTGCAGATGTGGCTGCCGCTCAATCCGCAGCAGATGCCGAACGTCACGCCGGATTCGAGCTTCAACACCGCCGTCAGCTTTGTCACCAACACCAACTGGCAGGGCTACGGCGGCGAGGCGACCCTGAGTTACCTCACGCAGATGCTGGGGCTGGCGGTGCAGAATTTCCTGTCCGCCGCTACCGGTATTGCGGTTGCCTTTGCCCTGATCCGGGGGTTTGCGCGCCATTCGGCCACGACCATCGGCAACTTCTGGGCTGATCTGTATCGCATCACGGCTTATCTGCTGCTGCCGTTGTCGTTCGTGTTTGCGCTGGCACTGGCGAGCCAGGGCGTGATCCAGAATTTCTCGGCTTATCAGGAGGTGACCACGCTCGAACCGACTGCCTTCGAGGTGCCGAAGCTCGACACCGCCGGCCAACCACTGCTGGATGCGGCCGGTAAGCCGGTTACCGAAGCCGCGACGACGCCAGCCCAGACCCTGCCGATGGGCCCCATCGCCTCCCAGGAAGCCATCAAGATGCTCGGCACCAACGGCGGCGGTTTTCTGAACGCCAACTCGGCGCACCCCTTCGAGAACCCGACGCCGCTCAGCAACTTCCTGCAAATGCTGGCGATCTTTCTGGTCCCGGCCGGCCTGGTCTATGCGTTTGGCAAGGCGGCGGGCGACACCCGCCAGGGCTGGGCGGTGCTGGCGGCGATGACGCTGCTGTTCGTCGGCGCGGCCATCGCCGCCACGAGCTTCGAGCAGCAGGGCAACCCGCTGCTCGCCGCGCTGGGCACTGATCAGACCGCGAGCGCGCTGCAGGCGGGCGGCAACATGGAGGGCAAGGAAACCCGCTTCGGCATCGCCGCCAGCGGACTGTTCGCCACCATCACCACCGCCGCCTCGTGCGGCGCGGTCAACGCCATGCATGACTCCTTCACGCCGCTGGGCGGGCTGGTGCCAATGGTGTTGATACAGCTTGGCGAAGTAGTGTTCGGCGGCACCGGCTCGGGGCTCTACGGCATGCTGATGTACGCCATTCTGGCGGTGTTCGTGGCGGGCCTGATGATCGGCCGCACGCCCGAATACTTGGGTAAGAAGATCGAAGCCTTCGATATGAAGATGGTGGCGATCGCCATTCTGGTGACGCCGGCGCTGGTGCTGCTGGGCACGGCGATCGCGGTGAGCGCTAGCGCTGGCACGGTGGGCGTGGCCAATCCAGGCGCGCATGGCTTTTCGGAAATTCTTTATGCCTTCTCGTCCGCCGCCAACAACAACGGCAGCGCCTTCGCAGGCCTCTCCGCCAACACGCCCTTCTACAACGGCTGGCTGGGCGTGGCCATGTGGCTGGGGCGTTTCGCGGTGATCGTGCCGGCGCTGGCGATCGCCGGCTCGCTGGCCGCCAAGAAGCGTCTGGCGCAGGGGCCGGGCACGCTGCCGACGCACGGCCCGCTGTTCGTGGGGTTGCTGGTCGGTACCGTGCTGCTGCTGGGCGCGCTGACCTATGTGCCGGCGCTGGCGCTGGGGCCGGCGGTCGAACATTTGATCCTGTGGTCTGGACACTGAGGAAACCCCATGACGACCAAAAGTCTCTCCCTGTTTGACCCGGATCTGATCAATCCTGCCCTGGCCGATGCATTCCGCAAGCTCGCGGTGCGTACCCAGCTCGGGAACCCGGTGATGTTCGTGGTCTATGTCGGCGCGATCTTCACGACTGGATTGTGGGTACAGGCGCTGACCTCGCAGGGCGAGGCGCCGGCCTGGTTCATCGGCGCCACCACAGTGTGGCTGTGGTTCACGGTGCTGTTCGCCAACTTTGCCGAGGCGCTGGCGGAGGGCCGCAGCAAGGCCCAGGCGGCGGCGCTGCGGGCCACCAAGATAAAGATCCTCGCCAAAAAAATGCGCCAGCCGCAATACGGAGCTCCGGTGGATTTTATGCCCGGCACCGAGCTGCGCCGAGGCGATGTGGTGCTGGTCGAGGCCGGCGACATGATCCCCGCCGACGGCGAGGTCATCGAGGGCGTGGCCTCGGTCAACGAGAGCGCCATCACCGGCGAGTCGGCGCCGGTGATCCGCGAATCGGGCGGCGATTTCTCGGCGGTCACCGGCGGTACCACGGTGCTGTCGGACTGGATCGTGGTGCGTGTCACCGCCAACCCCGGCGAGACCTTCGTCGACCGCATGATCGCGCTGGTCGAGGGCGCCAAACGCCAGAAGACGCCCAACGAGATCGCGCTCACCATCCTGCTGCTGGCGCTGACGCTGATCTTTCTGCTGGCGACCGTCACGCTGCTGCCCTATTCGCTGTTCGCGGTGGCGTCCGCGGGTGTCGGCCAGCCGGTGACGGTGACCGCCTTGGTGGCGCTGCTGGTGTGCCTGATCCCGACTACCATCGGCGCGTTGCTTTCCGCCATCGGTATCGCCGGCATGAGCCGCATGCTGGGCGCCAATGTCATTGCCACCTCCGGCCGCGCGGTGGAGGCGGCCGGCGATGTGGACGTGCTGCTGCTGGACAAGACGGGCACGATCACGCTGGGCAACCGTCAGGCGGCGGCTTTTATGCCGGTCACAGGGGTGACCGAGCAGGAGCTGGCCGATACTGCACAGCTTGCGTCGCTGGCCGATGAAACTCCGGAGGGACGCAGCGTCGTGGTGCTGGCCAAGCAGCGTTTCAACCTGCGCGAACGCGACATTCACGCGCTGGGGGCAACCTTCGTGGCATTCTCGGCGCAGACGCGCATGAGCGGCGTAAACCTCGCTGGCCGGCAGATCCGTAAAGGCGCCATGGAGGCGATCCGCAAGCACGTCGAGGCCAACGGTGGTAGCTTTCCGGCCGACGCGATTCAGGCGGCAGAGGAAGTGGCGCGGCGTGGTGGCACGCCGCTGGTAGTGGCAGATGGTACCCGCGTGCTGGGCGTCATCGAGCTCAAGGACATCGTCAAGGGCGGCATCAAGGAGCGTTTCGTCGAGCTGCGGCGCATGGGCATCAAGACGGTGATGATCACCGGCGACAACCGCCTGACCGCTGCCGCCATCGCCGCCGAGGCGGGAGTGGATGACTTTCTCGCCGAAGCTACGCCCGAGGCCAAGCTGGCGCTGATCCGGCAGTACCAGGCCGAAGGCCGGCTGGTGGCGATGACCGGCGACGGCACCAACGACGCCCCGGCGCTGGCACAGGCCGACGTCGCGGTGGCCATGCACAGCGGCACCCAGGCGGCAAAAGAGGCCGGCAACATGGTGGACCTCGATTCCAACCCCACCAAGCTGCTCGAAGTCGTCGCGGTCGGCAAACAGATGCTGATGACCCGCGGCGCGCTGACCACGTTCAGCATCGCCAACGATCTGGCCAAGTATTTCGCCATCATCCCGGCGGTATTCGTCGCCACCTATCCAGCGTTGAATGCGCTCAACGTCATGCACCTGGCCAGCCCGCAGTCGGCGATCCTGTCGGCGGTGATCTTCAACGCGCTGATCATCGTGGCGCTGATCCCGCTGGCGCTGAAGGGTGTTACTTACCGCCCGCAAGGCGCGGCGGTGGTGCTGCGGCGCAACCTCGCGATCTACGGCCTGGGCGGCATCCTGGTGCCGTTCCTGGGCATCAAAATCATCGATCTCGGCCTCGCGGCGCTGGGTCTGGTGTAAGGAGCGCGGTCATGAAATCCCTGCTACGTCCTGCCCTCTCGCTGTTCGTGCTGCTGAGCGTGCTCACTGGCCTGATCTATCCGCTCGCCGTTACGGGTACTGGCCAACTGCTGTTTCCCTGGCAGGCCAAAGGCTCGCTGCTGGCCGTGCATGGCCGACCGGTCGGCTCGGCACTGATCGGCCAGAACTTCACCGACCCGCGCCATTTCTGGGGCCGGCCCTCTGCCACCAGTCCGCAGCCCTACAACGGCGCCGCTTCCAGCGGCTCGAACCAGGGGCCACTCAACCCTGCGCTGACCGCCGCAGTCGAGTCCCGCATCGCGGTGCTGCGGGCCGCCGATCCAGGCAACCACCAGCCGGTCCCGGTCGATCTGGTTACCGCCTCCGCCAGTGGTCTCGACCCCGACATTTCGCTCGCCGCCGCGCACTACCAGGCGGCTCGTGTCGCCCGGGCGCGGGGCCTGCCCGTCGAGCAAGTCGCTGCGTTGATCGAACGTCAGGCCGAGTGGGCGTGGCTGGGCGCGCTCGGCGAGCCACGGATAAACGTGCTCAGGCTTAATCTGGCACTGGATGGCCGCGAGGTGAAGCCGCTTGATTGAGGATTCCACCCGGCCCGATCCCGATGCCTTGCTGCGGCAGGTGACCGCCGACGAAGCAGTGGCGCGGCGCGGCAAACTGAAAATCTTTTTCGGCGCAGCGCCCGGCGTTGGCAAGACCTACGCCATGCTCGCCGCCGCCCGTCAGGCGCGCGCGCAGGGCTTGGATGTGGTGGTGGGCCTGGTCGAGACCCACGGTCGGCCCGAGACCGAAACTCTGCTCAAAGAGATCGAACTGCTGCCGCGCAAATCGGTCGAGCACCGCGGTCGCACGCTGACCGAATTCGATCTCGATGCCGCCCTGGCGCGTCGCCCGGCCTTGCTGCTGGTGGACGAACTGGCGCATACCAATGCCCCCGGCTGCCGTCACCCCAAGCGCTGGCAGGACGTCGAGGAATTGCTCAACACCGGTATCGATGTCTGGACCACGCTCAACGTGCAGCATCTGGAAAGCCTGAACGACGTAGTGGGCGGCATCATCGGCGTGCGGGTGTGGGAGACGGTGGCCGATCGCGTCTTCGATGTTGCCGACGAGGTCGCACTGGTGGACCTGCCGCCGGACGACCTACTGAACCGTCTGAAAGAGGGCAAGGTCTACCTGCCGGAGCAGGCAGCACGGGCCGCCGAGCATTTCTTTCGTCGCGGTAATCTGATCGCGCTGCGTGAGCTGGCGCTGCGACGCACCGCCGAGCGGGTGGATGCGCAGGTGCGGGACGCACGCCTGGCCGCACCGGGCCGCAGGGTATGGGCTACCAGCGAAGCGCTGCTGGTGTGCCTCGGGCCGGGCGACACCGACGGCAAACTGGTACGTACCGCGGCACGCCTGGCGCGCCGGCTGGATGCCCGCTGGCATGTGGTGTACGTCGAAACGGCACGCCTGCACCAGCTCCCCGAAACGCGCCGACTGGCCATCCTCAATGCCCTCAAGGTGGCCCAGGACATGGGCGCGGAAACCGCGGTGCTAGCGTCGTCGGATCCGGTCGATGCGGTACTTGGCTACGCTCGCGAGCGCAATCTGGGCAAGATCATGGTTGGTCGCGAAGCGCAACCACAGCGATCCTGGCCGGGGCAGTTCTGGCACGGGCAATTCATGCGTCGGCTGGGGGCGCGGGCACCTGATATCGATTTGATCGCGGTGGCCCGCAGCGAAGACCGTCATCACCGGAAGTGGCGGTGGTGGAAAGTGGCTGCCGCGCCTGTATCCGTGGCCATTCAGCCAGTCTGGCCGCGTTACCTCGGCGCCGCACTGTCGTGCGTGGGCATTGCGGTGCTCACGATGCCGCTGCTGAACCGCCTGGATCTTGCCAATATCGTCATGCTGTTCCTGCTCGGGGTAGTGTTGGTGGCGTTCCGCTGGGGGCGCGGACCCGCGGTGCTGGCGGCGGTACTGTCCGTCGCCGCTTTCGATTTTTTCTTTGTGCCGCCGCGCCTCACGTTTGCCGTACGCGACGCTGAATATCTACTGACCTTCGCGGTGATGCTTATTGTCGGTCTGATCACCGGCCACCTCACCGCGCGCCTGCGCTACCAGGTGCAGGTGGCCCGCTCTCGCGAGGAGCGCACCCGTAGCCTCAGTGAGTTGGCGAAAGCACTGTCGTCGGCTCTGATTGAGGCACAGGTTGTCGAGATCAGTGATCGCTTTCTGCAAGGGACTTTCCGCGCCAAAGCGGCGATGCTGCTGCCCGATGCGGCCGACCGCCTCGAAGTGCTGGTCGCGCACGACACCATGCCGGCTTACGACCTCGCGGTCGCACAGTGGTGCTACGATCAGAACCAGCCCGCCGGCGTCGGAACCGACACACTGCCCGCGAATGCGCAATTTTATCTGCCGATGAAAGCGCCGATGCGAGTGCGCGGCGTGCTGGTGATCGAACCGAATAAATCGCGCCTCCTGATGATTCCCGAGCAGCGTCGGCTGCTGGATACCTTTGCCGCGCTGGTTGCGATCGCCCTCGAACGTATCCATTTCGTGGCAGTGGCCCAGGACACGCTGATCAAGATGGAGTCCGAGCGTCTGCGCAGCTCGCTGCTCGCGGCCCTGTCGCACGATCTGCGCACGCCGCTGACGGCGTTGGTGGGTCTCGCCGATACGCTGAGCATGCAGCTGGCGGGCTCGCACGCGCCAGAGCACGAAATCGCGATCGCCATCCGCGACCAAGCGCTGCGCACCACTCGACTGGTGGACAATCTGTTGGAGATGGCGCGTCTGCAGTCCGGCACGGTGAAGCCGCGGCAGGACTGGCTGGCGCTCGAAGAACTGATCGGCGGAGCGATCAAGGCGCTGGAGCCCTCCCTGGCCGGCCACCCGCTGCAAACCGACCTGCCGGCCGACCTGCCACTGGTGCGCGGCGACGCCGTGATGCTGGAGCGGGTGCTGGTCAACCTGTTCGACAACGCCATCAAATACACCGCGCCCGGCACGCCGCTCGGCATCACCGCGCGCGCCGCCGACGCGACGCTGGAAGTCGCGGTGTGGGATTCAGGTGCCGGCCTGCCGCCCGGTCAGGAACAACTGATCTTCGAGCGCTTTGCTCGCGGCCGGCGCGAATCGACCGTCCCCGGCCTTGGACTGGGTCTTGCCATCTGTCAGGCCATCGTCGAGGCCCATGGCGGACGCATACGGGCTGAAAATCCACCCGGCGGCGGTGCCCGCTTCGTGTTTACATTGCCGCTGGTGCCGCCGCCGGTGGTGCCCGATGAAGAGAGCGGCCCAGCGCCGCCAGGAGTTGCACCGCCATCGATGGGAACGCGCTGATCGTCGAAGACGACCCGGTCATTCGCCAGTTCGTGCGCCGCGCACTGGAAGGCGAGGGCCTGCGCGTGTCCGAGGCACCGACGCTGGCGCGCGGCCTGATCGAGGTCGGAACGCGTAAGCCGGATCTGGTGATCCTCGATCTGGGCTTGCCCGATGGCGATGGACTCGATTTCATCACCGCATTGCGCGCCTGGAGTCCGGTGCCGGTGATCGTACTGTCGGCGCGGGTCGAGGAAACCGACAAGGTCGCGGCACTCGACGCCGGGGCGGACGATTACCTCACCAAACCCTTTGGCGTTGCGGAGCTGCTGGCACGGGCACGGGTGGCGCTGCGCCGGGGCCGGACGGGCGAGGGCGGCGAGCCGGTGCTGAACCTGGGCGAGGTAATTGTGGATCTCGCCCATCGCCGCGTGACGCGCGGCGGCGCAGCGATCCACCTGACGCACACCGAGTTTCGCCTGCTGTCGGCCCTGCTGGGCCATCCCGGCAGGGTACTCACTCAGCGCCATCTGCTGCGCGAAATATGGGGACCGGCCGCCGTGGAACGCAGCCACTATCTGCGCATCTACATGGCGCGACTGCGCCACAAGCTGGAAACCGACCCCGCCCGGCCGCGCTTTCTGCTCACGGAGACCGGCATCGGCTATCGCTATGCGCCGGCGTAGAGCCGCGCTCTACTTGAATACAGGCTATTCCTGGTATGCGGATTGCTTATCATGTGTTCTGAAATAAGTATCCAGACATGAGTGGAAAGTCCCCTCCCGCAGCTCCGGCTGACGCCGGGCCTTTCTGGTGAACGCCGCGTGCTGCGAACGCGCCCTGTGACGACCGCTTGCGCACTGACAAGGAGCGCCCCATGATCCCCGGAGAACTCGACACCGCCCCCGGCGACCTCGAACTCAACGCCGGCCGCCCGACCCTGACGCTGGCCGTGGCCAACACCGGCGACCGGCCGATCCAGGTCGGCTCCCACTACCACTTCGCCGAGACCAATCCGGCGCTGCGTTTTGAGCGCGCGGCCGCGCGCGGCATGCGGCTCGACATCCCCGCCGGCACGGCGGTGCGCTTCGAGCCCGGCAAGACCCGCGAAGTCACGCTGGTGGCCTATGCCGGCACGCGCGCGGTGTATGGATTCAGGGGCGAGGTGATGGGCCAACTGGAGAAACAATCATGAGCCGCATCAGCCGCCGCGCCTACGCGGAAATGTTCGGCCCCACCACTGGCGACCGCGTGCGCCTGGGCGACACCGAGCTGTGGATCGAGGTCGAGCGCGATTTCACGATCTACGGCGAGGAAGTGAAATTCGGCGGCGGCAAGGTCATCCGCGACGGCATGGGCCAGAGCCAGGCCACCCGCGCCAGCGGCGCGCTCGACACCGTCATCACCAACGCGCTGATCCTGGACCACTGGGCTATCGTCAAGGCCGACATCGGCATCCGCGACGGCCGCATCGCCGGCATCGGCAAGGCCGGCAACCCGGACGTGCAGCCGGGCGTGACGCTGGTCATCGGCCCCGGCACGGAAGTCATCGCCGGCGAGGGGATGATCGCCACCGCCGGCGGCATCGACGCCCACATCCATTTCATCTGCCCGCAGCAGGTGGAAGAAGCCCTGATGTCCGGCATCACCACCATGCTCGGCGGCGGCACGGGGCCGGCCACCGGTACCAACGCCACCACCTGCACCCCCGGCGCCTGGCATATCGCGCGCATGCTGGAAGCGGCGGAAGGCCTGCCCATGAACCTCGGCTTTCTGGGCAAGGGCAACGCCAGCCTGCCCGGCGCGCTGATCGAGCAGGTCGAAGCCGGCGCCATGGGCCTGAAGCTGCACGAGGACTGGGGCACCACGCCCGCGTCCATCGATTGCTGCCTGTCGGTCGCCGACCAGTACGACGTGCAGGTCGCCATCCACACCGACACGCTGAACGAATCCGGCTTCGTGGAGGACACGCTGGCCGCCTTCAAGGGCCGCACCAGCCACACCGACCACACCGAAGGCGCCGGCGGCGGCCACGCGCCGGACATCATCAAGGCCTGTGGCGCGGCCAACGTGCTGCCCTCCAGCACCAACCCGACTCGGCCCTACACGGTCAACACCGTGGACGAGCACCTGGACATGCTCATGGTCTGCCACCACCTGGACCCCGGCATCGCCGAGGACGTGGCCTTCGCCGAATCGCGCATCCGCCGCGAGACCATTGCGGCCGAGGACATCCTGCACGACCTTGGCGCGTTCTCGATGATCAGCTCGGACAGCCAGGCGATGGGCCGCGTGGGCGAGGTCGTCACCCGCCCCTGGCAGACCGCGCACCAGATGAAAGTGCAGCGCGGCGCGCTGGCGCCGGATTCCGACCGCGCCGACAACTTCCGCGCCCGTCGCTACATCGCCAAATACACCATCAACCCCGCCATCAGCCACGGCATCGCCCACGAAGTCGGCTCGCTCGAAGCCGGCAAGCTGGCGGACATCGTGCTGTGGCGCCCGGCGTTTTTCGCCACCAAACCGGCGCTGATCCTCAAGGGCGGCATGATCGCCGCCGCGCCCATGGGCGATCCCAACGCTTCCATCCCCACGCCGCAGCCGGTGCACTACCGGCCCATGTTCGGCGCCTACGGCGGGGCGATTGCCAGCACCTGCCTCACCTTCGTGTCGCAGGCCGCGCTCGCTGCCGGCGTGCCGGAGCAACT
>JACPPB010000026.1 GCA_016191205.1 Gammaproteobacteria bacterium | reverse complement strand
CAGCACATCGTAGGTGTAGGTGGTCGTCAGGCTTCCCGCTGTTTTGGTGTTGAGTTCGCCGTTGGCGGTGTAGCGGTAGCTATTGGTCCCGTAGGTCAGCAGACGGTCCTGGGTGTCGTAGGTGGCGATCGGGGTACCGTTTATCTGGGTGCGATTGCCGTTGGCATCGTAGCCGTAGGTAGCGGTGGTGATGCCGTTGCGTTGCACCTCGGCCAGGCGCCCGGCAGCATCATAGACGTACTGGTCGGTGGTGGTGATGCCGGCAACCGTCTCGGTTTTCTGGGTGATACGACCCAGGCTGTTACGGGTGTAGGTGATGCTCAGCAGCCCGGTGCCGGCGTAGCTGGCGCTGAACGCCGCCGGTTCGCCGAAGGGGTTGTAGCCCTGCGTGGTGCCGAGACTGCCCAAGGTGGTACCGGTGATGAGACCATTTTGCGGATCGCGACTGAGGGTCAACGCGCCCGCTTGCGTGAGCAGACGGTCGTTGTCGTAGGCGAATGCGATGGTGCTGCCGTTGACACTGAGCCCGGTCAGATTGAAGTCGCTGTTGTAGGTGCGGCCGAGGCTGCCACTGACAGGGCCGGCGAGGGTCTCGCCGGTGAGCAGGAAGCCATCCCAGGCGTAGCTGTGGGTGACGCCCAGCGCGGTGGCGAGCGAGATCAGATTGCCGGAAGTGGCGTCGTAACCAAAATCCACGCGGCGTGTGGGTGTGACCACGGCGCTGGCGCGCCCGCCGGCGTCGTAGGCAAAGTCGATGACCTGGCCATCTGGCCGGCTGATGCGGGTCAGTTGTTTATCCCGGTTGTAGGTGTAGCGGGTGACGGGATCGAAGGTCGCCACCGGTGGCGGGCTGTACGCCTGCGTCTGGTCCAGGGCCGTGTAATCGAACAAATGCGGCGGCTGTCCGGGCGGTGCGATCGAGGTCAGGTTGCCGTTCGCGTCATAGGCGTAGGCGATGGTCCGGCCGCCGGGGAGTGTCTCGGTTGTAACCCGCCCAGCGGCGTCGTAGTCGAAGCTGCGCGTGCGCCCGAGCGCGTCGGTCATGCTTGCGGGATAACCCTGGCTCGGGCCGTCGGCGTAATAATTCAGGCTGGCCGAGCGCGTGTCGGTGCCGTCACTCTGCACCGCGCTGACCAGCCGGCCGCGGATGTCGTAGGCCAGCGCTACCGGAGCGAGACCGGGGATCGCCCGCTGCACGGGCCGGCCCTGGAGATCGACGGTGGTGGTGATGGAACGACCCAGCGGCGAGGACGCGGTCGAGGTGAGGGCGGCCCTGTCGAACACCTGGGTGTAGTCCCTGCCGTTGAGCGTGGTGGTCTCGGTTTGCGCAATGAGGCTCAGCAGATCGTTGGGGTCGCTCTGGGTCGCCGCGCGGGTGGTGACGATGCTGGCGCTGAGCCCGCTCGGCAGCAGGAGCGTGCGGGTCTTGGGCACCGGGGATTGCATGCCGAAGCGCGGGTCCGGGCCTTCGGCGGATGTGGTCACGGTGCCGTCGGCGGCAGTGACGGTTGCTTCGTAGCGGTCGGGCCTGAAGCGCGTGGTCTGTACCGTGCCGTCGGCGTGAGTATTGGTCTGCACCCGCTCGCCGGTCGGCAGGTAATCGACACCAAACTGGCGCGCCCGCCCTTCGCCGGAGGTGAGTGTGTTGGTGTAGCCGCCCGGACGCTCGGTGGTGGTGATGGTCCAGCCGCCGCCCCCGGCGTTGGTGTCCTGCACCAGACGTCCTGCGGCGTCATAGGTGAAGTGATTTGCCTGTCCCTTGGGATCGGTGAAGGTGGCCAGTAACCCGTCCGGGGTATAGGTCATGGTGTGTGCTTCACCGGCGGGGTTTGCTACCGAGGCGAGATAGCCCTGGGCATCGAGCGTCAGGTTGGTGCGCTGGCCGTCGGGGGCGATGATGGCGGCGGGACTGCCGTCGCCGGCGCGTTCGATACTTGTGAGGTTGCTGTCGCCATCGGTGATGCCGCTCAGGCGGCCGGCGGTGTCGTAGATGAAGCGATAGATCTCGGCCCCGGTGAGGGCATTCAGGGTGCGGAGGTGGCGGCCGGTGGGATCAAATTGATAAAACTCCCGCCCATCGTCCGAGGGAATGAAGCTGTCGTCCAAGCCGAACGCGGATGAATACAGCGTTGCCTTACGAATGCGATTGTTGTAGGCGTCCGCGATGTAGAGGCTGCCGTCCGGGCCGACCGCCACATCCCAAGGATTCTTCAATTTTCCCTGTGTGGCCGGGCCGCCATCGCCGCTGAAGCCATTTTGGCCAGTACCGGCAACGGTAGTAATGATACCGTCCGGCCCTACCCGGCGGATGCGGTTGCCGCCGGCTCCGGAAAAATGGTCGCCTGTATCGGCAACATAGAAGCTGCCGTCCGTGCCCAGAGCGACGCTTTTGGGTGCATAGAGAGTCGCCTGTGTCGCCGGACCGCCGTCGCCGCTGTATCCACGCCTACCGTTCCCGGCCACGGTGGTGATAATGCCGTCGGGCCCGACTCGACGGACGCGGCCATTGTTGGTATCTGCGATATAGAGGCTGCCGTCCGGACCGACGGCGATGTCGTTTGGGGAAGACAGTGCAGCTCTGGTGGCTGGGCCGCCGTCGCCACCGTATCCAACCCCTGCGCTCCCGGCCACTGTGGTGATGATGCCGTCAGGCCCGATTCGGCGGATACGGCGATTTCCGCTATCGGCGATATAGAGGCTGCCATCCGGGCCCATGGCAAGGCCAGTGGGCCAAGTAAGCGCAGCAGTGATGGCCGGGCCTCCATCGCCGCTATAGCCAGCTCCTGTGTAAATGCCCAGCGAGCCAATGTACCTTACGCCTGCAACCTTGGTGATGATGCCGTCTGGCCCCACCCGCCGGACGAGGCTGTTTTCGGTGTCCGCTATGTAGATGCTTCCATCCCGGCCAACAGCGACGTCTTCTGGAAAATTAAGCATTGCCTGTGTAGCCTGAAGGCCATCTTGGGAGCTGGCATAGCCGTACCCGAAGGTGCCGGCGACGGTGATGTTGATGCCGTCCGGCCCCACTCGCCTGATAAGATGGTTTTCGGTGTCAGCTATGTAGAGATTGCCCTCTGAGTCCAGCGCCACACCTTTAGGACGTTTGAGTGCCACCAATGTAGCCGGGGTGTAATTGCTGCCATAGCCGTATTCATTCGAACCGTTGCCTGCGGCGGTGGTTATTACTTTGCCTGCGTCGGCGGCATCACGAAGTTCACCATTTCCCAGTGTGAGTTTCCCGTGAATGGAGTCATAGCTGTGGTGGACGTTCAGGCTCCAGCCAGCGAGGGGTGATATGGAAGCGCTGTCGGCTATGAGCGTTTCCTGCCAGGTGCGCGTAGAAACGATGGTGGAGGCAAGGCGGATACCAAGCACTATCAAGCCGGCCCCACCGCCGCCGCCCGCCGTACCACCACCGCTGATCAGCGCAAAGCTCCGCTCAAAATCCGCACGCGCGGCGTAATAGACCAGGTTGTAGCGGTAGTTGAGGGTGATGGTGGCTTCGGCGCCGCCGGTCACTGTCCTGCCATAGGCATCGAGACCGTCCCAAGTAAAAGGGTAGGACTGGTTAGCCACAGGCGGGAAGGATTGCGTGAAGGTCTGCCCCGCGACGACGACGGTGAGATCGATGCCTTTCAGGCTCGCCGGGACACTGGCTCCGGAAACGCGGATGTCGATGGTTCGGCCGAACTTGTAACCTGCGGTGCGGCGACTTTGGTAGTGGAGCTTGTAGGGCGTGCCGGCGACGGCGAGCTCCTCGCCAAGGGTGCGGGCCTGCGCATTGATATCGCACCCCTTGCAAGGATCGCTGTCTTGGTCCGGTGGTGGCTGGTCCCCGTCCTCTGGCGGCGGTGGCGGTGTGCTATCCGGGGGTGGCCCCCAGGGCCAGTTGCAATCCCAGGGGGTGAAGTGGGTGACCTGGACGCGCCACAGGGTTTTACCGGCGGGATAGAGGTTGGCCAGTTGTGTTTGTTCGGCGGCGGTGATACCGAGTGCCGCCAGTTTGGCGCTGTCGGCGACCAGGCCGCTGCCGTCGGTATCGAGCGCCGCCAAGCCACTGGCATCGATGCCGAGGATCTTGATGACCTTGCCGTTGTCGGCAGGAATCCAGGTGGCCTTCTCCCGGTCGTACCACCCCACCGGCACGACTTCGCCCACCGGAAAGTTCAGAAAGTTATCGACGTACACCGGCAGCGGCTGGCTGAAGTCGACGCGGGTGGCGCCGGCTGTGACGGCCTCGTCAACCGAGAGTTCTACCGCGTAGGTATAGCCCGAGGTGGCGGGCAGGGGGCCGGGCATGGCCTGGGGGCCGTTGCTGCCGACGGTGTATTCGCGGCTGAGGGTCTGGCCGTACTCGGGATGATCCTTGATCGTGACGGTCACCCCGGCGAGGGGCTGGTTGCCTTTGTCGAGCACGCGACCCCGGACGACGGCGGCGCGTATCGGGTCGATGGTGCCGGCCGCCACGCCGGTCTGGATCGGCTCCGGGCCGCTGTAGAGAAACGCGGTCGACTCGGCCAGCGGAGTAATTGCGGTTTCGCTGAGTGGAGTCGCAACGGTCGCGGGATCGGGGGGTAGATTCCCGGGGCCGCTGACGGGAAAGGGTCGTATCGCGCTTTGATTGCCCGCCTTATCGCGCAGTAGGAGTTCGAGGATGTCGCCGGATTGGGCGGCGATCTGGGCGAAAAAGCTGCCATCGGGGTTGGCGGTGACCGTCGCCGTTTCACCGGTGCGAGGGTTGGTCATCACCAGGATAGCGTTGGGCTCGACGCTGCCGACGGCACCAGTAACCGTGACGGTGCCGTCGGCGGGGGCGCTGACCTGAATCCGGGAGGACTCGGGCAGTGGCGGCGGCTGGGTATCGAGCGTGATGTAGGCAGTCGCGGTGCCGGTGTTGCCCGCCGCGTCGGTCGCCTGGAAATGGTAGGTGTTTTCCCCTTCCGCCAGCGTCACGCCGTGGCTGAAGTACCGTGTCGCGTCGAGCGCAAGAGGTGCTCCGTCGAGGTACAGGCTCGCGGTTTCGCTGAGACTGCCCGTGAGGGTAAAGCTTGCTTGATTGGTTATCGCCGCACCGCCGGGGAGGTCAAGCGTTATCACCGGCGCCTGGGTATCGACACTGAACTCAACCCGTGCCGGCGCGGATTGATTCCCCGCCAGGTCCTTGATGGTTGCAGCCAGCGCGTGGGGGCCATCCGCAAGCACGGTGCGCGGCACACAATCCGCGCTGCTCGCGGTGAAGGTGCAGTCGAGGCCCAGCGCCGCGTCGTTGTCGAGCAGACGCAAGCTGGCGGTATCGACGCCAGTGGCCGCGTCGGAGAACGCGAAGCGCACCGGAGGGCGATTGTTGCGGGTGAGGCTGGCGGGCGCGGGCGCGGTGAAGTTCAGCGTCGGCGCGGTGAGGTCGGCGTAGACGGTCAGGGCTCGCACCTTGCCGACCTGGCTCAGGGTTCTGACGCGGCTGCCGTCGGCGGCGATCTGCACGATGGTTTTGTCTTGCGTGACAAAGGCGCTGCCGTCCACGGGGTTGGCGGCGAGCAGATCGATGGTGCTGCCCTGGGTGAAGGGTTCGAGCGACCGCCGTTCGACGCCGGTGAGGGCGTCGAGCAACAGCAAACGGCGACCGGCGGTAATCCAGAGTGTGTCGGTGGGGCCAGTGATGACTTGGTCGGCATTCGGCCGCGGCAAGCGGCGGAGCAATTGGCCCAGGCTGGAATAGAGCGACAGCGTCTGGCCGTCGTTGACCCAGGCCTGGCCGGTGCCCGCCAACGCGAGGGCGCGCACCGGGTTGGCCGGGTTGAGCGGCAACTCCACCAGCACCGCGCCGTTGGCATCGCGCACCGTGACCGCGTCCACGGTTGCCACCCAGAGCCGGTCGCTGGCGCTGTCGTAAGCGAGCTGGATCGCCTTGCTGGGCAGCGTGAGCGTCGTGGCCAGAGTGCGATCGGCGCGAAAACGCTGGAGACGGGCGCCGAGTCCCAACCAGGCGTCGCCCGTGTTGGCGTTGACCGCCAACAGCGCTTTGGAGCTGTTGTCGGGGCCGGGGGAAACCGTGCCCTGCAACTGACCCTGGAAGTTGTAGGTGCTCAGCCCCTCGCCGTAGACCCAGAGCACGCCGGCCGGATCGACGGCAAGTGCCCGCGCCGCCTGGGACAGCGACAACCACACCGCGCTGACATCCAGGCGGTACTGGGTGACGCGGTCGATTTCGCCGATCCAGAGGGCGTCGGCGTAGAGGTTGTCCGGAGGTACCAACGCGGCGAGCCGGTCGCTCGACGCGTACAAGCTGCCAAACAGCAGCGCCATGCCCGCCAGGACCGAAGCGAGAGCATTGCGCACGGCTTTCCCTGCCGGATTCCCGGCGAGAGCGCTTTTGCTGGACGAGTTGTCAGACGCTGGTACGGGCGGGTGGCCCATGGAACCTCCTTGTTTTGCTGCAATGCCTGCCGTGGCGCTGGGGTGGCGATTTTTTTTACGGTGCCGTTTATCCCAATGGCCGTGATTTAGAGCAGAACTCCGGCGGTTTTGCAACCTCTGAATACTCAGCCCCCGGACACTGCGTTCCGATGCCGGGGCGAACCCAAACTGCTACCATTCCGTTCTATCTTGGGGGTTATGGGCGAGGCCGCACCGCAGTGAACCATTGCGTTTTCATCCAGAGCAATCACAGGCAATCGCTGGGTGCCGTGGTGGCGGAATATGCGCTGCGCCGCAACTCCCGCCACAACGAAAACTTCGCCGTCCGGCCCATGAATGCCGCTGATTTTCCCAGCCTCCAGAGCCGGGAAGGACAGTTGTATCGCCGTGCCGGCGAATGGCGTCCCTGGGTCAACGACGATCTCCAGTCCTTCACGCCGCTGCGCTTTGCGCCGCCGGAGCTGATGAACTATCGCGGCCGCGCCCTGGTGATCGATCCGGATGTGTTCGCGGTCGGCGATGTGTGGGATCTGCTGTCGCGCGACATGGGCGGCAAGGCGATCCTGTGCCGTGCCAAGTCCGGCAACAAGGGCAGGCGCGGCGCCTTTGCGTCGAGTGTGATGCTGCTCGACTGCGAAAAATTGCGGCACTGGAATCTGGAGCGCGATTTCGCAGCCCTGTTCAGTGGCGAGCGCGATTACATGGACTGGATTTCCCTGCGTCTGGAAGACCGCGCCAGCATCGGCCCGCTGGAAGACGTCTGGAACGACTTCGATCACCTCACGGCCGAGACCAAAATGCTCCACAACACCAAACGCTGGACCCAGCCCTGGAAGACGGGGCTCAAGGTCGATTTCCGTCCGGCCGACAGCTTTCGCCTGTTTCCACCGCGCCACTGGCTGCGGCGCGCGCGCCGGGCGCTGTTTGGTGACTATCGCTTCGCCGGCAGCTACCAGCAGCACCCGGACCCCGCGCAGGAGCGGTTTTTTTTCGGGCTGCTGCGCGAATGCATGGACCGCAATGTCGTCGATGCCGCCCGGCTGCACGACGAAATCGCCCGGCATCACCTGCGGGCGGATGCTTTCGAAGTACTGGCGCGGACGGCCACCTGAGCCGGGTAACACTGTTCCCGCCGCTGACTGTTAACGCTGTTCTTCGTTACCGGATATCCTCATGAGTGTTGTGATTCAAAGCGCAAGGCAACTGGTCCGCACCCTCGCCAAAAAGGGTTCGCGACGCCTGTTGCACTGGCGCCTGCGGCGTCTGGACGAGGGTGCGCGCCTGGTGGAGGAGCGCAAGCTGCGCGGCGCGGAACAGTACGCGACGCTGCGCGATTGCGATATCGCGGTGGTGTCCTTCGGCAAGAGCGGGCGTACCTGGCTGCGGGTGATGCTGTCCGAGGTGTTCCGCTTGATGTACCGCCTGCCGGAAAACCTGGTGCTCGGTTTCGATAATTTTCACAACCTGAATGCGAAGATTCCGAAAATATTTTTTACTCACGACAATTACATCAAGGATTTCACGGGTGCGCCGGGCTCCAAGGCGCCGTTCTACGATAAGCCCGTGGTGCTCATGGTGCGCGACCCGCGGGATGTCTCGGTGTCGAATTATTTCCAGTGGAAATTTCGCATGAAGCCGGACAAGAAAAAAATCAACAATTATCCCCCGGCCGGTTCCGACATCGGCGTATTCGATTACCTGATGAGCGATTACGGTGGCAGTCTCGGCGACGCGCTGGGCTTCATGAATACCTGGGCAGCGGAGATCCCCCACATCAAGCGCCTGCATGTGTTGCGCTACGAGGATCTGCGCCGCGATCCCGAAAATCAGTTGCGGGTGCTGCTGGATTTCATGGGTGTCGCGGCGGGCGAACAGGTGATCGGCGACGCCGTGGCCTACGCCTCCTACGAGAAAATGAAGGCGCGCGAGAGCCAGGGTGGGCTGCATCTGGGGCCGTTGCGCCTGACGGGTGGACGGCTGGCGGCGCGGGATCGCGACAATCCGGACAGTTACAAAGTGCGCCGCGCCAAAGTCGGCGGCTACCGTGATTACTGCACCGATGACGAAGCCGCGCGCATCGATGCGCGGATCGCCACCGGGCTGGACCCCGTGTTCGGCTATGGCAACACTTCCGGCAACACCTCCGGCAATACCGCCGTCCAGTGACCCGGAATCCGCCGCCGGTGATTGCCGTCATCAGCAACCGCAACAGCGGCCACAACCGGGACCGTCTGGGCGCGGTGGCAGCCGCGCTGGATGGGGATCCGCGGTTTCGTCACTTCATCACCGATGCCGCGGAAGACGTCCCGGGGGTGCTCGCGACGCTGGCCGGAACGCCGCTCCGGTTGCTGGTGATCAACGGTGGCGATGGCACGGCGGCGGCGGTATTTGCCCAGTTGTTCGCGCATTTTTCGCCCTCCGATCTGCCGCTGCTGGCGCTGTTGCCGGGTGGCACCGCCAACATGACGGCGGGCGATGTGGGGATTCGCGGCTCGCTGCACGTGGCGCTGGGCCGTTTGCAGGCCTGGGCCGCGGCGGGCGGCGCGACCGAAGGTCTCACCGTCGAGCGGCATGTGTTGCGGGTCGCTGTGGGCGCGCAGCCGCCGCACTACGGTATGTTCCTTGGCGCCGGCGTCATCATGCAGGGCACCGCCTACGCCCATCGCGAACTGCACGCGCGGGGGCTGCGCGACGACTTCAGCCTGGGTCTGGGCATGGTGCGCACGCTCTGGGGGCTGGTGCGCCGCGACCCCGAATTCTGGCAGCCGCTACCGGTCGCGGTACGTTCCGACGCTGGCGCCGAGCTGCGCTGCGATGCCCTGATTCTGGCGGTGAGCACTCTCGACCGGCTGTTCCTCTGCTTGCGACCGTTCTGGGGCAAAGGCACCGGGCCGCTCAAGTGGAGTCTGATCGAGAGCCGCGCGCGCCGCCTGCTCGGGCGTTTTCCCGGCATCCTGCGCGGACGTCCCGGGCGTGCCGTGGTCCCCGACGCCGGCTACCACAGCCACCGGGCAACGCGCATCACGCTGGAGATGGACGGCCGCTTCAACCTCGATGGCGAAATTGTCGCGGTCTCGCGCGCCGAGGGCCCCGTGGTCATCACGGCGGCCGGGCCGCTGCGCTTTCTGCGCCTGTGACGTCGTCGGTGGTGGACGTGACGCAGGTGGAGCTGGCCGGTCAGCAGGCACTGGCGCCTCTGCTCGCCGTGCTGCGCGAGCGTCACGGCGCTGCCGTGGTCGCCATCCTTCTGTACGGCTCCTGCCTGCGCAGTGGCAATTTCCACGACGGGCTGGTGGATCTCTATGTCATTGTGTCGGATTACCGGCACTCGGGTCAGAGTGCCGGACGCATCCTGGCCAACGG
Source organism: Gammaproteobacteria bacterium (assembly GCA_016191205.1). Classification (GTDB taxonomy): domain Bacteria; phylum Pseudomonadota; class Gammaproteobacteria; order Pseudomonadales; family Porticoccaceae; genus JAGPUQ01. The sequence continues at coordinate 133,509 of JACPPB010000026.1, read as the reverse complement.
GCTGTTGCCGCCCAATGTGTACTACGCCGAAGTGACTGAGCAGGGCCGCACCCTGCGTTGCAAATACGCGCTGGTGTCGCGCGCGGATTTTCAGCGCGGCCTGTCGCCACGCAGTTTCGAGAGCTATTTCTGGGGGCGGTTCTGCCAGCCGGTGGCGCTGGTCCATGCGCGGGAACCGGATATTCGGTCCGGTGCGCCCGACTACAGCGATGTGCTCAGGGAGGATCAGGAACTGGCGGCGACCACCCTGTTGAGCCGCGCGCTGCCGCTGTTGCCGCCCGCGGGCCTGGTCAGCGATCTCTGGCAACAAAGCCTGGCGCTGAGCTATGGCACCGAGCTGCGCGCGGAGCAGGGCGGGCGGACCCGGGAGCTGGCGATCTGGGGCGAGTCTTTTTACCGCGACCTGACCCAACGCATCGCCGCGCGGTTGCCCTATGGCTTCCACCTGGTCGAGAACGCGAGCGGGTCAGGCTATGCCGCAACCGTCCAGCCGGGCGCGCGGCTGCGCGCGCGGATCGCGTGGTACTTGCGCGGCGTGCATGGCAAGGTGCGCTCCCTGCTGCGGCTGACCAAGGCGCTGTTCACCTTTGCCGGCGGCCTGGATTACCTGGCCTGGAAGCTGGAACGTCACTCGGGGCAAGCGGTATTGATCCCGGACAAGGTGCGCCGCCACCCGCTGGTTTACGGTTGGGCTTTCTTCTGGCGTCTTCATCGACGCGGCCTGTTCAAGTAAATTCCCGTTGCGCGCATCACCCTGATGGCGGAATTCCCGCGAATCGAGACAGCACAGATGACAGTGGCAGAAAATTCCCCGAGCGATACCCGGACCTCAGAGGAACTGCGGGTCTTCATTCATACCAATGACCGGCAGTGGCTCGGCGCACTGGTGGCGGCTCATGCGCTGAAGCGCAACTCCCGCCATGCCGACACCTTCACGGTGGAATTCATCCATGTGAAGGATCATCCCTTCCTGGCCGCGCGGGAGGGGCAGGAGTTCCTGCGTGGCGGTACCACCCGCACCTGGCGTATGGACGATCTGCAGTCGTTCACGCCGCTGCGCTTCCTGGCGCCGCAACTCGCCGGGTATCGCGGCCGCGCCGTGGTGATCGATCCCGATGTGTTCGCCGTCGGCGATATCCATGAACTGCTGACGCGCGACATGCAGGGCGCGGCGGTGATGGGCCGGCGGCGCTCCGAGCGCGACGACAAGGGTTTCCAGGTCGCCACCAGCGTCATGCTGCTCGACTGCGCACGGCTGCGGCACTGGGATTGCGAGCGGGAGTTCGACGAGCTGTTCAGTTTCACGCGCGACTACAAGGACTGGATGGTGCTGGCGCACGAGCGCCCCGAGAACATCGGCTGGCTGGAGCCGGAGTGGAACGATTTCGATCGCCTGACGCCGCGGACCAAAATGCTGCACAACACCAAGCGCCGCACCCAGCCCTGGAAAACCGGGCTCCCGGTGGACTTCACGCCCGCCGACAAGCTGAAAGACAAACCCCTGCTCGCCGGGTTGAACCGGATGCGCGCGCGTCTGCTCGGCGAATACGCGCTGCTCGGTCGCTACGCCCGTCACCCGGACCCCGCGCAGGAACGGCTGTTTTTCACGCTGGTGCGGGAATGTCTGGAAAACGGCTCGGTTACCGAAGCGTTGCTGCGCGCGGAAATGGCGCGCAATCACCTGCGTCACGACGCATTGGATGTCCTGAACAAAATCCGGTTGGAGACTGCCTGAACCATGCGCTATCTCGCTCTCGACAAGCTCGCGGCGGTCGATGCCGCGGATTTCGCCCGGCGTCGGCCTTTTCCCTGGCTCGGTATAGCGGATCTGGTGACGCCCGAGGGTTACGCCGCGCTGCTCGCGAACATGCCAGAACTCGATTTGTTCGAACAAAAAGTCGGTTATCGACGGCGCGCGGGTCAGGCGCCCCACGACCGTTACTCCCTTGAATTCACGCCCGATACCCAGGTGCCGGCGCCCTGGCGCGCCTTTATCGACGAACTGTGCAACTCCGGTTATCGCGAACAGATCGCGCGGCTGTTCCGCTGCCGGCGGCCGACCTTCCGGTTCCACTGGCATTACACGCCCACCGGGTGCGCCGTTTCGCCCCATTGCGATGCCAAGCGTGAATATGGCTCTCAGCTTTTTTATTTCAACCCCGAGGGTGACTGGCAGCCGGAGTGGGGTGGCGGCACCTTGATCCTCGACGACGCCGGGCGTCTGGATTACAACTCGGCGCCGGCGCTGGAAGAGTTTGTTTCAATCGAGGAAGCGCCATTCATCGGCAATCAATCGACGCTCTTCCAGCGCACCGACCACTGCTGGCACGCGGTCCAGCCGATCACCTGCCCCGAAGGTCGTCTGCGCCGCGTGTTCATCGTGGTGGTGAATCCGGACACGCTCTACTGGCGGGTGCGCGACCGCATCGTCGGCAAACAAGTGCAACGTTTTTGAGGTTTCTCGCGGCAGATGTCGTGCCGGCCGCCGGGCCTGATCTTCCCGGGTTGCCGGAACAGCCGTATCGAAGTTTCGCCGGCGGTGCGGTCCAGCTGTGGCTGGCGCGGCTGAGTGATTGCCGGGATGTGCTGGTGCAAAGGGACTGGCGCGCGGTCCTTTCCGACGCCGAAATCGCACATTCCGCGCGTTTTGCCGATCCTGCCGATCGCCACCGGGCCTTGCTGGCGCGGCTGCTGTTGCGCAAGGCGCTCTCTCGGCGGTACCCGCTGCGGTTGGCAGACTGGCGGTTTGCGCGCGACCACAGAGGCAAGCCGGCGCTTGTCTGGCCAGCGTTGCCGCTCGCGTTCAATCTGTCCCACAGCGCGGATCTGGTGGTCTGCGCCCTGGGCCGGCAGTGCGAACTTGGCGTGGACGTGGAACAGGTCGCGCCGAGGGCGCGATTGCTGGCGCTCGCGCGGCGCTTTTTTTCCGCCGACGAATGCGCGGCGCTCGACCGTTTGTCGGGTATCGCGCAGCGCGCAGCGTTTTACGATATCTGGACCGCGCGGGAAGCGTATTGCAAAGCGCTTGGCTGCGGCCTGGCGGGGTTTGCGGATCCGGAATCCAGCGCCATCGCGGCGACAACCGCGGCTGGTTGGCAGCGGCGGTGGGTGACGGACATCCCGGGCTATCGCCTTGCCCTGTGTTGGCGACGGAACCGACAGACCCCCGAGCGCGGGGCGATGGAGACCGTGCGCTACCCGGCCGCCACCCCGGTCGCTGGCGCGGGCGCGGCGGCGTAGCCGAACACGGGGTCCAGCTTCGTCATCAATGCGTCGAGCGTGCGACATTGATCGTCGTCGAAATAGTCCCGGTAACCCCCGACCTTGGCGCGCCGCACCTTGAAGGACTCGGGATTACTGGTGTCGCCGGCTTTCACGCGCGCGCCGCTGTTGCGGAAAAAGCCATCCGCTTCCAGCTTCTTCATGTTGTCGTAGGCGGCAAAATTTACCGCTTCGGCGATCTCGTCCGCCGTGCCGGGCGTACCGGTGAAACTCAGGATGCGTTGCAATTCCCGCCCCGGATCGCTGCGCATGTCTTCGTAGCGCACCAACAGCAGGTCGGCGACTTCCGCCCGAGATGCGGCCCAGTCGTTGAAATAATCGATGATGCGCGGCAGGCCCACCTGGGGGTCCATCACGAAATCGAAAATACCGATATCGGCGCCGTGGGGCGGATAGTCGTTGAGGAATTTCTTGCGCGGCTGGATGCGGAACTGCCACTGAAAGAATTGCGACACCGCGACATCGCGCGGGTCGCGTACCTGCAAAACGATTTTTTTGCCGGCGAAATGCGCTTTTGAATGCCAGTTGCCGGTGTAGTCGCGCAGGTAATTGTTGTGGGTGAAAAACACGCGCGGGGCAGCCGGATTCCGCCGGTGGAGATTGTCGAAATCGAGCAGTTCGGACGCCGGGAGGCCGTAGCGCACCTGATAGAAGCGCGACAGCATCACCCGCAGCCAGGTGCGGCCGCTCTTGCCCCAGGACATCAGCACCCAGTCCGCCGGTTGCAGACGGCGGTATTCCAGCCAGCCGCGCAGCCAGCGTTCGGATGCCTTGCGGCGCTCGCGCGATGCCAAAGGACAAACAGCGACGCCGGCGTGCAGCGCGATGCGAAGGTAATCAGTCACGAACGGCATCTCGCGGCGCGGTGACCGCGGGTGTTTCGCTGTAACCAAAGCTCGGTGCGAGCCGTGCCGCGACCAGTCCGTCGATTTCCGCGAGTTGCTGGTCGTCGAAATAATCCCGGTAGCCGCCGACCTTGGCACGACGTACCTTGTAGGAGTCCGGGTTGCTCGGATCGGCGGCCTTGAGGCGGCTGCCGCTGCGCCAGAAATAGTTGGTTTCCTCTTTTTTGCGCAGATTTTCCACCGTGGCGAATTCGACCGCGTCGGCGATGGCGGCGGCATCGGGCTGCATGCCCAGAAATGCCACGAGACGGCTCAATTCGGAATGTGGCGTGGCGCGCAGGTCTTCATACCGTAACAGCAGGGATGCGCGGATCTTGGGCAATTCGCGTTCCCAGAGATTCATGAATTCGATGATGTGGGGCAGACCCTGGTGTTCGTCCATCACAAAGTCGTAGAGGGAAATATCGGCGCCGTGGCTCGGGTACAGGTTCAGTGCCTTTTTGTACGGGCGCATGCGATGCTTCCACTGGAAGAACTGCGATACCGCGACATCCTGGGGGCGGCGCACCAGCAGCACGGTTTTTTTGGCGTAGAAATCTTTCTTGGAATCGAGATTGCCGGTGTAAGTGCGCAAATAGTTGTCATGGGTAAAAAATATTTTCGGCACCGCCGGATTGATGTTGTGGTAGTTGTCGAAGCCGAACAGGATGTTTTCCGGAATGTTGCAGGCGAGCTGGAAATAGCGCGACAGCATGGCGCGCACCCAGGTGCGTCCGCTCTTGCCATAGGAGGCGAAGACATGATCGCAACGCTGGTATTTCCAGTATTCCTCACGGCCGCGGCGCCAGCGTTCGAGTGCGAGCCCGCGCGCTTCCGGCAGGACGTGACTGGCGAGCCGAACCAGCCGTTTGGTGACGTGCTTGTTGATCACATGCATGCAATGGATCCGGTCGAAATGGCGTGATGCACAGGACGCGCGTGGCCGAAGATGCGAGTTTAGCATTGGCCCGCTGGCGGTTTCGCGCTCGCCCCGGCTGTTTACGGGTCAGGGGTTTGCCGCCAGCGCGGGTGCTGCATCCTTGGGCCAGCGCCGCTTGAGGCAGACCCACTGCGCCGGATCCGTGCGGATCCACGCCTCGAAGCGCCGGTTGATCTCGGCGGTCATGGCGATTGCGCGCGGCTGTTCCTCCTCGATATCTTCAGGCACCTTGATCGGCGGGCCAGCGGTGATGCGATAACGATGATTCGGCAGGCGTTCGGTCCGCACCGGAATCAGCGGCACCCGGGTGCGCAGGGCGAGGCGGGCGGCGAGGGTGTTGGTGGGCGCGGGAACGCCGAACAGGGGGATGAGTTCCCCTTCATCCAGGCGGGTGTCCACTACCAGACCCACGCTGCGTCCGGCAGCCAGCTCCCGATGCAGGCGCAGCAGACCGCCGGTGTTGGGATAGAGATGAATGCCGGGGATCTTGCGCATGCCGTAAAACAGTTCGTGCAGGTAGGGGTTGGGTTCCTTCGCGTAAAGATAACTGGCCTCGAATCCGTAGTGGGAAACCATGGCGTTACCCAGATTCCAGGCGCCGATATGGGCGGTGACAAAGAGAATGGGTTGGTGCGCGGCCAGCAGCGCGGTGGTGACGGGGTCGGCGACAAATTCAAAGCGCCGCTCGCGTTCGGCGAGGATGCGGTTGGCGGACAGCAGTTCGGCGGTGGCCAGCCCGAGATTGCGAAAGATTTGCTTCACCATGGCGCGCCGTTCGCGCGCGCCCTGTTGTGGCAACACGAAGCGCAGGTTGGCGTCGGCCTTGGCGGCCTTGGCGGTGTGGGGGCCCACCAGGCCGAACAGCCATGACAGCAGGGTTCCGGCGCGCTCCGGGGACAGCAGCCGGGCGCTGCCGATCAAGGCTTTGAAAAAGTAGCCCTCCACGGCCCAGGCGGCCTGACGCAGGGACGGCCAGCGCTTGATCAGGCGCTTGGGGATCAGGTAGTACTCGGGCATGGTGAGGCGGTTCCAGGGCGCGGCGGTGGGTGGCGGCTTTAACGGCCGGTGGTGCGAAACACGATGTCCCAGAGCGGCGAGCTGACGCCGTAGCGGCCAGTCTGACCGGAATAATGATGTTTCATGTGGTGGCGCTTGATCCGCTGGAGCAGCTCGAGGCGCATCGGAAAATGATGGGTGGCGTAGTGAAGGTAGTCGTACGCCAGATAACCGACCAGAAAAAATGCGCAGAACGGCTCGGCCCAGGGCGCGGGTATCAGCAACTGGAACAGCGGCCAGATCACCGCCATGATCAGGATCGCGCCGGCCGGTGGCATCACCAGACGGGTCTTGTCCTGGGGAGCTTCGTGATGGACGCCGTGAAACAGAAACACCAGCCATTTGCCGAGCCGGGATCTGGCGGGGAAGTGAAACACGAAGCGGTGCAGGCCGTATTCGGTGAGGGTCCAGACCAGCAACGCCGCCGCGGCCACGGGAATCAGGTCGATGATCGACAGCCCGTGGATCGTCACCGCGCGCCACAACAACCAGCTGATTACGGGCGTCCATACCAGCAGCGGGACCAGTGGATGCACATGGGTGAGGGCTTCCAGCAGGTCGCTGCGGAACAGGCGGATCGAAGCAGGGTTTTTCGACGACATCCGTCACTCATCTCGTGAAAGGGTGGGTGGTTTGTTGGTCAACGCCCATCGTCATCGTGCAGTGTGTTGCGCATGCCGGTGGCCAGATCGACCCGAGGTTGCCAGTCAAGCGCGGCGCCCAGCTCGCGCCAGTCGCACGTCCAGTCCGAATGACGCAACTCCCGCACTTTGCCGGGCGTCAGCATGGGTGCGTAGCGCAACAGCGCGGCGGCAGCCCAGTTTACTCCGGCGATCCCGTCGAGCACCACGGACGGCACCCGGACGGAGCGCACCCGGCGCCCACACACGACGCCGGCGATGCGGACGATGTCCGCCCAACTGTAACCCGCGGCCGTGGGATCGCTGAGGGTAAAAATCCGTCGTGGCGGCGAATCCACTGCCAGCCAGCGCATGACGGCCGTCGTCAGGTCGTCGATGTAGAGCATCGAGACGCGGTCCGCGGCGCGGCCGGGCAGCAGCGCGATGCCGCGCGCCATTAGCCGAAACAGCGGCAGCAGTTCGCGGTCGCCGGGTCCGTACACGGCCGGTGGCCGCAGGATGGTCCAGGCGACGGTGTTCCCACTTGCCGTCACCACGCGTTCGCCGGCGAGTTTGCTGGCGGCGTAGGGCGACAGCTGCGGTTCCCGTGCCGCCAGCGATGACAGTGCCAACAGGCGTGGGGCCGTGTCCGAAGCCTGAATTGCCTGTACCAGCTGCTGGCTGCCCAGCACATTGGCGGGCTCGAACTCGGCCGGAGTGCGGCCGCGCACGGTGCCGGCGCAGTGGATCACGGCCGCACTACCGGCGAGCAATTGTCGCAGCGCAGGCGCTGAGGCGAGATCACCCGGAAGGATGTCGATGCCGGCACGCGCCAGCGACTGCGCCCGTCCGGGCGAGCGTATCAGGGCGCGTACCCGAAACCCCGACGCTCGCAGGCGGAAACAGAGGTTGCTGCCGATGAAGCCGGTCGCGCCGGTGATGGCAATGAGCGGCGCCGCGTGTTCGCTCAGGCCGATGCCGCCGTGGCCAGAGCCGGCGCGGCCGCCAACTCGTTGATGAACATCAGGCGTGCCCGCGCGCGCGACAACTTGCCGGACGAAGTCCGGGGCAGATAGCTTCTGGGCACCAGTTCGATATGACATTCGAGCGCCAGTTCCTGCCGGAGCAGGCGCGTGAGTCGGGCGATGAGGTCGGCACGGCGCTCGGGTTTGGTTTCCCGACACTCCACCATCAACACGCATTCGTCGCCATCGGCGCCGGGCGCGGCAAACGCCACCGCACCATCGAGCCGGACTTCGGGCTGGGTTTCGGCGAGTTGTTCGATATCCTGCGGCCAGATGTTGCGGCCACGAATAATGATGAGATCCTTCTGGCGGCCGGTAATGGTCAGGGCGCCGTTGACCAGATAGCCGATATCGCCGGTGTTCAACCAGCCGCTTTCGTCCAGGACGGCGCGGGTTTCCTCGGGCATTTCGAAGTAGCCCGACATCACGCTGGGCCCGCGCAGATGGATGACGCCGCTTTCGAGGTCGCCCAGTACGTCACCATCCTCGTTGCGGATCTCGACTTCGTATCCGGGCAGCGGAATCCCGCAGCCGACGAAGCGCCGTCCCCGGCCTTCGGTCGCGCTGTCCGGGTCGAGCAGCACCACGCGGTTGTTTTCGTAGAGCTCGTCGGTGTCCACCAGCGCGGTGTTGTGACCGGAGTCGAGCGGAGAAAAGCTGATCCCGAGCGTGCACTCGGCCATGCCGTAGCAGGCCAGAAATGCGCGCGCGTCGAATCCCGCGGGCGCCAACGTTTTCGCAAATTCATCGAGGGTTTCGGGACGGAGCATCTCGGCGCCGACGTCGTAACCGAAGGGTGGCCCAAAGGACACGGTCGCCCGGGTTTGCGTCATCAGATTGAGCCATTGCCGTGGGCGCATGGCGAAGTCGCGGGTATCCAGATAGTCGACGGAGATCTGCGCGGCGACGGGAACCAGTACGAAACCCACCAGCCCCATGTCGTGATAAAACGGCAGCCACGAGAAGCAGCGGTCGCCCGGCACCAGTTTGACGCCGTGCTGAACGATGCCGGCCAGATTGGCCATCGCCGTGTGTTGCCGGATCACTACGCCGCGCGGAAAGCGGGTACTGCCGGAGGTGTACTGAATGTAGGCGATGCTGTTCGGATCCTGCGCCGGCAGCGTTTGCTGGTCGGCAGCCGGAAGCCGGTAAAAACTCTCGGGGGCCGCGACCATGCGCAGGTCGAGCCCGGCGCTGGCTTCCTCCAGGAACGGCAGATACCCCTCGGAGGCCACCGCGATACTCGCGTGGCTGCCGGCGAGCAGACGCTGCAACTGGGTGACATAAGAGGTATGGGCGCCGAGCTTGACCGAGGCGGGCAGCGGGACGGGAACCAGTCCGGCGTACTGACAGGCATAGAAAAAACGCAGGAAATGCGGATCGGTTTCGGCCACCAGCGCCACGCGGTCGCCCTGGGACAGGCCGAGGGCGAGGAGCTTGCGGGCCAGCGCCACGGCATCGACGCGCAGTGAACGGTAGGAAAGCCGTGTCTGAATCGTGCCTTGGCCGGAATAAAAATTGGCCCCGGTCGCGCCCAGGGCGGCGTAGTCCAGGGCTTCGCCCAGGGTGGCGAAATCGGCGGCGCGAAAGGCGAGGCTGTGGAGCGTGGGCGTCGGTTCCAGGCGCAAGCGAAATCCTCCGGGTCAGCGTATCGAAAGTCTGAGTGCCGCTGCGTCCGTCGTGACGGCGCGCGTGGCAAACATTCGATCACGGGCGGGCAACTCCAGGTTGCGTGGGCCTGAATCCAGGCTGTGAGTGTGGGGTGATCGTGCGGCGGCGGACAGCGTCAGCCACTTGTTACTCAACCATTTGGCGGGCTGAACACCGCGCAATGCGCGACGCCAGAGGGTCTCTCCCTTGTCAAAGCCGATCTGCCAGCTGTCCGACATTTGTTGTGTGGTCCAGGGCCCAGGTCACATGGCGTGGACCAACCATAGTCGATGGATATTATAGAAAACTTAAGAAAATCGGCGGTTGGCGCTACCGGATGCCGCTGCGCAACGCGTGCGCCGCGGTCTGGCACCGGCTGGCGCGCAGCATTGCCGCGCGGGCAAGCATCAGAGCTGCGTGGCGAGCCAAGTCGCGACATTGGCGATTTTGAGCTCGGTCTGGGTGCCGTCGCGACGGTTGCGGCATTCCACGTTGCCTTCCGCCAGCCCGCGTTCGCCGACCACCAGGACGGTGGGAATGCCGATAAGTTCGACATCGGCGAGCATCGCGCCCAGGCGCGCCTTGGGGCGATCCATCAGCAGAACCTCGTGGCCCGCCGCCACGAGCTCGTCGTACAGAGCTTCGCTGGTGTCACGCACGCGATCGGACTGGTGCGCGTTGACGGGCACGATGGCCACCCCGAAAGGCGCCATGCCCGGCGGCCAGACGATGCCGCGAGCGTCGTGATGCTGTTCGATGGCGGCGGCCACGGCACGGCTGATACCGATACCGTAGCAGCCCATCACCATGACCTGCTCGCGACCGCTCTCGTCGGTGATGCGGGCATTCATCGCCTCGCTGTACTTGGTGCCCAACTGGAAAATATGCCCGACTTCGATGCCGCGCCGGATGACGAGGCGTCCAACTCCGTCTGGACTGGGGTCGCCCGCCACCACATCGCGGATATCGGCCGCCACGGGCGTGGGGCAATCCCGCTCCCAGTTCGCGCCCGTCAGATGGTAGCCATCCCGGTTGGCGCCGCACACGAAATCCGCACAGGTCAGGGCGGCGTGATCGGAGATGATGGCGAGCGGCAGCTTTATCGGTCCCAGGGAGCCGGGACCGCAACCGGTTGCGGCGCGGATTTCGGCGTCGGTCGCCAGGCACAGCGGGCTCTCGACCTGGGGCAGCTTCTCGGCCTTGATGGCGTTGAGCTGGTGGTCGCCGCGCAGCACCAGTGCCACCAATTGTCCCGGCGCGCTGCCCTTGACGATCAGGGTCTTCAGGGCCTGGGCCGGTGAGCACTCCAGGAAAGCACTCACTGCCTCGATGCTGTGCTGGCCCGGGGTCGCCACCTCCCGCAGTGGTTGAGCCGGTGCCGGCCGTGGTTGCGCCGGAGGCAGCGCTGGCGCGAGCTCGATGTTGGCGGCGTAATCGCTGGTATCCGAAATCGCGATGGCATCCTCTCCGGCATCGGCGAGAACGTGAAATTCATGTGAGTGACTGCCGCCGATGCTGCCGGTGTCGGCGAGCACCGCGCGAAATTCGACACCCAGGCGCGTGAACACGTTGGCGTAGGCGGTGTACATGCGCTGATAGGTTTCGGCGAGACTGGCCTGATCGACGTGGAACGAATAGGCGTCCTTCATGATGAATTCACGCGCCCGCATCACGCCGAAGCGGGGACGGATTTCGTCGCGGAACTTGGTCTGGATCTGATAAAAATTGGCGGGCAGATCGCGATAGCTGCGAATCTCGTTGCGCATCAGGTCGGTGATGATTTCCTCGTGGGTCGGACCGAGGCAGAACGGGCGCTGGTGCCGGTCCTCGATGCGCAGCAGCTCCGGACCGTACTGCTCCCAGCGCCCCGATTCCTGCCACAGGTCGGCCGGCTGCACCACCGGCATCAGGACTTCCTTGGCGCCCGCCGCGTTCATTTCCTCGCGCACGATGGCCTCCACTTTGCGCAAGACGCGCAGACCCAGCGGCAGCCAGCTGTAAAGACCGGCCGCGAGCTTGCGGATCATGCCGGCGCGCAGCATCAGCTGATGGCTGATGATCTCCGCTTCCGCCGGAGTTTCCTTGAGCGTGGGCATGAGCAAACGGCTTGCGCGCATCGAATATATCCGGTCGGGGGCGTTGCGAAGGGGCGCTCATTCTAACAGGCTGACCCAGCGGCGGTAGGTGGTGGCAGTTGTAGAGCAGATGCGGATTGGTGCGGCGGATATTCGTGCAGGAAATGTATCAGTCGAGGAACAGTGTCAGTGCGGGAGCAGTGATGCGTGCCGACCCGGGGACCCAGCCCCGGAGAACCGGGGCTGGGTCATGCTGCCATGCGGCTCAGTTGGTCATGTCTTTCAGGGCTTTGAGCGCGAGCACTTTCACTGCGGTACTGGCAGGACGGGCCTGGAAGGTGGTTTCCTTCCCGGTAAAAGGATTGATGCCTTTGCGGGCTTTGCGCGCCGGCTTCTTCACAGTCTTGATCTTGAGCAGGCCGGGCAGGGTGAATTCGCCCACGCCACGCTTCTTGATGTGGCGCTCGATGAGGGAGCCGAGTTCGTCCAGTACATCGGTGACCTGCTTCTTGCTGAGGCCGGTGTTCGCGGCCATTTCCGCAAGAATCTGCGCTTTGGTGAGTTTTTCGGTGATGACGGTGGTCTTGCGGGGTGGTGCGGCAACGGGTTTTGCCGGAGCCTTGGCGGCCGGCTTTGCCTTGGCGGCGGGTTTTGCCGTGGCGGCTTTTTTGGCCGGGGCCTTGGGGGCGGTTTTTGTGGCAGCCATAAATAATCCCTTGTTGATTCAATTGTTGGTCGAAGTTGAATGCCTGGACGGGGTTCGCGCCGGTAAAGCCGGCAATCCGGCGAATGCAAGTCGCCCGCGAACCTATATAAAGCCTTGTCCCCGGCGCTGCGGCCGTACGGAACGACCACAATTTTCCGGAGGTGATCCACCGATGCCAATCTATGAATACGTTTGCCAGGATTGTGGGCATGAGCTCGAAGCGATCCAGAAGGTCGCCGACCCGCAGCTCGTGGACTGTCCCGCGTGCAGCCATGCCAGCCTCAAAAAGAAACTGACCGCCAGCGCGTTCCGGTTGAGCGGCAGCGGCTGGTACGAAACCGATTTCAAGACGGGCGACAAAAAGCGCAATCTGACGGCTGATGCCGACACCAAGGCGGCGGCAAAAGGCGACAGCGCAGGCGGCGCCGCACCCGCGGGCGACAGCGGCGCTCCGGCCCCCAAGACGACAGCTGCCACAGCAGCGACCCCATGAGCGTCGGGGAGCGGAAGCCCGGCCACGCGGAGATCGGACGCTCGGTGTACTGTGGCGCCGTCGGTGAAAGCCTGGCCGGCACCGAAGTGGTGCTGTGCGGCTGGGTGGATCGCCGCCGCGATCACGGTGGCGTCATCTTCATCGATCTGCGTGATCGGGACGGCATCGTCCAGGTCGTGTTCGACCCCGACTGTGGTGTGCATTTCGCTACCGCTGATCGCGTCCGCGGGGAATATGTGTTGCGTGTGACCGGGCGGGTGCGGGCGCGGACGCCCGAGACCGTGAATCCCGACATGGCGACGGGCCGGGTCGAGGTCTACGGTGTCGCGCTCGACATTCTCAACAGCGCCGAGACGCCGCCGTTTCAGCTCGACGAGCACACGCGGGTGGGCGAAGAGGTGCGCCTGCACCATCGCTATCTGGATCTGCGCCGGCCCGAGATGCAGCGCAATCTGCGCCTGCGGGCCCGAGTCACGGGCGCGTTGCGGCGCTTCCTCGACGGCGAGGGTTTTCTCGATATCGAGACGCCGATCCTGACCCGGGCGACGCCCGAGGGTGCGCGCGATTATCTGGTGCCCAGCCGCACGCACCCGGGGCGTTTTTTTGCGCTGCCGCAATCGCCACAGCTGTTCAAGCAGATGCTGATGGTGAGTGGGTTTGATCGCTACTACCAGGTCGCGCGCTGTTTCCGCGACGAGGATCTGCGCGCCGACCGTCAGCCTGAATTCACCCAGATCGACATCGAGACTTCCTTCCTGGCCGAGGGCGATCTCATGGCGCTCGTCGAGACCATGGTGCGGGGGCTGTTTGCCGAAGTGCTCGACGTCGAGCTCGGCGAATTTCCCCGCATGACCCATGCCGACGCCATGGCGCGTTTTGGCAGCGACAAGCCCGATCTGCGCATTCCGCTGGAACTGGTCGATATCAAGGACCTGATGGCGGGCGTCGAATTCAAGGTGTTTGCCGCGGCCGCCGCCGATCCGGCGGGGCGGGTGACCGCGCTGCGGTTGCCGGGTGGCAACGCGCTCAGCCGCAAGCAGATCGACGATTACACGGCTTTCGTCGCACGCTACGGCGCCCGCGGGCTGGCCTACATCAAGGTCAACAATCGCGCCGATCTGGAAGAAGGTCTGCAATCGCCCATCGTGAAATTCCTGCCGCCGGCAGTGCGCCGCGCGATTCTCGACCGCGTCGGCGCGGAAAACGGCGACCTGATCTTTTTCGGCGCCGACAAGGCCACCGTGGTGGCGGAATCCCTGGGCGCCCTGCGCTGCAAGCTGGGTCTTGATCTGGATCTGTACACCCACGCCTGGGCGCCGCTCTGGGTTGTGGATTTTCCCATGTTCGAACGGGATGGCAGCGGCGGCTGGACCCCGCTTCATCATCCGTTTACCGCGCCTTCCTGCGCTCCCGACGCATTGCGTGCCGATCCCGGCGCGGCGCTGTCGCGCGCCTACGACATGGTGTTGAACGGCACCGAGCTGGGTGGCGGTTCCGCGCGGATTCACCGGCCCGAGCTGCAGGCCGCGGTCTTCGACATCCTGGGTATCGACGCCGCCCAGCAGCGTGAAAAATTCGGTTTCCTGCTGGATGCCCTGAAGTACGGCTGCCCGCCCCATGCCGGCATCGCGTTCGGTCTGGACCGGCTGGTGATGCTGATGCTGGGCGCGGCCTCGATCCGCGATGTCATCGCCTTTCCCAAGACCCAGTCGGCGCAGTGTCTGCTCACCGACGCGCCGGGCGCGGTGGGGAGCGAGGCGCTGCGGGATCTGCATATCGCCCTGCGTCCGCAGTAGTTTTCCGGAGACTCTTCATGGCCGGCCACAGCAAGTGGGCAAACATCAAGCATCGCAAGGCAGCCCAGGACGCCCAGCGCGGCAAGCTGTTCACCAAACTGATTCGCGAGCTGGTGACGGCGGCGCGCACCGGCGGCGGCACGCCGGACGATAATCCGCGCTTGCGGACCGCGATCGACAAGGCGCTGTCGGTGAACATGAAAAGGGACACCATCGACAAGGCGATCCAGCGCGGCGCGGGCGCCGGCGACGCGGAAAACTACGAAGAAGTCACCTATGAAGGCTATGGCGCCGGCGGGGTCGCGCTGCTGGTGGAATGCCTCACCGACAACCGCAACCGCACCGTGGCCGATGTCCGGCACGCGTTCAGCAAGCGCGGCGGCAATCTGGGCACCGACGGTTCCGTCGCCTATTTGTTCAACCGCCGGGGCCAGTTGACTTATCCGCCCGGTTGCGACGAGGACCGGATCATCGAGATTGCGTTGGAGGCCGGTGCCGAGGATGTGGTGAGCAACGACGACGGCTCCGTCGATGTGCTGAGCGGCTGGCAGGATTTCGCGGCGGTGAAAGCGGCGATGACGGCCGCGGGGTTGACGCCGGAGCACGCGGAGGTCGCCATGATCCCGCTCACCACCGTGGCGCCGGATGCCGAAAGCGCGGTGGCGGTCATCACCTTGATCGACCAGCTCGAGGATCTTGACGATGTTCAGAACGTGTATACCAACGCTGATTTGTCGGCAGCGCCCTAGGTGACTTCTGTCGCGCCGCGCCGGACGTTGCCGAGAGCAGACAAAGCATTCTTTCGTTGGCGCCGGAATTCGCCATGGCGGTGATATTGGGTATAGATCCCGGCTCCCGATGCACTGGTTTTGGTGTCGTCGAGAGCTCCGGCGCCAGCCCTTCCTACGTCGCGAGTGGCGTGGTGCGACCGCCGGCGACCACGCTTGCCGAACGCCTCGGCCATATTTTCAGCGGCGTCAGCGAGCTCATTGCCCGTTATCACCCGGATGCCGTGGCGATCGAAGACATTTTCTTTGCCCGCGATCCCCGTGCGGCGCTGCGCCTGGGGCAGGCGCGGGGCGCCGCCATGGTCGCCGCCGTCCATGCCGGTTTGCCGGTCACCGAGTACAGCGCGCGCACCGTGAAGCAGGCGGTGGTGGGTAATGGCGGTGCCACCAAGGAGCAGGTGCAGTTGATGGTGAAACAACTGTTGCAGTTGTCGGTAGTGCCGCCGGCCGATGCCGCCGACGCTCTGGCGGTGGCGATTTGCCATGTCCACGGTATCGCCGCGGCGGTCCGGGTGGGCGCGGGCCATTACGCCCGCGGGCGCTGGCAGAACTAGCCATGCACTGCGAGCACTCGGAATCATGGAGAACAAGGCATGATCGGTTCGCTTAGCGGCGTACTGCGGGAAAAGCAGGCTCAGGAGTTGCTGGTCGATGTCCAGGGCGTCGGTTATGAGGTGCTGGTATCCCTCAACACCTATTTTGCCCTGCCGGAGGTGGGCGGCCCGGTCGCCCTGCACACCCACTTCGTGGTGCGCGAAGACGCCCAGCAACTGTTCGGATTCAGCGATGTCGCCGAGCGGCGCTTGTTCCGGGAGTTGATCCGTATCAGCGGCGTCGGCCCGCGGCTGGCGCTCGCCGTGCTGTCGGGAATGACCGTCGCGGAATTCATCCATGCGATCCGCGCCGGCGATACCGCGCGTCTGGTCAGGCTGCCCGGCGTGGGTCGCAAGACAGCGGAACGCCTGCTGGTGGAAATGCGCGACCGCATTGCGGCCTGGGGTCCGGCGACGACCGGCGCTGGTGCGCCGAATGCGGCGTCCTGCGGCCAGGATGCCAGCAGCGAGGCCGAAAGCGCGCTGCTGGCGCTCGGCTATAGACCCGCCGAGGCGGCGCAGATGGTGGCGGCGGCGCTGGCCGAATGCCCGGCGGCGGAGGCGGCCGACAGCGCACAGCTGATCCGCAGAGCCTTGCGTGGCGTAGTGAAAAAGTAGTCCGGGACCGGTATGCTAGCCGCCAATTTCCCGGGCTGGCCCGATGATTGAAACGGATCGTCTCGTGGCGCCCCAGGCCGCCGCCCCCGAACAGCGCATCGACCGCGCGCTGCGCCCCCTGAGGCTCGAAGACTACATCGGTCAGACGGCGGTGCGGGAGCAGATGGCGGTATTCATCGAGGCCGCGTGCAGCCGCAAGGAACCCCTGGATCACACCCTGGTATTCGGCCCGCCGGGGCTCGGCAAGACCACGCTCGCACACATCATCGCCAGTGAAATGGGCGCCCGCCTGAAGACTACCTCCGGTCCGGTGCTGGAGCGTGCCGGCGATCTCGCGGCCCTGCTCACCAATCTGGAAGCGGGCGACGTGCTGTTCATCGACGAGATTCATCGCCTGAGCCCAGTGGTGGAGGAGATCCTCTATCCGGCGATGGAGGATTACCGGCTCGATATCCTGATCGGCGAAGGACCGGCCGCGCGTTCGATCAAGCTTGAATTGCCGCCGTTTACCCTGGTGGGCGCCACCACGCGGGCGGGTTTGCTGACGTCGCCGCTGCGGGATCGTTTCGGCATCGTGCAGCGCCTCGAGTTTTACAGTGTCGAGGAACTGGGCGCCATCGTCACCCGCGCCGCCGGGATTCTCGGCGTCGAGATCGATGTGGACGGCGCCATGGAAGTAGCGCGCCGGGCGCGCGGCACGCCCCGCATCGCCAACCGCCTGTTGCGGCGGGTGCGCGATTACGCCGAAGTGCGGGGCGACGGTCGCATCCTGGCGGGAATCGCCGACGTCGCCCTGGATATGCTCAAGGTGGACAAGTCCGGGTTCGATCACCTCGACCGGCGTCTGCTGCGCAGTATCATCGAGAAATTCGATGGCGGGCCGGTGGGTGTGGACAGTCTGGCGGCGGCCTTGAGCGAGGAGCGCGACACCATCGAGGACGTGCTCGAACCCTATTTGATCCAGCAGGGCTATCTGGCGCGCACCGCCCGTGGTCGGATCGCGACACGACTTGCCTACGAGCATTTTGGTTTGCGACATCCGGTCACAGGCGACCTTGGGTCACAGCCGGGTCTGTTGCAGCCTTGAGCACGATTTTCGAATTACCGGTGCGGGTTTATATCGAGGATACCGATGCCCAGGGCATCGTGTATTACGTGAATTACCTGAAATACATGGAGCGCGCGCGTTCCGAATGGCTGCGCGACCACGGGTTTGCGAATCCCGCTTTTTGGGGCGATGACAGTATTTTCGTGGTGCACTCGCTCAATGTGCGCTACCACCGTCCTGCCAGGCTCTATGACGATCTGATCGTTACGGCGTTGGCAGTGGCGCACGGTCGCGCCTGGTTTGAGGTGGAACAGACAGTGCGTCGCGGTGAGGAATTATTGTGCGCGGGTCTGGTCAAGGTAGCCTGCGCGGATCGACACACCATGAAACCGGTGAGAATGCCGAGCGAAATGCTCGCAAGAATTTTTGCCAATGCCTGATTACTGAGGAGTCACGGGTGACAAATGATCTTTCTTTTTGGGTGCTGATCGTCGGTGCAACCCTTCCCGTCAAATTCGTGCTGCTGATTCTGTTCGGGGCTTCGATGTTGTCCTGGGTGATGATCGTGCAGCGCGGCCTTTATCTGCGCGGCGCCGGGGCCGACCTCAAGCGGTTCGAAAGTACGTTCTGGTCGGGTGGCGACCTCAACCAGTTGTTCAATGACGGCAATGTGCGTTTGCAGAACAATCAGCACGTCCCCGGTGTGGAGGCGGTGTTTCGCGCCGGCTTCCGGGAGTTCAACCGCCTCAACCAGCAGCGTGGTGCTGACCCGGACTCCATCGTCGCCGGTGTCGAGCGGGCGATGCGGGTGGCGCTGTCCCGGGAAGAGGAAAAGCTCAACACCCATCTGCCCTTTCTTGCCAGTGTGGCGTCGGTGAGTCCCTATATCGGGCTGTTCGGCACTGTGTGGGGCATCATGCAGGCGTTCCGGGGTCTCGCTGGCATGCAGCAGGCGACACTGGCGGCAGTTGCCCCCGGCATTGCCGAGGCGCTGGTGGCGACTGCGATGGGTCTGTTCGCGGCGATCCCAGCCGTTATCGCCTACAACCGATTCGCCACGCGCGTGGAGCAGGTTTACGGCGGATACCAGACCTTTGCGGAAGAATTCTCCGGCATCCTCCACCGCCGCATTTACAGTACCGGCAAGTAGCAGGCCAGGATCATGGCTTTCAACAAGAAGCAAAAGCGCGCTCTGGTGGCGGAAATCAACGTCGTTCCGTACATCGACGTGATGCTGGTGCTGCTGATTGTCTTCATGGTCACGGCGCCGCTGCTCACCACGGGCGTGAAGGTGGATCTGCCCAAGGCGGCCGCGCAGCCGGTGGAGGACAAGGAGCCCATCGAGGTCGGGATCGACAAGGACGGCGTGTACCACCTGAATCTCGGCAACGGCAAGAGCCAGCCGGAAGTGGTGGATGTCATTGTCGAGAAAATCCGCAAGGTATTGAACGAAAAACCGGATACGCCGGTGCTCGTGCGGGCTGATCGCACGATAGATTACGGCACCGTGGTAGGCCTTATGGCCAGGCTGCAAGCGGCCGGTGTGAAAGGCGTGGGACTGGTCACCGATCCGCCGTCGGGGCGACGGTGAATGGCGCGACGGGGATCCGGGTATCGGACCGCGGTACTGTGCAGCGCCTTGCTGCACGGAGGGCTGCTCTATCTGCTGATCAGCGGCTGGCATCCCGAGTTCCATCGGCGCGAACTGGCGCAGCCGAGCTATATCGAAGCCACGTTGTTGCAGGTGGAGCGCCCCGCGCCGCAGCCGGCAAAATCCGCTCCGGCAAAATCGGAGCCACCCAAGCCGACCCCCCCTGCGCCGGAGCCTCCCAAACCCGAGCCTCTCAAACCCGAGCCTCCCAAGCCCGAGCCACCGAAGCCCGAGCCACCGAAGCCGAAACCCGCAGCGGACGATACCGCAGCCAAACAGGCGGAACAGGTAGCGCCGGAAAAGGCTGCCCAACAGAAGTTGGCGCAGGAAACCGCTGTCAAAGAGAAGATGGCTCTGCAGAAGGCCGCGCAGGAGAAGGCGGCGGCAGAAAAAACCGCTAAAGAGAAAGCGGCAAAGGAACAGGAGAAAGCGGCGAAAGAAAAACTCGCGAAAGAAAAAGCCGCGCGTGAAAAAGCCGAGCAGGAAGCGCGCGCCCAGCGAGAGCAACAGCAGGCCGCGCAGCAGGCCGCCGAACAGGCGCAGGCCGCGGCCCAGCAGTCGGTCTCGACATATGGCGACTATGTGCGCGACCGCATCGCGGGGAACTGGAGCAGGCCGCCGAGCGCGCGTCGCGACATGCAGGTGGAGCTGCAGATACGGATCGTCCCGACCGGCCAGGTGATGGGCGTTGTGGTGACCCGATCCAGTGGCGATCCGGCGTTTGACCAGTCCGCTGTCAGTGCGGTTGAGCGGGCCGGGCGTTTCGATCGCTTGCAGGAATTGGCCCGCAAGGATCCATTGCTGTTTGAGCAATATTTCCGCAAATTTACCCTGGTGTTCAGACCCGAGGACTTGAGGCTCTAATGGAAACAAATCCGAGCATTTACGCATTGAATATCCGACGTTATCGCCGGATCTTGTCGTTTGGTGCGGTGTTCGCGCTGCTGTGCGCGTCGCTGTCCGCGCGCGCCGAGCTGTCGATCGAGATTACCCACGGCGCGGATAACCCCACCCGTATCGCGGTGGTGCCGATGACGCTCGCCGGTGGACAACTGCCGGGTGATATCAGTGCGATTGTTTCCGCCGATCTGGATCGCAGCGGGTTGTTCCGCACCATGGCGCGGGAAAACATGCTGTCGTTTCCCCGCAGCATGGCGGAGATCCAGTACCACGACTGGAGCGTCGCGGGAATCGAGTATGTGGTGGTGGCGGACGTGCAGCGCCCCGCCGCAGGGCGTATCAAGGTGACTTTCGGTCTGGCGCAGGTGGCTGGCCAACGGCAGATGTTTACCAAGCTGGTCGAGGGCAGCGACAGCGAGCTGCGCGATATCGCCCATTACATCAGCGACACGGTGTTCGAGGCGATTACGGGGATTCGCGGCGCTTTTTCCACGCGCATCGCCTACGTCACGGCCACTCCGGAGGGCGGTGTACTGGCGTATCGTCTGCTGGTTTCCGATGCCGATGGGGCGCGCGAACGGTTGATGCTGAAATCGAAGGAGCCGATCCTGTCGCCGCGTTGGTCCCCGGACGGACGCGAGCTGGTCTACGTCTCCTTCGAAACCCGGCGCCCGGCGGTCTTTCGCCAGCGGCTGTCGGATGCCCAGCGTGAACAGGTGACCAATTTCCACGGTCTGAACGGGGCCCCCGCCTGGTCACCCGATGGCAGCAGTCTGGCCATGGTGCTTTCCAAGGACGGCAACCCCGAGATCTATTTGTATTCGTTCGCGAGCAAAGTCTTTACCCGGCTCACCAACCATTTCGCGATCGATACCGAACCTACCTGGACGCCGGATGGCAAAGCCCTGTTGTTTACCTCGGACCGTGGCGGCTCCCCGCAGATTTACAAGCTGACCCTGGGGAGCAACCAGCTTGCGCGCGTGACGTTCAACGGCAGCTACAACGCCCGGCCTCAGCTGGCCGCCGATGGCCGCACGCTGGTGATGGTGCATCGTGGCGAGGGCGGCGGATTCGTCATTGCCAGCCAGGATCTGGTGACGAACGATTTTCGGCTGTTAACCCAGTCCGCGCTGGATGAATCCCCCACGGTCGCACCGAACGGCGCCATGGTCATGTACACCTCCCGGCAGGGGCGGCGCACGGTGTTGGCGGTGGTGTCGGTCGATGCGCGGGCACGTTTCGTACTACCGGCGCAGTCGGGCGATGTCCGGGAGCCGGCCTGGTCGCCATTTCTGAAGTGACCACGGGAAAATTGTTAGCGTTTTAGGGTTAAACGAGCTAAATTATGCTCGGCTTTTATGCCCCTCAATATCACGGAGCTTTTTTTCTCATGACTATGAAATCCCTCACCAATTTGTTTTTCGCCGGTTTCGTGGCGATGTTTCTGGCCGCGTGCTCCAGTACTACTCCCGAAAGCGACGCGGCTGGCAGTGGCCTAGGTGGCAGTGGTTCCGGCACTGGCGTAGCGACCGGCACCGTCGGCGACGGTTCGATCGGTGGCGCCGATGCTTATGACGCCGGCGGTCTGGAAACGGTGTTTTATTTTGATTTCGACAAAGCCACGTTGCGACCGGAATCGCGTTCCGCCCTGCAAGGGCATGCCGCCAATCTGCGCAGCAACCCCAAGCACATCCGGCTTGAAGGCCACACCGACGAGCGCGGCACGCGCGAGTACAACATGGCGCTGGGCGAGCGACGTGGCAATGCGGTGCGGGATTTTCTGGTGCTCAATGGCGTCGATACCAGCTTGATCGAAGTTGTCAGCTATGGCGAAGAAAGACCGGCGTCCACTGGCAGCGACGAGTCTTCATGGGCGCTGAATCGCCGTGTCGAGCTGAAGTAAACGCTCATGAAAATGCTCCGGCCAGCGCGATCAGGACGCCAGTGGGCGGGTGCAGCCTTGTTGGCTGCGCTTGCGCTGCCGGCCATCGCGGCGCCAGTCCCGGTGGTGGAGCTCAGTGGCCGGGCGGCCGCGGCAGCGCCTTCGGGTGCTGCGACGGCGGGCGCGGCGGGCGTCTCGGATTTGTTCGCTCAGGTACAGGCGCTGCAAGAGGAGATTCGCAATCTCCACGGGCAGCTTGAAGAGCAGAGCCATCAGATCCAGTTGCTGCAACAGCAGCAAAAAGACAACTACCTTGATCTCGATGGTCGCCTGTCTGCCGTTATAACGGGCGGTGCGGCCGCGACGGATCGGGCGACTGCGCCATCGACGCCGCCGGTTCCGGCGGACAGGATGCTGGCTCCGGCCGCTCCGCTCGGGGGCAGCCCCGCGCCTGTGGCGGCACCTGCCGGCGCAGCGGCGGCTCCCGTGGCGGCGCCGGCAACGAGACAGGGTGAGCAGGCGGCCTATGAGGCCGCCTACGAGCAGTTGAAACAAGGCAAAATGGACGATGCCCAGGCGGATTTTCAGACTTTCGTCACCACCTATCCGGGTAGCAGCTATGTCCCCAATGCGCTCTACTGGATGGGCGAGATCGGTCTGGTCAAGAATGACACGCAAGGGGCGCTTGCCCAGTTCAACCGGGTAGTGGACAGCTACCCCGCGCACCCGAAGGCGGCCGATGCACACTACAAGCTGGGTACGCTTTACACGCAGCTAAACGACAAGGCGAAAGCGCGCGCTCACCTGGAGAAAGCAATTCTCGCGGGCGGCAGCGTTGCCGCGCTGGCACAACGCTATCTGGATACCCATTTCTGACGCATTCTGCGCAGATTTTCCTGCATTCATTCCCCCGCACCTCGACGCATCGCGGTCTTGTTTCCGAGCCATGACTGAACCCCAGTTGCGCATCACCGAAATTTTCTATTCGCTCCAGGGTGAAACCACCACCGCTGGATTGCCGACCGTGTTTGTGCGCCTTACCGGCTGTCCGCTGCGTTGCCACTACTGCGATACGCAATATGCCTTTCATGGCGGCGAACGCAAGGTGCTGACCGACGTGTTGGCAGAGGTGGGCGCTTTCCATCCGCGCTACGTCACGGTGACCGGGGGCGAACCGCTGGCCCAG
This sequence comes from Gammaproteobacteria bacterium, assembly GCA_016191205.1. Taxonomy (GTDB): domain Bacteria; phylum Pseudomonadota; class Gammaproteobacteria; order Pseudomonadales; family Porticoccaceae; genus JAGPUQ01. The sequence goes on along the minus strand of JACPPB010000026.1, from coordinate 110,316 downwards.
CCGGAGTGTCTGCCGCTGCTGCAAGCTCTTTGCGACCGTGGCTACCGGGTGTCCCTGGAGACCAGCGGGGCGCTGCCCGTCGCGGAAGTCGATCCGCGCGTGCATATTATTCTGGATCTGAAAACGCCCGGTTCCGGCGAAGTCGCCCGCAATCTCTGGTCCAATATCGCGTGCCTGAGCGCCAAGGACGAGGTCAAATTCGTCATCTGCAACCGTACCGATTATGAATGGGCGCGGCTGAAGATCGATGAATACAAACTGGCCGCCATTGGCGCGGAGCTGTTGTTTTCCCCGAGCCAGGGTCAGCTCGAAGCACGCGCGCTGGCGGACTGGGTGCTCGCCGATCGTCTCGCGGTGCGTTTGCAATTACAGTTGCACAAGTACCTCTGGGGCGATGTGCCGGGTCACTGAATGACTGAAACTGCTTCTGCCGCCGTGGTGCTGGTATCCGGCGGACTCGATTCCACCACTTTGCTCGCCATGGCACGCGCCGCGGGGTATCGCTGTTACACGCTGAGTTTCGACTACGGGCAGCGCCACCGTGCCGAGCTTGCCGCCGCGGCCCGGATCAGCGCTGTGTTCGGAGCAGAGGAACACAAGACGGTGGTGCTGGATCTGCGCGCGATCGGCGGCTCCGCGCTCACCGACGACAGCATCCCCGTCCCGACCACGGGGGACAGCGCAGGCATTCCGGTCACCTATGTGCCGGCCCGCAACACCATCTTCCTCGCCGTCGCGCTGGGTTGGGCCGAAGTGCTGGGCGCGCGCGACATGTTCATCGGCGTCAACGCCGTGGATTATTCCGGCTATCCGGATTGCCGGCCGGAATTCATCCGCGCCTTTGAAGCTACCGCCAATCTCGCGACCCGGGCTGGCGTAGAGGGGCGCGGATTTTCCCTGCACACGCCGCTCATCAACCTGAGCAAAGCCGAAATCATCGCGCGCGGCATCGAACTCGGCGTCGATTACGCGATGACGGTATCCTGTTACCTTGCGGACGCCGCCGGTCGGGCCTGCGGGCGCTGCGACAGTTGCCGGTTGCGCGCGGCGGGGTTCGTGGCGGCGGGCATTGCCGATCCAACCGCGTATCAGGGCTGATGCCGCAGGCGCTCTGATTCGCGCGCGGAATGACGAGCATGCGATGTTCCTGCCCGAGCCACCGTCGGTATTTGCGATTTTGCCGGTTATCCGCGCTGATTTTGCGTGTGGCGGCTTGACCTTTGGGGTACTGGCAGTAAGATAGCGCCTCTTTTTCGGGCCGTTAGCTCAGTTGGTAGAGCAGTTGGCTTTTAACCAATTGGTCGCTGGTTCGAATCCAGCACGGCCCACCAACTTTCCCCTCCCATGATCAGCGCACACTGCGCCGGCGGCGCTCCCGACCGCCCGGGCGGGCACTCTGACACTCGGTCTGTCGCCGCGCACCGCGCGCGCCGGGTCACGCGTCCCCGGGTGGCGGCCCGAGCCCCTGTGCTAGAATCCGCCGACACCCTCCAGTCCGGCTTTCCCATGGCTGACTCTTCACGTCTGGCGGTCGCCGACGGCGCCCGGTTTCGGGAAATCGTGATCCAGCATCTCGACCGGATGCAGGTGCCGGAGCACGAGTCGCCGGCCGCGCGCGCCGCCGATATCGCCCGTATCAAACGGCTGCTGGTGGCCAAAGACGCGGTCATCGTCGCCCATTACTACACCGACCCGGCGATCCAGGCGCTCGCCGAGGAGACAGGCGGCATCGTCTCCGATTCCCTCGAAATGGCGCGCTTCGGCAAACGGCATCCGGCCTCGACCCTGGTGGTGGCAGGCGTCCGCTTCATGGGGGAAACCGCCAAGATTCTGACCCCCGAAAAGACCGTGCTGATGCCGACCCTGGAGGCGACCTGTTCCCTGGACATCGGCTGCCCGGCGGAAGCATTTTCTGCCTTTTGCGATCAGCATCCCGACCGCACCGTGGTGGTCTACGCCAATACCTCGGCGGCGGTGAAGGCGCGCGCCGACTGGGTGGTGACTTCCAGCATCGCCCTCGACGTGGTCGATTACCTAGACAGCGAAGGGCACAAGATTTTGTGGGCGCCGGACAAACATCTGGGCCACTACGTTCAGCAGCAGACGGGCGCCGACATGCTGCTCTGGGACGGCAGTTGCGTGGTGCATGAAGAGTTCAAGCTGCGCGGCCTGCTGGATCTGAAACAGGTGTATCCGGATGCCGCCATCCTGGTGCACCCGGAGTCGCCCGCGGCGGTGATCGCCATCGCCGATGCGGTTGGCTCCACCTCGCAGTTGATCGCGGCGGCCAGAAACCTGCCCAACCGGCGCTGCATCGTCGCCACCGACCAGGGCATTTTCTACAAGATGCAGCAGGCCGCGCCCGACAAGGAATTGATCATCGCGCCCACGGCGGGGCAGGGCGCCACCTGCCGCAGTTGCGGCCACTGCCCCTGGATGGCGATGAACCACCTGCGCAATCTGGCCGATTCGCTGGAACGTGGCGACAACGAAATTCTTGTCGACGCGGAACTGGGTCGCCGCGCCATGGTGCCCTTGCAGCGCATGCTGGATTTTCGCGAGCGCCAGATCGCCGGGGACTGACCCCGACGCACGAGGGTCCGCGCTTACTCCACGAAGCGCACCTGCTCCGCGAGCGCCGCGCGCGGCACCCGGGTGCGGTTGGCCGGCACCGCGGGGTCCTCGTAGCCGAACGACAGCCCCATCAGAATGCCGATATTGTCCGGCAGCCCGAAATGTTCCCGCGCGACTTCCGGGAAGCGGCTCACGGCCGCCTGGGCGCAGGAGCCGATGCCGTAGGCCGTCATGGCGAGCATCAGCGTCTGGGCGTACATGCCCACGTCGAGCGCCACCGTCTCGTGAAACATCCGGTCCATGCCGATGAACGCGATATGGGGGGCGTCGAAAAATTCGTAGTTGCGCAGCATCGCCTTCCGGCGGCCGTCGCGGTCGTCGCGGGCGATGCCCATGTGTCCGTAGAGACACACCGCGGTATCGATCTGGCGCCGGCGCATGACGCCCGGAAATTCCTCGACGCGCTGGTAGTCGCTGGTTACCGGCCGGCCGGAGGTCGCGGCCGCGACGAGCTTGCGGCTGATGGCGCGGCAGGATTCCCCGGACGCGACCACCACCTGCCAGGGCTGCACATTGCAGTTGGAGGGCGCCTGCTGGGCCAGCTCGAAGACATGGCGCAGGATGTTCTCGGGCACCGGGTCCGGCAGAAACCCGCGCACCGAGCGGCGCGCGCGGACGACCTGTTCGAAATCGCTGATACGGGGGTGCAGCGGGGTCATGGGCTGGTTCATGGCAACTCCTCGTTGATGGCCGGATTGTACCCGGGGCAGTGTCGGGCACAATCGCAGCCAGGAACAGCGCGGCCAGGAACAGCGCGGCCGGGTGTGGGTCGGAAATGAAGTGCTACAATCCGGGCGCTCGCATTTTGCGGACGCTGTATAACTTCACAGATAAAGCACGACTCACCGACACAACACTACGGAGGAAGGCGCGATGGCCGGTTTGCATTTTGAAGATTTCGTCGAAGGGCAGGTGTTCGACCACGAGGTGCGGCGCACCGTTTCCGAGTACGACAACACGCTGTTCAGCTGCCTGACCATGAACACCCAGCCGCTGCACCTCGACGCCGAATTCTCCAAGAACAGCATCCATGGTCAACGCATCGTCAACAGCATGTTCACGCTGGCGCTGGTGGTGGGGGTACAGGTCACCGAGCTGACCCTGGGCACCACGCTCGGCAATCTGGGCATGACCGACGTGGCGTTTCCGCGTCCGGTGTTCCACGGCGACACCATTCACGCCCGCACCACGATTCTGTCCAAGCGCGTCAGCCAGAAGCGCACCGATTCCGGTATCGTCAATTTTCTCCACGAGGGTTTCAATCAGCACGACGAACTGGTCGCGACCTGCAAGCGCACCGCGCTGATGAAAATGAAATCCGCCTGATTCCGGAGACAAGACCATGCGTTCCATGCTGTTTCTGCCCGCCGACAGCGAGAAGAAGATCGCCAAGGGCGAAGGCACCAACGCCGATGGCCTGATCCTCGATCTGGAGGATTCGGTGGCGCCGTCGCGCAAGGAGGAGGCGCGCCGGCTGGCGCGGGCCTACCTCGACGCGCGCCCCCTGGGCAGCCGTCGCAAGAAATTGCTGGTGCGCATCAACCCGCTCGACGGCACCATGACCCTCGACGACCTGGCCGCCGTGGTGGGCGGCGCGCCGGATTATGTGCTGCTGCCCAAATACCGCACGCGCGAGGATGTGATCCGGCTCGACCATTACCTGAGTGCGCTGGAGGTACGCGAGGGCGTGCCGCGCGGGCACGTCCGGATTCTGGTGATCGGCACCGAGACCGGGCAGGGCGTGCTCAACCTGGCCGGCCTCACCGGCGCCAGTCCGCGCCTCGCCTATGTGAGCTGGGGCGAGTTCGACCTGTCGGCCGATGTCGGCGCCGAAACCCATCTGCTGCCCGACGGTTCCTGGGACGATCTGTTCCGGACCGTGCGTGCGCTTTGTCTGGCGGCGGCGGCTTCCGCCGGCATCGAACCCTGCAACACCGTGTTCACCGACTACAAGGATGATGCCGGCCTGGAGGCGGCTGCCCTGGGGGCGCGGCGCGCGGGCTTTACCTGCATGATGGCGATTCACCCCAATCAGGTGGACACCATCAACCGGGTGTTTTCGGTGGGCGAGAAAGAACTGGCGTGGTCGCGGCGGGTGGTCGAAGCCTTCGACGCGAACCCCGATGTCGGCGTGGTGGGTCTCGACGGCATCATGCTCGACAAACCGCACTACACTCAGGCCAAGCGTATCATCGCCCGTGCCGCTGCTTACTGATGGAGCGGCCTGGTTTCATCCGCTGAAATTTTCATCGACTGAAGTTGAGAGGGAACTGTCATGACCGATCCAGTCCGCGTCTCCGATGCACCCTATCCAGTGGCTGTCGAGGAAGGCAAGAGTTATTACTGGTGCGCCTGCGGACGCAGCGCGAAGCAGCCGTTTTGCGATGGCGCCCATGCGGGCTCCGGTATCAATCCGGTCAAGTACGAGGCGCCGGCATCCAAGACTGTGTATTTCTGCGGGTGCAAGGTGACGCACAACCAGCCGCTCTGCGACGGCAGCCACAAGAGCTGACCGCTCATCGCGCCCGGCCGTCTACCTGCGCCGGGCCGGGCCGCCGAGCTGGTGTTCCAGATAGTCCAGATCCTGCAGGCGCTGATCGATCAGGGCGAGTTGCCGGAAATCCCGTTCCTGTAGCTTGCGCGCATAGCGCAAGTGGTCGCGTGCCTTGTCGAATACTCCGTTCAGCATGAAATATTCGGCGCGCGCCATGTGTACGCTCGGAATATCCCCCGCCAGACCGCTTACTTCAGCCAGTTCGAACCAGACCTGGGGATCGTTCGGGCGGTCGTGGGACAGCTTGGCCAGCACGGTTTCGGCTTCGCCGACCCGGTTGGCGCTGCGCAGACTTTGCGCGAGTTCCATGCGCACGGGGTAGTGATCCGGCACTTTGGCGGCCAGTTGCCGCGCCTGGTCGATGGCGACGCCAGTGGCACCGGCGGCACGTTCAATGGCAATGGCCGTCAGCCGGTAGGTCAGACGGTCGGGGTCGTCGGCCAGCAGCTTGTGGATCTGCTCGCGCGCGCCGCCGTGATCGCCCATGGCGCTCAGCGCCAGCGCCAGGCCGTAGCGGGCTGCGGTACGGGACAGCGAGTTGCCGGAGAGCTCGTCGCGGAAGTGCGCGGCAGCCAGCTCGGGGCGTTCCGCCGACGTGGCCTGAATGCGGGCGCGCATCAGGTGGTACTCCAGATTGTCCGGATACTGGCGTACCGGATATTTGGCGACGCGGGCCCGGATATCCGACACCCGGGATTCGGTCAGTGGGTGGGTCAGCATGAATTCGGGCGGGCGCTGTCCGGAGTAACGGGTTGCGGCCAGCATCTGCTCAAACATTTCCGCCGCTCCGGCCGGGTCCATGCCGGCGCGGTAGAGCGTGTCAATGCCGATCCGGTCCGCCTCCTGCTCGTTTTGTCTGCTGTAGATGAGCGACTGGTCGATCATGGCGGCCTGGGTCGTTGCCATCACCGCCATCCCCGCTTGCGCGCCGCCGGTGGCAGCCAGTACCAGGCCGGCGAGCAGGCCGGTCAGTCCAACGACGGTCGACTGGTGCTGGGTCTCGATGCTGCGGGCGAAATGGCGCTGGCTGAGGTGCGCGAGCTCGTGCGTGAGCACCGAAGCGCATTGATGTTCGGTGCGGGCTTGCAGCAAAAGCCCCGTATGCACGCCCACGATGCCGCCGGGTACCGCGAAAGCATTGATCGACGTGTTGCGCACCAGCACCAGTTGCAGATTCCGGTCGAGCAGTTCGCTGCTGCTGGCGAGGTTGGATATCAGCCGCTCCAGATAGTCCTGCACCAGTGGGTCGTCGTAGGTGCGCACCTGGCGGCGAAATTCCATGAGCCAAGCGCGTCCCAGATCCTGTTCCTGCTTCAGGCTGACCAGGCCGGAGCTGCTGTCGCCGAGCTCCGGCAGCCGAATCTCCGTGCCCGCGACCAGGGTTGAGAAGAGCATCGCGAGGATCAGGGAGGGGACGGCAAGCCCTCTGGCAAAGTAAGATGATGTCCGCAACGTGCATATTCCTCGATAACCGCGCGAGCCAGTGGCAGCGGCGCAAGAGTGGCTTCGACTGCCGATGGTAGCATCGGTTCATTGTCCAGGATGCGCGGCATTCCCCCAAGGGGAGTCGGTCGTCATCCCCGCAAATCCTGTTGGCGGTCATGCCCGAAAAGTAGAGGTAGTTCCATGTGGAAAGTATTGGGCAACTGGGTTCACCGTTATCTCGGCGACGAAGAGGCGGTGTTGCTGGCGCTGCTGATGGTGCTGGTTCTGGTGGCGATCATCGGATTCTCGAATGTCATGGGCCCGTTGCTGGCCGCTCTGGTGCTGGCGTTCCTGCTGCAGGGCATCGTGACGCGCCTGGAGCGTCTGCGCATCCCCCACATACTGGCCGTGTGGCTCGCCTTCCTGGGCTTCATGGGGCTGCTGTTCGCCAGCGCGGTGGTGCTGTTTCCGATCCTGGTACAGCAGACCACCAATCTGGTGAATGAGCTCCCATCCATGATCCGCCACGGACATGCGGCGATATTGCTGCTCCCGGAGCGTTACCCCCACCTGATCTCCCAAGCCCAGCTGGAGCAGGTCATCCAGTATGTGAGCGGTGAAGCCACGGGTTTTGCCGAGGCCATGCTGTCGTTTTTCGTGAGTCGTTTTTCGGATCTGGTGGGCCTGCTGGTGTATCTGGTGCTGGTGCCGTTGATGGTATTTTTCATGCTCAAGGACAGTCGGGAGCTTATTGTGGCGCTCACGGGTCTGCTGCCCCGCAACCGACCCGTGATGAGCCAGGTGTGGCAGGAAATGGACATCCAGATGGCCAATTATGTGCGCGGCAAGGTCATTCAGATCCTGATTGTCGCGGTGGTCAGCTACGTCGTCTTCGTGTGGCTCGGCCTCCATTACGCGGCCCTGCTGGCGCTGGTGGTGGGTGTGTCGGTGATCGTGCCCTATATCGGCGCGACGGTAGCAACGGTGCCGGTGTTTCTGGTGGGCTATGTGCAGCTGGGCTGGGGCAGTGATTTTTTCATCCTGACGCTGGCCTACGGGCTGATCCAGTTTCTCGACGGCAATGTGCTGGTGCCGATCCTGTTTTCCGATGCCGTGAATCTCCACCCGGTTGCGATCATTCTGGCGGTACTGCTGTTCGGCGGACTCTGGGGTTTGTGGGGCGTGTTCTTTGCGATTCCGCTCGCGACCCTGATCAAGGCACTGTACGGCGCCTGGCCGCGGAACGAAGTCGCGCCGGACGAGTCGGATCCCTCCGCAGTGCCGCTCGCCAATCCGGCGGCGGGTACCACTCCGGCGGAGACTCCCTGATGTCTACAGCGTTCCGACCCAGCGCTTTCCGGCTGGTCTTCTGGTTGCTGGGGTGGTCGCTGGCCGCCACCGCCGCGCCCACAGCCGATTGGTGGCAGCCAGCGCCCCTCGCCGACGGCGGCGAGATCGCGGTAAACCGCAGCCCGGCCGATGATCGCCGGTACCGCTATCTGAAACTCGATAATGGCTTGCAGGTACTGCTGGTCTCGGATGCCGCCAGCGACAAGAGCGCAGCGGCACTGAGTGTCGGCGTGGGCAGCTTCGACAATCCGGCTGATCGTCCGGGTCTCGCGCACTTCCTCGAGCACATGCTGTTTCTGGGCACCGAAAAATATCCGGCGGCAGCGGAATACCAGGCGTTTATCAGCAGCCACGGCGGCAGTCACAACGCTTATACCAGCGTCGAGCAAACCAATTTCTTCTTCGATATCGAGCCGGCGTACCTGGACGGCGCGCTGGATCGCTTCGCGCAGTTTTTCATCGCCCCGAAATTCGATCCCGACTATGTCGAGCGCGAGCGCCAGGCGGTGGAGGCCGAGTATCGCCTCAAGCTGCGCGACGATGGCCGCCGCCAGAGTGACGTGATCAGTGAAGTCATCAACCCGGATCACCCGCTCGCGAAATTTTCGGTGGGCAACCGCGACACGCTCGCGGATCTGGATGGCCGGCCGGTGCGCGACGACCTGGTCGCGTTTTATCAGCGGCACTACTCGGCGGATCTGATGACCCTGGCCGTGGTGGGGCGCCAGTCCCTCGACGAATTGCAGGCGATGATCGCGACCCGCTTCGGCGCCATTCCCCGCCGTCCGGCGGACCTTGCCACGGGCGAGGTGCCCCTGTTGCCGGCATCCGGGCCGCTGCTGATTGAAATGCGACCCGATCAGGACCAGCGCGAGCTGGGGCTGTTGTTCCCGCTGCCGTCCCAGCGTGGATACTGGCAGGAGAAGCCGGCCCAGTTTCTCGGACACTTACTCGGGGACGAGAGCGAACACAGCCTGTTGGCGGAGCTCAAGCGCCAGGGTCTCGCGGAGAGCCTGAGTGCGGGCCCCGCCTACGATTCGCGGCGCGGCGCGGCGTTTGCGATCTCCATCGCGCTGACGCCCGCGGGTGTTGCCGCCCGCGATCAGGTGCTCGACCAGACATGGGCCTGGATTGCCAAGGTACGGGCATCCGGGATCGAGGCGTGGCGGTACACGGAATTCGGCGTGATGCAGCGCGCCGAATTCCGGTTTCTTGAAAAATCGGGTGCCAGCGCGGAAACGGTCGCCCTGGCGGCCACGCTCCACGACTACCCACCGGCGGAAGTGTTGCGCGGTCCCTTTCTCTACGAGCATTTCGATGCCGATCTGGTGCGGGCGACCGCGGCGTTGCTGCGCCCTGATAACGCGCTCATCACCATCACGGCGCCGGAATTCGATCGGCTGGATCGCACCTCGCGCTATTACCAGACGCCTTATGCGGTGTCCCCGGTGGCGCCGCAGCGTACCGCCGCCTGGAATGCCGAACCGGAGACCAGCGTGTTGCGGCTGCCGGGCCCCAATCCCTACATCCCCGAGCACTTCCCGGTGTCGGAGCGGGGCGGGATCTCGCCGCCGCCGAAGCTGCTGGTTGAGACCCCGGCCTTGCGCCTCTGGCAATACCGCGATGCGGAATTCGGTACACCGCGCGCGGTATTCAACGCCCAGATACTGACGCCGCGCGCAGTGAGCCACCGGGGCGCCGCGCTGACCGAGCTCTATCTCGCGCTGGTCAGCGATGAGCTGAGTGCGGAGGTCTACCCGGCCTCCCTCGCAGGTCTGGATTTCGGTTTGAAGCGCTGGGAGGGCGGCGTCGAACTCAGCGTCAGCGGTTACGCGGACAAGCAGGAAATCCTGCTGCAACGCCTGCTGGGCGTTCTGGCGGAGCCAAAATTCGACACCGCGCGCTTTACCCGCGTGAAGGAAACCCTGATCCGGGACTGGCGCAACAGCCGCAAGGAATGGCCGGTGCGGCAGGCGGTCGACGAGATCGCGCCGCTGTTGCGCGCCGCGCCGCGGGCGTTGGAACTGGCGAAGGAGTTGGAGCCGGTTGGTCCCGACAGTTTGCGAACCTTCATCGCCGGGCTCTACCGCACCGGCGGTGTCAAGGCCTATGCCGGCGGCATGGTCGATGCGGACACCGCGCAGCGCATGGCGAGCCGGGTGCTGGCGCGCCTTGCGATAGCGCCGGAGCGTCCACCGCGGCTCGATCGCGAGGTGCGCCGGTTGCGTCCGCAGTCCCGATTGCCGCGCTGGGGTGTAGTGGTGAAGCAGCCGGATCGCGCTGCGGTACTCTATCTGCAAGGTGCTGCCGATACCCTCGCCGAACGCGCCCGGTTCGCCCTGCTGGAGAAAATCACCGAAGAACCTTTTTACACGGAAATCCGTACCGAGAAGCAACTGGGCTATGTGGTCGGCAGCCAGATCATGCCGTCCAATCGGGTGCCCGGAATGCTGTTCTATGCGCAGTCGCCGCGCGCCGACGCACCCCGCCTGATGGCCGAGATGGAACGGTTCCTGGCGGCGCGCTGCCAGGTGCTGGATACCATGGACGATGCGGAGCTCGAGCGTTTCAAGCAGGCCACCTTGGCCGGTATCGAGGAGCGACCGAAGAACATGCTTGAACAGGCCGCACGCCACAACGAAAGTCTGGCACTCGATTACCGCAACTTCGACTTCCGCCCGCGTCTCGCCGAAGCGGTGCGCGCCGAGACGCTGGTGGATCTCAAGGGCGAATGCGGACGGGTGTTTGGCCCACAGCAGCGCCGGGGGCTCTGGATCGCAACCGGCGACCGTGCGGCGGCGGATGCCGCGCAGGATCTGAACCGGGCCAGCGACGGTCGCTATGGTTATCCCTGGTGACCGCCCGACGCAATCAACGCGGTGGGCGTCCGTTGAACAGCGAGCCTATTTGACCTAGTGTGTAAAAGTCAGGACGGATACCATGGGCGCAGTAGGAAATCCTATGAATGAACCGCAACAACCCGATGTCCTGGCAGTGCCGATGGTGTCGGACGATGCCGATCCCGCGGAAACCGGCGACTGGCTCGACTCCCTCGACGCGGTGCTGCGTTTTCAGGGGCCGGAGCGGGCGGCCTTCCTGTTGCGCCAGCTGATCGATCGCGCCGCGCGCAACGGCATTCCCCTTTCGGGTGGCGTCACCACGCCGTTTCGCAACACGATCCCGGTCAGCCGCGAAAAGCGCATGCCCGGCGATCTGTTCATGGAGCGCCGCATCCGCTCCCTGATCCGCTGGAATGCACTGGCGATGGTGATGCGCGCCAACAGGAAATACGAAGGTCTGGGTGGCCATATCGCCACCTTCTCGTCGGCGGCCACGCTCTATGACGTCGGCTTCAATTATTTTTTTCGCGCGCGCAGCGCCGCGCAACTCGAAGATCTCATCTATTACCAGGGCCACAGTTCCCCCGGCATCTATGCGCGCTCGTTTCTCGAAGGTCGCATAAGTGAAGAACAGCTCGATCATTTCCGCCGCGAGGTCGATGGCAAGGGCCTGTCGTCCTACCCGCACCCCTGGCTGATGCCGGAGTACTGGCAGTTCCCCACGGTGTCCATGGGTCTCGGCCCCATTCAGGCCATCTACCAGGCCCACATCATGCGCTACCTGTCGGCGCGGGAACTGGCGCCGCGCGGCGATCGCCGCGTGTGGGCTTTTCTCGGCGATGGCGAATGCGACGAGCCGGAAACCCTGGGCGCGATTTCCCTCGCCGGGCGCGAGCAGCTCGAAAACCTGACGTTCGTGGTCAACTGCAATCTTCAGCGCCTCGACGGCCTGGTGCGCGGCAACGGCAAGATCATTCAGGAACTGGAAGGCGTGTTCCGCGGCGCCGGCTGGCATGTGCTCAAAGTGGTGTGGGGCCGGCTCTGGGATCCGCTGCTGGAGCGGGACAGCTCCGGATTGCTGCAAAAACGCATGGATGAAGTCTGCGACGGTGAATTGCAGAACTACAAGTTCAATGGCGGCGCTTATACGCGCGAGCATTTTTTCGGCAAATACCCGGAGCTGGCCGCGCTGGTCGCGGACCTCAGCGACGACGACATCATGTATCTCAATCGCGGCGGCCACGACCCCTACAAGGTGTACGCCGCCTACGCCGAGGCGGTCGAGACGCGCGGCAAGCCCACCGTCATTCTGGCCATGACCGTCAAAGGCTATGGTCTGGGCAGCTCCGGCGAGGCGTCCAATAACACACACTCGGTCAAGAAAATTCAGCTCGACGACCTGAAGAAATTCCGCGACCGCTTCGGCCTGCCGATTCCGGACGAGCACATCGAAGACACGCCCTACTACCGGCCACCGGAAGACAGTCCCGAACTGGCGTACATGCGCCGGCGCCGCGCGGAACTGGGCGGCTACCTGCCGGCCCGTCACGGTGAGTTCCAGCCCCTGGAAATTCCCGCGCTGGAGACTTTCAACCGGCTGCTGGAAAGCACCGGTGAGCGGGAGATCTCCACCACCATGGCGTTCGTGCGCATGCTTCAGCAACTGGTGCGGGACAAGGCCATCGGCGCCCGCATCGTGCCCATCGTGCCCGACGAGGCACGCACCTTCGGCATGGAGGGCATGTTCCGTCAGCTCGGCATCTATTCTTCGGCCGGGCAGCGCTATGTGCCCCACGACGCCGGCCAGATTCTCTACTACAAAGAGGACAAAAAAGGTCAGATCCTGGAGGAGGGCATAACCGAAGCCGGTTCGCTGGCGGCCTGGATCGCGCTGGCGACGGCGTACAGCAGCTACGATCTGCCGATGATCCCGTTTTACATTTTCTATTCGATGTTCGGGTTTCAGCGCATCGGCGATCTGGCCTGGGCCGCCGGCGATGCCCAGGCGCGCGGTTTTCTGATCGGCGCCACCTCGGGCCGCACCACGCTCAACGGCGAGGGCTTGCAGCATCAGGACGGCCACAGCCAGTTGCTCGCCGGGGTGATTCCCAACTGTCGCGCCTACGATCCGGCCTATGGTTACGAGCTGACGGTGATTGTTCAGGACGGCCTCAAGCGGATGTTTGTCGACCGCGAAAACTGCTTCTACTACATCACCACCCTGAACGAGAACTACCCGCACCCGGCGATGCCGGAAGGCGCGGCCGAAGGTATCGTGCGCGGGATTTATCTGCTGGAAGCGGGGCCGCGCGCCAAGCATCGGGTGCAGTTGCTGGGCGCGGGCGCGATGCTCAACGAAGCGCGCGCCGCCGCGCGAATTTTGCGCGAGCAGTTCGACGTCGGCGCGGACGTGTGGAGCGTCACCAGCGTCGGCGAGCTGGCCCGCGACGGTCAGGCCGCGCTGCGCTGGAATCGTCTCCACAGCGACAAGAAGCCGCACGTGCCTTATCTGACGCAACAACTGAAAGGACACAAAGGCCCGGTGGTGCTGGCGACCGATTACATCAAGGCGCTCGGCGAACAGCTGCGCGGATTTGTTCCCGGCGACTACCAGGTGCTGGGCACCGACGGTTTCGGGCGCAGCGATACCCGCGAACGGTTGCGCGATTTCTTCGAAGTGAGCCGCAGCCACATTGCGCTCGCGGCCCTGCACGGTTTGCAGCGCAGCGGCGCCATCGACGCCGGCGTGGTGAACGCGGCAATGGCCAAACTGGGCATCGCGCCCGACAAGGCCGATCCATTGACGGTGTAATCGGCGCGGCCGGCAGGCCGCTGACTGACGGATTTCAAGGAAACACATTCAGGTGACAATCGAAACAGTGCGGGTGCCCGATCTCGGTGGCGCCGAAGAAGTCGAGGTGATCGAGATCTCCGTCGCCGTGGGCGACCGGGTGGAAGTCGATCAGACCCTGCTGGTGCTGGAATCCGAAAAAGCGACCATGGAACTGCCGTCCCCGGTGGCGGGAGTGGTTGCAAGGTTTCTGGTCGCGGAAGGCGACAAGATCAAAAAAGCCGGTATTCCCCTGCTGGAAATCACCATCGATGGCGCTGTCGCCGCCGGGACGCCTGCGGAAACCGGCGCGCCCGCCACCCCGATGGGAGCGGCCAAATCCGGCGCCGCCAAATCCGTCCAGCCGGCGCGGGTCGAGGCCCCCAAGCCGGCGTCCGCGCCCGCGGCAGTCCCTGCCGCCGACTCCGAACCTGAATCCGCACCTGAACCTGAACCCATGGCCCCGGCGGCATCGGCCGTGGCAACACCCGCGCCTGCCGCCGAGGTCGGAGCGGCAGCGCAAAACCCGCCACCTGCGGCAACCGGGGCCGGGATTTATGCCGGTCCCTATGTGCGGCGCCTGGCGCGGGAACTGGGTGTGGAGCTGGCCCGGGTGTCGGGTTCGGGACCGCGCCAGCGGGTGTTGAAGGAAGACGTGCAGGCGTTCGTGCGCCAGCGCCTGGCGCAGCCCACCGCCGCGGCGGGCGGCGGCGCCATCCCCGCGGTGCCTGAGGTGGACTACGCCAGATTCGGGCCGGTGACGACAGGTGAATTGAGCAAGATCGGTCGTCTCACCGCCGCCAACATGCACCGCAGTTGGCTCAATGTCCCTCACGTCACCCAGTTCGACGATGCCGATATCAGCGAACTCGAAACCTTCCGCCAGACGTGCAAGGGCGAAGCCGAAACGCGCGGCGTCAAACTGACTCCGGTGCCGTTCATCCTCAAGGCCTGCGCGATCGCGCTGCGCGACAACCCGGTGCTCAATCGCTCCCTCGCGCGCGACGGCGCACACTTCGTGCAGCGCGAGTATTTTCACCTCGGCATGGCGGTGGACACGCCGCGCGGGCTGCTGGTGCCCGTGGTGCGCGATGTGGATCGCAAGGGCATCTGGGAACTGGCCGCCGAAGTCGCCGTGCTCGGCGACAAGGCGCGCGCCGGCAAGTTGACGACCAACGAGATGCAGGGCGCCTGCTTTACCATCTCCAGCCTGGGCGCCCTCGGGGGGCGCGGTTTTACGCCCATTGTGAACACGCCGGAAGTCGGGATTCTCGGCGTCTCCCGCGCCGCCGTGCAGCCGGTCTGGAACGGCCGTGAATTCATGCCCCGCACAATGTTGCCGCTCGCGCTCTCCTACGACCACCGCGTCGTCAACGGCGGCGACGGTGGCCGTTTCCTCACGCAACTGGTCGCACTGCTGTCCGATATCCGGCTGTTGCTGATGTGACCGGGGGCGCGCGGTCCGCTGCCCCGCAACCACGGGATCACTGCTGGCCGCGCCGCGATTTCACGACAGGAAACCTCAGCGTGGCGGCGCGGCCCGATGGAACTCGACATAAAATGTCACGCCGTCATGCGGTGCTACTTCGTGTTTTACCGTCGGTTCCACCACGCCCGGTAATTCGGGTGTGAGCAGTACCTCTTCAACGACCGGCTCCAGAATGCGGTAGGTCAGCGTGCCCGCGACGACGACGATCTTTCCCCACACGCCGGCTTTCGTGCTGTGGCTGTTGAGCAATCCGGCGGGAACGGATTGCTCCGTGAATTCGGGTGTACGCTGGTAGGCGACGACATCGTCCGGCAGTGCTTTCATGGGCGGGAACCTTCTGGGTGGATTGAGCGCGGGGAATCCTTCCGGTTGAACAGGGAACATCCGTGCCCGGTCGACCCGTTGCAGCCTAACCCCGTCCCCGGGCGGCATTCAAGACAGGGTGTTCAAGGCAGGCTTTGCAAGGCAATTGCCGTTTGCGCCCGTTAGCCGTAGCATGCCCCGGACCTGATTTTCCACCATTCCAATAAACCGTATCCGGTGCGGCATCCGCCGCTGGCGATATTCACGGGGGGCAATAATGACCAGAAAGCATGTTCTCGAAGGGGTTCGCGTCCTGGATTTCACCCATGTGCTGGCGGGGCCGACCTGTACCCGGCTGATGGCGGAGACCGGGGCCGATGTCATCAAGGTGGAAGCCGCGCCCATGGGCGACATGGTGCGCCAGATGCCGGCGCTCAAGGACGGCCGCAGCGGCTATTACATCCAGCAGAACCGCGGCAAGAAGTCGGTCTGCCTGAACCTGCGCGACCCGCGTGCCCAGGAGGTTATCCACAAGCTGGTGAAGGACGTGGACGTGGTGGTGGAGAATTTCACGCCGGGCGTCATGAAACGCCTCAACATCGACTACGCGACCCTGAGCGCGATCAATCCCGGGCTCATCATGTGCTCGATTTCCGCCTTCGGCCAGACCGGACCACTGTCGAACCGGCCCGGCTTCGATTACATCGCCCAGGCCTACGCCGGGGTGATCGACATGATCGGCGAGGAGAACGGCTCGCCCTATTTCCCGGGTCTCGGCATGGGCGACGTGTCCACCGGTGCCCACGCCTACGGCGCCATCACGGCGGCGCTGTTCCATCGCGAGAAGGGCGGTGGCGGCCAGCATCTGGATATCGCGCTGCTCGACTGCCTGTTCCACTGCCACGAAATCAATGTGCAGGGCTATGACGGCAGCAATGGCCAGCTCGTCCCGCACCGCTCGGGTGCCCACCACTTCGCGGTGGCGCCGCTCGGCATGTTCAAGGGCAAGGAGAAATGGCTGGTGATCATCGCCATCGGCGCGCAGTGGGAGAACCTGCTGAAGGTGATCGGCTGCGAGAGCTTCAAGACCGATCCGCGCTTCGCCGACAACGCCGGGCGCGTCAAGCACAAGCAGGTGCTGATCGACGCCATCGAAGCCTGGCTGCGGTCCACCCCGAGCGACGATGAGGCGGTGCGCATCCTGGAAGAGAACCATGTGCCGGTGGCGCCGGTGCTGAGCGTGCCGGAAGCCATGGCGCATCCGCATCACAACGAGCGGCAGACCGTGCGCACCATCACCGATCGCGCCTTCGGCAAGCTGAAGATTCCGGGCGTGCCGCTGCGGTTCTCCCAGTTCCAGGAATTTCTGCCGCTGCAAGCGTCGTTTCTGGGCGAGCACAATGCCGAGGTGCTGAAGGCGCTCGGCTATGCGGACAGCGATATTGCCGCGCTCGCCGCCGGTGGTGTGCTGGCCAGCGAACCGGTGCCTGCCGCGTCCGCGTGAGGGCGGCATCGGAACCCGTGGCCGCACATCAATAACCTGATCGCAACGAGGGCAGGGGCATGGCATCCAAACCGATTCTGGCCGGATACCGCATCATCGATTTCACCCAGTATCTCGCCGGCCCCAGCGCCACCCGCCTGATGGCCGAGATGGGGGCCGACATCATCAAGGTGGAAATGGCGCCCTTCGGCGATCCCAGCCGCGCGTTTCCGTACCGCAAGAACAAACGCAGCGCCTATTACGTGCAGCAGAATCGCGGCAAGAAGAGCCTGTGTGTCGATCTCAAGGACGCGCGCAGCAAACAGGTGATCCGCGATCTCATCCGACAGTGCGATGTACTGATCGAGAATTACGCGCCCGGCGTCATCGCGCGGCTCGGTTTTGGCTGGGAGGTGGTGCGCGAGCTGAATCCCAAACTGGTGATGTGTTCGATTTCGGCCTTTGGCCAGACCGGGCCGCTCAGTCATCTGTCGGGCTTCGACTACATCGCCCAGGCCTATGCCGGCGTGACCTCGGTGATCGGCGAACCAGACCGGCCGCCCAGTCTGCCGATGCTGGCCATCGGCGATGTCACCACCGGCGTCCACGCCGCCTGCGCGCTGGGCTTTGCGCTGCTGGATGTGCATCGCACCGGGGTCGGCCAGCACCTGGATATCTCGCTGCTGGACTGCTATTTCCACCACCACGAGATGAATGTGCAGGCCTATTCGGCGAGCGGCGGCGCCATGGTGCCGCGCCGCGCCGGTGCGCACCATTACGCGGTGGCGCCGACCGGCATTTTCCGCGGCCCCGAGGGTTACATCATGATCCTGGCGTTGCTGCACCAGTGGCCGGTGCTGTGCAAGGCCATGGGCCGCGAGGACCTGATCAAGGACGCGCGCTTCAAGACCAACGAGCTGCGGGTGGCGAACCAGAAAGCACTGATTGCGCTCATTGAAGGCTGGCTGCAGAGCTTCCCCAGCGATGCCGCCGCCATCGCGGCGCTGCAGGCAGTGAGGGTGCCGGTGGCGCCGATCCTCACCGTGGCGCAGGCCGTCGCACATCCCCATCACCGCGCGCGTGGCACCGTGCGTACCGTGTCCGACCGGATGCTGGGCGAGTTCGATATTCCCGGCATGCCGCTGCGCTTTTCCAACCATCCCGAGCTGCCGCCACTGCAGGCGCCGCTGCTTGGCGAGCACAACGCCGAGATCCTCACCGGTCTGCTCGGCTACGGGGCCGCGCAGGTGGCGGAACTGGAACAGGGCGGGGTGCTGGTCAGCGCCGCGCACTGAAACCGTCCGCGCGTTTTCCGGGCGAAAAACGAAAAACGAAAAGTATGGGAATGTGACGATGCAGCCGAAACATGTACTGGACGGCTACCGGGTGCTGGATCTGACCCAGTATCTGGCGGGCCCCGCCGCCACCAATCTGATGGTTCAGATGGGCGCCGAGGTCATCAAGGTGGAGATCGGCCCGCACGGCGAGCCGGTGCGGAATTTCCCGTTCTGCCGCGAGGGTCGCAGCGGCTATTTCATTCAGCAGAATCGCGGCAAGAAAAGTCTGTGTCTGGATCCGAAAACTCCCGAGGGGCTGGACATCATCAAGCAGCTGCTCAAGCACTGCGATGTGTTCATCGAGAATTTCGCCCCTGGCGTGGTGAGCCGCCTCGGTCTTGGCTGGGACGTGGTGCGGGAGCTCAATCCCGAGATCATCATGTGTTCGATCTCGGCGTTCGGCCAGGAAGGGCCGCTCGCCGCGTATCCGGGTTTCGACTACATCGCCCAGGCCTATGCGGCGGTGAGCGATCTGATCGGCGAGCCCGATCGCGCGCCATCGCTGCCCATGCTGGCGTTCGGCGATGTCGGCACCGGCGTCCACGCACTCACGGCGATCGGTTATGCGCTGCTTGAACGCGCGCGCGACGGCGGCGGGCAGTGGCTCGATATTTCGCTGCTCGACAGCTATTTCCATTACCACGAAGTGAGCGTGCAGGCGTATTCCGCCAGCGGCGGAAAAGTGCAACCCCACCGCAGCGGCTCGCACCACTACGCGGTGGGGCCGAGCGGTATTTTCAAAGCGAAAGACGGGCACCTGATGATCCTCGCGCTGCTGCATCAGTGGGCGCCGTTGTGCCGCGCCATGGGTCGCGAAGATCTTATCGCGGACCCGAAATTCGTCGACAACGACGCGCGCATGATTCATCGCGAGGAGATGATCGCGATCATCGAGGCCTGGTTGCAGACACTGCCGTCTGACGCGGCGGCGCTGGAAATACTCGAAGGCGCCCGCATCCCCTGCGCGCCCATCCTGTCGGTACCGGAAGCCATGGCGCATCCCCACATGATCGAGCGCCGCACCGTGCGCACGATCGAGGATCGCCTGCTGGGAAAATTCCAGATTCCCGGCATGCCGTTGCGGTTTTCCAAATACGCAGTCGACGAAGATATTCAGGCGCCGCTGCTGGGTGAGCACAATGCGGAAATTCTCCAGCGCTTTCTGAGGTATTCGCCCGCCCAGGTGCGGGATCTCGAAAGTCGCCAGGTATTGTTTTCAAAACCGGTGTGAGCCCAAAGATCAGCGACGCTCCGAGAATGATCGTCATGCCCGCGCAGGCGGGTATTTCAGAAGACTTTGCGATGCCAGGGTGCCCATTCCCACTTTCGAGGGAGCAGGCACTGCGCGGGAACGACGAAAAATGGATTTTTGAAAATGTCCTCGAGTCGGGAAGTCCAGGTTTCACAAGCTGCCAGAGGTGAATGAAGATGCAACCCAAACACATGATGGAGGGTTACCGGATACTGGATTTCACCCAGTTTCTGGCCGGCCCCACCACCACCCGCCTGCTGGCGGAGATGGGCGCCGAGGTGATCAAGGTCGAACTCGCGCCCGCCGGCGATCCCACTCACCAACTGCCGCACCGACGCGCTGGTCGCAGCGGTTACTACATTCAGCAGAATCGCGGCAAGAAAAGCGTCTGCGTGGACATCCGCAACCCCAAAGGACTCGCGCTCATAAAGGAACTGGTGAAATCCTGCGATGTGCTGCTCGAAAATTTTTCGCCGGGCGCGATTGCGCGGTTGGGGCTCGGATGGGACGTGGTGCGCCATCTGAACCCGGAGCTGATCATGTGCTCGATTTCGGCATTTGGGCAGACCGGTCCGCTTTCCGAGCTGCCCGGTTTTGATTACATCGCCATGGCGGTGTCGGGCGTGATGGACATGATCGGCGATCCCGATCAGCCGCCCTATTTCCCCATGCTGGGTATCGGCGATGTCAGTGCGGGCGTGCATGCGCTCGCCGCCATCAACGCCGCGTTGCTGTACCGCTACAAAACCGGACGCGGACAGTACATCGATATCTCGCTGCTGGATTCCTATTTCCACAGTCACGAGATCAATGTGCAGGCCTATTCGGGCAGCAAGGGCAAGATCGTACCCAGGCGTTCCGGCCACCATCATTACGCGGCGGCCCCGCTGGGCCTGTTCAAATGTCGCGATGGCTACCTGTTCATGGTGGTGATGGCGCGGCAGTGGGTGCCGCTGTGCAAGGCGATGGGACGCGACGACCTGATCGACAACCCCAATTACGACACCAATGCCAAGCGTGTCCAGCATCGCCTCGAGATCGTCGCCATCATCGAAGACTGGCTGAAGGATTTTGATCGCGACGACGCCTTGCGCTTGCTGGAGGACATGCACGTCCCGGTGGCGCCGGTGTTGAGTGTGCCCGAGGCCATGGAGCATCCCCACCTGATCGAGCGCGAAGTGGTGCGCACCATCCACGACCGCGGTTACGGTGACCTGCAGATTCCGGGAATTCCGCTGCGCTTCTCCGATTTTCCCGAGCCGCTGGATCTGCAGGCGCCCTATCTGGGCGAACACAACCGCGAAATATTCTCGCAGCTCGCCGGCGCGACGGTCGCCGAGGTGGCCGCGCTGGAAGCGGAAGGTGTACTGGTCTCGGAGCCGCTGCCCGCGGGCGTCACCACCATCGCGAGTGCCTGATGGCGGCGATCGGCGGCGCGGTTGTGCCGCCGGTCAGGGCTCGCGATCGAACCGCGGGGGATCCAGCAGCAGGGCGCCCAAGGCGCCCTTGCCCGCGCGGATTTCCGCCGTGCCGAGTCCCGCCAGTTCGTGGGGGAACACCAGCCAGTCCGCCGTCTCGTGCAGGTAATAATCCGGGACGATGCGGGTGCGGTTGTGCTTCGGCTTGTACCAGGGGCAGGCGATGCGGATGTCCCGCGTTCCCGGCACCGAGCGCAGCGCGTTCAGCAGAGCGTCCAGGCTGCGTCCGGTATCCAGCACATCATCCACCACCAGCACCTGCTGCGTATCAGTCAGTTGTGGCAGCAGGCAGGGCAGACCGTGGATCGCAATCTGGTCGGCCTGCGTGCCGATGCCGGTGTACGAGCTGACCCGTACCGGGAAGTGCTCGCAATCGTGGCCGTGAAAGGCGAAGTACTCGTGTACCGCAATCGCGATCGGGCTGCCGCCGCGCCAGACGCCGAGGATGAGGTCCGGGAGATAGCCGCTGGCGTGGACCTGAATTGCCAGACGGAAGCTGGCGGCGAGCAGCGTGTCCGGGCTGATGAACACCTTGTGCATGGATGCGGCAATCCGATCAGCGTGTGAGTGGCGCGAGAGTGTAGCCCGGTTGCCGGGTCGCGGGGTTTTCCCGACAATGGCGGCCCGCGGTGAGCGCGCAACCGGCGAGCCTTTTGCCGATCGGTGGCGGCAGTGCCTTACTGGCCCGGACGATTCATCCAACCAAACGTTACGCAGGTAACGTCACTCAAGCAACGAGGAGACAGCCGTGGATTTGCAAAACAAGGTAGCCGTGGTGACCGGCGGTGCGTCCGGTTTGGGCCGCGCGACGGTGGACGAGCTGGCGCGCCGGGGCGCGCGGATCGCGATCTTCGATCTCAATGCCGCGGCCGGTGCCGAGGTGGTGGCGCAACTGGGCGCGGATCGGGCGGTGTTCCATTCCGTCGATGTGGCTTCCGCGACGGCGGTCGAGGCGGCCATCGCGCAGGTGGTCACCAAATTCGGTGCGATCCATGTGCTGATCAACTGCGCCGGGATCGGTCCGGCCAAAAAAATTCTCGACCGCGACAGTGCGCCCATGCCGCTGGAGGATTTCACCAAAATCATCGGCATCAATCTCACCGGCAGCTTCAATGTGGCGCGCTGCGCGGCGGCCGCGATGGCGAAGAACGAACTGGAAAACGGCGAGCGCGGCGTGATCATCCACACCGCGTCAGTCGCTGCCTATGAGGGGCAGGTGGGCCAGTGCGCCTATTCCGCCAGCAAGGGCGGCGTCGTGGGCATGACCCTGCCGATGGCGCGGGACCGGCGCGGCTGGGTCAGCCGAGCGAATACGGCCGGCTGGCGGTGCATATCGTCGAAAACGGCTACATCAATGGCGAGACCATCCGCATCGATGGTGCCATTCGCATGCAGCCGCGCTGAATGACCAGGGCAGTCCAGCACTCCGGGAGTCCTGGGCGTCGATGACGGAGATCCTGCTGGTCAATGTGTCCGGCCCCGATCGTCCTGGAGTCACCAGCGCCGTGTCGTTGGTGCTGGCCCAGCACGGCGCCACGGTGCTGGACATCGGGCAGGCGGTGATTCACGACACCCTGAATCTCGGTCTGCTGGCCTGGGTGCCGCGGCGGGGCGAGGTCGGTGCGGCCATGGAGGAGTTGCGCGCCACCTTGCGCGCGCTGGGGCTCGAAGTCCGCTTTGAGTCGGTCTCGGACGCCGCCTATCGCCACTGGGTCGGCCAACAGGGCAAGCCGCGCCATATCGTCACGCTGCTGGCGCGCGCCATCCTCGCCGAGCATATCGCGCGGGTGACGGCGGTGATCTCGGCGCACGGACTCAATATCGACAAGATCGTGCGACTTTCCGGACGGGTTCCGCTGGCGTCCACCGCGCGTGACGGCAAGGCCTGCGTCGAGTTTTCGGTGCGCGGCGACACTCCGGACCTGGCGCAGTTGCGTTCGTCGCTGCTGGAGCTGTCCACCGAGCTCGATATCGATATTGCCTATCAGGAGGACAGCATTTTCCGGCGCCACCGCCGCCTGGTGGCGTTCGACATGGATTCGACCCTGATCGAAAACGAGGTGATCGACGAACTCGCACTGCGCGCCGGCGCCGGACTTCAGGTGGCGGCGATCACCGAACGCGCCATGCGCGGGGAGCTCGATTTTCGCGCGAGTTTTCGCGAGCGGCTCGCACTGTTGAAAGGCTTGCCGGAATCCGTGCTGGACGAAGTCTATGCCGGCCTGACCCTCACCGAGGGGGCCGAGCATCTCATTGCCACCCTGAAAAAGCTGGGCTACAAGACCGCCATTCTGTCCGGCGGCTTCAGTTGCATCGGCGAACGCATCCGCGCGCGTCTCGGAATCGATTACCTGTTCGCCAACGAACTGGAAGTGCGCGACGGTGTGGTGACCGGTGAGGTACGCGGCGAAATCGTCGATGCGGCGCGCAAGGCCGAATTGCTGCGGCAGCTGGCGGAGCGCGAGGGGATCAGCCTGGAGCAGACGATCGCGGTCGGCGATGGCGCCAATGATTTATTGATGCTGGGGGTTGCGGGGCTGGGCATTGCCTTTCGCGCCAAGCCGATCGTGCGGGCCAGCGCCAAGCAGTCGATCTCCCAGTTGGGACTTGACAGTATTCTGTACCTCATGGGGATCAGCGATCAGGACGCGCGCGGACCTCATTCCTGACTGCTGAAATCATACTCCATGGTGGGGCCCGGACTCTGGATGTAATAGCCCTGGATGTGATTTACCCCGAGCTTCCACAACAGCGGGATGATGCTGGCATCTTCGACAAAGGGAACGATGACGCGGACCCCGGCGCTTTTGGCGGCGGTGATGCAGGCGCTCAGATGTTCCATGCCCTCGGTGCTGGTGCTGGCCCTGAGTACGCAGGACTGGTCGGGCTTGGCAAAATCAAATTTCAGGTCGGAGAAGATCCGGCCGGGCGAGCTGGACAGTCCGTAGTGAGTCACGCCTATCAGCAGGCCCAGACGGTTGAGCTGCGACGACAGCTCCCGCGTGCTGGAGATGGCCAGGCTGACGTCTTTTTCCTCGATCTGGAACACCAGGTGTTTGGGGTCGAGGCCGGTAGCCTGATAGGAAATTCTCAGCCAGGGAACGAAGCTGGTATCCCGCAGCGAAATGGCGCTGATTTTGATGAACAACCGGGTTTTCGGATGAGTGGCGAGCCGGTTTTTCAGCGCCTTGAAGGATTCCAGGATGGCCCAGCGATCCAGATCGCCGGCGACATTGGTACGAAACGCGCGCTTGAACAGGTCCTGTGGAATGCCGGGCGGGAGTTCGGCGATGGTCTGCCGGGTGAAGACCTCGTAGTCTTCGAAATCCTGGTGCTGGAGCGAGACGATGGGCTGATATACCAGCCCGAGCATCTTCTGTTCCAGCATCTGGCGGACAAACTGTTTGACGTTGTTCTCTTCGTTCAGGCTGCCGACGCTGGTCGGGTAAAGATCCTCGAATAGCCGCACACGGGTGCTGGTACCAGCGCTGCCTTCAGTGTCGAGTGCGCGCACGGCTTTGAGGCAGCGGTCGATCCAGCTGGTCGGCTCGTCGGCGTCATCGTGGACGGCGGTGATCCCCCTGCAGGCTGTCGACTTCATCGACGCGTACATCATGCAGCAGCCAGGGCCGCTGGGTGTCGACGGTTTCGCGTGTGGCGTTGTGAAGGTAGTCCGTCATCCGCTTGAGGTTGACCTGCCGGCATTCGATGAGTGCCGGGTCGGTCTCGGTACTCTCCGCAGCGGTTCCCGTGGCCGCAAATCCGGGTTGCCTGGCAAGATCTTTCTGGTAGGCGATCAACTGCATCGCCGGTTCGCCCTGGTAGTCGATCTGGGCGACGTTCATTTCGATCTGGAAGTCCGTGCCGTTGTAGCCGAGCATGCGAAAGGTCTTGCGTTCCGACGCGATCGGCTGTGTGACCGACAAAGGCCTCATCAGGGGCTTCAGTTCGCGGTGGTTATCCGGGTGGAAGCTGTCGATCACCGGCGACGGCACCAGGTCCTCGGTGTCCTGATGGCCCAGCATGAGCGCGTAAGCCACGTTGACATAGGTGTACACGCCGTCGCTGATCAGGGCGATGGCGTCGCGCGAGCTGTCCATCAGGCGTTCGCAGCGCCGTTCCGAGGCCGCAAACCGCTGTCGCCATGAGTTGCGCTCCTGGCGCTCGGCGCGTGCCAGACGGGTACGCTTGATGACCTGCAGGAGATGCTGATCGTCATCGAGCGTGACGACATCGGCGGCGCCGGCCCGGAGTCCTTCCACAACGTGCTCGCGGTCGGGGAGTGCGACGAGCAGAATGACGGGAATATCCAGCGCGAGCTTTTTCAGGCTGCCGAGCACGGCGCGCGCCAGCGCACGATCAGCGTCGCTGGTGTAGCCAGCCAGCAATAATTCGGCGTCGTGGACGGATACATCCAGGTCCGCACTGTCGATGACCTGGAAATCGACAGACTCTGCGCTGCTCTGGAGCAGGCTCGCGAGTTTATCGACTTGGTCTGCAAGGGTTGTGAGTACCTTCAAGGCACTATTACCGGATCGATGTGCCGCTTGATTATGGGAGTTGCTCGACCGCCACCCGTCCGCGCGGACATTCCGTCGCTCGGTGCGGGGATTCGGTTTGGTCGTTTTGGGTGCGTCACGATGAGTGTCCTGCCTCGAGGATTGTAAAGGTTAACTCAGGTTACATGAAATACGGGAGCGAACTGTTTGTCGTGGTACCCAAATCTGGCAATGAAATCAGGCCGTGATGCGCTTGCGCCGGGTCAATGGCGGCGGTGCATCGCGGGTTCCGCCGCCGCGCCGACCGGGCGCCGCAATCAGATCATCGCTGTGAACGGACGTCATCGGGCGACGGTGTGAAAGCGGGAAACATGAAATGTCATGTCCACCACCGCGGCGACCGACAGGTTCATCTCGCCCTCAGGGGTGATGAGGTGGAGGTGATCGCGCGGTTTGAGAATGCGCGTGGGTGCGATCAGCTCCCATGGGCCCTGTGCAGGCGCGGCCGGGCGGCCGGGATCAGAAAGCTCCTGAAGTACGGTGTCAGAGCAGATGTTTCTGCGACCGCGGCGGTACCACAGGGGCAGCTTGAGTGGGGTAGCCACTGGATTCCAGCAACCGAGTCCAGCTTGGGCGTCAGCTGCGTCCAGCGCACAATGCCGAGCCGACACTGGGGCTCACCGGCCATCAGAAGCGCGATCAGCTCCCCGGGGCGCAGCGCCTCGGGCACTCCTGCCATCTTGAGTTTGGCGCCGGAAGGGCTGCGATCGACGCAGGTCGCCGAATGCAACTCGATGGGCGTTTGCGCAATCACCCGCTGTCCGGCGTCCCGGGCTCCAAGATGGCCGAGAAAATCGTCGTCATCAACGCAGCCCGTCAGCAACTGGTGTGCCGCTTCCAGGCCGAACACGATTTCCACGCGCTCATCGGCGCGTTGGTGGTGTTCAGAACGCACCTGGTCGCTACTCCAGTAGCGACGCAGGTCTTCCCTGAGGCGGGGAGTCAGGTCGGTGTCGGCGTTATCAAGGATCTTGACCAGGCCGCGCGTACAGAGCGCGACGCTGCGCTCCTTGGCGGTGTCGCGTACCGCGTAGGTCGGCGGTCGGTCGCACCAGGGATCGACCGCAAACAATCCTCGGGCCGTCCCGAGTCGGGCCAGCGCGGCATGGTTGGCGACAAAGCTGACGAGCTGCTTGATTTCGCCGCTGTTGAAGCGGGTCGGGCTCAGACTGCCCAACAGCAACGGTTTAAGGTAAGCGTTGCGTATTTCGCGCAGTGTCGCCGTTGTCCGTGGGTGTCCGCTGCCGCTGCGGCTGCGGCTGCCAAGTCCCGCATGACTGGCGAGCTGATAGAGCGCGTGCAGTTCGCCCCAAAACCGTTCCGGGGGCGGCAAGTGCTGGATCCAGTAGCACACCAGGAGGTCGAACAGTGCAGCAAAGGTTGTGAGGACGGCATCGGCCACCAATGACGCGTCCATTCGGGGTTGGCGAATGCTCTGCACCACGGCCTGGCGCTTGATGTCGTAGCTACATTTCAGCAGTGCAATGGGCAGGGAGATCGCCAGACGCCGGTCCGAGGCCGCCACGGGTTGCACCATGAGCGCATTGACGGTTTCGGCTATCAGGGGACCGAGATAGACCACGCGCTCCAGCCGGATGCGTGGCCCCACTCCAGTGGCGCGGATTTCGCGGAGGTGGCGATACAGCGCGGGGGCGCGAGTTTCTGGGGATAGTTTTTCAAGGTTTTCGACGCCGCCAGGCAATCCCATGGGAGCGGGTTGTTCGTCCAGCGCTGCCACGGCATCGTCCGCGCGGGAAAGACGCAGGAGAATATTGGCAAGCTGACGATCCTGTGCTGCGGACTGTTCCATTTGTTTTGCTAACTTCCTGGGTAACTCATTTCGGGGTAGAGCGCTCGCGCGTCAGTGTCAGTTTAGGGGCTTTTTGTAAGGCAGAGCGGGCACTTCCTCGACCAGCCGCGGCACCAGATACCCCGGCAGCCGCGCCAGCATCGCGCGATGGAGGGTAATTGCCTGCGCCTGATCGACGGCAAAGTGGGCGGCGCCCTGAACCCGGTCCAGCAGGTGAAGATAATACGGGAGGATTCCCACTGAAAACAGTTGTTCACTGAGGCGGGTCAGGCGCTCCACGCAGTCGTTGACGCCGGCCAGCAAGACCGATTGATTGAGCACGGTGATCCCGGCGGCACGCAACGACCCGACCGCCGCGGCGACGTCCGCATCCAGTTCGTTGGCGTGGTTCACATGGAGTACCAGGCTGGTCTGGAGGCGGGTTCCGCCGAGCCAGGCGAGGCACTCGGCATCGATGCGGGCGGGAATCACCACCGGCAGGCGCGTGTGTACGCGCAAGCGCGTCAGATGCGGGATGGCGGCGAGTTGTTCGGTCAACCAGGCGAGCAGCGGATCGCCCGCGGCCAGCGGATCGCCGCCGCTGTAAATGACCTCCGTGATCGAGTCGTCGCGACGGATGTAATCGAGCGCTTCCCGCCAGCGGGCGCGCCCCGGCGTGTTGCCGGCGTAGTCGAAATGACGGCGGAAACAGTAACGGCAGTGGATGGCGCACGCCGGACTCAAAATCAGCAGCACGCGGCCAAAATACTTGTGGATCAGCCCCGGGATCGGGTTGGCGGCGCGCTCTGCCAGCGGATCTTCGCCGTACCCGGGTGTGGCGATCATCTCGGCCTGCGCCGGCAGTACCTGCAGCAGCAGCGGGTCGCGGGGATCGCCGCGCCGCATGCGGGCGATGTAGGGACGCGGGACGCGCAGCGGAAACTGCGCGTGGGCGGCTTCCGCAATGCCGAGGGCGGCTACGGGCAGCTCGAGCAGGGCGGCCAGTTCGCGCGGGTCCCTTACGGCGGCCGCGAGCTCCGCGTGCCAGTCGAGCGACTGCCACGCCGCGACGCGCTGCTGTATCATGACGACCCTCGAATTGGCCCGGCTCGCATTGATCCGGAAAGCAAAAGGAACCCTGAATGGCGGTCTATTCTACCAGCGAATTCCGCTCCGGCCTGAAAGTGATGCTGGACGGCGATCCCTGCTCCATCCTCGAAAACGAATTCGTGAAGCCCGGCAAAGGGCAGGCGTTCAATCGCGTGCGCATGCGCAACCTCAAGACCGGACGGGTCTGGGAGCGCACCTTCAAGTCGGGCGACAGTCTGGAAGGCGCCGACGTCGTCGACGTGACCATGCAATACCTCTACAACGATGGCGAGCACTGGCACTTCATGACGCCCGAGACGTTCGAGCAGTGTCAGGCTGATGAAATGATCGTCGGCGATGCGGCGCGCTGGCTGCGGGAACAGGACAACTGTGTGGTGACGCTCTACAACGGGGCGCCCCTGGCGGTGACGCCGCCGAACCATGTCGAACTCGAAATTGCCGAGACCGACCCCGGCATGCGGGGCGACACCGCCACCGGCGGCACCAAGCCCGCCAAGCTGGTGACCGGCGCGGTCGTCAAGGTGCCATTGTTTCTCAATGTCGGAGACGTGGTGCGGGTCGACACGCGCACCGGCGAGTACCTGAGCCGAGCCCGGGAGTGAGGGCGGAAAGTTTGGGTGATCTGAAAAAAGGGCGGCTGCAACCGCCCTTTTTCGTGCGGGGTGCGCGGTGACCGACTGGCGACCTTCGGCACCGCGCGACGCCCTGGTGCGGCGGGCGCGGCTGCTGGCCGGAATCCGCGCGTTTTTCGCGGCCCGCGCGGTGCTGGAAATCGATGTCCCGGTGCTCGGTCAGACCGGCGTCACCGATGTCCATATCGACAACCTGGTGGTGGCCGGCGAGCCACCCGGGTACCTTCAAAGCTCACCCGAATATTTTCTGAAACGGCTGCTAGCGGTCCATCCGCAACCGGTCTATTACCTCGGCAAGGCCTTTCGGGCCGGTGAGCGGGGACGTCTGCACAACCCTGAATTCACCCTGCTTGAATGGTATCGGCCCGGCTGGGACGACCGCCAGTTGATGGATGAAGTGGAAACCCTGCTGCGTAACCTCGGCGCGGCAGGCGCGGCGCCCTGTCCACGGCTGGATTACGGCACATGCTTTCGTGACGCGTTGGGGCTGGATCCCCATGCCGCGGCTGACAGTGAGCTGCGTGAACAAGCGGCGGCCGCGGCGGATCAGCCGGCGGTGCGTTGGCGCGACGAGCCCCGCGCGATTTGCCTGGACCTGCTGTTCAGTCTGAAGGTGGAGCCACGGTTGCCGACAGGCGTCGTGTTCGTCACCGCTTATCCGGCCTGCCAGGCGGCGCTCGCGCGGGTGGTTGACACGCCGGATGGCGTGCCCGTGGCGCGGCGTTTCGAGGTGTTCCTCAACCGGGTCGAGCTCGCCAACGGCTACTGGGAGCTGACCGATGCCGATGAGCAACGCCGCCGGTTCGCGGCGGATGGCGAACTGCGCGCGGCACTGGGCAAGCCGGTTCGGCCCGCTGACGAACGGCTCCTGGCGGCGCTGGCGGCAGGTCTGCCGGACTGCGCCGGGGTTGCCCTGGGCGTCGATCGCCTGTTGATGCAATTGCTGGGGGCCGGACATATCCGCGATGTGCTGACTTTCGCGGAAGGTTAGCGGCCTGTCACAGGCCGCTGCAGCCCTCGAGGCCGTGGTCCATCTTGCGCGCGGGTTCATCGGTAATGGTGCCGATGACCCGGGCCGGTACCCCGGCGGCGATGGTGTGCGCCGGTACCGCTTGCAGGACCACGCTGGCCGCGATGATCTTGGCGCCTTCACCGACTTCGATATTGCCGAGGATCTTCGCGCCCGGGCCCACCAGCACGCCGCGGCGGATCTTGGGGTGGCGGTCGCCGGTCTCCTTGCCGGTACCGCCCAGGGTGACCGACTGCATGAGGGAGACGCCGTCTTCCACCACGGCGGTTTCGCCGATCACGAGGCCGGTGGCGTGATCCAGCAGGATGCCCTTGCCGATACGGGCCGCCGGGTGGATGTCGACGCCAAAGGTCACGGAGATGCGGTTTTGCAGCACCAGCGCCAGGTTGCGGTGCCGGTTTTGCCACAGCCAGTGCGACACCCGATGCGCGGTCAGCGCATGAAAACCCTTGAAATAGAGCAGCGGGGTGGAGAAATCCCGGCAGGCGGAATCGCGCTCGTAGGTGGCGATGATGTCGCAGCGGGCGCTGTCGATGATGTCGGGCTGGCCGGCGAAGGCGTCATCGAAGATCTCCCGCAGCATCAGTGCCGGGGTGATGTCGCTGTGCAACTTGTTGGCGAGGTGGAAGCTGAGCGCCGCGGACAGATCGCGGTGGTTCAGGATGGTGCTGTGCAGAAAGCTGGCCAGCAGCGGTTCCGCCTCGACCTGCTCACGGACTTCGGTGACCACCGTCTGCCACAGGGACTCGTTGCAGGGGCTTTCCTGCGGACTGGCGGAACTGCATTGCCGATGGGTGCGCGTCATCGCCGCATTATCCGGCCCGCCGCGCTAATTTGCCAACAGGGCGCGGCTGATGGCCCAGACCTCGATCCGCGCCGCACCGGCCTGTCCCAGGCAGCGCGCCAGCGCCTCCATGGTGCTCCCGGTGGTGACGACATCATCGATCAGCGCGATGTGTTCCGGCACCGGCGCCGCGCTGACGACAAAAGCGCGCGCCAGATTGCGGCGGCGCTCCGTCCGCGCCATGCCGACCTGGGGTGGCGTGGCGCGGGTGCGGCGAACCAGGTCGGTGCGCACCGGAATGGCCAGTGTCCTGCTCAATTGGTTCGCGATCTCCAGCGCCTGATTGAATCCCCGCGTCGCCTGGCGCCGCCAGTGCAGCGGCACTGGCACCAGCGCCCGCGGCAGGGGTTTCGGCCGTTCCCGCAGCAGGGTGGCGAGCAGGCCCGCCAGAGGTGCGACCTGCGCCAGCTCACCGCCGTATTTGAGGCGCTGGATCAGATGATCGACTGGAAAGGCATGGCGGCAGGGCACCACGCTGACCGCGAACGGGGGCGGGTGTCGTTGGCACTGGGCACAGGTTCCCGGCGCGGGCAGCGGCAGGGCGCATTGCCCACAGGCGACGTCGAGGTAAGGCAGGTCGGCTGCGCAGGGTGCGCACAGATCGAGCGCGCGGTGGCTCGGATTCCCGCACAGCAGGCAGCGGCCGGGAAACAGTGTGAAAGAGGCTGAGCGCATCCATGCGTCCCGGACGTTGTTAACCCCGATCCTGACCCGCGGTTGACAGCAGGGTCTCGGCCGATATGATTCCCCGATCCTTCCCGCCGCGCAACCCGAGACGCCCAATGACCGCGATCCGCCACGACTGGACCCGAGCCGAAGCCCTGGCGCTGTTCGCGCTGCCCTTCAACGAGCTGCTGTTTCGGGCCCAAACCGTTCACCGGCAGCACTTCGATCCCAATACCGTCCAGGTGAGCACGCTGTTGTCGATCAAGACCGGCGCCTGCCCGGAGGACTGCAAGTACTGCCCCCAGAGCGCCCGTTACGACACCGGCCTGGAGCGGGAAAAACTGCTCGAACTGGAAGCCGTGATCGAGCGCGCGCGGGCCGCGCGCGCCCAGGGCGCCACCCGTTTCTGCATGGGTGCCGCCTGGCGCTCGCCCCACGACCGCGACCTGCCCCAAGTTCTGGACATGGTCCGCGCGGTGAAGGCGCTGGGCCTGGAGACCTGCATGACGCTGGGCATGCTGTCCGAAACCCAGTCCCTGGCGCTGGCCGACGCGGGCCTCGACTACTACAACCACAATCTGGATACCTCGCCGGAATACTACGGCGAGATCATCACCACCCGTACTTACCAGGATCGGCTGGAGACCCTCGACCGGGTGCGTCGCGCCGGCATGAAAGTGTGCGCGGGCGGCATTCTCGGCATGGGCGAAGGTCTCGCGGATCGCGCCGGGCTGCTGGTGCAGCTCGCCAACCTGCCGGTGCATCCCGAATCCGTGCCCATCAATCAGCTGGTGCCGGTCGCCGGGACACCGCTGGCGGACGCGGAGACGCTCGATCCCTTCGACTTTGTCCGCACCATCGCGGTGGCGCGCATCCTGATGCCGGCGTCCCATGTGCGGCTGTCCGCCGGTCGCGAGTCCATGAACGAACAGACCCAGGCGCTGGCGTTCTTCGCCGGGGCCAATTCGATTTTCTACGGCGAGAAGCTGCTCACCACCCCCAACCCGGACGCCGATGCGGACCGCACACTGTTTGCCCGCCTGGGCATCCGGCCCGAAGCCGGCCTGGCGGAGCAGCCGGCGGATGTGCCCCTGTATCAAAACCAGGATGCCGCGGGACTCTGGTACGACGCGGCGGCCCGCACCGGGTGACCTCCCCCGACCGGGAATTGCGCGTTGCCCTGGAGGCGCGCCAGGTCGAGAAGCTGTATCGGCGCCGCCTGACCCTGGAGACGCCGCAGGGTGCCCGGGTACGGGTCGACGGTCGCGCCTGCGTGAACTTCGCGAGCAACGATTACCTGGGACTCGCCAATCATCCCGAGGTGATCGCCGCCTTTGTCCGCGCCGCCGAAACCTACGGGGTGGGCAGCGGCGCGTCGCACCTCATCAGCGGCCACAGCCGCGCGCACCAGGCTTTGGAAGAGGAACTTGCGGCCTTTACCGGGCGGCCGCGGGCACTGCTGTTTTCCACGGGTTACATGGCCAATATGGGCGTCATCAATGCGTTGATGGGGCCGGGCGATCTGCTGCTGCAGGACCGCCTGAATCACGCCTCCCTGCTGGACGGGGGTTTCCTGTGCCGTGCGCGTTTCGAGCGCTATCCCCACGGCGATATGGAAACGCTTGATGGTCTGCTTGCCCCGGTCGGGCCGCGCCGCATTCTGATCGCCACCGATGGGGTGTTCAGCATGGACGGTGATCTGGCGCCGCTGGGTGAACTGGCGGCCCGCGCCGACGCACGCGGCGCCTGGCTGATGGTCGACGATGCCCACGGCTTTGGCGTGCTCGGCGACAAGGGTGGCGGCATCGTCGAGGCGCTGGGTCTCGGGCTCGATGCGGTGCCGATCCTGATCGGCACGCTGGGCAAGGCGTTCGGTACCTTTGGCGCCTTCGTCGCCGGCAGTGAGGCCCTGATCGAAACGCTGATCCAGTTTGGCCGCACCTATATCTACACCACTGCGCTGCCACCCGCGGTGGCCGCCGCCACCCGCGCCAGCCTGCGCCTGCTGCGCGACGAGGGTTGGCGCCGCGATCATTTGCGCGCATTGATCGCCCGGTTTCGCGCCGGCGCCGCGGCCCTGGGTATTCCGCTGCTGCCGTCGACGACGCCCATCCAGCCGGTCCCGGTTGGCGACGACGGCCGGGTGCAGGCGATCGCCGGGCACCTGCGCGCCGCCGGGCACTGGGTGGGTGCGATCCGCCCGCCGACGGTGCCGCGGGGCACCGCCCGGCTGCGTATCGCACTGAGCGCGGCGCACAGTGAAGCGCAGGTGGATGCCCTGGTGGAGGCGCTCGCCACTGCCTGGCGCGCCGTGCCGGCTGCGCAGGGCAAATCCTAGTCCGGAGAGTCGCCGGAAACCGCCGCCGCGCGCTGTTCCCTGCCGCCCGGGTTGCCTAAACTGGGGGCGCCAACGAACCTGGAGATACACGATGTCAGATTACAAAGTACCGGTTCGGGACATGCAGTTCGTCCGCGAGGAGGTACTGGATTTTCCCGCGCTGTGGCAGCGTCTGCCGGGCTGCGAGGAAGTGAATGCCGAGCTGGTCGCAGCCATTTACGCGGCGGTTGCCAAGCTTTGCGAGGAAGAAATCGCCCCGCTCTGGCGCAGCGGCGACGAAGAGGGCTGTACCTGGAGTCCCGAGGGTGTGCGCACTCCGGCGGGGTTCAAGGAGGCCTATGCCAAGTACATGGAAGGCGGCTGGCCCGCGCTCACCGGCCCGGTGGAATACGGCGGTCAGGGTTTGCCGCCATCCCTGGAAAGCGTGCTCAACGAATTTGTCGGCTCCGCCAACTGGGGCTGGAGCATGTACCCGTTTCTGGCCAAGGGCGGGCGACTTACCATCACTGCCCATGCCAGCGAAGAACTGAAAAAAATCTATCTTCCCAAAACCGTTTCGGGCGAGTGGACGGCGACCATGTGTCTGACCGAGGCCCACGCCGGCACCGACCTGGGCCTGCTGCGCACCCGCGCCGACCCCCAGGCCGATGGCAGCTACAGCATCAACGGCACCAAGATTTTCATCTCCTCCGGTGAGCACGACCTGGCGGAGAACATCGTGCATATCGTGCTGGCCCGACTGCCCGATGCGCCACCCGGCACCAAGGGTATTTCGCTGTTCGCGGTGCCCAAGCGGCTGCCGGACGCGGCCGGCAATGCGGGCGCCGCCAACGGCGTCTCCTGCGGTTCGCTCGAACACAAGATGGGCATTCACGGCAACGCCACCGCGGTCATCAACTTTGACAATGCGCGCGGTTTTCTGCTCGGCGAACCCAATCGCGGCCTGAACGCCATGTTCACCTTCATGAACATCGCGCGCATCGGCACTGCCGTGCAGGGCGTGGCCCATTCCGAACGCGCCTTGCAGGGCGCGGTGCGCTACGCCCGCGATCGCCTGCAGATGCGCTCGCTGAGCGGGCCGAAGAACCCCGGGGGCGCCGCCGATCCCATCATCGTGCATCCCGATGTGCGGCGCATGCTGCTCACCATCAAGGCGTTTGCGGAAGGCACCCGGCTCCTGATCCAGTATCTGGCCAGGGAGGTGGATATCGCCTATCTGGCCGAGGATCCCGCCGAACGCCAGTGCGGCGAGGACATGCTGGCGCTGTTGACGCCCATCGCCAAGGCCTTTTGCACCGAAGTCGGTTTTGAAGCCGCCAGCCTCGGTATTCAGGTGCTGGGCGGCCACGGCTACATCCGCGAGTGGGGCATGGAGCAGAATCTGCGCGATGCCCGTATCGCCATGATCTACGAGGGCACCAACGGCGTTCAGGCGATCGATCTGCTCGGACGCAAGGTGCTGGCCAGTCAGGGCGCGGTGCTCGTGCCCCATCTCCAGCGCATCGGCGCTTTTTGCCGCGACTGCGCGGAAGAGCCGGCGCTGCAGCCGTTCGTGCAACCGCTGGCGGCGCTGGTGGCGGAATGGGAACAGATCACCCGCGAGATCGGCACCCGCACCCGGAAGGATCCGGAAGAGATGGGTGCCGCCGCATTCGACTATCTGATGTACGCTGGCTACGTCACGCTTGCGTACCTGTGGGCGCGGGCGGTGCGGGTTGCCAGCGCGGCCCTCGCCGCGGGTACCGCGGAAACCGATTTTTACCAGGCCAAGCTGCAAACGGCGGCGTTTTACTATCAGAAAATTTTGCCGCGTACCCGTACGCTGGTCGCCACCATGGCGACGGGTGCCGGAGCGCTGATGGCGATGAGCGAGCAGGCCTTTTTGCTCGAATGAAGTTCCCGGCTCGCAGGAGCCCAGCGGCGGAGTTGCACGATGATCGAGAAGCCCAAGTTGTCGGAAGAGGATCTCGCGCGGGTGCGGGAATATCTCAATTCCCCGATTCATCAGGTCGAGCGCCAGCCGTTCCGTCCGCTGCGATTGCTGCTGGTGCTGTGGATCGTGGTCAGCCTGATCAGCGGTTTTGCGCTGCTGTTCGCCTGGATGCAGGGCGCGCTCTGAATGGGATCCACCCGGCCGCGAGGCCGGGTGTGTGTCCGATGAATCCTGTCCCATAAACTTGGTCCGAAAAAGGAATAAGTTCAGCCCGGAAAATTGCAACCCGATAACAACAAACGACGGAGAAATTACCGTGGAGCCACTCAAAGGCATTCGTATCGTTGAAGTGACCACCAATGCTTCCGGGCCCTTCGCCACCGGAATCCTGGCCGATCAGGGCGCCGATGTGATCCGGCTTGAAACCGTTGGCCGCGGCGACCCGTCGCGCCATGTGGGCGGCGTGCGCGGCGGCGTGACCGGCTACAACGCCGCCATGAATCGCAATAAACGCTCGCTGGCGGTCGATCTCAAGAATCCCCAATTGCGACCGGTGCTGATCGAGCTGATCAAGACCGCCGACGTGTTCGTGCAGAACTCGCGTCCGGGTGCCCTCGACCGCAGTGGTTACGGGTACGAGGACTTGCACGACATCAATCCCGATCTCATCTATGTGTCGATTTCCGGTTTCGGCCCGGACGGGCCGGCGGCGCACCAGCGCGTCTACGATCCGGTGATCCAGGTGACGGCGGGCTTCGCGGCCGTCCAGGGTGTTGGCGGCAAGCCGGAGCTCGTCAAGACGATCGCGAGCGACAAGATCGCGGCGCTGACCACGGCCCAGGCCATTTCCTCGGCGCTGTTCGCGCGCGCTTCGGGCCGCGTTCGCGGCCACCATATCGAAGTGTCGATGCTGGAAGCGAGCCTGCAATTCCTGTGGCCGGATGCCTTCTGGAACCACGGTTTCGTGGGCACGGAGGGCTTTCAGCCCAAGCCGCTGCTGGCGGAGTTTTATCGGGTACTGGCGACCGCCGATGGCTTTGTCACCACCATCGTGGTGGGTGACGAGGAGTTCAAGGGTGCCTGCCGGGCGCTGGAATTGCCGCACCTGCGCGACGAAAGCCGTTATGCATCGATTTTCGAGCGCTTCAGCAACTACAGCGAACTGCTGGTGGCGTTCGAGGGCAAGACGCGCATCCTGACCACCGCCGAGGTGGTGGCGCGCATGGATCGTGAAGGGGTTCCCTGCGGCAAGGTCAACACCCTGGACGAGGTGATCGAGGATCCCCGTGTCCGCCATGCGGGCGCATTGATCGAGTACGACGATCCTCGGGGCGGGCGTCTGCGTCAGACGCGGCCGGCGGCGATTTTCGCGGGTGAGCCCTGCACCGTACGTCGACCGGCGCCGGCGCTGGGGGAGCATACCGACGAAGTGCTGAAATCGGTGGGCTGTTCCGATGCCGATATCGCCGTGCTGCGGGCGGCAGGCGCGATCGGCTGAGCTGAGCGCCGGGTCCTTCAGCGGCGACTTTCTGCTTCTGCGGCCAACAGCCACCGACCGGCTGCCCGATCAGTTGCCCTCGTCGACCAGGGCGGTGGTTTCCGCGTCGGGGGTTTTCGTGCGGTAGATCCAGCGTCCACACACTATCCCCAGTTCGAACAGCAACCACATGGGCACGGCGAGCATGGTTTGCGAGAACACATCCGGCGGCGTCAGCAGCATCCCCACGGTAAAACAGCCCACGATGACGTAGGGGCGTTTTTCCGCCAGGGTTTGCGGGTTGACCAGTCCGGTCCAGCTCAGGATCACTACCGCGACGGGAATCTCGAAGGTGAATCCGAACGCGAAAAACAGCTTCAGCACGAAATCCAGATAGCGGGTGATATCCGTCATCACCGCGACGTGTTCAGGCCCGACGTGGGTGAAGAACCCGAAAATCAGCGGAAACACCAGGTAGTAAGCGAATGCCATGCCGCCGTAGAACAACAGTACGCTGGAGGCGAACAGCGGCAGCACGATGTGGCGCTCCCGCCTGTAAAGCCCGGGCGCGATGAACGCCCAGGCCTGGTAGAGGATCACCGGCATGGCGGCCAGAACAGCGGCGACAAACGCCAGTTTGACGGGTGCGAAGAACGGCCCGGCGACATCCGTGGCGATCATCGACGAGCCTTCCGGAAGATAGACGCGCAGCGGCGCGGAAACGTAATCGTAGATCCGGTTGGCAAAGGGGAAGGTGCCGGCGAACATCAGGCCGATTCCCAATACGCAGCGCAGCAGCCGGTTGCGCAACTCGATCAGGTGTTCGACCAGGGTGGTTTCCCGGTCGGTATCCGGGACTTCACTCATGACGGGGGGTTGTCGCTGCCGCAGGTGCGGTCAGAGTCCTGGCGTCCGCCTGGGGCTCGGGCGGTTCATCGTCGATAAAGTCCATGGTGCTCGGATCGGCTGGTGTCGCGGGTGCCAGCGGTTTGGGTGGCAGGGTCTGGCTGCGCCGGAAGGTTTCCTCGACCTGCTTGCGTTCGGCTTCCAGTTCTTCCAGCCGCAACTGGTTGTGAACTTCGCGCTTGATGTCGTCGATGCCCAGCTCCCGCTCCATGTCGGCGCGGGCATTCTGCAGTGTGCGCCGCAGCTTGCCGGTCCAATAGCCGAGAAAACGCGCCGCCTCGGGCAGGCGCTTGGGGCCGATCACCACCAGGGCGATCACGATCACCAGCAGGATTTCGGAAAACCCAATGTCGGGCAACGCCTTTCTCCGGCTGAGGGTACCGACTCGTGCCCGGGTCAGGAATTCTTGTGGGTGTCGGTTTCGGCGGTTTCCCGCGCGTGGGCGTCGCCCTTCAGGTCATTGGCCACTTTTTCCGGCTCTTTGTTCTTGTCCTTGTCGTCGTTCATGGCGCCGCGAAATCCCTTTATCGCGTTGCCGAGATCGCTGCCCAGGCTGCCCAGCCGCTTGGTGCCGAACACCATCATCACGATCACCAGCAGGATGAGCAAGTGCCAGATGTGGATACCACCCAGTCCCATGTTTGACTCCGGTTATTGGTTGCGGCTGGCTTTTTCGTCCAGCCCGGAAACGCCGAAACGGCGCGCCAGCTCCGCCAGTACAGACTCGGCATTCTCGCCGAGGTGGGCCAGCATTACCAGTGAGTGAAACCACAGGTCGGCGGTTTCCGCGACCAGGGCGCGGGTGTCGCCGCTGCGTTCGGCATCCTTGGCGGCGAGCAGGGTTTCCGTGCATTCCTCACCGAGTTTCTCGAGAATTTTATTGAGCCCGTCGCGATGCAGGCGCGCCACATAGGACGTCTCGGGGTCGGCCTGGCGGCGCGCCGCTAGTACGGACGTCAGTCGGGTCAGGACATCGCTCATGACGTGGTGCCTCCACCGGTGGGGTCCGGGCGGTCCGGTCGCCATTGCCCGTCACTGAATTCATTGTAAAAGCAGGAGGGTCGGCCTGTGTGGCAGGCGATGCCGCCCGCTTGCTCCACCTTCAACAGCAAGGTATCGCCGTCGCAGTCGAGGCGGATATCGATCAGCCGTTGCACGTGGCCGGATTCTTCGCCCTTGCGCCACAGCCGGCCGCGGGAGCGCGACCAGTACACGGCGCGTTGTTCCCGCAGGGTGAGCGCGAGCGATTCCCGGTTCATCCAGGCGAGCATCAGCACCGCGCCCGTGGTGGCGTCCTGCGCGATGGCGGGCACCAGGCCGTCGGCATTCCAGGTGACATCGTCGAGGAACCGGGTCGGGGAGGAGTCGCGGGTCATGGCATCACCGGGGCGGGCGCTGATTATCCCAGCTTCGCCGGGTCAGCAACAGGAGCACGCCGAGGCCGGCCAGCACCAGGCTGGCGGCCTGCAAGGCGTCGTCGGCCAACGGGCTGGCGGCAAACAGCATGCCTGCGGCACTTCCGACGCAGAGTGCGCCCAGGGTGGCGTTGCGCCTGCCCGCGGGAGTCTCCGCGGGCAGGCGCTCGCGCAGCGCCCGCTCGATCCCGTCAATGCGTTTGAGGGCATCGAACATCAGTTGCGGCACCTGAGGGAATTGTTCCAGCCATTCCGGACCGTGGCGCCGCAGTCGTTCCAGCAGCCGCGTGGGTTTGAAACGTTCACGCAGCCAGCGCTCCAGAAACGGATGCGCGGTCTGCCACAGATCGAGGTCCGGATAGAGCTGGCGGCCAAGGCCTTCGATGTTGAGCAGCGTCTTTTGCAGCAGCACCAGGGAGGGCTGGATTTCGGCGTCGAAGCGCCGCGCGACGCGAAACAGGTCGATCAGCAGATAGGCGAGGGAGATGTCTTTCAGCGGCCGCTGGAAACGGGGTTCGCACACGGTCCGCACCGCGCTTTCGAGTTCGACCACCGGCGTACCTTCCGGTACCCACCCCGACTGCAAGTGCAGCTCGGCCACCTGGCGGTAGTCGCGGCGAAAAATCGCCAGCATGTTGCGCGCCAGATAGTACTGATCGCTGTCGGACAGGATGCCGATGACGGCGCAGTCCACCGCGACATAGCTGGGTCGGCGCGGCTCCCGGACGTCCACGAAGATATTGCCGGGATGCATGTCGGCGTGGAAAAAATTGTGAGTGAACACCTGGGTGAAAAAAATCTCCACGCCGCGCTCGGCCAGCACCCGGAAGTCGGCGCCTGCCGCGCGCAGCGCCGCGACATCGGTGACCGCGATGGCGCGGATGCGCTCCATCACCATGACTTTCTGATTCGACAGCGGCCAATGGATCGCCGGTACATACAACAGCGGCGAGTCGGCGAAATTGCGGCGCAGGATGGCGGCGTTGGCGGCTTCCCGTTGCAGGTCGAGCTCGTCGAGGATGGTGGCACGGTAGTCGCGGGCGACCTCGACCGGGCGCAGCCGGCGCGCCTCGGCGCTGAAGCGTTCGAGTCCGCGCGCCAGTGCCAGCAGCAATGCACAGTCCAGTTCGATCACGGCCTGCACCCCGGGGCGAATAGCCTTTACCACCACTTCCCGGCCATCGGGCAGGACCGCCGCATGAACTTGCGCCACCGAGGCGGACGCCAGCGGCGTGCGCTCGAACCGGGCGAACAACCGGTCCACGGGCGCGCCCAGCGCGGCTTCGACCAGCGCGGTGAACTCTTCCCCGGGGAACGGCGGGACCGTGTCCTGAAGTTTTTCCAGTTCCGCGCAGATATCGGCCGGGATCAGATCCGGACGGGTCGAGAGCACCTGGCCGAACTTCACGAACACCGGCCCCAGGGCCTCCAGTGCCAGCCGCAGGCGTTCGCCCCGCGTCCGTCGCGGCGCCGGCAGCAGCGCCAGCAGGCGCAATGGCCAGCGCAGGGCGAGGGGCAGGCTGAGACCGGCGGCGAGCGTGTCCAGACGGTGGCGGAGCACCACCCGGGCAATGGTCAGGGCGCGCGGGACAGGGTTCATCTCAGTGCGAATCGTCGGCGCGTGGCGTGGCAGCGGTCGCGCCCACGCCGAGCCAGTCGCCGAAGGCAAGCGCGGCTTCGGCGCCGGCGCGCGCCAAGCCGTGCAGCGGGCCGGGTGGCGTCACGGGGGATTCGTTGGCGAGGTAGTTGACGAGCAGCTCCCGGCCCCGGGCCAGCGCCTCGCTGCTTCCGCGCAGCGCGCCGCGCACGCCGCTGCCCAGCAGGTGGGCGGACGTGTCGCCGACATGGGTGGCGAGTTTGCCTTCCCAGTCGAGTTCGAGTTCAGCCTGGATGATGCGCAGGCTGGCGAGCAGAGCCGGGTCGCCGGTGACGGTTATCGCGCCCGGGATGGGCGTGTCCGGATTGACGGCGAGGTGGAGCAACGCGGGCGCGCTGCCGGCCAGTTCGAGATCGGCGGAGCTGTCCCCGGGCGGGTCGAGGGCGACTTCGCCCGCGTGAATCCGCAGCGCCAGCGTCGCGCGGGACTGGGTGATCCGGATATGGACGCGGAGATCACCCAGGCCGGCCAGCCGCTCTCGCGCCGCCGGATGTTGATCGAGCGCGAGATTGACCAGTCGGGCGGCCTGTTGTTGGGCGAGTGCCGCGATCATCGCGGGCAGGGTTTGAGCCCGGTATGCAGCGCCACGATACCGCCGGTCATGTTGTGGTAGCGGGTGTCCGCAAAACCTGCCTCGGCCATCATCGCCCGCAGGCCTTCCTGGTCGGGGTGCATGCGGATGGACTCGGCGAGGTAGCGGTAGCTGTCGGCGTCGCCGGCGACCAGACTGCCCAGGCGCGGCAGGACCCGAAAAGAATACTGGTCGTAGAGTTTGGCGAGCAGCGGATTGCCGGGCTGGGAGAACTCGAGCACCAGCAGGCGTCCCCCCGGTTTCAGCACGGCGAGCATGGCGCGCATCGCGCGCTCCTTGTCGGTAACGTTGCGCAGCCCGAAGGCGATGGTGATGCAGTCGAAGCTGTCGGCGGGAAACGGCAATCGTTCCGCATCGGCCTGAACGTAGGCGACATTGCTCGCGATGCCCTTGTCCAGCAGCCGGTCCCTGCCGACGCCGAGCATGGCGGCGTTGATGTCGGCCAGGACCACCCGTCCCGTGGGCCCGACCTGGGCGGCGAGCGCGGCGGCGAGATCGCCGGTGCCGCCCGCGAGGTCGAGCACGCTCTGGCCCGGCCGGAGCGCGGCCATGGTCAGCGCCGCGCGCTTCCAGAGTCGGTGCAGACCGCCCGACATCAGGTCGTTCATCAGATCGTAACGGGACGCCACCGAGTCGAACACATGCGCCACGCGCGCCGCCTTCTCGGGGCGGGCGACGCGTTCAAAGCCGAAGTGGGTGGTGTCCTGATCGTTCATCGTGGGCCGCCAGCGTGCGGCCACTATTGTACACGGCCCTGCACCGAGGGCGTCCGCCAACAGGGTGCCGCGGCGCTCAGCCGAGGTAGCGCTCCCGGCGCGAAGCCTTGAGGCGCGCGAGATCGACGATCACCAGGCCATCGACGCAGTTGCCGAAACCGGAATCGACATTGAATCCCGCAAATTGCACGCCACCGGGCTCGCACAGTTCCGCGTACTGTTTGTAGAGGGTGGGAATGCCGAGATTCATCTGCCCCAGTTCGCGCTTGAGCTGCTGGAATTCTTCGCGATAGCAGGTGCCCGGGTATTGCGTGTTCAGTTCGGCGCGCCGCTCCGGCGAAATAATAAAGGGGTTCCTGGCCACCGCCAGGGTTTGCAGTGCCGGGAAATGGCTTTGGTAAAAATGCACCAGCAACTCCAGCGCGGGACGCGGGTAGGCGCCGCTCAGGCTGACCGGCCCGAACAGGTAGCGGTGTTGCGGCTGCTGGCGCAGAAAGGCCCCGATGCCATACCAGAGATAATCCAGGCTGCGTTTGCCCCAGTACCCCGGCTGCACAAAGCTGCGCCCGAGTTCGAGGCCCTGCGCCAGGTAGGGATTCATTCCGACCGTGAACTCGAACAGCGTGCGGGTGTAGAGCGGCAGTCCCTCGTTCGCCGGACAAAACCGGTAGGCGCCGGCGATCTCCCACTCCCGCTCGTCCCACAGCACCAGATGCTGATAGTGCGGGTCGAAGCTGTCGATGTCGCGCCGCAGTCCGGAACCTTCTTTCACCGCGCGAAAGGCCAGTTCCCGCAGGCGGCCGATTTCGCGCATCACGGTGGAATCGCCCTGGTGGCGGTACAGGTAGATCTGTTTGTCGTCGGCGGTCGCGCCGAGGCGCGCGCAGGCCTGCACTTCGGCGCGCAGCGGGTGACGGTTCTCGGGTTGCGCGACGGCAACCTCACTGGAGAACAGGCCGGGACGGTCGCTGCCGATACGGTACAGGTGGCGCCGGAACAGCTTGGCCTTTTGCCGGGGCGGGATGTCGATGCGCTGATAGCTGCGAAAGTCGATCGGCTGGCCGATGCGCACATCGACGCAGCGCTTGGCCTGTTTGAACATCTCCCGCACCAGCCACAGCGTCGACAGCGGCCGCGCGAGGAAGGACAGGGCGTAGAAAAACGCCGAATTGCGGCCATCCACATACACCGGCAGGATCGGTGCCCTGGTAGCACTGGCGATGCGCAGGAAACCGGTGCGCCATTTGCCGTCGCGCACGCCCTTGGCGCCGAAGCGGGACACCTCACCGGCCGGGAAGATGATCAGGGCGCCTTCCCGCTCGATGAATTCGCGGATCGCGCGCAGGTTCTGGCGCGGTGTGTCGCCGCCCATGTTGTCCACCGGCAGCAGCAGGTTGCCCAGGGGCTTGATGGTGGTCAGCACATCGTTGGCGACCACCTTCACGTCGGGGCGGATTTCGTGCACCAGTTTGAGCAGCGCCAGCCCGTCGAGCGAGCCGATGGGATGATTGGCGGCGATCACCACGCGGCCGCGCGGTGGAATGTACTGGCGTTCGCGATCGCGCAGCCGGCAGGAAAAATCGAAGTAGTCGAGCACCTGCTCGACGAAGTCAAAACCTTTCAGATGCGGATAGCTGGCCTCGAACTGCCGGATCTCCTTTTCGTGAAACAGCAGCCGCAGCGCCGTGACCAGGGGTTTGGCCAATAGCGGACGGTCGACAAAAAAGCGCGGGTAACGCTCCTGAACAAAGCTTTCCACATCGAGCATGGGGGTCTCCGGTCGATCCCTGGGAGCAGGATAACGCGGAGACCATATAACAGCTCTTTGACGGGATGGTGACAGGGGCGAACGGTTGCATCCGTCGTCGGCATCAGCCGAGATGCCCCAAATGGCGGCTCACAATCTGCAGTGTGGATTTGAAGATGCGCGGTGTGGTGCCGACCACATGACCGGAGTCGAGATAGCCGTCGCCGCCCTGGAAGTCGCTCACCATCCCGCCGGCTTCCCGCACCAGCAGCACGCCGGCGGCGATGTCCCAGGGCTTGAGGAACATCTCCCAGTAGGCGTCGCAGCGTCCGGCGGCGACGTAGGCCAGATCCAGCGAGGCGACGCCCATCCGGCGGATGCCCGAGGAATCGGCGGCGAGCTCGCGCAGGCAGTCCAGATAGGCGTCCATCTCGGCGAAGGGCGCGCCGCTGAA
Organism: Gammaproteobacteria bacterium; assembly: GCA_016191205.1. Taxonomy (GTDB): domain Bacteria; phylum Pseudomonadota; class Gammaproteobacteria; order Pseudomonadales; family Porticoccaceae; genus JAGPUQ01. The sequence continues at coordinate 65,476 of JACPPB010000026.1, read as the reverse complement.
GGGAATGCCGGTGGCGAACAGCGCGCCGGCGGCGTTGATCCGCCCCGATACCCGGATGCGCTTGCCGTTGAGGAACGCGCCATGTCCGCGGCTGGCGGTGAATTCCTCGCCTTTGGCCGGATCGTAGACGACGCCGTGCTGCAGGCGGCCGCAGTGGCGAAACGCAATCGATACGGCGTAGTGGGGAATACCGTGGATGAAGTTGGTGGTGCCGTCGAGGGGATCGATGATCCACTCGCTGTCGGGGTCGCGCCCCACCAGGGTGCCGGATTCCTCGCCGATGAAACTGTGGTCCGGATAGGCGCGGCGGAGTTGCTCGATGATGAGTTTTTCCGAGGCGTGGTCTATTTCGGTGACGAAATCGTGCTGTCCCTTGGTATCGATGTGCACCCGGTCGATGCGGCTGCTGGCGCGCTGGATCAGGTCACCGGCCGCGCGGGCCGCGCGCAGGGCAATGGTCAGCATCGGTTGCATTGCTGGTCCGGACGGGTGGAAGCGGGCGCGCAGTTTAGCAGAGCCGCATCCTGCCGGATCGGCTGGCCCCCACGCTCTGCTAAACTGCCACTCTGCCATCTGGGTGCCAATAATGACGGGTTCGTTCGCGAACGTACGCGTGGTGCTGGTCAATACCAGCCATCCCGGCAATATCGGTGCCGCCGCGCTGGCCATGAAAAACATGGGGCTGGAGCGTCTTTATCTGGTGGCGCCGCGGGAATTTCCGGCGCCGCGCGCGCTCTGGCGTGCCGCCGGGGCCGTCGATGTGCTGGGGCGCGCCACAGTGGTCGAGAGTCTGGCCGAGGCGGTGGCCGATTGCGGCCTGGTGGTCGGCACCAGCGCCCGCGAGCGGCGCATTCCCTGGCCGCTGCTCGATCCGCGCGAATGCGGACGGCGGGTGTGGCAGGAGGCGGCCCATCACGAGGTGGCGCTGGTGTTCGGCCGCGAAGACCGCGGGCTCACCAACGACGAGCTGGCCCAGTGCGGCTATCACGTGCACATCCCGGCCAATCCCGACTACAGCTCGCTGAATCTGGCCGCCGCTGTGCAAGTGCTGACCTATGAGCTGCGGATGGCCGCGTTGGCGGCGTCCGGTGAGGCGCAGTCCCCGGATTGGGACGTACCGCCGGCACCGGCGGCGGACCTCGACCTGTATTTCCAGCATCTGGAGCGTGTTCTGGTGGAGATCGGCTTTCACGATCCCGCCAATCCGCGTCAGACCATGGTGCGGCTGCGCCGGCTGCTGGCGCGCATCCGGCCCGACCGCATGGAGCTGTCGATCCTGCGCGGCGTACTCACCGGGGTGCAGAATCTCGCCTGGCGGTCGCGAACCGCAAGCGTTGCCCGCTCCGGCGGCGCTCCCGAGGGTGCCGGAGACTCCGAGGAGTCAACGCAACCGGTTGGCTATCGGCACATCGGGTGACACTCTCATGCCCGAGACGGAATGCGCCGGCTACCCGGTTCCATGCTTTTGCATTGATGGCGACCTGGCGTGCCGCCCGGAGCCGTCCGATTCAACATCGGTTGGTCGATTGTTTTTCATGAAATGGTGCCGATGAAGCTACCCATCTACCTCGATTACGCCGCCACCACGCCGGTGGACCCACGCGTCGCGGCCCACATGGCGGGATTCCTCACTGCTGACGGGGTATTCGGCAACCCGGCCTCGCGCTCCCACAGGTACGGCTGGCAGGCCGAGGCTGCGGTGGAGGAGGCGCGTGCCCAGGTGGCGGAGCTGGTGGGCGCCGACCCCCGCGAAATCGTCTGGACGTCGGGTGCCACCGAAGCGGACAACCTGGCGCTCAAAGGCTGCGCCCAGGCGCATCGCGACCGGGGTCGGCACCTGGTCACCTCAAAAATCGAGCACAAGGCTGTCCTCGACACCTGCCAGCATCTGGAGACCGAGGGTTTCGACGTCACTTATCTGGACCCCGATGCGCAGGGCCTGATTCAGCCCCAGGCGGTGGCGGCGGCACTGCGCGACGACACCATTCTGGTGTCGGTGATGCACGTCAACAACGAGATCGGCACCCTCAACGACATCGCCGCCATCGGCGAGGTCTGCCGTGCGCGTGGCGTTCTCTACCATGTGGACGCGGCCCAGAGCGCCGGCAAGATCCCCATCGATCTATCCCGCCTCGCGGTGGATCTGATGTCGTTTTCCGCGCACAAGATCCATGGTCCCAAGGGCGCCGGCGCCCTTTACGTCCGCCGCAAACCCCCCGTGCGGTTGCGGGCGCAGATGCACGGCGGCGGGCACGAGCGGGGTATGCGGTCCGGAACCCTGGCGACGCACCAGGTCGCCGGCATGGGGGAAGCGTTCCGGATTGCGGGTGCGGAGATGGTGGCCGATGGTGCGCATATCGGCGCCTTGCGCGAGCGCTTCTGGAACGCGCTCCGCGATCTCGGGGACGTGTATCTGAATGGCTGTCCGACGCAGTGCGTGCCGGGTATTCTCAATCTGAGCTTCGGCGCCGTGGACGGTGAATCCCTGCTGCTGGCACTCAAGGATCTCGCGGTGTCCACGGGTTCAGCCTGTACCTCGGCCAGCCTCGAACCTTCCCATGTCCTGCGCGCGCTGCGCGTCCAGGATGAGCTCGCCCACAGCACGCTGCGCTTCAGTATGGGCCGGTTCACGACGGCCGCGGAAATCGATCATGCGGCGGCGACGATTCGGGACACCCTGGCGCGCCTGCGGTGATCCGGTGCGATCGAGGGATTTCGGCCTGGTGCCTTGCCGAGGCGAGCACGCAGCTTCATCGTCGTGCCGGAGCGCGTTGCGCCGGCTATCGCGGTCATCTGTGATGCGAGATACCGATACCATTCGTGCGGTTGCGCTGTTTGAGGCGGCCAAGGGGGTACTGGTTCTGGCGGCCGGCTTCGGGTCGCTGACCCTGCTCCACGAGGATATCCAGCATCTGGTCGAACAGGTGGTCGAGCATTTTCATTTGAATCCTGCCCAGCGCTACCTGCGCATTTTCTTCGAGGCCGCCGCGGGCCTGACACAGGCGCGTTTATGGGCATTGGCTGCGCTGGCCACGGTGTATGCTGCGGTGCGATTCGTAGAGGCCTACGGTTTGTGGAGAGCGCAACGGTGGGCGGAATGGTTCGCTGCCGTCAGTGCCGGCATCTACCTGCCTTTGGAACTGTACGAGTTATACGAACGTGTCACCTGGCTGTCGGTGGGCGTGCTGCTGGTCAATCTGTTGGTGGTGGGTGTGATGCTCCGTGCCTTGTTTTTTTCCGCCGCCCGCCAAGGACCTTGGAAATGACGTCTGGCCAGCGACGGCGGACGCGTCAGTGCTCGCACATATGACGTTATACTCCCGGACCGAAAGGGCAATGGTCCCAGGAGCAATACCACTCGGCGAGGCGCTGACCATGCACGCAACAACGGAGCCAACATGAGGGCAGCCCCCGCCCCCGCCTGCCTGAAGGGATATGGTGCCGGGCTTCCGGAGTGCGGGTCGGTGGTACCAGTGCCATCTCCTTCGAAACCGCGCTGGTGAGCGATATGAGGATCGATGCGTACTGGCGGGTTGTCGACAACGCCCCGTTCGGGGTGCTGTTCTTTGTCCATGGGGTGTGTATCGAAGCCAACCCGGCGGCCCGCGCGCTGCTTGGCTGCGAGCAGTGGCGGCTGGTGGGGACGGCCCTCGACATCTGCGAGCCGGCGGAACCCGTCGTGCTGGCGGCGTTCAAGGAACGGATCGTCACCGCCATGGCCGACGGGGTGGACAGCATGCCCTGGATACTGCGCGCCGGGGGCGAGGTGCAGCATTTGCGGATCGATCTGGGTGCGCCTCCACCGGATCGGGTTCATGAGCTGGTGGTGACCCTGTCGGTCCAGACTCCCATCCAGATCGAGGCTCCCGTCAGCGCGAAACCCTTGTATGCGAGAGATGGCGTGTCGGTATTGGCTCGGCAGTTGCCCTCACGCGAGGGAGTCCTGCGCAAGCTCGCTGGCACCGACTTGTCGCGCAGTGCGGCCTATCGCGACGGGCTGACGCGCCTGCCGACCCGGCTCGCGATGGTCGAGCATCTGCGGGCGCTGCGGTCCGAGCAACCTGCGATGGGTTGTGCCGCCCTGATGCTGATCGATCTGGACCATTTCAAGGACATCAACGATTCCTGGGGCCACGATGTGGGAGATCAGATTCTGGTCAAGGTCGCGCGCGTGCTTGCACCGTTCGCGGAATCGTCGACGACCGCGCCCGGCGCGTTTCTGGCGCGCCAGGCGGGTGACGAGTTTGTCCTGTTTGTTCCCAATATCGCGGAAAGCGTTACCGAGGCCGCCGGCCGCGCCCGAGTGCTGGCCGACGCCGTGCGGGAGCGGGTGTCGATGCCGAATTTTCATGAAGGCAATGAATTTGTCCTTACCGCGAGTATCGGTATTTCACTGATCGCCGATGCGACGCTGGATCCCGAGCGGGCGCTGCAATACGCCGACACCGCCATGTACGAGGCCAAGCGCAAGGGGCGCAACAGCTGCGCATTCTTCGATCGTGGTATCGCCGCCAAGGCACTGCGCCAGGTGTCGCTCAACACCCGCTTGCGCAAGGCGGTGGATAACCAGGAATTTGCCCTCTTCGTGCAGCCGTTGGTGGATGTCAACGACGGCCGCCTGGTCGGTGGCGAAGTGCTGCTGCGCTGGGTGAACAGCGACCGAGTCACCAGCATGCCCGCCGAATTCATCCCGCTACTGGAAGCCTCGGGGCTGATCGTCGATGTCGGGCACTGGGTGATTCGCACGGCCTGCGAAAGCCTGCGCGGATTCATCGAAGCAGGCATCTGGCGTGACGATATGCATCTCGGCATCAACATCAGCCGGCGCCAGTTTCGGGATCCCCGCCTGGTCGAGGTTATCCAGCACAGCCTGCGCTGTTACGACATCAGTCCCGCCCTGATCAACTTCGAGATTACCGAAACCCTGGCGATGGAGGATGTGGAAGGTGCCATCGCCAAGATGATGGCGATCAAATCCCTCGGTGCGCACTTTGCCGTGGACGATTTCGGCGTCGGTTATTCGTCCATGATTGCCCTGCGCCGTCTGCCCTTCGACTGGCTGAAGATTGACCGCGAATTCATCCGCAACCTGCACCGCGATCCCGACGCGCGTGGCATTGTCGAGGCGATGCTTGGCGTATCGCGACAGTACGGGCTCAAGGTCATTGCCGAGGGTGTCGAAGATTCCGCGGCGCTTGGTCTGTTGCGGCAGATAGGCTGCGACTCCTACCAGGGTGCGCTCTACAGCATGCCGGTGCCCGTGAACCGGTTTCGACAACTGTTGGGTGAGGCCGCCTGAACGGGTAATTCCTTGTGCCGGCCGGCAGGGGAAGAGTAAAATTCCGGCCCCCTTCCCCCAGGGTGGCGCCCCTGGCGCGATCCCGAGCAACTGGAGTCCACGTTAATGTCGATCGAGCGCACCCTTTCCATCATCAAGCCCGATGCCGTAGCTAAAAATGTGATCGGTGAGATCGTGGGGCGTTTCGAGCGTGCCGGACTGCGCGTGGTTGCCGCCCGGATGCTGCGGCTGTCAACGGAGCAGGCCGAGGGGTTTTATGCGGAACACCGCGAGCGACCCTTTTTCGGCGACCTGGTGGCTTTCATGACTTCCGGTCCGGTAGTGGTACAGGTGCTCGAAGGAAGCGACGCCATTGCGCGGAACCGCGAGCTCATGGGCGCCACCAATCCGCGCGAGGCGGCCGCAGGCACCATTCGCGCCGATTTCGCCGAATCCATCGATGCCAACGCCGTGCATGGTTCGGACTCGCCGGCGTCGGCCCAGCGCGAAATCGCGTATTTTTTCACCGGTGGGGAGATCTGCGCGCGCTGAGCGCGGAGTGACTCCGGGAGGCGGAGTGAGTCGGACCAATTTGCTCGGATTGACCGCCAGTGCGCTGGGGGACTTTTTCGAAGCGATCGGCGAACGCCGCTTTCGCAGCCTCCAGATCCTGAAATGGATCCACCAGCGCGGCGCGACGGAATTCGCCGTGATGACGGACCTCGCGCGGCCGCTGCGGGAAAAGCTCGCCCGGATCGCCGAAGTGCGTCCGCCCGAGGTGGTGCGCCAGGAGGATGCCGCCGATGGCACCTGCAAGTGGCTGGTTCGCACCGATGGCGGCGACTGCGTCGAAACCGTCTACATCCCCGAGCGCGGTCGCGGTACCCTCTGTATTTCGTCCCAGATCGGCTGCGCGCTGGATTGCAGCTTCTGCGCCACCGGCAAGCAGGGCTTCAACCGCGACCTTACCGCCGCCGAAATCATCGGCCAGTTGTGGATCGCCAATCGGGCATTCGGCAACTTTGCCGGGCAGTCCGAACGCCGCGTCACCAATACCGTGATGATGGGCATGGGCGAACCGCTGCTCAATTTCGACAACGTGGTGGCGGCCATGAACCTCATGATGGACGACAATGCCTATGGACTGTCCAAACGCCGCGTCACCCTGAGCACCGCCGGCGTGGTGCCGATGCTGGACCGGCTGGGCGATGTCACCGATGTCTCCTTGGCGATCTCTCTGCATGCGCCCAACGATGCGCTGCGCAACGAACTGGTGCCGATCAATCGCAAATACCCCATTGCCAGCCTGCTCGAGTCCGCGCGGGGTTATCTGCGCAAGTTGCCGGACACCCGGCGCCGCATCACCGTCGAGTACACCCTGATGGATGGCGTCAACGACAGCGTCGAGCTGGCGCGCGAGCTGGGTGACCTGCTGCGGGATACGCCCTGCAAGATCAATCTGATTCCCTTCAACCCGTTTCCCGGCACCCGGTACCGGCGCGTCACGCCCGCTGCCGTCGCCCGGTTTCAGGAAATCCTCGCCGCCCAGGGTTACACTGTGACGGTGCGGGCCACGCGCGGCGACGACATCGCGGCCGCCTGTGGTCAGCTGGCCGGCGACGTCAATGATCGAACCCGACGCAGCGAACGTTACCGCCAGCGGGACATGGGAGACGAACAGATCGTGAGGATCGTCGGTGGGTAAGCCTTGGCGCTGTGGTATTGCCGCGGTGATTGCTGTCGCGCTGCTGGCGGTCGGGTGTACCACCACGACCACGACGAGCAGCCAGACCCTGACCGCCTCTTCCGGGGAGAAAACCGGCGCTGAGAAGCGTCAGGACGCGCTCAACAGTTACATTGAGCTAGGTCTGGGCTACATCGGCGAGAACAACCGTGACCAGGCGCGCCTCAATCTGTTGCGCGCGCTCGAAATCGACAGCCGCTCACCGGCCGCCAACAATGGCATGGCGCTGCTCTACCAACTCGAACGCGACAGCGCTCGTGCCGAAGAATATTTCAAGAAAGCCCTCGGCTACGACCGCGACTTTACCCAGGCGCGCAACAACTACGCCGTTTTTCTCGTTACCCAGAATCGGCTCGACGAAGCCTATGAACAGTTCTTGCAGGCATCGCGCGATGTGAATTATCAGCGCCGGCCCCAGGTATTCCTCAGTCTGGGAGCGGTGGCCGCAAAACTCGGCAAGACTGCTGAAGCGAAAGATGCCTGGGAGCGCGCCATGGCGCTGGACAGAGAGCTGCCCGGGCCTTATCTGGAGCTCGCGAGCCTGTATTTTGACCAGGGAGACTTCCCCGAGGCCAAGCGGTTTCTGGATCGCCATGCGCAGTTGGCGCCAGCGTCCGCCCGTAGTCTGTGGCTGGCCGTGCGGTTGGAAGATGCGTTTGGCAACGCCGACGGTGTCGCCAGCAAGGGGTTGGCGTTACGCAATCTGTTTCCCTATTCCCGTGAAGCCGTGGACTACCAAAAATGGATCAAGGGCAGTGGCCAACCCCAGTGATGCCGATGTCGCATTGTCCCTGCCCGGGTTCCGGTTGCGCATGGCGCGTACCGAGCGCGGCATGACGCTGGAGCAGATCGCTGCCGGAAGCTGTATCTCCCTGCGAACGCTCGCAGCGCTCGAAGCCGACGATTATGCGAAGCTCCCGGAAGCGGTTTACGTGCGCGGCTATGTGCGCCGCTATGCGGCGTTGCTGGGTATTGCGGCACAACCGCTGGTCGACGACCTGGATGTCCAGTACGGTGCGCACCGCAGCGAAAGCGATGGTGCGGTTCGTCACCAACGCCAGGCCCGCGGGCTGCGGCGCGCCTGGCTACTGGCTGGCGGAGCGGTCGTGGTGCTGGTCCTCGGTGCGCTGCTGCGGGTTGTTTTTCAGTGACATCAATGTCCGAACGGAATGTCTGGCCTCAATGGTTGACCGCAGTGGGTAACTATCGTGGAGCGTGACAGTCCCATAGCGCGGCGACGCACGCGACAGATTCTGGTGGGAAAAGTCCCGGTCGGGGGCGATGCGCCGATTTCGGTGCAGAGCATGACCAACACCGAAACCACGGATGTGTTCGCCACGGTGGCGCAAATCAACGCCATTGCGCGTGCCGGCGCCGATATCGTGCGGGTGTCGGTGCCGTCGCTGGAGGCGGCCGAGGCCTTTGGCGCCATTCGCCGCCAGGTCGATGTACCGCTGGTGGCCGATATCCACTTCGATTACCGGATTGCCCTGCGCGTACTGGATCTCGGTGTCGACTGCCTGCGCATCAACCCGGGCAATATCGGCCGCGAAGAAAGGGTCCGGGAACTGGTGAGCAAGGCGCGCGATCTCGGCATTCCCATCCGCATCGGCGTCAACGCGGGATCGCTCGAAAAGGATCTGCAAGTCAAATACGGCGAGCCGACGCCGGCGGCGTTGGTGGAGTCCGCGCTGCGCCATATCGACATTCTGGATCGTCTCGATTTTCACAATTTCAAGGTGAGCCTCAAGGCTTCGGATGTGTTCATGGCGGTGGCCGCCTACCGCGCGATCGCCCGTCAAATCGACAACCCACTCCACCTGGGTATCACCGAGGCCGGTGGCCTGCGCGCGGGAACGGTGAAGTCCGCGGTCGGGCTCGGCGCGCTGTTGCTCGACGGCATCGGCGACACCTTGCGTATTTCGCTCGCCGCCGATCCGGTGGAAGAGGTGAAAGTGGGCTGGGATCTGCTGAAAAGTCTGCGCCTGCGCACCAAGGGCATCAACCTGATCGCCTGTCCGAGCTGCTCGCGGCAGAATTTCGATGTCATCAGCACCGTGAATGCGCTGGAGCAGCGTCTGGAAGACATCACCGAACCCCTGGATGTCGCCGTCATCGGCTGCATCGTCAATGGTCCCGGGGAGGCGCGGGTGGCCGATATCGGCCTGACCGGCGGCACCCCCCGGCATCTGCTGTACGCGCACGGCAAAGTCCTGCAAAAACTCGACAAGGCCGATCTCGTCGATCAGCTCGAACAGCACATTCGCGCTACAATCCGCGCGCGCGCCGAGCGGGACGCCTCCATCATCGCCCGCGGCTGAACCCAGGTACTCTTTTGAACGCGATGCAGTCCCTGCGCGGGATGACCGATATTTTGCCCGGCGAGACGCCTGTCTGGCAGCATCTCGAAGCGACCCTGGCGGCGCTTCTGACCGGTTATGGCTATCAGGAAATCCGCTTTCCGCTGCTCGAGAATACCGAGCTGTTCCGGCGTTCCATCGGCGAAGTCACCGACATCGTCGAGAAAGAAATGTACAGCTTCATCGACCGTAACGGCGAGAGCGTGACGCTGCGGCCGGAAGGCACGGCCGGCTGCGTGCGCGCCGGCTCCCAGCACGGGTTGCTGCGCAACCAGGTGCAGCGACTCTGGTACCGCGGCCCCATGTTCCGCCACGAACGGCCCCAGAAAGGCCGGTTGCGCCAGTTTCACCAGGTTGGCGCCGAAGTGTTCGGACTGCCGGGCCCCGATATCGACGCGGAAATGCTGGCGATGACCGAGCGTCTGTGGCGGCGCCTGGGTATTCGCGAGCACCTGGAATTGCAGCTCAATTCACTGGGCAACGGCGCTTCCCGCGCGGCCTATCGCGCGGCACTGGTGGCCTATCTGGAGCGCTATCGGAGCGAACTCGACGCCGACAGTCAGCGTCGGCTGGACACCAATCCGCTGCGCATTCTCGACAGCAAGGTGGAGCGCACCCGGGAAATCCTGGGCGACGCTCCCGTGCTGGCGGATTATCTCGATGCCGAGTCCCGCGACCATTTCGCCGGCTTGTGCGCACTGCTGGAGGCAGCGGGCATCCGCTACAGCGTCAACAATCGCCTGGTGCGGGGCCTCGATTACTACGGCAAGACGGTGTTCGAGTGGGTCAGCGACCGGCTCGGCGCTCAGGCCACGGCCTGTGCCGGCGGCCGCTACGACGGCCTGGTCGAGCAGCTCGGCGGTGACGCCACGCCCGCCATCGGCTTCGGCATCGGCCTCGAGCGTCTGGTGCTGCTGCTGGAAGCCGCCGGCGTCGCGCAGGGTGCCGGTGAGCAGCCGCTGGATGCGTATTTCGTGGTGGCGGGTGCCGTGGGTGTTGCGGCGCTCCAGATCGCCGAGCGGTTGCGCGATGCCGTGCCGCACCTGCGCCTCCAGAGCCATTGCGGCGGGGGCAGCCTGAAAAGCCAGATGAAACGGGCCGATCGCAGTGGCGCGGCGTTTGCGCTGATCCTGGGCGAAGATGAAGTCGCGAGCGGGTGTGTCACGCTCAAGTACCTGCGTCGGGACCTGCCCCAGGAATCGCTGGCCCTGGATGCGTTGATCGCGCTGTTGCGGCGGGAATGCCCGCGCGCAGCGGTCTGACTTTCCACCTGAACATCAACTGAACCAAGAGCAAACCATGGCCGATCATCACGCCGATCAGGAACAACTGGATGCGCTGCGGCGCTGGTGGAAACAGTACGGAGCACCGGTGGCGCTGGCGCTCACGCTGGTGGTCGGGGGCTGGTTCGGCTGGCAACAGTGGCAGGGAGCGCGCGCGCGCACGGCCGAAGCCGCGTCCGTGATTTATGAGGAAATGATGGCGGGAGTCACCAGCGCCGCGCTCCAGGATATGGAGCCGAAGCGTCTCGATGCCATGGCCGCGGCGGCACAGAAGCTCAAGACCGATTACGGCCGCACTCAGTACGCCGCGCTCGCGGGGTTGCTGCTCGCGCGGCTGGCGGTCGCCCGGGACGATCTGGATGCCGCCGCCACGGAGCTGCGGGCGGTCATGCAGGAGAGTCATGACAAAGAGCTTGCCCAGATTGCCCGGCTGCGCCTGGCAAGGGTACTGACCGCCCAGGAAAAATACGACGAAGCCCTGTCCATGGCGGATGCCAATCTGCCCGGCAACAAGGTGCCCGAGGCCATGGTTGGGCTATTTGCGGAAGCACGGGGCGATATCCGGTTCCTGCGCGGTGAAACCGATGCTGCGCGCGCCGATTATCAGACCGCGCTGGAGCATCTCGATGCCCGCGATGGGGTGCTGAAATCCCTGCTCGAAATCAAACTCAATCAGGTGCAACCCGCGCAGGTTGCCGCCCAGGAGGCGACGCCGTGAAGCGGATTTTCGTATCGTTGACGCTCGCAGCGCTGCTCCTGTCCGGCTGCAGCAGTCTGAAGTTCTGGGGCAAGGATGAGGCGGAGCCCGTGGCGACCGGCGCGGATGCGGCTGCCGGCGAGGCCCAGGAACTGACTGACAAACAGAAGAAAGAGCAGAAAAAAAAGGAAAAGAAAGCGGGCGAGCCGAACGACCTCAAAAAAATCGAGGCCAGCGTTGATCTCAAGCGCCTGTGGAGTCTCGGGGTTGGCAAGGGGCAGGAGCCGCAGGATGCCACCCTGGTCCCGGTCGTCGTCGATGGCGTGGTCTATGCCGCGAGTCGGGATGGTCGAGTGATGGCGGCTGATGCCGCCAAGGGCGAGCGTCGCTGGCGCACCGATATCGACATGCCGCTGACCGGCGGTGTCGGGGTGGGCGGCGGCCTGGTGCTGGTCGGTACGGTCGAAGGCGATCTGGTTGCCCTGCGCGCGGACAGCGGTGAAGAAGCCTGGCGCGTGGCGCTGTCCAGCGAGATGCTCGCGCCGCCGGCGGCCAACGCCGATGTGGTGGTGGTACAGACGCAGGACGCCAAGGTGCTCGGATTTTCGGTGCAGACCGGAAAACAGCTGTGGATCTACGAGGGCGATCGCCCGCTGCTTACCCTGCGCGCCACGGCGGCGCCCGTGATGGCGGAGACGATGGCGGTCGTCGGCTTCGCCAATGGCAAGCTGGTGGCGTTCGACGCCGCCAGCGGTACGGTCGTGTGGGAGGCGCGTGTCGCCCTGCCCAGCGGGCGCACCGAGCTTGAACGCATGGTGGATGTGAATACGGCGGTGCTGGGTGGCGACATCCTGTACGCGGTCAGTTACCAGGGCCGCGTCGCGGCCTATAGTCGGGGCACCGGACGCGAACTCTGGGCACGCGATGCGTCGAGTCATCGCGCCCCGTCGCTCGGCACCAACCAGCTCTACGTCGTCGGCGCCGAAGATCAGGTGATCGCGCTGCGCGCTACCGGCGGCCAGGAACTGTGGGTCAACCGCGACCTGCGGCTGCGCAATCTCACTGCGCCGCAAGCAATAGGCGACGTGGTGGCGGTGGCGGATGTCGAAGGTTACCTGCATCTGTTGTCACAGGCTGATGGCCGCATCGTCGGCCGCGTCAAAGTGGATGGCGACGGTGTCAGTACGTCGCTGGCCAGCGATGGCGAGCGGCTCTATGTGCTCGATAACAGCGGCGACCTGACCGCCTATGGGCTGCGCTCGGACTGAACGGGCGCGGCGACCGGGTAAGGAGTAGAATGCGACGTCCGCGCCCCGGGCGCCGCATTCTGTCCTGAATCATGCTCCCCGTCGTCGCTCTGGTAGGCCGTCCCAACGTCGGCAAATCAACCCTTTTCAACCGACTGACGCGTTCGCGCGAGGCGCTGGTTGCCGATTTTCCCGGGCTGACCCGCGATCGCCAGTACGGCGAGGCGCATTTCGCCGGTCGCCGGTTCGTGGTGATCGATACCGGCGGTATCACCGGCCGTGAGGAAGGCATCGACAGCGCCATGGCGGAGCAGTCGTTTCGCGCCGTGGACGAAGCCGATGTCATCATTTTCATGGTGGACAGCCACGATGGCCTGACCGGCATCGATGAAGACGTGGCGCGTCGCCTGCGCCAGCGTTCCGCCACGGTGTTTCTCGCCGCCAACAAGATCGACGGCACCAATCCCGATGTAGTACTGGCCGAGTTCCATCGCCTCGGTTTCGCACAGGTGTTTCCGGTGACCGCTACCCAGGGGCGGGGCGTCAATGCGTTGCTGACCGCGGTAATGGCCGCGCTGCCGGAGACGCCGCCGGATGCGCTCCCGATCGCGGCGTCCAGCATCCGGGTGGCGGTGGTGGGGCGGCCGAATGTCGGCAAGTCCACCCTGGTGAACCGCCTGCTCGGCGAAGAGCGGGTCGTGGTGTTCGACCAGCCCGGCACCACGCGCGACAGCATCTATATCGACTACGAGCGCGGCGGTCGGGCCTATACCCTGATCGATACCGCCGGTGTCCGGCGCCGCAAGAGCATCGATCAGGCGGTGGAGAAATTTTCCATCGTGAAAACCCTGAAAGCCATCGACGATGCCCATGTCACCATCCTGATGGTCGACGCCAGCGAGGGACTGGTCGATCAGGATCTACACCTGCTGGGCTATTGCATCGAGGCGGGCCGTGCCCTCGTCATCGCGGTCAACAAGTGGGACGGACTCGAGGTGGATCAGCGCGACTGGGTGAAACGCGAACTGGAGCGCCGCCTGCGCTTCGCCGATTTTGTCGATATCCATTTCATTTCCGCGCTGCACGGCAGCGCCGTGGGCAATCTGTATCCCTCGATCCAGAAGGCCCATGCGGCCGCCACCGACAAATACAGCACCAATCGCCTGACGCGCATTCTCAAGGATGCGGTGGCGACCCACCCGCCGCCGATGGTGCGCGGGCGCCGCGTCAAGCCGCGCTTCGCCCATCCGGGCGGACGCAATCCGCCGCTGATCGTGATTCACGGCAATCAGGTCGAAGCCCTGCCGGACCACTATGTCCGCTACCTCGAAAAAACCTATCGGCGCGAACTGGATCTGCACGGCACGCCGGTGCGCATCGAGCTGAAATCCACGGTGAACCCCTTCGCCGGCCGCAAGAATGAATTGACGCCGCGCCAAATTGCGAAGAAGCGGCGCGCGTTCAGTTTCCACAAAGGCAAATAATCTGGCGTTATCCGGCTGTTTGAGTGCGCTGATTTGCGCAGCCGGACTCACAGCATTTCCTGGGGATCCATGTCGATGCTCCAGCGCACCCCGCGCGCCGCGGGCAGGGTCTCCAGCAACAGCGCCAGCGGCGTCAGCAACCGCTGGAGCGTGGCCCGGTTGCCGGCGTTGAGACTGAGCTGAAAGCGGTAGCGACCCCCGCGCTTTTCCAGCGGCGCCGGCAGTGGGCCCAGAAAATATACCGGCTGACCCAGTGCTTCTCCCGCCTGCCGCGCTGCCGTCAACAGCGCTTCGGCATGGCGGGGATCGCGCGCTTCGGCCCGCAGCAGGGCGAGCGCGCGAAAGGGCGGCATTCCCGTGGCAGCGCGTTCCTCCAGCAGTTGCTCGGCAAACGCGCTATAGCCCTGCCGCATCAGGGTCGCGATCAGCGGATGGTCGCAGTAGTGACTCTGCACGAGCACGGTGCCGGGATGCTCGCCGCGCCCGGCGCGGCCCGCCACTTGGGTCAGCAACTGCCCCATGCGCTCGCCGCCGCGAAAATCCGGGCTCATCAGACCGTCGTCGGCGCTGAGGATCACCGCCAGCGTGACTCCCGGGAAATGATGCCCCTTGGCGAGCATTTGCGTGCCCACCAGGATGCAGGGAGCGCCTTCGTGGAGCCGGTCGAACAGTTCGTTCAAGGCATTTTTGCGCCGGGTCGAATCCCGGTCGACGCGCATGACGGGCACGCCGGGAAACAGATTTTCCAGGATCAGCTCGGTTTTTTCCGTGCCCTGACCCAGCGGTTGGAGGTTGGCGCTGGCACAGCCTGGACACAGCGCCGGCAGCGACCGGCGGAATTCACAGTGGTGGCAGATGAGCCGCCGCGAGGTCATGTGGACGGTGAGCCGGGTTTCACAGTGGGGACAGCGCGCGATCCACGCACAATCGTGGCAGAGCAGCGCGGCTGCGTAGCCGCGACGATTGATGAAGACCAGCACCTGGTGGCCGCCCGCGAGTGCCGTGCCGATGGCCTGGACCGCGGGCGCGGAAATACCTTCGTTCAGTCGCCCGCGCCGCAGATCCAGCAGTTGCCAATCCGGCGCGGCCCGATCGCCGGGCCGCCCGCTCAGCCGCAGCAGGCGGTAGCGACCGGCACGGGCGTTGTGGAAGCTTTCCAGCGAAGGTGTGGCCGAGCCCAGCACGAGGGGAATATCCGCGCTGCGCGCGCGCATGACCGCGACATCGCGAGCCGAATAGCGAAAGCCGTCCTGTTGTTTGAACGAGAGATCGTGCTCCTCATCGACGATGAGGATGCCCGGCGCGCGCAGGGGCACGAACACCGCCGAGCGGGTGCCGATCACAATGCCGGCGCTGCCGTCGCGGGCCTGCGCCCAGGCGCGGGCGCGCTCGCCGCCGCTGAGCCCGGAATGCAGCACCGCGATCGTGCAATGAAAGCGCTGCTTGAACCGCGATAGTGTTTGGGGTGTCAGGCCGATCTCGGGCACCAGCACCAGCGCCTGGCGTCCCTGGCGGAGCACCTGCGCGATGGCGCGCAGATAAACCTCGGTCTTGCCGGTCCCGGTGTCGCCGTGCAGCAGGTAGGCGTGATAGCCGTGCAGCGCGATGGCGGCGAGGGCGCGTGTCTGATCGGGATGCAGGGATGGCGGTGTTTCGGCGAGCAGCACGTCTGCCACCGGCGCGGTCGCCGGGTGAGTGCGCACGCGCTCGATCAGGCCGTCATCGGCGAGGGCGCGGATCGCCGTGGCCGGAATACCCGCGCTTTTCAGGTATGCCGCCGAACGTGGCCCGTCCCGCAGCAGTGCCAACAATTGTTGTCGGCGCGGTGCACGTGCCAGCGCGGTGTCCGGCAGTCCCAGCGCGCGGGGGCTGAGTTGCCAGTGCCAAGTGCCGGTCTCCGGGAGCGGCTCGCCGTGGCGCAGCGGCCCCGGCAGAATCGCGGCGAGCGCCTCCCCGATGGGGCACTGGTAATAGTCGGCGGCCCAGAGCGCGAGGGTCAGCAGTTCATCGGGGAGCAGGGGTTCGGAATCCAGCACCGCGGTGACAGACCGTAACTGCGCCACGGCCAGCTCGCTGGCGTGTGCCGTTGCGATGATCAACCCGGTCAGCTCGCGTTTTCCGAATGGTACCCGTACCCGGGTGCCGGGCTTGAGGGTGTCACCAGGGGTTGCCGGAGGCAGGTAATCGAACAGGCGCCGCAACGGCGAGGGAACCGCAATTCGATAGCAAAAGGGTGGAGCCATGCGCGGAGTTTGCCTGATGCGTGACGGGCTTGCGCCTTGAGCGCCAGCTTGCGCCTTGAACGAAAGTCGCTTTCTGGTAGTATGCGCCCTCCCACAGGCACGGAGCGCGCGGTACCCGGTGCGGCAAGGTAATTGACCGGGTGGCGGCACGCAAGTCACGTCCGAGAGACAA
This sequence comes from Gammaproteobacteria bacterium, assembly GCA_016191205.1. Classification (GTDB taxonomy): domain Bacteria; phylum Pseudomonadota; class Gammaproteobacteria; order Pseudomonadales; family Porticoccaceae; genus JAGPUQ01. The sequence goes on along the minus strand of JACPPB010000026.1, from coordinate 48,968 downwards.
TCCCATGAAAGCAGAAATTCATCCCCCTTACGGCAAGCTCACCGCGACGTGCAGTTGCGGCAACGTGGTCGTGGTCGGCTCCACGTCCACCGAGAATATCCATCTCGATGTGTGCTCGGCCTGCCACCCGTTCTATACGGGCAAGCAGAAGAGTGCCGATGCCGGTGGTCGTATCGATCGCTTCAACAAGCGCTTCGGTGTCACGGCGGCAAAATAGCCCTACCAAATCAGATGAACGTTCGCGGCGCGCTCGGGGAATTTTCCTCGGGCGCGTTTTTCGTTGTGGTCGCCATGGTGTTGGCAGCCGGTCCGAGCCGCGCGGACGCAGCGGCGTGCGAGCTGCCCGGGCCCGGCGAGACGGCCCGGGTGGCGCGGGTGATCGACGGCGATACCCTGGTACTTGCCGACGGGCGCCATGTGCGGATGCTGGGGATCAATGCCCCGGAACTCGGTCATGAGGGCGCGCCCGCTGAGCCGCTGGCGCGCACTGCCAAGGCGGCGCTCGAACAGTTGCTCGGCGCCGATCATCGCACCGGCCGCACGGTTGCCGCCGTCACCCTGCATGTCGATCTCGAACGGCTTGACCACTACGGCCGCCTGCTCGCCCATGTCAGCAGCGATGGGCGCAACCTCGAACTGGAATTGCTGCGTCAGGGTCTCGCCTATCAGGTGGTCATACCGCCCAATATGGCCTTGACGGAGTGTCTGAGCGCCGCCGAGCGCACTGCGCGCACGGCACATCTCGGCTTGTGGAGTCCGTCCGCAGCGGGTCCGACGGCCAGCACGGCGATCACGCACGGCGGTTATCAGCGGGTCCGCGGGCGGGTCGAGCGGGTTCTGTTCGGCGCTACCTGGTGGATCGAGTTCGAGGGCGGTTTCCGCGCCGTGATCTACCCTGAACACCAGCAGTACTGGGAACGACAGATGCTCGCCGCCTGGCGCGGGCGGGCGGTCGAAGTGCGCGGTTGGGTCTATCGAGGGAAGCGAGGCGACTGGCGTATGAGGCTGCCGACGCCGGACGCCGTGCTCGCCCCTGCCTCTTAGCTCGATGTTCTGACGCTCAGCCGGTCGTCCGACCGCAGTTCCACGGGCGCGCCGGCGATGCGCTCCAGATTGCGCCGCTGGCGCCGCAGCGGACGCCAGGCGTACAGAAAGAGATCCACCGGCCGCCACAGCGCCACCCAGCCGATGATCAGGGTGCCTTCGCGAAGGAAGTCGGCCAACAATCCTGCCAAGTGGCTACCGACAAAGGTGCTGATCGTCACGCAGAGGGCGAGAAAAAGCGCGCCCATAACGAGTGCGTCCCGGGCCTCGCGCAAGTGACCGCGCAAGCGCCGCCGGGCTTCGCTCGCCTGCCACGCGAAATAGTTGTGGATGGCTTCCGGCAGCTGCCGGGCCTGCCCGGTGGCCAGTTCTGTCGCCGGCAGGTGAATCACCACTTTGAAAGCCGCATCCGCGGGCAATTCCTCCACCGCGCTTACCAGGTAGTGCTCGGCGGCGCTATCCAGATCCTTTTCGTGGAACGGTGAGGGATCGAGTGTGTTGAACAGTTGCCGCACCGCGTTCAGGCGCACTTCGATCAGCAGGTCATTGCCTTCGCGGCGGTACGGCAGGGAAGGCATTCCAGTTTCTCCGCGGCAGTGTTCCATGCGTGATCCCGGCGTGCCGCGCCGCACATGCGGCGGTTCGCGGCGTGGTGCGGGACAGGATCTTCGGCACCACCGCCGGGCGCGGCGCCATTGCGGAAAAATTGCACGGTGCGGCGCAGCACATCGCCTTCAGGTGGCTTTCACTTTCTTCGCGCCACAGCGCGAGCATTGATACGCGGTGACCAGCTTCCCGGCCTTGACATCGAATTGTTTCTCTTTGCAGATATCCCAGGCATGGAAGCCATGCTGACAGAGACCGAGCTTGTGCGGTTTGCGTGGCTTGAACGCGAGGACATCGCCCATATCGATTGCCTTGTCTTTATAATCACTTCTCCGACGCCGCCGTCCGGTACCAGGAACCCGATCAGCCACGGACTATGGCACAGTGTGGCTCATCGACGGGAAGGGTGCCAGCGCGATGCGGGTATCGCTGCGGCAGTTGATTTTGCGCAGGGCCAACGGAATGGGGTGATTGAAATTGTCGCCCTAGCGCCCAACATAGCTCGTCATTCAAAGCCAGTGGAGACACCATGAGACAGGATCGCCTCACCAACGCATTGCAGCAGGCGCTGGCCGATGCCCAGTCGCTTGCCATCGGCCGCGACCATACCGCCGTTGAGCCGGTTCATCTGCTGATTGCGCTGTTGCGCCAGTCCGGCGGCTCGGTGCGCCCCATGCTGTCCCAGGCGGGATTCGATCTCGCGGGTCTGGAAGGGGAGCTGGAAGCCCAGTTGCAGCGTCTGGCGGTGATCAAAAATCCCACCGGCGACATCACTATCTCGCCCGATCTGATGCGGTTGCTGAACCTCGCCGACAAACAGGCGCAGCAGCAGGGCGATCAGTTCATCGCGGCGGAAACCGTGCTGCTGGCGGCTTTCGATCAGAGCGGGGCGTTGGCAGCGGCGCTCAACAAATTCGGCGGCAAGCAGCAGTTGAAAGCCGTCATCGACCAGGTACGTGGAGGAGAAACCGTGCAAAGTGCCGATGCCGAAAGCCAGCGCCAGGCGCTGGACAAGTACACCGTCGATCTCACCGAGCGCGCCCGTGCCGGCAAGCTCGATCCGGTGATCGGCCGCGACGACGAAATCCGCCGCACCATTCAGGTTTTGCAGCGCCGCACCAAGAACAATCCCGTGCTGATCGGCGAGCCCGGCGTGGGCAAGACCGCGATTGTAGAAGGGCTGGCGCAGCGCATCGTCAACGGTGAAGTACCCGAGGGTCTCAAAAACAAGCGGGTGCTGTCCCTCGACATGGGCACGCTGATCGCCGGCGCCAAATTTCGCGGCGAGTTCGAGGAGCGTCTCAAAGCGGTGCTCAACGAGCTCGGCAAGGCCGAAGGTCAGGTGATCCTGTTCATCGACGAACTGCACACCATGGTCGGCGCCGGCAAGGCCGAAGGTTCCATGGATGCCGGCAACATGCTGAAGCCGGCGCTGGCGCGCGGCGAACTGCACTGCGTCGGCGCCACCACGCTCGACGAGTACCGCCAGTACATCGAGAAGGACGCGGCCCTGGAGCGGCGCTTTCAGAAAGTGCTGGTGGACGAACCCTCGGAAGAGGACACCATCGCGATCCTGCGCGGCCTCAAGGAGCGCTACGAAAAACACCACAATGTCAGCATCACCGATTCGGCCATCATCGCCGCCGCCAAACTCTCGCAGCGCTACATCACCGACCGCCAGTTGCCGGACAAGGCCATCGACCTGATCGACGAGGCGGCGAGCCGCATCCGCATGGAAATGGATTACAAGCCGGAAGAGATGGATCGTCTCGACCGGCGTCTGATCCAGCTCAAGATGGAGCGCGAGGTGGTGAAGAAGGAAAAAGACAAGGAGTCGCGGCAGCGCCTGGCCGATCTGGAAACGGACATCGCCGCGATCGAGCGCGAATACTCCGATCTCGAAGAAATCTGGAAAGCGGAAAAAGCTTCCTTGCAGGAAGCGGGCAAGATTCGCGAGGAACTGGACAGGCGTCGCAACGAGTTTGATGCCGCCCGTCGCGGCGGCGATCTGTCGAAGATGTCCGAATTGCAGTACGGCATCATTCCCGAACTTGAGCGCAAACTGATTCTGGCCAGCGAAGCCGAGACCCGGGAGCGGCACTTGCTGCGCGACAAGGTGACGGACGAGGAGATCGCGGAAGTCGTGGCGCGCTGGACCGGCATTCCGGTCGCCAAGATGCTCGAAGGCGACCGCGAAAAACTGCTGCGCATGGAGGATGCCCTGCACCGGCGGGTGCTGGGCCAGGAGGAAGCCGTGGTCGCGGTCGCCAACGCCGTGCGGCGCTCGCGGGCCGGGCTTTCGGATCCCAATCGCCCGAACGGTTCCTTTTTGTTTCTGGGGCCCACCGGCGTCGGCAAGACTGAGCTGTGCAAGGCGCTGGCCGAATTCCTGTTCGACACCGAAGAGGCCATGGTGCGCATCGACATGTCGGAATTCATGGAGAAGCACTCGGTGGCGCGCCTGATCGGAGCGCCGCCCGGTTACGTCGGCTACGAAGAGGGCGGTTATCTGACCGAGGCGGTACGGCGCCGGCCTTATTCGGTCCTGCTGCTGGACGAGGTCGAGAAAGCGCATCCCGATGTGTTCAACGTGCTGTTGCAGGTACTCGACGACGGCCGCCTAACCGATGGTCAGGGCCGCACGGTCGATTTCCGCAACACGGTGATCGTGATGACGTCGAACCTGGGCTCCGACATCATTCAACGTCTGGCCGGTGAAGAACACTACGAAAAAATGAAGGCGGCGGTGATGATCGAGGTGGGCAGCCACTTCCGCCCCGAATTCATCAACCGTATCGACGAAGTGGTGGTATTTCATCCCCTCGCGCGGGAGCAGATTCGAGGTATTGCCGAGATCCAGCTCGGCTATCTGCGTCGCCGTCTGGCGGAACGCGAGTTCGGTCTTGAGGTGAGCGACGCGGTGATGGACTTGCTGTGCGAGGCGGGTTTCGATCCGGTCTACGGTGCGCGGCCCCTGAAGCGGCAGATTCAGCAGCTCATCGAAAACCCGCTGGCCCAGGCCATGCTCGCCGGAAAATTTGCCCCGGGTGAGACGATCCGCGCCGGGCTGCGGGATGGCGCGGTTGAGTTCGTCAGCGGCTGATCAGCCGCTGTTACCCGCTAACAGGTTGCTGAAAAACGTCGCGAGGGGGCCAGATGCGAGGCGCACGGAGCGCAGCGATCGAGACCTATCAAGTCGATAGGTGAGGGAGCGAGCACCGCGCAACGAAGCAGATGGTGCCCGCAACAGTTTTTCAGCAACCTGCTAATGTTTGGGTGGCGCTGCACGGGCGGCGGGCTTGCAGTATTCGTCCACGCGCAGCGCTGAGTCCTTGGTCCACTTCTCGTGTTCTTCGGGGGTCAGATAACGGTCTTCACCGCTGTTCTCATCCTTGATGCGGACGTGAGCCCGGGTATTGAGGGATTCCAGGTTGCGTTTGGCCGTAGCGCAATTTTCGGCGCGCTTTTTTTCCTCCTGGGCGAGATCCGCTGCGCTCGGATTCGCGACGCCCTTGGTGATGTCCTTGGGACGACCGTCGTCGGCCGCGGCGGACTTGGTATCCGTGGCGGCGCTTGGCGCCGCTTCCGGGGCTTCGACCTTGAGCTTCTCCGCGGTCCGGCCCGCGGGAGGCAGCGCCGAGAACTGGGTGACACCGTGTTCGTCAACCCATTTGTAGACGGTCTCCGCGGCGGCGAGTGGCGCGGCGAGCGCCAGTGCCAATGAGATGCCAAACCAAGCTTTGATCGGTAGTGCCATGACGCGGGCTCCCTGATTCCTGCGGACCCAAGTATAGCCACTCTCGTCGCTGGAAACTGTGGTCCGACTGGCAAATGGGAGAGGCGGAGTGGCGGGCGGCCCGGGTCGGGCTGAGAGCCGGGTGGTGCCGGTCGGACGGCAGATCCTTTACTGCCCCGCCAACCGTCCGCAAGGACCGAGGTCGTGCAGACCACGCCCACTGATCGATAGGTTGACGTTTTTTTGCGAAGGCAGCCCGCCGGCAAGTATGTCATCGGGCGTGGGTCTCGGTTAGAATGCGTCCCGCTCTTGGCTGGATGGCAGAGTGGTCATGTAGCGGACTGCAACTCCGCGTACGCCGGTTCGATTCCGACTCCAGCCTCCATTCTTTCCCGCAGAACAGCCCCGAAGAACAGTCCTGAAGAACAGTCCCGAAGAACAGTGCCCCCGGACAATCGCTTGCCCCGGTCAAGCAATTGTGCGGGAAAGCCGGTTGTCCCGAAAATCCCGTGTTCTGAACCCCGCCGCGGGTTCGGCGCCCTTGCCGGCGGTCAGCAGGCGTTGTGCCTCTGCTATAGTGCCGGCCCAGCGCGGATGGTGCCGCCAAACCCCGTTGCACAGCGTCCAAACCTACCGGCAATAGACCCTGCCATGGCCAAAGTCGACCAGACTGTCCTCAGCATTTCCCCGGTGTCCAACCGGGCCGATCGGCGCGAATTTCTCGGTCTGGCGGCGGCGCTGTATCGGGACGATCCCCACTGGATCGCGCCGCTGCGCTTCGAGGAGCGGATGCGGGTGTTCGGCAACAATCCCCTGTTCGAACACGCCGAAGTCAGGGCCTGGGTAGCGCGCCGCGGTGGCCACCCGGTGGGGCGCATCACCGCCCAGATCGACCGTCTGCAGCAGGAAACCCAGGGCAATCGGGCGGGCTCCTTCGGGATGCTCGAAGCCGAGGACGATCCCGAGGTGTTCGCCGCTTTGTTCGGCGCGGCGGAAGCCTGGCTGCGCGAGCGAGGCTGCACGGAAGTCCGGGGTCCGTTCAACCTGTCGATCAACGAGGAAGCCGGTCTGCTGGTCGAAGGGTTCGACACGCCGCCCTGTGTGATGATGAGTCACGGTCGGCCCTGTTACCCCGGGCGGGTGGAAGAGCAGGGTTACGAGAAGGCCCAGGATCTGTTCGCCTATACCCTGAAATCCGGTTTCGTGCCGCCCCCGGTGATGATGAAACTCGCCGAGCGGGCCGCGCGCGAGGTGCGGATGCGCACGCTGCGGCGCCGTGAGCTGGCCGCCGAACTGGAAATCCTGCGGGATATTTTCAACGACGCCTGGGCCGGCAACTGGGGCTTCGTGCCCTTTACGTCAGCCGAGTTCACCGAACTCGGCAAGGTCATGGCGGCGCTGATTCCCGAGAACTATGTGCAGATTGCCGAAATCGACGGGCGCCCGGTCGCTTTTGTCGTCGCGCTGCCCAATGTGAACGAGGCGGCGCGGGATCTGCGCGGGCGCCTGTTGCCCCTGGGCTGGGCAAAGCTGGTGTGGCGCCTCAAAGTGAGTGGCGTGCGCAGCGGTCGGGTGCCCTTGCTGGGCGTGCGCCGCGAATACCACAACACGCGCCTGGGGCCGACGCTCGCGTTCATGGTGACCGATGCGGTGCGTGGCCGCCTGGCGCAGCGCGGTATCGTCGATGTCGAACTGAGCTGGATCCTGGAAGGCAATTCCGGCATGCGCAACATCATCGAAACCATCGGCGGCACCGCCTACAAACGCTACCGGATCTACCGCAAATGGTTGTAGTTCTCCCATGCTGAAAGAAGTGTCAGACGCCGTCTTTGCGGCCATCGTACTTGCCGGCGACCGCAGTGCCAGCGATGAATTGCGCGATCATTCCGGCGTCAGTTGCAAGGCCCTGATCGAGATCGACGGCGTGCCCATGGTGCGGCGCGTGCTGGCCGCGCTGGCCACGGCCCGGCGCGTGTCGGGGGTGACGCTGGCCGGCCCGTCCGACGCCGATCTGCGCACCAGCCGGCCGCTCGCCGATGCCGTCGATCAGGGCAGCCTCGGCTGGTGTCCGCCCGAAGCGACGCCCAGTACCAGTGCCTGTACCGCGATGGCGATGTTGCCGGCGGATCGCCCGGTGCTGCTGACCACCGCCGATCATCCACTGCTCACCGGGGAGATCGTCGATACGTTCTGCAGCGCGAGTCTGGAACGGGACGCCGACGTGACGCTGGGGCTGGCCCGCTACGAGCTGGTGCGCGAAGCGTTTCCGGACATGAAAAAAACCGTGTTGCGGTTTCGCGATGGCGATTTCTGCGGCTGCAATCTGTTCGCCTTTCTGACGCCCCGGGGCCGCGAGATCGCGGCGTTCTGGCGTCAGATCGAAAACCAGCGCAAAAAGCCCCTGCGCCTGATTGGCCTGCTGGGCTGGCGCGCCGTGATCCGCTACCGGCTGGGATGGTTGCCGCTGGATGAGGCACTGGCGCGGCTGTCGCGGCGTCTCGATATCCGCATCCGGGCGGTGATTCTGCCTTACGCCCACGCCGCCGTGGACGTCGATACCCTGTCGGATTATGAGCTGGTGCAGGCGGGCGTCGCGGCGGCGCGGAAGTCCTGATCGCTTTGGTTACAGACGTCGATGGTCCGCGGCTATAAAACTGTCGCTGCTTTGATCATAGCGGCGCCGCTCCAGTGCCAGTTGCCAAACTCCGTGTTCCCGCCCTATCCGGTAGAGGCAGTAGCCGCCGGCCTCGCCGTGCGCGCCCAGCGCCGAGGCTGAGGCCGCGCCGAATACCGGGGCCGGGCGTCCGCCGGTTGCCAGCTGATATTCCCGGGTGCGGTGATTGTGGCCGTGGAGCAGCAATTCCGCGCCGCAGCGGGCGACGACGGCGGCGAGTGCGGGTGCATCCACGAGGCGCTTGCGCCACTTGTCCTGACCCGGGACGGGCGCGTGGTGGAGATAGATGACCCGGAACAATCCCTGGCCGCCGGTCTCCGTCAGCACCTCGGCGAGGCGCGCCAGTTGTTTGGTGCCCAGTCGTCCGACGGCCAGCAGGGGCGGCGACGGCACCGCGGTGGAGAGTCCGATCAGGGCGACGCCATCGCGGATCCGCAGGCTCGGGAACAGCGCCGTGCCGTCAGCGTCACTGTCGGTCGCCAGATAGGATTCCCACTGCGCATAGGTCTCGCTCCAGGGAGCGGCGACCGTGCTGTCGTGGTTGCCGGGCACCAGGCTCACCCGCTCTGGCGGCCCCAGCGTTTCCAGCCAGCGGCGCGCCTGGGCGAACTCTTGCGGCTGGCCGATGTGGGTGAGATCGCCGGTGATCACCAGATGGTCGGGACGCGTCTGCTCGAGATCCCGCTGCAAGGCTGCCAGTACTTCGGCACGGTGTTCGAAGCGCCGCTTGCGGTACCAGGACAGATAGCCGAGCGCGCGCTTGCCGCACCAGTCGCGGGGCGGCAGCGGAGCGGGAGTGCTGAGGTGTGGGTCGGACAGATGCGCAAAGGTGAACACTGCCGCACCCGCCGCCGGACTTTCCGTCAGTGGCCGCGGCGCAGGGTTCGCCATCAGCCGGCGGCGTCCGTGCGCAGCGCGGCGAAGGCCGCCAGCATCTGCTCGATCTGCGCGCGGCTGTGGGCGGCGCTGATGCTGCAGCGCAGCAGGCTGTCGCCACTGGGCGATGCCGGCGGCACCACCATGTTCACATAGACGCCGGCCTCCAGCAGTCGGCGCCACCAGGCGAAGGCCTGGTCGCGATCCGTGAGGGTCACGGCGATCACCGGACTCGGGTTGGGGCCGACCCGAAAACCCAGCGCCTTGAGCCCGTCGTAGAGTTGCCGGGCGTTGTCCCAGAGGCGTGTGCGCAGTTCGGGTTCAGCGCGCATGATGGCCAGCGCCGCGCGCGTCGAAGCCACCACCGAGGGCGAAGCGGAGGCGGTGAAAATGTAGGCGCGCGTCGAAAAACGGATCGCTTCAAGTTCGGCGTGCGGGGTTGCGCAAAAGCCGCCGGTGGCGCCCAGGCTTTTGCTGAAGGTGCCGACGAAGAAGTCCACGGCGGCGCCGACGCCCGCCGCCACGGCGGCGCCTTCGCCCTGGTCGCCCAGCACGCCCAGGGAGTGGGCCTCGTCCACCAGCAGCAGGCCGCCGTATTCCTGTTTGATCGCGGCGATCTCGCGCATCGGCGCGGTGTCACCCAGCATGCTGTAGATACCCTCGACCACGATGAGCGTGTTGGCGACGCGTTCGCCCAGGCGGCGCAGGCGTTTCTCCAGGTCGGCGGGGTCGCTGTGCTTGAAGCGGATCACTTCGGCGCCACTCAACTGGGCGCCGCCGTAGATGCTGGCGTGACTGTCCGCATCGAGCAGGATCACGTCACCGGGGCCGGCGAGGGTGGCGCACATGCCTTGGGTGGCGGCGTAGCCGGTGGTGAACACCATGGCGTGGGGCACCCGATAGAGGTCGGCCAGTTCGGCTTCCAGGGCGAGATGTTCGGCGAAGGTGCCGTTCGCCATCCGCGAACCCGTGGTGCCGGTGCCCCAGCGCGCCGCAGCGGCCTGCGCCGCCGCGATGCAGCGGGGATCGAAGGACAGGCCGAGATAATTATTGGTGCCGGCCAGGATCACCCGGCGGCCCTCGACGACGCCTTCGGTGGCGGACAGCAACTGTTCGGTGACCGCCCCGAAGGGCTTGATGCCGAGGGCGGCCAGTTCGGCCTGCACCCGGGACATGGGTTCGAATTTATCCAGCAGCATCAGGACTCCTCGAAAAATCTGCTGTGTGATTCAGAGACAAGACGGAGCGTGTCCGACAGTACTAACAGCGCCGCGACCTGGCCGGCACCTCGGCCTGCATTGTAGTCCGGAACCCGGACGGCGAGGGCCGGCGTTGCGTCAGTGCTTCAAGCTGTGTAACTGAGTCGCCAGGTCGCCGATGGTGGTGATGTTGGGCAGGATATTGAGCGGGATGGAGAGATCGAAGTGATCCTCCAGCTTTTCGATCAGTTCCATTACCTGGAGTGAACTGAGGCCGACATCGGCGATCAGATCGGTCGACTCGCTCAAGGGCCTGGACGCACTTTTTTGCTGGGTCTGGAGCAGATTGCAGATGAATTGGACGTAGCTGTTGTAATCGGGCATGGGCTGGGGCGTCAGGCTGAGAGCAACTTGTGAGGGGCGGGGCGGTGGGCTACATTGCGCCGCGCCAATATACCCGCAGGCCCTCACCATTACCACTTCAGCATCCCCGACCAACCTGTCCCGGAAGACTTCCGCAACACCCCGGGTATGGCTGCTGGAACCCTACCGCACAGGCGAGCAACAGCAGGTGCTGGCGCTGGCTGAGGCGCTGGACTGGCCCTTCGAGACCAAGCATCTGCATTATCGGACCCTGGCGTTTGGCACCAATCTGCTGCGCGGCAGCTCGCTGCGGGGTATCGACCGGCGCCGCTCCGCTGCGCTGGCGGCGCCCTGGCCGGATCTGGTGATTTCGGCGGGCATGCGCAACGAACCCGTGGGCCGATGGATCCGCAGGCAGTCCGGCGGGCGCTGCCGGATCGTCCATGTCGGCCGCCCCTGGGCCGATCCGGCACGCTTTGATCTGGTCATCACCACGCCGCAGTACCGGCTGCCCCGGCGTGCCAATGTGCTGCACAACGACCTGCCCCTGCACGGGGTCCAGGCCTCCCGCCTGCGCGAGGCGGCCGCGCGCTGGCGGGACGCGCTGGCACAACTGCCGGCGCCGCGCATCGCCGTGATCCTGGGCGGCGACAGCGGCCCCTTCACGCTCGGCGCGAAAGCCGCGCGCCGGCTGGCTGACGCCGCGACGGCGCTGGCCCGCCAGCGCGGCGGTTCCCTGCTGATCACCACCAGCCCGCGCACGGCGGACGCGGCGACCCGGGTGTTTGCCGGGGATCTGGGCGTGCCCACGCATTTTTATGCCTGGCAACCGGATGCTGCCACCAATCCCTATTTCGGTTATCTGGCGCTGGCGGACGCGTTTGTCGTCACTGCCGACAGCGTTTCCATGCTGTCGGAAGCCTGCGCGACCGGAAAGCCACTGTACCTCTTCGACCTGGGCACTGGACGTCACAGCATGCGTGCCGGTTGTGGTGGTGCGGGCGCCGATGTGCGCGCTGATCCCGACGGGAATGACTTTCGCCTGAGCGGGCTGCTGTACCGCGCCCTGATGCGCTGGGGCTGGCAGCGTCTGTCCCGCGACATCACTCTGATCCACCGGCAGTTGGTGGCGAGCGGCCGTGCGGTCTGGCTGGGCGATCCGGAGCCCCACTGGCAGAGTGATGCCGGCGGGGATGTGGCGCGCGCGGTGGCCCGGGTGCGGGCGTTATTTGATCTGGACGGTTGAGCGCTGCGGCTCCAGCAACCGGGCTTGGCCGCGCGCCAGTTCGTAGACCCGGTCGGCAATGTCCACCAGGGCACTGTCGTGGGAGATCGCCAGAATGGTCAGATCGTTCTTGAGGCCGACCAGGGTCTGGCAGATTTCCCGCTCGCTGACGGGATCGAGCGCGCTGGTTGCCTCGTCCAGGATCAGCAGGCGCGGTTTGTTGACCAGCGCGCGCGCGATGGCGACCCGCTGGCGTTGACCCCCGGACAATTTGCCGCCGCGCTCCCCGACCAGCGTGTTCATGCCTTCCGGCAGCGCGGCGACGAAATCCCAGATGCCGGCGGCGCGCAGGGCGTTTTCCGCGTCGGCGGGCGTGAGCGCGGTGTCGCCCAGCGTGACGTTGTGCAGCACGCTGTCGTGCAAGAGCACGGTGTCCTGGGGCACGTAACCGATCAGGCTGCGCCAGGCGCGCAGGTCCAGTTCGCCCATCGCGATACCGTCGACAAAAATCTCCCCCGCCGAGGGGCGTACCAGGCCGATGGCGAGGTCGATGATCGTGGTCTTGCCGGCGCCCGAGGGGCCGATCAGGGCGGTCAGAGTCCGCGCCGGGAACTCCAGGGACAGATCCTCGAACACTTGCCGCTGGTCATAGCTGAAGGATAGATGTTCGACGCGGATGCCCTGTTCCAGGCTGGGCGCGCGGCCGTCGCCCAGATGCTCCGCAGCGGCGGTGGCGGCGTCGATCGACCCCTGCAGCGACCAGTACGCACTCTCGCCTTGGGCCAGCTTCTGATACTGCTTCTGCACCTTGCCGAGGGATCCGAAGCCTCGTCCCAGCGTGATCGCCAGCACCAGCACGGTCTTCAGTTCGACGTTGAAAGTCACCAGCGCGATGTACATGCCCAGGGCGATGAACAGGGCAAACAGCAGATCCTGCACCGAATTCAGCAGCGCGCTGCTGAATACCTGGCGTTCCAGCGCGCGATTGAGGCGATAGGTCTCACCCGCCAGGACCGTGTCGGCCAGGTGTTCCCGCGCCATCGCCTTGAGCGGCTTGACCGATTGCAGGGTATCGGTGAGGCGCGCCATCAGGGAGGAGAGCAGAAGTGTCTGGCGCCGGCCCGCACGGCGCGTCGCGCGCACCAGGAAATGTGACGCGCCGATGACCAGCATTCCGGCGATCAGGCTCAGCAATGTCGCCTGCCAGGAGATCGCCACGGCGATGGCGCCGTAGATGAGCGCGTTGATCATGAAGGTGGCCGCGGTCGCCCCGTACACATAGGAATCGGACGAGCGCTGCGCCTCGGTGGCAAGGCCGTTGGTGAGTTTGCCGATCGGTTGGTGAAGAAAGTACTCCCAGCGGCTGCGCAGGATCGCGCGCAGCAGGTCGAGCCGCAGCTCGGTGCCGAGCTGGGCCGCGGTGTAGCCCACCTGGCGCAGCACCACCAGCAGCAGCACACTCTTGAGGGCGACGCCGGCGACGATGATGAGCAACAGCGAGCCAATGGTCGGGGCGATGCCCAGGTAAGCCAGCAGATCAATGACGATCTGTTCGAACTGGCCGGGCGGGGTCACCGCGGCGCCGGCGCCGCGGTCCGCGGCGATGGCGACATTGAGCAGCGGCAGCAGCGCCGAGATACCGGCGCCCTCGGCGAGCCCGGACAACAACAGCGCCAACAGCATGGTTATGGTGCGCCAGCGGTGCTTGTGGAACAGCGCCAGCATCAGCCGCATGGTGTCGAGGCTCCGGCGCCGTACCCTGCGGTCGGGCGGCGCCGGACCAGGGCAAGAATGGTTGTCGTCAAGTGCCAGTAACTCCTTGATCTGTCCGGGTTCTGTGTCTGGATGTACCGCCTCCCCCCGCGGAATCCGGAAGCTGTATCCGCGGGCGGGTACGCGCCGGCCTGCGCAGTGGTTGCCGTCACCGGGTCCGTCGCCGCATGGAATCACCGGGAGTGCGTGGCGGCGCGGCAGTTTACCATCCACCTTGCAGGTATTGACCCGCCGCGATGGATCCGCCGGATGCGTCCGGGTGGCGGACAAGGCTCCGCGCGACGGCGTCCGCGACCCGGACCGGCTGGTGCTGGCAGCGCCCCTGCCGCATACTGACGCCCCTTTTTTGTCAGCCGATACAGTGGGGTATGTGGCCGTGCAACTCAGCGACGGAGTCAAGAAAGCGCTCATCATCGCGCCCACCGAACCGCTGCCGGCGTCCCTGCGGGTCGCGCTGCGCCGCAAGTATCTGGCGCGGCTCGAGCTCGCCAAGGCGGAGCGGGCGAGCCTGCTCATCATCGGCCATCCCAAGAGTGGCAACACCTGGCTCAAGGTGATGCTGTCGCGGCTCTACCAGGTGCGCCACGGTCTGCCGGCCTCGCGGCTCATCAACACCGACGAGTTTGCCCGCACCAATCCGGCGATCCCGCGCCTCGCCGCCACCAATGGCTGTTACAGCTACGAAACGGCAGTGGGCGAGCGCCTCGCCGTCGGCGCCGCGGATAATGCGTTGCGCCACAAGCCGGTGCTGATCCTGGTGCGCAATCCCATCGATATCGCGGTGTCCTGGTATTACCAGTTCACCCGCCGCCAGTCGCGCGCGAAGCAGGAACTGATCAACCACGCCATTGCCCATCCCATCGATCGCAAGACCATCGACATGTGGAACTTCGTCCGCCACAGCGATATCGGACTGCCGTTTCTGATCGATTATCTGAATCAGTGGTATCGCAACAGCCTGAGTCTCGACAACGCGCTGGTGGTGCGCTACGAAGACCTGCGCAGCCGTCCCGCCGAGACGCTGGCAGAGATCACCCGCTTCATGGGTGAAAATTTCAGCGCCGAGGAAATTTCCGAAGCGGTCGAGTTTGGCGCCTTCGACAATCTGCGCAAGATGGAAGCCAGCGGCTTCTTCCGCCAGGGCGGCATGCGTCTGCGCCGGTCCGGCGATCCCACCGCGTTCAAGACCCGGCGCGGCAAGGTCGGTGGTTATCGGGACGAATTCACGCCGGAGCAGGTGGCCGAGCTGGAGGCCCTGGTGGCGGCGAATCTGGAGCCGGCACTCGGCTATCACGCGGCGAGCTGAGCAATGCTGGCGTTGACTCCCGTCACCTGGCTGCTGCTGGGCGACAAGCGCGGCGACAACGGCCAGGTCGAAGCGGTCGCCGCCGCGCTGGGCTGGCCCTGCGATCGCAAAATGCTGGTGATGCGTTCGAAGTATGTGGTCGCCAAGCCGCGCTTTCGGCGCACCCTCGACCATCTGGACCTGGAGCGCTCCGATCCGCTGACCCCGCCCTGGCCCGACCTGATCATCACCGTCGGCCGCCGGCCCGCGATGGCGGCGCTCTGGGTGCGGCAGCAATCCGGCAATCGCACCCGCGTCATTCATATCGGCAAGCCCTCGGGCGCCATGCACGTATTCGATCTGGTGGTGGCGAGCGGCGAGAACCATCTGCCACCCCTGCCCAACTACCTGCCGGTCACCCTGCCGCTGATGCGGGTCAGCACAGACGCGATCCAGGCCGAAGCGGAGCGCTGGCGCAGCCGCCTGGCACCCCTGCAGCGGCCCCTGATCGCGGTGTTCGTGGGTGGCCCCACCGGTCCTTTTGTGATGAACGCCAGGGTCACGCGGGCGTTGATCGCGGAAACCCGGCGTATTCGCGATCTGGGCGGTACACCCTATGTGGTGACCAGTCGGCGCACGCCGGCGGCGGTGGTGGCGCGGTTGCGCAAGCAGTTGCCGTCCGCTGTGCCGTTTTTTGCGTGGCCGGCCGAGGCGGAGCAGGACGATGCCAGGGGCAGCCAGGCCGACAACCCCTATCGCGCGCTGCTGGGCACCGCGAACGGTTTCGTGGTTACCGGCGACAGTATTTCGATGCTGGTGGAAGTGGCCGCCCTGGGCAAGCCGCTGGCGATCTTTCCCCTCCCGACCGGCCTGCTCGGCGGAGTGGATCAGGCGCGCCGCGTGCTGCTGCGCAAACTGTTCGACCCGCGCGGGGAGACGCGCGCCGACCGCGTCCGGCAGTGGCTGGCGCGGCTGGTCTATCGCTTCGACTATTTCGGATTGCTCAACGGCACCCGGGATTTTCGTTATTTTCACCAGTTGCTGGTGGAGCGCCATCTGGCGGTCTGGGTCGGGGAGCCGTTCCGGATCGGCGGCACCGTTCCCCCGGACGATCTCGAAGTGGTGGTGCGACGCATTCGTGCGCTGGTGGCGTGCGCATAACTTAAGACCTGCTAATGTCATCAGCCTGCGCATCGCCCATGATCGGCGCCACCATCCGGATGCCATGGTGAATTTCGCCAACGGCCTGGGTTACATCGGCGTCTCGTAACTCAGCCGGCTGCTGGAGCGGGCCTGATCTGACTGGATCGCTCCCGCCATCGTACTCCGGGCATGAACGCCCGAGGCGTGCTCAGCGCAGGCCCAGCTTTTTCAGCAAACGATGGAAATTTCCTCGGTCGAGTCCGAGAGAGCGCGCAGCAGAAGCGCGGTTGCCCTCGTGCTGACGCAGTCGCAGCTGGATCGCCTCGCGGCGACAGTGCTCGATGATTTCGTTGAGCGGACGCGAATCGCCGTCGGGAATCGGCGTGGCGGCTGCCGCTTCGGCCGGTATCGGTTGCGCCTCCGCTCCCAGATGCTGGGTTGTGAGTTCGATGATGCGTTCGCGCGAGGAAGCGACGCTCAGCGCGCGGATCATTGCGCGGGAAAGCGTGTGTTCAAGTTCCCGCACGTTGCCTGGCCACGGATACCGCGTCAGCCACTGGCGTACGCCACGGCTCAGTCGCGCGCCGCGTAGACCGAGACGGCGCTGATTGCGCTCGATGAAATAGCCCGCGAGCATCAGCACATCCTCGCCGCGTTCGCGCAGCGGTGGCACCAGGAGTGGATAAACACTGAGGCGATGGTAGAGGTCGATGCGGAAGCGGCCGGTCGCGACTTCATGCTTCAGATCCCGGTTTGTGGCGGCAATCACACGCACGTCGACGCGATGCTGCCTGTCGCTGCCGATGCGCTGAATGTCGCCGTTCTGCAGTGCGCGCAGCAGTTTCGCCTGTACCGTCAGGGGCAATTCCCCGATCTCGTCGAGAAACAGCGTACCTTCGTGCGCCAGTTCGAACTTGCCGATGCGATCCTCGGTGGCGCCTGAAAACGCGCCGCGCATGTGACCGAACAGTTCGCTTTCGGCGAGCGATTCGGGCAGTGCGGCGCAGTTGATGTAGACCATCGGTTCTTGCGCGCGCGCCGAATGGCGATGAATCCTGCGCGCCACCAGTTCCTTCCCGACACCGGTTTCGCCGAGGATCAGCACGGGCAGGTCAGAGGGCGCGACGATCTGCGCTTCGCGCTCCATTTGCAGCATGGCCGGGCTTTGTCCGATCAATTCATCCGCAGCGCCCTCGTGCACCCCCGAGCGCTGGATGCGGTGATGACGTTCGAGCTGTTCTTCCAGGTGCTGAATCCAGTCCGCGGCGCGCACGGTGGCCGCGGCCACCGCGACGAAAGCGCGAAAAATATCGAGGTCGATCGCGTCGAAGCTTTCCGGCGTCATGGCATCCAGCGTCACCACACCCCAGGGCTGCTCGTCGATGTACAGCGAGGCACCCATGCAGTCGTGCACGTACAGATGATCACCCGCTTTCTCGACCAGACCGTCATACGGATCGGGGAGTGCGGAGCCGGCGGGAAAGCGTACCGGTTCGGTACTGTGCAGGATCTGCGCCAGGCGTGGGTGATCACGAATCACGAAGCGCCGCCCCAGTGTATCGGTGCTGAGGCCCTCTACCGCGCGCGGTATGAGTTGCTCGCCGTCGCGCGCGAGCAGGGCGATTGCGTCGCAGGGAAAGCTGCGCCGGAAGGCATCGAGCAGGCGCGCATACCGGGTCTCCCTGGGCATTGCCTTGGAAAGATCCGCGACGGCGCCGGCAAGATTGACAAAGGCATCGGACGTAGTCATCGAGACATCAATGTTGTCAAAAAAACATCATAACTGAAGTTGCTTATTAAACAACATAGGTTATTAACCTGTTGAAATATATTAAAAATAATTCTGGCCCGGTTTTTGATATGGGTCAAGCTGATCTTGCGCTAAAACCTAAACCGAAAAGAGGAATACCTACATGAAACATCGTTCCCTCGCTCTCGTGCTGCTACTGGCCACCGCGACATCTTCCGCAAGCGCGCTGGCCGCGACTGTCAAGGTCGAGATTCCGGTGCGCGAAGTTGAGCTGCAGATCGACAACGCTGGAACCAAGGCACCGATGTGGACCTACAACGGCACCATCCCGGGACCGCTGGTGCGCGTCAACGAAGGGGATACCATCGATTTCACGCTGCTCAACGATCCCGCCAACAAGAACAGCCACTCGATGGATTTCCACGCCGGACGCTTGGACGTGTTGACCGATTTTGAGTCGATCAAGCCCGGCGAGAAGAAAAACTTTACCTTCAAGGCCGAACACCCCGGCGTCTGGATCTATCACTGCGGCTCTGATTCGATGGCCGAGCACATCTCGCGCGGCATGTACGGCGTGGTGATCGTCGACCCCAAGGAAGGCTACAGCGAGGTGTTCCCGAAACCCGATCGCGAGTACGTCCTCGTCCACGGCGATCTGTTCGAAGCGGGGGCTTCCGGCAAGGAGCGTACCGCGGGCGATAAATGGCAAGGAGTGCTGGTCAACGGCAGGCTTTTCCATTACGACCCGGTGCACGACTCCAATGCCGGCATCGCGCTTGAATCGCAGCCTGGCGAGCGCGTTCGCATCTATTTCGTCAACGCGATGATCAACGAATGGGCGGCTTTTCACCCGATCGCCGGCATCTGGGACCGCGTGTGGGACAACGGCAATCCGAAGAACGTGCTGTGGGGCATGCAGACCATGCAGGTACCCCCTGCACATGGCGTGATCCTGGACATCATCAGCCCGAAAGATCGCCCCACCAACAATGCGCTGGTCGATCACAGCATGAAGCACGCGATGAACGGCGGCATCACCGTGCTGATGAACAGCAAGGACGCCAATCCCCTGAAAGGGCATGGCGATCAATTGATTCTTCGTTGATCCCTCGGTCAACGCACAAGGAACAAAGGAGTACCCGTGAAACACCTGTTCAGTCTGGGCGTGGCGGCAATGTTGGCAGCGGGCGTCCCCGGCGCGGCAAAGGCCGATACGGCTGGGGATGTGCAGCAGCAATGCGGCACCTGCCATGCCCTCACGCACGACTACGCGACCTTGGGCATTCAGGAGCGCGCCGAACGCAAGGCCCCGCCGCTGGATTTTGCCGGCAACAAATTCCAGCGCGCCTGGTTGGTCAGCTGGCTGCAGAATCCCACCCGCATTCGGCCGGCGGGCGTATTCCCGCCCGCGCATGTGAAAGACGGACCGAACGGCGATGTTGTCGACGCGGCCAGCTTGGCCGAGCATCCGGCAGTGCCGGCCGCGCAGGCCGACGCGATGGCCGATTATCTCATGACGCTCAAGCCCTTCGACGATCTGATCAAGGCCGAAACCTACCAGCCCGGCACCATCGCCAAGTCCATGGGGAAGATGAACTTCGGGAAGTTCAAGGGCTGCGATGCGTGCCATCAGGATGCGCCGAACAGTGGCGGAGTTTCGGGTCCCGAGCTGTACACGGCGTGGATACGGCTGCAGCCGGCGTTCATCAGCGCATATATCGCGAATCCCCTGGCCTGGGACCCGCACACCTTGATGCCGAAGGGCGATATCAAGGCGGATGCGGTGCACAAGCTGGCGGACTATCTCAAGGTGATCGGGGAGAAGCAGCCATGAAAAAGCTTTTGCTTGCTGCTTCGGTACTCGCAGTGGGTGCCGTGGCACACGCCGAGGGCGACCGCGGCGCCCAGCTCTACACCATGTATTGCACGCAGTGCCATGGCGCACACGGCAACGGCAAGGGCATCAATGCCGCCCATATGTCAGTCCAGCCGCGCGATCATTCAGATATCAAGGAAATGTCCGCGCGCACCGACGACGAATTGTTCAAGGTGATTCAGCAAGGCGGAAAATCCGTCAACAAGTCGGTGTTGATGCCGATCTGGGGCGGCAATCTGACCGATGACGACATCCATGCCCTCGTCGGTCACCTGCGCGAACTGTGCTGCCAGAAAGACTAACGGATCGATGCGGGGGAACGAGGGTGCATCCTTGGTTCTCCCTGGAATCGGGAAATGACGCAGAACCAGTTTCTAATTTCTCCCCGTGGAGTGGAATATCATGATGACTATACGAGCTGTATTGATCCTCCTCTGGTTTCTGGGTTTCACGCTCAGCGCCCGGGCGGAGTTGCGCAAATTCGACATGACGATCGAGGAATACGACCTTGAAGTGGCGCCGGGCCTTACCACCAAGGTGTGGGCCTACGACGGGCAGGTACCCGGACCGTTGATTCACGTGCAGGAAGGCGACAACGTCGAGGTGAACGTGCAGAACAACACCACGATAAGTCACACCATCCATTTCCATGGCACCTATCAGACGCATACTTGGAAAATGGACGGTGTGCCGGGCGTCTCGCAGCAGGCGATCGAGCCGGGTGACAGTTTTATCTATCGCTTCGTCGCCGACAAGCCCGGCAGCCTCTGGTATCACTGCCATGTGAACACGGCCGAGCACATCGATTTGCGCGGGATGTGGGGGCCGATGATCGTTGATCCGAAGAAACCGACCGAGCTGGAAAAGCAGGTTACCAAGGATGCGATACTGATGTTCTCCGGCTGGGACTCGTCGGTCGCGAAGGAATACGGCAAGAACGGCGTCCCGCATCGGGTGCTGGACTATTTTTCCATCAACGGAAAGGCGCACCCGGGCAACCAGCCCATACGCGTGAAGGAGGGCGACGTGCTGCGTCTGCGCCTGTACGCGCCGACCTCGCCGGTGGCTTTCCACCCGCATGGACACGACGCAATGGTGACGCACAAGGACGGCCTTCCGGTTCCGGCGCCCTATATGGTGGATGTGATTGCATTGCAGCCAGGCGAGCGCTACGACCTCATCATTAAGATGAACAATCCCGGTATTTGGATGGCACACGATCACATCGAGGAACACACCACCTCGGCTGGCAAAGAAGGCGGCGGGGCGATGTTGACGGTCGAATATGAAGGTATCGAGAAGCCCGATTTTTATATGTGGAAGGACATCGCATACGATCCGGATTTCTACATGAGCGAATCGTTAAAAAAACCCTACGGCAAGTACGACAACCCGTCGTTCAGGGCCTTCGATCCGAGCCAGCCGCGTCCTGCCGCTGCCACAGAGGAGACGTCCCGCCACGGCCAATGAAGCAGTCGTGCGGCTGGGGGACGCAACACTTGCGGCAACCGGTCAAAACTGCCCGGTTGCCCATGGCGTCGCACCAGATCAGGCGTACCAACGCACTTTACTTGACCGGATGCAGCGGCCGGAGGCGAACGCCGGCCGCGCCTGGCTAGGGGGCAATACTTGGTGCCATATGGTCGGATGAGAGCGAGAAACGCCCCGGCTCCACGCTTAGGACGCAGCGGGCGGCGCACTGTGCAGATCCTGCGGCCAGCAGCCCACCGGCGGTCCCAACACCCCGTCCTCGCCTTCGAAGCGCACCAGGTACAGAACCTGCCTTGGGTCCTGCTCGAGGTGGCCGATATTCACGATGACCCCGCGGCCGCCGGCGGGAACCAGCAGGGCCTCTGCGTCATGGTCCGGCAGGCTGCCGTCGTTGTGGATCGCCCGGGCGTCATGACGACACCCCGGTTGTAGGGTTCCCGACGTTCTGGGCGTCTGTTTCGCCGCCGGGGTTCCGGGCTGAATCTCCAATAGATTGATTTTGCTATTATTTTCCACGCCGAAGCGCTGCCATCCAGTTTGGCTTCGTTCTTGCGTGATTGTTATCGAGGGTTAATTCGACTAGCGTTATGCACCGCTATTCATAACGCATGAGGAGGGAGTACATGTCCCCGCAGACGCGCTGGCAGATCAAGGGCAAGGTCGAGCTCGGTCCCGATGGCGGAGGACAACTGGAGGATCGCCGCATCCGGCTGCTGGAGCTGATCGGCACCACCGGCTCCATCAGCCAGGCGGCCAAGGCCATGGGCATGAGCTACCGCGCCGCCTGGAACGCGGTCGATGCCCTGCGCAACCTGGCCGGTGAAGCCTTGGTGGTGACGCAAAGCGGCGGCAGCGCCGGCGGCGGCACCCGATTGACGCCGGCCGGTGAGCGGCTGGTGCTCACCCACCGGGTGGTTCACGAACACCAGCGCCGCTTCCTGATCGGCCTGCAGGAACAGCTCGAACAGGCAGACACCTATCAACTCATCAGGAGATTGGCCGTGAAAACCAGCGCCCGCAACCAGTTTTTCGGCACCGTGACCGGCATCCGCGTCGGTTCGGTGAACGCCGAAGTGACCGTCACCCTGAACGACCACGATCGCCTGGTCGCCATGATCACCATGGAAAGTCTGTCGGAATTGCAGCTCGTGCCGGGCAGCGAGGTCTGGGCGCTGGTGAAGGCGCCCTCGGTGCTGCTGACCACGCTCGACCCGGGCATCAAGTTGTCGGCCCGCAACCGGCTGTGCGGCACGGTGTCGCGCATCACCCGCGGCAGCGTCAATGCCGATGTGGTGATCGATCTGACTGGCGGCACCGCGGTCAGCGCCATCATCACCAATGACAGCCTCGACAACCTGCAACTCAGCAAGGGCGGGCCCGCCTGCGCGGTGTTCAAGGCCGGCAGCGTGATCCTGGGGGTCAACGCATGAGAGCCTTCGTCCTGACTGCCGTATTGCTGCTCGGCATCGCTGACACCCGCGCCGAAGAGGTCGTGGCCGCGGTCGCCGTTAATTTCGCCGCCGCCATGGCGCGTATCGAACCGGGTTTTGAGCAAACGACCGG
Source organism: Gammaproteobacteria bacterium (assembly GCA_016191205.1). GTDB lineage: Bacteria > Pseudomonadota > Gammaproteobacteria > Pseudomonadales > Porticoccaceae > JAGPUQ01. The sequence continues at coordinate 26,364 of JACPPB010000026.1, read as the reverse complement.
CCACCGGCTCACCCTGGTGCCGGGGTCTTCCGGCAAGCTGGTGCAGCAAATTCAGCAGGGTGCGCCCTTCGACGTGCTGCTGTCCGCCGATGTCGAGCGTCCCGAGCTGCTGGCCAACAGCGGTCTCGGCGTGCCGGCCTCGCGCTTTACCTACGCCATCGGGCGGCTGGCGCTGTGGAGCCCGGACCCGCAGGCGATCAGCGAGGATGGCGCCGCTTACCTGCGCGCCGGCACTTTCCGCCATCTGGCCATTGCCAATCCGGCGGTGGCGCCTTACGGCGCGGCGGCGCAGCAGGTACTGGAAAAACTCGGTTTGCGGGCGGCCGTGCAGGACAGGATCGTGCGTGGCGAGGATATCGGGCAGGTCTACGCGATGGTGGCGAGCGGTGCGGCTGAAGCCGGCTTCGTTGCGTTGTCGTCCGTCATCACCGGTCCCAAACCCGGCAGCCACTGGGCGGTGCCGGAGGATCTGTACCCGCCGCTGAAGCAGGACGCCATCCTGATCACCCGCGCCCGCGCCAACCCGGCGGCGCAGGCGTTTCTCGACTACCTCAAGAGCCCGCCGGCTCGCGCCGTGATGGCGGAACTCGGCTACGGGCTGCCCTGACGCCATGAACGATCTCGATCTCGGCCCGGTCTGGCTCACGCTGCATCTGGCCACCGTAGCGGTGGGACTGCTGCTGCTGGTCGGCACGCCACTGCGCTGGATGCGTTTTTCAGTGTCGCCAGCCCGCTGGCCCTGCGCGGCTACATCACCGCCAGCGTGCTGGGTTTCGCGCATACGCTCGGCGAGTTCGGCGTGGTGCTGATGGTGGGCGGCAACATCCCGGGCCGCACCCGGGTGATCTCGATCGCCATCTACGAGCAGGTGGAGACGCTCCAGTTCGCCCAGGCGCATCTGCTCTCCGGGGGGCTGCTGGTGTTCTCCTTCGTCGTGCCGGCGCTGATCTATGTGCTGAACCGCCGCTTCCCGATACACGCCACATGAGGCTGGAATGCGTCCTTGAGGTGAGTCACCCGGGGTTCGCGCTCAGCGTCGCGGAGACCATCGACCTGGCCGGGGTCACTGCCGTGATGGGGGTATCCGGCAGCGGCAAGAGCACCCTGTTGCGCGCGCTGGCCGGGCTGGAAACCCCGGCGTCGGCGCGCATCGTTATCGACGGCGAGGCGTTGCTGGACAGTACCCGCGGTGTGAATCTGCCGCCCTATCGGCGCGGGATCGGTTATGTGTTCCAGGACGCGCGCCTCTTCGCCCATCGCAAGGTGGCCGGCAATCTGCGCTACGCGCTCGACCGGGCTAGGCCGGGCGCGCATGCGCCAGGTTTCGACGAGGTGGTCGCGGCGCTTGACCTGGCCCCGGTGCTCGACCGCCGCGTCGGCGGCCTGTCGGGTGGCGAGCGCCAGCGCGTGGCCATCGCCCGGGCGTTGCTGGCCAATCCGCGCCTGCTGTTGCTGGATGAGCCGCTGGCGGCGCTGGATCTGAAACGCAAGGCGGAGCTGCTGCCCTACATTCGCCAATTGCCGGCGCGCTTCGGGATCCCGCTCATCTACGTCTCTCACGCCGTGGAGGAAGTCGCCCAACTCGCCGACCGAGTGCTGATCCTTGCCGACGGTCGCGTCGTTGCGCGCGGCGAAGTCCATGAAGTGCTGGAGCGGCCGGAAGCCGAGGCGATATCCGGCCACTTTGATGCCGGTGTGGTGCTCAACGGGAGCGTGATGGGGCAGGTGCCCGAGTATGCGCTGACGGAAATTGCTGTTGCGGGGCAGCGCATGGCGGTGCCCCGGATCGAGGTTGCTGTCGGGTCTCCCGTGCGTCTGCGGGTGCGCGCCCGCGATGTGGCGATTGCCTTGCAGCGCATCGAAGGTGTCAGTATCCGCAATCAGCTTGCCGTGACGGTGCTGCGCATTGCCGAGGATTCCGCCGGTTCCAACGCCGAGGTGCTGCTTGCCCTTGGACCGGAGGAGGACGGCGCACACCTGCGCGCCCGCATCACCCGCGAAGCGGTGGCGACACTCGGACTGGCGGCCGGGCAGCGGGTGTGGGCGCTGGTGAAAAGCGTCAGTTTCGAGCCGCCCCGGTGAGCGATGCTATCCGCCTTGGTGCGCGGTTCCCGGACACTCGTCAGTCTATACGAGATGTCTTGGCCGCCGCGCGCCGCGCAGTTGGCGGTGCTTGAGACGTTTTTCCGCAACCGGTTCAACGAATCAACCATCCCTGTTCCTCGGTGCTGGATGCCCGAAATAAAACCCCTGCGCCTTGTCGCAGGCACTGTCGCGCAGGAACTGCGCCTGTTCCTCGGTTTCCACGCCTTCGGCCACCACGGTGAAGGCCAGATTCTTGCCCATGGCAATGGTCGCTTCGGTCAATTTTCTGTCCTCCGGACTATGCGCATAATCCCGAATGACGCTGCCGTCGATGTTGACCGTGTCGAAACGGAACCGGCTCAGGGTCGACAGGGACGAGTAGCTGGCCCCGAAGTTGTCGATCGCAACCCGTACGCCAAGGGCTCTGATTTCACCCAGTATCGAAACTGCCTTGTCGACATCGGTCAGCAGCACGCTCTCCGCGACGCCGAGCTCCAGAAGGTCCGGTTCGATACCGGTTTTGTCGAGGATGCTCGCCAGGTCGCGGGTCAGGTTCTCGTCGGCAAATTGCCGGGCCGACAGGTTGATGGACATGGTCAAGCGCCGCCCGTCCGCCGTCTGCATGGCCGCGCAATCCCGGCACGCGGTCTCGATCACCCATTTGCCGATCGGAAGGGTGAGCCCGCTCTCTTCTGCCAGGGGAAGGAACTGCATCGGCAGGATGACGCCGAGTTGCGGGTGTTGCCAGCGCAGCAAAGCTTCCACTCCGGTGACCTGGCCAGTGTTCAGGTCTCGCTGGTCCTGGTAGTGGAGGATGAATTCCTGCCGCTCCAGGGCCTGTCGCAGCGCGGATTCCAGGTTCAGGCGTTCCAGGGAAAGTTTTTCCTCGGCCTCGGCCTCGGCATAGAACTGGAATTTGTTTCTGCCTTTTGCCTTGGCGCGATACATGGCAAGGTCGGCATTCTGGAGCAGGCCCTGTTCGTCTTCGGCATCCTGAGGATAGCGGCTGATGCCGATGCTGGCGGTGACCCGGAACTCGTGCCCATGCAAGTCGTACGACTTGCCGACGGAAGTCAGTACCCGGCGCGCGACGATTTCAAGACTGTCTTTGTCGCATTGTTCCGGTAGCAACACGACGAACTCGTCGCCGCCCAACCTGGCGACGACGTCGCTTTCCCGTACTGCTTCCTTCAGGCGGCGGGCTACCTCCTTCAGGAGTTCATCACCGGCATCGTGACCGAGGGTGTCGTTGATGAGCTTGAAGTGGTCCAGGTCCAGAAACAGCACCGCCAACTCGCGGTCGTAGCGTTTGACCAGCGCCAGCACCTGGTTCAGCATGTGGCTGAAAAAGCTGCGGTTGGGCAGGTCGGTCAGGTTGTCGTGATGGGCGATGTATTCGATACGCCTGGCGTGCGCGAGCTGCTCCTCCGCGGCCCGTTGCCGGGTTAACTGAAGCTGCCAACTCAAACGGCCGAGCAGGGCCATGAGGACAATCAGCACCACACTGGCGCCGCCGCTGCGCAGCAGATAGCTACGCGCCCTTGCGGCGGCGGGGCGCAGTTGTTCGTCCGCCGACAAACCGACGATCACGGCCAGCGGGAATTCGTAGAGTTCGCGCGCTGCCGTGTAACGCTGCACCTGATCCCAACTGTTGACGGAGAGCGAAACCGGGATCAGGTCGATGTCGGCTTCGGGGACGATTTTTTCGTACTCGACCACGGCAGCGGCGGTCATGGTGTGGCCGCTGCGACTCACCCGAAAGACGCCATCCGTACCGAGCAGACCGAGAAAACCGTGTTGACCCAGTTTCGCCGGCTCGTATCCGCTGACGAAGTAGGACGCCTCCACGGATATGACGACCACTCCGGCGAAGCTGCCGTCGCGCTGCTCGAGGCGCCGGCTGAAGAAGAGGATCCAGTCCTGTGATTCCGGGTTCCGTTGCGGGGCACCGACCGCAAACACAGACTGTCCGCGTTGCGCCTCGAAGTAATCCGTGCCAGCGATGTTCGCGCGCCCGCCGGTGTGCGTGCTTGAGCGGATGTCGCCCTCGGCGTCGGCGATGCTTACCGTGAACAGAAAGTTCGGGAGCAGCAGGGTTTTTTCGCCGAGATCGACCAGGACGGATTCGAGTCCCGCCGATTCATAGGCGTAGGCAACGAATTTCAGTGTGCGGTCGATTTCCCGCAAGGCACGCACGCTCTGGGCCTCGTAGGTTTCGCTCAGTTCGCGGGTGCTGGTTGTGGCGGTCGCCCGGGCATTGGCGTATTCGAGGCGAATCAGACTGGCTGTGCCGACCCACAGCACCGCCAGCAGCAGGACCGTGAGGCCGGGGAACAGCACCAGTGGCTCCGTGGCGCGGCCAAGCCAGTGGCGCAGCGCGTGAAACGTCCTCTTCGAGCCTTCATTCAAGCGCATGAATCAGTCATCCACATGACGGTATTGCGGCCTACTCGACGGTCAGTACCTTGACCCTGTCATCCACCGCGGCGCTGTCGATATACCCGATGCCGTCGGGTCGGCTGGCCAGCGCTTTCTTCACCTGCTCGTCGCCGTCGACCGTCATGGGCGGCCGGCCCCGTCCGGTAAAAATCATCTTGGACCAATGTGCCTTGATCTCCGCGGGCTGCATGTTGCTGACGTTGAGGTAAAACTCCACGCGCGGCGCCGAGCCCTCGCGCTGGTCGATCGCGACGGCAGGTGCACCGTTGGGGAAGCGATTGGTCTTGCCCAGAAAGATGTTGGAAACCTCACGCTTGCTGATCGTGGTGGCAGGGTTGTTGGGGGATACGACCGCAACGACATCGGCCATGGCATGACTGCCGGCAATGCCGAGTAGTGTGCTGAGTGCGGCGACCCTGAGCGCGTTCAAAATGGGGACCTGTGTCATCGGTGTGCTCAAAACACGAAGTCGAGGGCGATGGAGAACAGATCCGCATCACCTCCCGGCTTGAATCCCGGTTGCAGATTGCCGAAACGTCCGCCGGAAAGATCGTCGAGGCGAATGTGTTCGTATTCGAACTTGAGGGCGGCGTTGTCGAGCAGATCCCAACGCAAACCCAGGGTCAGGCTCTTCTGGGACGGAGCGGCCATATCCAGAACCACTCCCAGACCGCGATTCAGCGCGTCTCCCACGCCCGACAACGGCCCCGTGGGGAGGCCGGCGAGAGGGATTCCGGATTCCGCCGGGGTTTTGGAATCCAGTGTGGCGATGGTGATGTACGGTGTCAGTGTGCGCAGCTGATAACCATTGGTGATATACCAGCCTGTCGTTTTGGGCAGAATCCCGGCATCGGATATCCGGGCCCATTCGGCGGTCAAGCGCCAGTTTCCCGGATCGGCGCGGAGGCCGGCGGTGAAGGCTTCAATGGGTGTGTGATCCATGTTGTAGCCATTGGCGAGGGTGCTTGCGCTGTCTCCTTCCGTGGGAAACCCCGACAGAGTGAGGGTATTGCCGAAGTTGGACAAACCCTTGAGCAAGGCGTCGAGGCCGGATGAGTCAAAGGTGACGTCGGTGTGTACATAGCCGACACGCAGTGCCAGCACTCCGTAATCGAGAGTGTCGCTGGCAATGAACATTTTACCCACCTTGATTTTGTCACCGTCGATGACGTCGAACTTGTTGCTCCCGAAACTGGCCTGAACCGAGTTTGTCGCCGGGCCAATATTGATATTCCAGGCGAGGTCAATGCCGTCCTGATGGGTGAAAGGGACCATGCCGTAGATTTCCTGGGGCGCGCGGAGCCACAGGTTGGCGTAGCCCACATTGGCGGTGTCGGACGTCATGAATATCGAGGAGACAGTGCGGCCGACCCTCACACTCAGTTCGGGCGTGACCTGGTATTTGACGTTCGCCCACTCGATCGTCGGGGTCCAGGAATTGTCGTAGCGGTGCTGGGACAGCACTTGCACGACGGCCGACAGTCTCGGGCTGAACAAGGCATCGAGTTGCACGCCGGCCTTGCTGCCCACGCCCGTGCTCCAGGCGCTGGTGGCGCCGGCCCCGTTGGGTTGCAGATAGACACTGGAAACCACGTCGGAGTAGTTCTGGTCCGAGTGGATGGCGCCCAGCGTACCGAAACCATGCAGTGCAAAAGTGGGCGACCCGGGAGCGTCGTCTTCGGCCCTGGCGGCACCGCTCAAAAGGATGACCGCAGCGAGGAGAGCGTGCGCACCACGGCGGTTCACTTCGGTCAAAACGCGGCCGCAGCGAGCGATTGCGTGCGTCATGGGTTCCTCGCCGTGGATCTTGTTGTTCTATCGTGCTGGCTGGAGCGTCGAGTGGGCCAGGCGACGCATGGCCTGACCACTTCGGCCAGACTGGGTCATGGTAAGGTCTCCCGCAGCGCACGTCGAGCGCGCCCGGTCCCCGCCGGACCGGCTAGCGAATATGCAGCACTTCCTTCATGAAATGCGTGGCCAGCCGGCTGGCGCGTTGGTGGAGTAGCGCCCAGAGGCTGGCATCGAGATAGTTGAGTTGCACCATGCGGCGCTCGCCCACGAAGCGGCTGTGGCCGTGCCAGGAATGATCGGTGCGGCGAAACGCGATCAGGGTGCCGGCGACCGGCACCACTTCGGCGGCGTAATCCTCCAGATTGTCGGGCGAGCGCAGAAAACGCAGCCGGCCTTCGGGCGAGGTCCATTCCGGGTTGAAATAGAGCAGCACGGTGAGCAGCTTGCTCTTGTGGTCGGTGTGAATGTTGCCGTCGGTGCGCTCGCAGTATTTGCGCACCGTGATGGTGGTGGGCAAGGCCTCCAGCGGCATGTCGAAGTGCGCGCCCAGGGCACGGGCGAGCCCTTCCCCCTGCAGTTCCGCCATCAGCTGGTTGAAAGCCGGTCCGGCGCTGAGGTCTTCCAGCTTGTGATTGGCGGCGGATTCGATGGCCGGATAATCCGCGTGGACAGCGGCCTGCGCCGCCGCACCCAGGGCGTCCGGCACGACCAGAAAATCAAAGGGGTCGCGCACCAGGGGCGCGCGGCGCACAGCGTCAAGATCGATCAACGACAAGCGGGACACCTCGGTTTCGGTTCTGGCGGGGAGCCTACACCGATCCGCTACCCTCCCGCCAGAGCCGGGGTCTGCGCCAGGTCATGGGGAGGGCGATTCAGATGGATGCTCGCCCGCGGCTGGCCTTGGTATAGTGGTGTCCCCGCCAGCCACCGGTTTGATGCCGCCCGATGGAACACTGCGTTTTTATCCAGACCAATCACAAGCAGATCGTCGGCGCCAAGGTTGCCGCCTATGCCCTGCGCCGCTTTTCGCAGCACAACGACCTGTTCGACGTGCGCATCATCGATACCCGCGATTATCCCTGTTTCGAGGCACGGGAAGGGCAGAGCTATCTGCGCGACGGCGTCAAACGCGTCTGGCTCAACGATGACTTGCAGTCGTTTACGCCGACCCGGTTCATGCCGCCGGCGCTGATGGGCTTCACCGGGCGCGCCCTGGTGATCGATCCGGACGTGTTTGCCGCCACCGATGTCTGGGCGCTGCTCAACCGCGACATGGGGGGCAAGGCCATCCTGTGCCGCATGCGTTCGGGGCCCAAGGGCCTGATCGACAAATGCTTCGCCAGCAGTGTGATGTTGCTCGACTGTGCGCAACTGAAGCACTGGAATGTGGAGCAGCGCTTCAACGCCATGTTCGACTTCACGCAGGATTACCAGCCCTGGGTGTGCCTCAAGGACGAGCCACGCGACAGCATCGGGTTTTTCGAGCCGGAGTGGAACGATTTCGACCACTTCACGGTGGCGACCCGGATGCTCCACACCACGCGCCGCAAGACCCAGCCCTGGAAGACCGGCCTGCCGGTGGACTGGCGACCGGCCGAGCGTTTCCGGCTGTTTCCGCCCGCTGCCTGGCTGCTGCGGCTGCGCCGGCATCTGTTCGGGGAGTACGGTCTGATGGGCAATTATCGCGCCCACCCGGATCGGAATCAGGAGCGGTTTTTCTTCGGCCTGGTCAAGGAGTGCCTGGCGCAGGGTCTGCTGGACGAGCCACTGTTGCGCGCCGAGATGGCCCGCAACCATGTGCGCCACGATCTGTTCGAGGTGCTGGCGCGTACGCCGGATCTGCCGCCGGCGCCGCTGCATCCTCTGGCGAGTCAGGTCGCGAACGCGGCCTGAGCCGGAGCGAAACTAGCCGTCGAACAGCGCGCGGACCCGCTCCGCGGCGCGCGCCACATCCGCGCCGGGGTCGATATCCGCCTGGAGTGGCTCTCCGTTCAGGGGTGCGTCGAGCCAGCTGGCCAGCCCCCGGGTTACCAGATCCTGCTGAATTCGCGCCACGTCGCGGCGCATCCGCCGTGGCCCGATGGCCATCGCCAGCCGGTGGCTCAGGGGCTTGAAGCGCCAGTTGTGGATTCTGCGCCACCAGCGTCCGGGGTCGTCCATCGCGAACAGGTGCACCGGCCTGCCCATCGCCACGGCCTCCGCCAGCATCGACATGCTCTCGCCGGTCAGCACAAAGCGATCCGCCAGTCCCAGATACGCCCGGTAGGGGTTGGGTCGGGTGCCGTCCCGCCAGTCGTGGCGCCAGGCCGGTACATGCAGCGCCGACCAGAACGCCGCGGCGGCATCCGGTGGCGTGCGGCGGCTGTCGGTGACCAGCACCGAGCCGCCCACGGCCGCGATCAGGGCATTGACCTGGAGCGCCAGCCCGCGGCCCTTGGCGGGCGTGAAAACGAAAGGCCCGCTGTCGCCGCCCAGCAGCACCGCCGTGTAGGGTGGCTTCAGTCCGCCGAGTTGCGGGGCGAGCGCTGCGGCTTCCGTCCGCACCTGCGCGCGGTCGATACGATGCATCGGCAGGCGGTTGTGAACGATGTTGGCCGCGGCCGGCAAAAAATACTGCGGGGTGGTCACGATCAGGTCGAAGGCGCCCAGCGGCGCCCAGGGTCGGCCGATATGCACCAGCCGCGCGTGGCCGCCGCTGCGCTTTTTCAGCCAGCGCGCCACGGGTTCGTTGCGGCGCCCGGCGCTGATCACCAGATCCGGCCAGGGCGGCTGAAGGTCGCTGGAACGGCGCCGGTCGATGCCCGCCAATGTGGTGCCCGCGCCGCGGTTGGTGAGAAGTTCCCAGGGACGATTGACGATCTGTTTGCCGGCGAACGGCCAGCCCAGTGCTTCGGCCAGCGCCAGCACCTGCTGATTGTCGCCGGCCTTCTGGCCCAGCAACACCCAGACCCGGGGGGAATCAGCGTGCGGTGCGGTCATGGAGTCCCGACTGCCTTCATCAATGCCGAATTCCAGCCGTGTGGCCCGACGCCGGGTCGCGTCGCGACCATGCCCGCGCGCGGCCGATGCTCACCCCGAATAGTGGCGCGCGAGCGAGGCGCTGTTGCGCTGGGCGTCGGCGATGCGGCGCACCACGCGCTCCAGATGTTCGCCGCGCACATTGAGATCCCACAGTGCCGGGGTACCGTTGGCGATCTCGTGGTAGCTGCTGAACAGTCCGTCGGCAAAACCGAACATGGCGACGCCGAGGGCGACGATGCGGTTGCCCTCGCTGAAGCGGTTGATCGAGCGGAAGCTGGCGGTATAGCGGACATAGCCGCGACGGTCGTCGGCCACCGGATCGTGCATGTCCCACAGCCAGCGATCGCCGTCCCGGTACCAGTCGTCGACCAGCATGCGTGCGATGGCGTCGCGGCCGCGAACGGCGCCGTAGATGGCGTCGTGATAGACCGCGTCCGGGGTGAACAGGTTGCCGAAGGTTGCGCCATCGCGCGCTTCAACGGCGCGGGCAAAGCGTTCGACGCGCTCGGCAAAGTCCTTCATGGCAGGGTCCCCGGCTCGTGTGGTTATCGTGTTGTCAGGAGCATTTTGGCGTAAGGAGCGGCTTGTGGTGAAGATTATTTTCCCGTGAAGCGCGGTGTGCGTTTTTCCAGAAACGCGGCCTGACCTTCTTTCAGATCGCTGCTGGCGAAGGATTCGGCCACCAGGCGCGCGGCCTCGGCGCGCACCTCGGCCGACAGCGCGGGCGCTTCGACCAGGTTCATGATGCGTTTGATGCCGCGCAGTGCCAGTGGCGCGTTGCGGCTGATTTCCTCGGCCATGGCGAAGGTTTGCGCAGCGAGCTGATCCGCACCCACCCAGTGATCGACGATGCCGAGCGCGTGCAGGGGCTGGCCGCGATAGGTGCGGCCGGTAAAAAACATTTCGCGGGCGCGCGCGCTGCCCAGCACCTGAATGAACTGCAACAGACCCTCGGCACCGTAGACCACGCCCAGTCTGGCCGGCGGCATGCCCATCGAAACATGATCGGCGGCGATGCGCAGATCGCAACACAGCGCCAGATGCAATGCGCCGCCGAAGCAATGGCCGTTGATCATGGCGATGGTGGGGTAGGGGAAGTGCTTGATGGCGGCCAGAGCGCGATCGAAGGGAGTGCCGGGGCGCCGCTCCCGCTCGCGGGATTCGCCCGCCGGCCCCACGGTTTCGATGGCGCGAATGTCGTAGCCCGCGGAGAACGCCTGGTCGCCGGCGCCGGTGATTATCACCACCCGCACATCGCCGCGCGCGGCCCAGGTCTCGAGTGTCGCGCAAAAATGTTCGAGCAGTTGCGGCGACAGGGCGTTGCGCTGTTCGGGACGATTGAAGGTGAGAATGCCGATGGCGCCCCGGCATTCGGACAGCAGAACGTCTGGCGTTGCGGGCGAGCTCATCGGCATACCTCCGTTGCGGCGGACATTCTCAGGGAGCCGTTTGCCATGGTGCGATCATCAGTGCGCGGTCCCGAGCGCGAATTGCGACAGATCGACCTGCTCACCGACGATCAAGTCGTCGCGGCTGAGGAATCTGGGTTTCACAAACCACACCACCAGGGGCAGTACCACCAGGGACAGCACCATGTTGATGAGCATGATGGCCACCAGCAGCATGCCCATATCGGCCATGAACTTGAGATCGGAGAGGAAGTACCAGGGCAGGATGCCCATCAGCATGATGCTGGCGGTAAACATGATCGCCTTGCCGGTAGTGGTGAGCGCGGCATGAATCGCGGCTTTCAGGTCGTGATTGCGCGCGGTGTATTCCTCGCAGATACGACTCAACAGATAGATGCCGTAGTCGATGCCGACACCGACGCCCATCACCGCGACGATGGTGGCATTGATGTCCATGCCGATGCCGAGCGCATACATGGAGGCACCCAGCATGAAGTTCGACAGGTTTACCGGCACCAGCAAAATGAGCGCCGCGACGATGGAGCGGTAGGCATAGGCCGCGATCACCATCACTGCCAGGTTTACCAGCCCCAGGATAAACCAGTGGTAGCGTTCCACGACATTGTTCATCGCCTGTTGCAACGCGATCACGCCGGTGCCCAGACGCACGCGAAATTCGCGATGGTCTTCGCCGACCGCATCCACCGCGCGCCTGGCACTGGCGAGCGCCGCGTCCACCGTCTCCTGTTTGTTGTCCTTGAACCAGATCGAAACGGTGGAATTCTGGAACTGGAAATCCGCGATGGTGGCGAAATTCAGCGGGTCCGAACCGAAGGTGGCGGCAAACCCGGCCGCTGCCACGGCTTCGTCAGTGGGATCGAGGTCCAGCCACTTGGGATTGCCGCCCGAATAGAGGCGGAACACTTCCCGCATATAGTCGGTAAACGACAGGGTCGCGCGCGGCGGCGCCTCCAGGTCTCTTTCCATGATGCTCTGGATTTTGGTCGACACCGCCACGACATCGGGCGTGCGTGCGATGCGCCGGTCGCGTTCGTGCTCTTTCGCTTCGAGCACGATTTCCAGGGTGTTCATGCCGGGAAAATGCGCGTTGATGGCGCGTACGGCGGTGTTGTACTCCGACTCGTACCAAAGCAGGTTGCTGCCTTCGACGGGGTTGCCGATCTTGATCAGCGAGTTCATGTAGATGGAAACCGCACCGATGATCACCGTGATCACCAGGGTTGCAATGGCCGGTTTGCCCACCGTTATCCGGGCGATGCCCGAAAGCAGCTTTTCTTCCAGCAAATGGATGCCGGATTCCTTTTCCTCGCCACCGACAATTTTTTCCAGGTTTTTGGGCACCGGCAGATACGACAGCAGAATCGAGATCAGAAACACCCCGGTCGGGATGATCCAGAGCGCCCAGAAGCCGCAGAACAGGGCGTGATTGACCATGGTCCTGATCGGCGCCACGGCGATGAAGATGATGCCGAACACGTCGGTCATGATGCCCAGAATCGACGGCGCCATCATGATCGCCATGGTGACTTCGGCGGCTTTGCGCCGGTCTTTCACATGCATCAGGATTTCGTAATAGCGCTCGGTGTACTGCACGCAGTGGGAGAACGAGCGTGCCACCAGCAGCAGCGGCACGATCATCAGCAGCGGTTCGATGGGCCGACCGAGCCAGCCGATGAAGCCAAAGCCCCACAGTCCCGCCACCGCCGCGCAGACGATGGGCGTGGTAACTCCCGCGACATTGCGCATGTAGAGCAGCAGCGCCACCATCAAGGCGATGATGGTGACCGCGAAAATGCCATAGGTCTGCTTCTGGAGCTTGTAGACCCAGCCGGTCAGGGTCGGCTGGCCGGCGACGTAAACATCGTGGTCGGCGTCCCGCGCTTTTTCGACCAGATCCTGCACAAAGGCAAACGATTCGCCGTAGTCGATTGAATCCAGAAATGCGACGTTGATCAGGGTCGCGGTTTCGTCGGGCGATATGTAAAACAGGCGCGCGTTGGGCGACATGGTCACGCGGTGCTTGAACTCCGCCACCTGCGCCGGTGTGCTCGGCGCCTTATTGTCCATCAGCGGCTGGAGTTCGACGCCATCCGAGGTGGCTTCGGCGTAACGGAGCTTTTCGGTGGAGATCGAAATCACGGTGTCGTGATTGACTTTGGGCGCGAGGTCCAGATCCCGGGTCAGTTTCCAGACCTTGTTCAGGGTCTCAGGGTTGTAGATATCGCCGTGCTTGCGTTTGACCATCACCGAGATCAGCAGCGGATTGCCGAAGTTGGGATGGTCGAAGTGGACCTGCACAAAGGGATCGTCGGTGGGCAGCAGGTCCTTGAAGACGGTGCGGATCTGGACATGGGGCAAGCCAGCGCAAAACGCCAGCGTCACCAGGATAAATCCAATCGCGACCATGCCGCGATGATCCATGATCCATTTCGCCAGACGGAATCTCATTGACTGCCGATCTCCAACATAAATCTGTGATGCCAATGAAAAGTCGAGGCTTCGGTATGAGGCCTGCGGTTACGTTGAGCCGGAGCTTGCCGTGTCGGGGCACGCAACGAGACTCACCGACTGCCCGAGGGCGGGTGGTCGTAGCGCCGAATGTGGCGGGTCGTCGTCCGTGGATCGCGCTTTCACCTGGGCTTCAGGGGCGCCGCGACGAAGCTCGCTCTATCGGCGAGATGTTCGCAATCGGCGGCGCTTGGCTCGGGCACGGGCGACCGGCTGGTCGCGGTGCGGGGCGATCGTACCCGACATGATCGTACGGCGCCACAACCGCGGAGTACCTAAGGATACGGATGATTTCGTCCGTGGCATTGCACAGGCTAGAATCCGGGAATGAACAACAAGACCGCGCTGGATAACTTTCGCACCGACATTGCCCGCTGGCTGGAAGAGTGCTATCCCGCCGTGCTGCGCCCGCTGGACGTCGAGAGCGGCATGCAGCCAGAAGCCGTGGTGCCCGAAACCATCAGGAACGCCGAGCGACGCTGGCATCGCCTGCGGGCGGAGCAGGGGTGGCTCGCGCCCACCTGGCCGCGGGAATACGGCGGCGCCGGGTTGGACCGGGACCAGGCTCGCGTGCTGGCCCAGGAGTTGCGCCGTGTCGGCGTGCGACCGCCGCCGATCAGCGCCGGGCTGTCGCTGCTGGGGCCGGTGCTGCTCCAGCGCGGCACGCCGGAACAGAAACTGCGACATCTTCCGGGTATCGCCCGCGATGAGGTGATGTGGTGCCAAGGCTACAGCGAGCCGGGCGCGGGCTCCGATCTCGCGAGTCTCACCACCCGTGCGGTGCCTGATGGCGATCACTTTGTCGTCGACGGTCATAAATTGTGGACCTCGCATGCCGACAAGGCGCACTGGATGTTCTGTCTGGTGCGCACCGACCCCGAGGCGCCCCAGCACGAAGGCATCAGTTTTTTGCTGATCGACATGAAATCGCCGGGCATTTCGGTGGCGCCGATTCGCCTGATCAGCGGACCCTCCGCGTTCTGTCAGACGTTTTTCGATCAGGTGCGGGTACCAAAGGAAAATCTGCTCGGCCAGCTCGGCGAAGGCTGGACCATCGCCAAGCAACTGTTGCAGTACGAGCGCCAGGCGCTGGGCTCCATCGGCCGCGGCGATCTCGGGCGCGCCCAGACGCTGCCGGAGCTGGCCAAGCAGGAGCTGGGCAGCGAAGGCGTGCGCATTGCCGATCCTGTGCTGCGTGCGCAGGTCGCGCAGTGCGAGCTCGACAGCCTCGCGTTGCGGCTCACCATGAACCGCAGCGCCGACGAGGCCGGTGCGGGTCGCGGCGGCGATCACATCGCCTCCATGCTGAAACTGTACGGCAGCGCGCTCACCAACCGTCGCCACGAACTCATGATGACCTTGCTCGGTGCCGACGGCCTGGGCTGGGAAGGCCCCGGCTTCAGCGACGCGGCATTGCGCATCACGCGCCAGTGGCTGCGCGCCAAGGGCAACGCCATCGAGGGCGGCACCAATGAAATCCAGCGCAACGTGATCGCCAAGCGCATCCTGGGACTGCCGGAATGACCACCGCGACGCGCTCATCGGCGCTGGTACCGACCGAAGAGCAGGAATTGCTGCGGCGCTCGGTGCGCGAATTCGCCAGCGCGCGCTTCGACATCGCGCAACTGCGCGCCTACCGCGATGGCGAAGCTTCAGTGGAGGCGCCGTTGTGTTATTCCCGCGCCCACTGGCGCGAGATGGCGGAACTGGGCTGGACCGGCATCCTGTTTCCGGAAGAGTACGGCGGCCTCGGACTCGGTCATGCCGAACTCGGCGTGGTGCTCGAAGAACTGGGGCGCCGGCTGCTGCCGCAGCCGTTGCTGTCGACCGTGCTGTTGGCCGGGAGCGCGATTCTGCGCGGTGGCAGCGAGGCACAGAAGCAGGCCGTATTGCCCGGTATCTGCGCGGGCGAACTGGTGCTGGCGCTGGCCTTTCAGGAGCAGGGCCGGTTTGCGCCCTGGCAGGTCGCCATGCGCGCCACCCGCGTTGCCGATGGTTACCGACTCGCCGGCGAGAAGCGCTTTGTGCTCGACGGCCACGACGCCGATCAGTTGCTGGTGCTTGCGCGCACCGCGGGCAAGCCCGGCGCGCGCGACGGGCTGACGCTGTTTCTGCTCGATCCGCAAACCCCGGGCGTTGAATGTGTGCGCACTTCCCTGCTGGATGTGCGCAACGCCGCGCGGATTCGCTTTGCCGATGTCAAGGTATCGATGAGTCAGGTCGTCGGCGCAGTCGATCGGGCTGCGCTGATTCTCGACCCGGTGTTTGACGGCGCCGCGGCCGGCCTGAGTGCGGAGCTGGTCGGCGTGCTGTCGGAAGCCTTCGAGCGCACCCTGGCGTATCTGAAAATCCGCCGTCAGTTCGGTGCGCTGATCGGCTCTTTTCAGGCCCTCAAACACCGTGCCGCCGACATGTTCTGCGAGCGCGAGCTGGCGGTGTCGATGACGCTGGCGGCGCTGCGCGCGCTGGACGCAGGCCGCGCCGATGCTCCCGCATTGGCGAGCGCGGCCAAGGCACGCACCTCGGATGTGGCCAACCTGATCGGCCGCGAAGCCATCCAGATGTTCGGCGGTATCGGTATGACCGACGAGGAAGAGATCGGGTTTTTCATGAAGCGCGCCCGTGCCGCCGAGACCACGCTCGGCGATGGCGCGTACCACCGTGATCGCTTTGCGACCCTGAACGGTTTCTAACCCCAGCCGGTGAGCGACCGGGCGTCAGCACCCCGGCCCGCGGCGCGATTTTTTTGCAGAGGAAACACCATGAGCGAACTGATTCTGACGCGCGACGCGGGCGCGATCCGCTACCTGACCATGAACCGTCCCGAAAAACTCAATGCGATGAACGACGCACTGGTGGGACAACTCGCCACCGCGCTGCGCACCGCCGAAGCCGATCGCAACGTGGCAGTGATCGTGTTGGCCGGCGCCGGGCGGGCGTTCTGTGCCGGCGCGGATCTGGGTGGCGGCAATCCCGGTGGAGGAAAGGCGGATGGCAAGACATCCGCAAAAACCGCGCCCGCGGGCCATCAGATCGCCGAACGTCTGGACAATATCATCCGCTTCTACGGCACCATCCAGCGCATGGACACGCCGGTCATCGCCGCCGTGCAGGGTTATGCGATGGGCGGCGGCTGCAATCTCGCGGTGAGCTGCGATCTGGTGGTGGCCGCCGACAACGCCATGTTCGGCTATCCCGAGGTCAAGCTCGGCATGGCCGCAGCCGGGGTGGCGCCGACGCTGGTCCACCAGATCGGCCGCAAGGCCGCGTTCGAGCTGCTGACCCTGTGCAACAACATCGATGCCCGCCAGGCCCTCGCCTTCGGCATGATCAACCGGATAGTTCCGGCCGACGAACTGCTGGCCACCGCCAGCGCCATGGCCGAGCAACTCGCCGGCTTCAATCACGATGCCCTGCGCCTGACCAAGCAGTTGATTCGCCGCGCTGCCGATCTGCCCTTCGCCCAGGCGCTGGAAGCCGGTCGCGACACCGGCCTTGCCATGCACCTGTTCACGTAGCGCACACGGATTTTTTCGCCAATTCCACAACGAGACCACGTCATGAACTTCGACATCCCCCAGGATCTTGCCGACTACCTGCTCGAACTCGACGAGTTTATCGAGCGCGTCATCAAACCCCTGGAAAACCAGGACGACAACATCCGCTTCTTCGACCATCGCCGCGAGGACGCCCGCACCGACTGGGAGCGCGGCGGCCTGCCCAATGCGGAATGGGAAGCGCTGCTCGAAAAAGCCAAGCGCCTGGCCGATGCCGCCGGCCACTATCGTTATCCCGTGGGCAAAGAATATGGCGGCCGCGACGGCACCAACCTGGGCATGGCCGTCATCCGCGAGCACCTGGCCAAAAAAGGCCTGGGTCTGCACAACGATCTGCAAAACGAGCATTCTATCGTCGGCAACAACGTGGGTCTGCTGCTGATGCTCGCCTATGGCACCGACGCCCAGAAAGCGGAGTGGGTCGACGACCTGATGACGGGGAAGAAAAGTTTTGCCTACGGCATCACCGAACCCAACCACGGCTCCGACGCCACCCATATGGAAACCACCGCCGTGCGCGTGGGCGACGAGTGGATCATCAACGGCGAGAAAACCTGGAACACCGGCATTCACAAGGCGCCCTACGATCTGGTGTACGCCCGCACCAGCGGCAAGGCCGGCGACGGTCAGGGCATCACCGCGTTTCTGGTGCCCATGAAAGCCGAAGGACTTAAGATCGAGGAAATGCTGTGGACTTTCAACATGCCGACCGATCACGGTCGCGTCTCGTTGACCAATGTCCGCGTACCGCACAGTGCGATTCTGGGCGGCGAAGGGCGCGGCTTGCAGGTGGTGCAGCACTTTTTCAACGAGAACCGCATTCGTCAGGCGGCATCCAGCCTGGGCGCGGCGCAATTCTGCATCGATCAGGCGGTTGCCTACGCCAGGGAGCGCAAGCCGTTTGGCAAGCCGCTGTCATCCAACCAGGGCATCCAGTTTCCGCTGGTGGAGTTGCAGACCCGCGCCGAAATGTTGCGCGCGCTGATTCACAAAACCGCCTGGAGCATGGACAAGTACGGCAATTTTTCGGTATCCGACAAAGTCTCGATGTGCAACTACACCGCCAACCGCCTGTGCTGCGAAGCCGCCGACTGGGCGATGCAGGTACACGGCGGGCTGGGCTATTCGCGTCACAAGCCCTTCGAGCATATTTATCGCCATCACCGTCGCTACCGCATCACCGAGGGCGCTGACGAGATTCAAATCCGCCGTATTGCGGGTTATATGTTCGGTTTCATGAGCCAGCAGAAACCCAAGGGCGTGGCTTGATCGGCCGCGTTGACCGCAACGGGCCAGAACGTTTTTTATCAACCAAAGGGTAGACCACTATGGATGTCGGCGTCGTCATGGCTTTTCAGAGCAGCCACAATCAGCCTCTGAGTGATCTTGAAATTTACCGGAAGGAAGTGGCCATCGCCGAACTGGCCGAGCCGCTCGGCTTCAACTCGATCTGGGGTGTGGAGCACCACTTCACCAACTACACCATGTGCCCGAACCCGCTGCAATTTCTCACCTACATGGCGGGCAAAACCAAGACCATCAAGCTGGGTACCGCAGCAATCATTCTACCCTGGCACAAGGATCCGCTGCGCATCGCCACCGACATCGCGATGCTCGATAACCTGTCGAACGGCCGCGTGATCGTCGGCCTGGGGCGCGGTCTCGGCCGCGTCGAATACGACGGCTTCGGCATCGCCATGGACAGTTCACGGGATCGCTTCAACGAAGCGGCGCCGATGATTCTGAATGCGCTCGAGACCGGCTACATGGACGCGCACGACGGGGAATATTTCAAACAGATTCGCGTCGCCATCCGTCCCGCGCCCTTCAAGACCTTCAAGGACCGCACCTACATCGTCTCCATGTCACCGGACACCGTCCCCCACGCGGCGCGCCTGGGTGGCACCATGATGACCTTCGCGGTCGGCCCCTGGACGCAGCGCGCCAAGGACATCAAGCTCTATCGCGAACTGTTCGAGAAGCAGCACAACCGTCCGGCGCCGCCGACCTCGGCCAACATTTTCACGATCTGCGACAAGGACCCGGGCCGCGCCAGGGACATGGCGCACAAGTACATGGGCGACTACTGGGAGTCGGCCATGAAGCATTACGAAATGAAAGGTGAGCATTTCGACAACATCAAGGGCTATGAGCATTACGGCCGCTCGGCGGTCGCCATGCGTGAAAACGCCGATCGGGTGACCGAGCAATATGTCGAGCAGCAGATTTACGGCACACCCGAACAGTGCCTGGAAAAACTCAAGGGCATCGAAGACATCGTCGGACCAATCGAACTCAACTGCTTCTTCACCTACGCGGGCATGGACTACGACTATGTGAAGACGGGAATGACGCTGTTTGCGGAAAAAGTACTGCCGGCGCTCAAGAAATGGCAGTACACCGGCAACGCCGCCTGACACCCATCGCGTCGGACGGATAAATTCCGCAAAGGGGCGGCAGGCAACTGTCGCCCCTTTCGCGTGCGGCGATGGACTACCTTGTGATCCGCCATCCGGGTACGCTTGAATGGTCGCGCCGATGCGAATTCTCCGCGCCGGGATGATCCGGCACCGCTCGGTTCCGCGCGAGGCAACACAATAAATCCGCCAACCGTTGTGAGGAGCATCCGACATGAACCTGGCAGAACTCGAAAAGCGCATCGCCCGCCTGGAAGACATCGAAGCCATCAAGCAGTTGAAAGCGCGTTACTGTGAAATTTGCGATGACGACCATAATCCCGACCGGATCGCCTCGGTGTTCGCCCCGGACGGCATCTGGGAAGGCGCCGGCTTCGGCAAGGCGCAGGGTCACGAGGGGATTCGCGAATTGTTCCGGGGTTTCCAGAAACTCATTCGTTTTTCCCAGCACAATGTGATGAACCCGATCATCGAAATCGACGGGGACCGCGCTACCGGCGTCTGGTATTTTCTCGGCCCGTTCACATTTCACAAGGACAACGCCGACAAATGGCTGGCGCTGCGCTACGACGACGACTACGTCAAAATCAACGGCGCGTGGAAATACCAGCATCTGCGCGCAACGGTGCGCTTGAATGGCGAGCGGTAGCAATCCGGCGGCCTCCGGATGCTTTGCAAGTTCCGGGTTGCCGCCCCCCGCTTTCGAGGAGACGGGCGCCGCGCGGGAACGAAAGACGAGGGGTCATTCAGCCTGACTTGGACCCGAAGTCGATTGCGTCAGGCATCGTCCCGGGTTTCGCGCGCTCCCCACAGCGCCGCGAGCGTGAGCAGCGCGGCGCCGGAAAGATACCAGCCGACCGTATGCACGCCGTAGCGGGTCGCGAGCCAGGTCGCAATGTAGGGCGCCAGGGAGGCGCCGAAAATACCCGCCAGGTTGAAGGTGAGCGAAGCGCCGGTATAGCGCACCAGGGTTGGAAACTGTTCGCTCAGCATGGTACCGATCGGCCCGTAGGTGAGTCCCATCAAGCCCAGCCCCAGTGCCATGAACAGGATCACCCGCGCCTCGCTGCCGGCGCCGAGCAGGGGTGCGAACAACAGTCCGAACAGCGCGATGCCGATGCTCGCGGCCATCAATACGCGGCGGCGGCCGTGACGATCGGCGAGACGGGCCGAAATCGGAATGCCGAGTGCAAAAAACACAATGCCGAACAACTGGATCAGCAACAGCCGCTCGCGGGAAAAATGCAGCGCGGTGGTGCCCCAGGTGAGGGTGAATACCGTCATCAGATAAAACAGCACGAATGTGCACAGTGCCATCAGCATCCCCCGCACCAGCATCCCCTTGTGGTCGCGCAATACCGTGAAAAACGGCAGCCGCTCGCGTTCCTGCGCAGCGAGCGCACGCCGGAACACCGGGGTTTCCTGCAGGTTCAGACGCACCCACAGACCGACCACCACCAGGATGCTGCTGGCCAGAAAAGGCACGCGCCAGCCCCAGTGGAAAAACTGCGCATCGTCGAGAAAATGCGTGAGCAGCAGGAATGAGCCGCCCGAGAGGATGAAACCGACCGGTGCGCCCAGTTGGGGAAACATCCCGTACCAGGCGCGCCGGCCCGGCGGTGCGTTTTCGGTGGCCAGCAGAATCGCGCCGCCCCATTCCCCACCCAGCCCCAGGCCCTGCCCGAAGCGGCACAGCGCGAGCAGCAGGGGTGCCGCCACGCCGATCTGGGCATAAGTCGGCAACAGGCCGATGGTCACCGTGGACAGTCCCATGGTCAGCAAGGCCGCCACCAGGGTCGCCTTGCGACCGATACGGTCGCCGAAATGCCCGAACAGCGCCGATCCCAGTGGCCGGGCAAAAAAGGCGAGGGCAAAGGTCGCGAGGGACTGCAACATCGCCGTGGCGGGATCCCCCGCCGGGAAAAACAGCCTGGGGAAAACCAGTACCGCGGCGGTGGCGTAAATATAGAAATCGAAAAATTCGATGGCGGTGCCGATCAGGCTCGCGAACAGGATTTTTCCCTTGCCGTTACCGACTGGCGTGTGGCGAGAGGGGAGCGTTTCACGCATCGCGATTCCTTGGGGTCGGGCCGGGCGCAGAGGCCGGCATTGTACGGAGCGGCGCGCGTCAGGACACGCGCGCCCGGCGTCTGATAGGCAGGATGGGCGACAAACAGCGACGCAGGTCCCGGCAACGCGGCCAGGGCGATCCGGAACCGCGGGGCGCCGGCCACGCCGGGCGGGATCGGGATCGCTCCCGCCCCGCGGCCAGCCGTGTTTTCAGGGCGATCCCGCGCCCGCCACGACCACGCGCGCGGTCTCGATGCGCGACGCCCGCATGCCCTTGCCGATGTCTTTCATCTCGCCGGCAAAGGTGAGGCAGTAGAGGGTTTTCATATCGGCGCCGCCCAGGGTGCAGGCCACCGCGCGGCGCTCGCCGGAGGAAATCACATCGGTGATTTCGCCGCCGTCGCGCACCCGCACGAAGGCGTTGTTGGCGAAGGCTGCGACCCAGATGGCGCCCTCGGCATCCAGCGTGATGCCGTCCGGCGTGTAGTCGCCCAGATCGGCAAATACACGGTGTCCGCTCAGGGAGCCGTCGGCTTCGATGGTGAACGCGGCCAGGCGCTTGCCCCAGCTCTCCGCCACCACCAGGGTGCGGTTGTCCGGCGTCACCACCGGGCCGTTGGGGAAATGCAGTCCGTCCGCCACCACGCGCGCCTTGCCGTCCGGGGTCACCAGCACCAGGTTGCCGGGCTTGAATTTGGCGCCGCCGAACAGGTCGTAGCCCATGCTGCCCACATAGGCGTTGCCGCGCTGGTCCACCACCATGTCGTTGATCTCGCCCTCGACCAGATGCGCGACGCTGGCGTGCTGGACCAGACGGCCGTTCTCGACCCGCTGCAGGCTGCGGTCCTTCATCGACACCACCAGCGGAGTGCCGTCGGGCAGGAAGCCGATTCCGGACGGCCGGTTGGGTACTTCCACACCCACTTCCCGCGCGCCCTGTTCGTTCAGGGTGTAGACCTTTTTGCCGTTGACATCCGAGACCCAGAGTTTTCCGAAGCGCCAGCGCGGGCCTTCGAGAAACACGAAATCATCGGCAAACACACTGAGGACATGATTGGTCATGGGGGTAGCTCCGGGTTTGTTATAGGTCTTGGCGCAGAGCCTAAGCCAAATCATCCCGCGACCGCCAGCGCCCGTCGAGGCATAAATGCATCTGGCGCGGAATGAAAACCCGGGTCTAGACTCCGGCGGAACCAGATTTTCATCCACAGACCATCGACATAAAAACAGGAGATCCACCATGACAGCAGCCAAGTCGGCCATTGCGGCCAGCGATTTCAGTGCGCGCAACGAACGCATCACGCGGGATTTCTTCAAGGCCTGGGAGCACAAGGACGTGGACGCTATCGTCGCGGCCTTCGCCCCCGAGGGCGTGTACCACAACATTCCGTTCGCACCGGTGAAGGGGCAGGCGCAGATTCGCAAGGCGGTGGAAAAATTTGTCGCCGCCGGCGACGACATGACCTTCGATCTGCTGCGGGTGGTGGTGGCGGGCGACACCGTGGTGACCGAGCGCGTCGACGGCTGGACCCACAAGGGCGAGCGCCGCTCGTTGCCGGTGATGGGCATTCTGGAATTCGACGCCGCCGGCAAACTCACCGGCTGGCGCGAATACTTCGACGTGAAGACGTTTCAGGGCGCCGCCTGAAAACAGCGGTCCGCCTGTCAACCGCTGACCGGTGCCGATAACAAGCACAAGTCCCGTCGTGGCCGATGTCGCGGGGATGGTCGCGGGGGATGGCCGGTCCGCGACTTTCGGCGCACGCCGTCCGCGCACCGATGCCGCGCGCAAGAGTGCGGATGTCACACCCCGGTCACGGGCGGCGATTAGCGTGGGGACTCCACACCTTTAGGGAGTCCCCACCATGTTGCGATGCCGCCGATTGCCGTTGACCCTGGCGCTGTTTGTCCTCGCCGCGCCCCTGCACGCGCTCGATATCCTGATTACCAACGACGATGGTCTGTCCGCCAACGTGCGTGCCCTCTATCAGGCGCTGCGCAGTGAAGGCCACCAGGTCATGGTGTCCGTGCCCTGTCACAATCAGAGCGGGCAGGGCGCGGCGCTGAATTTTCTGCGGCCGGTCGGACCATTGAGCGCGGACTGTGTCGGCGGGATCGCCCACGTCGGCGCTCCGGGAGTCGGCAGCGATGCCGGCGATGCCGATCTCCATTACGTCGATGGCACCCCGGTGATGGCGCTGCTGTACGGACTGGATCTGTTGGCGGAACCGCGTTGGGGCCACCAGCCGCAACTGATCATTTCGGGGCCGAACGAGGGTAACAACACGGGCCTGGTGAATCCCAGTTCCGGCACCGTCAACAACGCCGTCTACGGCATCAATCGGGGTATTCCCTCGGTTGCGGTCAGCGCCGATGGCGATACCGCCAACAATCCCGTGCTCGCCGCCGAAACCGCGCGGATCGTGTTGAAGCTGGTGGACGAACTGGAAGGGCGCGCAGGACATGGAGCATTGCTCCCCGATGGCACCGGCCTCAACGTCAACGTGCCCAGGTTCGCCGCCGGCGAAGGCGACAGCCTGCGCTTCGCGCGGGCGGTGGTCGGCACTTATTCCACGGTGTCGCCGGTATTCGTCGCGAACCTCGCGGCCGATCCGGTGGCCTCGGGTCTCGGCATCACCGCCGCGCTGCCCGGCATTTCGTTCACGTCGATGGATGCGGCGACGGCGGAATCCAACAGCGAGGCGCTGCTGATCGGGCAGGGCAAGATTGCGGTGAGCGTGATCGAAGGTAATTTCGGCGCGGGTCCCGTGGACAAGTCGCGGGCGCTGCTGCGCGTCAACGGTTTGTTCAAACCGTAACGAGGCCGCTAAAAAAAGACCGCCGGCTGCAACAGTCGGCGGTCTTTTTTGGTTTCGGAATTCCGGAAGCGAGCGTTTCAGCCCAGGCGCTTGGGCAATACGTCCTTGAGCTTTTCGTGCATGGCGAGCAGCGCGCGCTCGGTGGTCGGCCAGTCGATGCAGGCGTCCGTCACCGATTTTCCGTAGACCATCTCGGCGCGATTCGCCGAGAGTTTCTGGTTGCCCGCTTCGATGTTGCTCTCGATCATCAGACCGATGATGGACTGATTGCCTTCGAGAATCTGATTGGTGGCGTTTTCGATCACCAGCGGTTGCAGCTCGTGGCTCTTGTTGGAGTTGGCGTGGCTGCAATCCACCATGATGTTGGTGGATACGCCGGCCTTGCGCAGCGCCTGTTCGCACAGCGACACACTCACCGAATCGTAATTCGGCTTGCCATCGCCGCCGCGCAGCACGATGTGCGCATACGGATTGCCGCGGGTTTTGATGATGGCGACGCGTCCCTCGCTGTTGATGCCGAGAAAATGGTGCGGCTTGGCGACCGACTGCAAGGCGTTGATGGCCACCGTCAGGCCGCCATCGGTGCCGTTCTTGAAGCCGACCGCCGGGGTCAGGCCGCTGGCCAGTTCGCGGTGGGTCTGGGATTCGGTGGTGCGCGCGCCGATCGCCGACCAGGCGATCAAGTCCTGCAGATACTGTGGCGAAATGGGATCCAGCGCTTCGGTGGCGGCGGGCAGGCCCAACTCGGCGATGTCGCGCAGCAGGCGGCGGCCGATGTGCAGCCCTTCGTCGATGCGGAAGGAATCGTCCAGGTGCGGGTCGTTGATCAGTCCCTTCCAGCCCACGGTGGTGCGCGGTTTTTCGAAGTACACCCGCATCACGATGAACAGGCTGTCGGCCACCCGGTCGGCCAGCGCGCGCAGGCGCCGGGCATAGTCCAGGGCAGCATCGACATCGTGGATGGAGCAGGGTCCGACCACGATCATCAGGCGGTGGTCCTGGCGGTCGAGGATGTTCTGCACCGTCTCGCGTCCGCGCACCACGGTGGTGGCGGCGGCGGGGGTCATGGGCAGATCCCGCTTGAGGTCGTCCGGTGTCAGCAAGACCTGCTGGGAATCGACATTGAGGTTTTCAAGGGCTTTTTCGATCATTTGACTCGGTATTCCCGGCCGTCGCGCGGCTGCGATAGTGGCATGAGGGCCCGGAATTCTACTGTAATTCCGCTGACGACGGGATGAACGGACCGCGATGCGGCCTGGCTAAAGGATTTCCAGGTGCGGCAGCAGCGGGAAATACAGCGCCGTGCATACCGGCCGTGAATCCCGGCGCGCGAACAGAGCGGCGTAACGCGCCAGTTGCTCGGCATAGGCTTTGCGCTGACGGGCGATGAACTGCGTCCGCGGTTCGCCCGCCGCGGGTTCGGCGAGTTTGTAGTCGATGATCCAGCGTCTGTCCTCGATCACGAAGGTGCGATCGACGATGGCCGTGCGCGTCTGGCCGTTGTCGTCCAGATAGCCCAGCTCCCATTCGGCGCCGCCCTCGGGATGCTCGGCGAGCAGCCAGCGGCCGTGCGCGTCGGCGAGCAGGTTGGCTAGTCCGCGCCGGATGCGGGCGATGGCCATGTCTGCTTCGTCCACGGTCGCGCAGGCGGCGGCCAGTTCGCCTTGCCACAGGGACTCCTGACGCGCGCCGCGGCGGGCGTCCCAGCGCTCCGGGCCTTCGCGCAGCAGTTGCCGCACGCTGCGGTGGAACAGAATTCCCGCCAGGCGGGCGAGGGGCGCTTCGGTGTCCGCGCCGCTCACGGACGCTGGGGTTGCCGGGCCGGGCGCCGGTGGCGCGAACGCTGGCCGCCAGTCCGGCGGCAGGCGCACGCCGTGGCTGAGCGGCGGCGCCAGCGCTGCCTCTGTGTCATCGTCCGTTTGCGCATCGACTTCGATATCCACGTTCTCGACCGCGGCCTGGTGACGAACCACCTCGAAACCGGGGCCGGGTTGCGCCAGCTCGGGCGCGAGCGCGGGCCAGATGCGTGCGAGCAGGGTGTTCTCCGCCGGGTTGTCCTTGCCCGGCGCGCGAAACACCAGATGCAGGCGGCGCGCCGCGCGGGTGCAGCCCACATACAGCGTGCGGGCGTCTTCCAGCCGGCTCGCCAGGCCGTCCTCGCGCGCCAGCCAGGTATAGAGCGGATCGCTCGCCTCGCCGTTGCGCTGGGGCGGCGCGATGAGCAGGT
>JACPPB010000025.1 GCA_016191205.1 Gammaproteobacteria bacterium | reverse complement strand
GCCATACCCGTCGCTGATCGTGTACGGGAACACGTCGTAGCCCGAGAAGTTGAACGGCGGCGTGTAGCGCACCTCGTTGGCGACGATCGTGGCCGTGCCACCGGAAGGCGGTGCGGTCACCGATTGGACGGTCAGGCTCGTGCCGTGGTCGTTGGCGAGCACGTCGATGTCGATCGGGGTGTTCGGCCCCGTGCTGGTCAGGTCGTCGACGGCCGTCGGCGTGACCGTTACGGTCACCGTGGCGGTGTTGGAGGTGCTGGTGCCGTCGTTGACCGTGTAGGTGTAGGTGTCGACACCGGAGAAGTTGTTGCCCGGCGTGTACGTGACCGTCCCATGACCGTTGTTCACCGTCGTGCCGTTCGAACCGTTGGTCAGGTTCGTGACGCTCAGCGACGAACCGTGATCGTTCGCCACCACGTTCGTCGTCACCGGCACACCGGTCGGCGAGCCCGCCGTCGTAGAGGCGGTGTCGTTCACCGCCACCGGCGTGACCGTGACCGTGACCGTCGCGGTCGAGGTGCGGCCGAAGCCGTCGGTGATCGTGTAGGTGTAGGTGTCGACACCGGAGAAGTTGTCGTCCGGCGTGTACGTGACCGTCCCGTCGCCGTTGTCGACAGTCGTGCCGTTGGTGCCGTTGGTGATGCTGGTCAGCGAGATGTTGTACCCGGTGTCGCCCGCCATCACGTTCGTCGTGACCGGAGAGCCGCTCGGCGAACCCGCGGTGGTGACGGCGTTCTTGTCGGTCGCGACGGGGCCGGCCGGCGGGGCGACGTGGATCGTCACCGTCGCCGTGTTGGAGTCGCTGGTGCCGTCGGTCGCCTTGTAGGTGAACGTGTCGTCTCCCGCGAAACCGTTGCTCGGCGTGTAGGTGAACGAACCGTCGGCGTTCAACGTCAACGTCCCGTTCGACGGGCCCGAGATCGGCCGCGGCGCCTGCACCGACAGACTCGAACCGAAATCGCCGACGAGCACACCCGTACCGGCCGGCACGGTCAACGGGGTCTCGAACGCCGTGTTGTACTCGTCGTCCACCGCCACCGGAGCGACCGTCACCGTGACCGTGGCGGTGTTCGACGTGCTGGTGCCGTCGTCGACCGTGTAGGTGTAGGTGTCGACACCGGAGAAGTTGTCGTCCGGCGTGTAGGTGACCGTCCCATCACCGTTGTTCACCGTCGTGCCGTTCGAACCGTTGGTCAGGTTCGTGACGCTCAGCGACGAACCGTGATCGTTCGCCACCACGTTCGTCGTCACCGGCACACCCGTCGGCGAGCCCG
>JACPPB010000053.1 GCA_016191205.1 Gammaproteobacteria bacterium | reverse complement strand
TAGCGTTTCCGCCATCCTCGACCACATCTCGAACGCCAATCTCGGCGATCACAACGCTGGCATCACCAGCGCCGGCGCCCGGCTCGGCGTCAAGTTCTAGCAGGCTGCTGAAAAAGGTTGCCGATTTCGCGCATCGCTGATTCTCTGGGATCGGGGAATTGGGGGGTGGCGATGCGCGGCGACGACGCGAACAAAGGTAGTCTATTCAGTTACATCGATCTGGAGAAGCGGGTTCGGGCGGATCATCCGTTGCGGTTGATCCGGGAGATTGCGAACGCCGCGCTGAGGTCGCTGTCGCGCGATTTCGCCGCGCTGTACTCGCCAATTGGCCGGGAATCGATCCCGCCGGAGCGGCTGCTGCGGGCGTTGCTGCTGCAAGCGTTTTACTCGCTGCGCTCGGAGCGGCAACTGGTCGAGCGGATCGACACCGACCTGTTGTTCCGCTGGTTTGTCGGTCTCGGCATCGAGGACCCGGTATGGGACGCCACCACCTTCACCAAGAACCGCGACCGGCTGTTGGACGGCGAGGTGGCAACCAAGTTCCTCGCGGCGGTGCTGGCGCACGACAAGGTCAAGGGGCTGTTGTCGAGCGAGCACTTCTCGGTCGATGGCACGTTCTTGGAAGCCTGGGCCAGCCCCAAGAGCTTCCGCCCGAAGGATGGCTCGGGAGAGCCGCCCGGGCCGGGGCGCAATGGTGGGCGCGACTTTCACGGCGAGAAGCGTCGGAACGACACGCACGCCTCGACCACCGACCCCGATGCGCGCCTGTTCCGCAAGGGGCCGGGTAAGGAAGCCCGGCTCGTCTTCATGGGCCACGCGCTGATGGAGAACCGCAACGGGCTGATCGTCGATGCGGTGACGACGCGCGCCTCGGGCCATGCCGAGCGGCTGGCGGCGCTCGCCCTGATCGAGCCGCGCTGCGACCGCCCCAACGCCATCACGCTGGGCGGCGACAAGGGCTACGATACCGCCGATTTCGTCATGGAATTGCGCGAGCGGGCCGTCACCCCGCATGTTGCGCAGAACCAAAGCGGCCGGCGTTCGGCGATCGACGGCCGCACCACCCGGCATCCCGGCTATGACATCTCGCAGCGCATCCGCAAGCGCGTCGAGGAGGCCTTCGGCTGGGCCAAAACGGTGGCCGGTTTGCGCAAGATGCGCCACCGCGGCCTGGCCAAGGTCGGCTGGCAGTTCACCCTGGCAATGGCCGCATACAACCTCATCCGCCTGCCCAAACTGCTCGCCCCACAGACGCCGTAACCGCCAGGTCGACGCTCGATCAGCGCCGCCCCCGCGCAACCGGCCCGATCGGGCCCGACAAACTGACCTACCCGCGACCATCGCGCTTCCAAAAACCCCCTCTCGCCGCCAAATTCAGCCGCTTTTCAGCAGCCTGCTAGCGGT
>JACPPB010000045.1 GCA_016191205.1 Gammaproteobacteria bacterium | reverse complement strand
GACCTCGGTGCCCGGCGTCACCCGCCCGTTGAGATCCTCGGGGCTCTGCATGGTGGCGATACCGCCACCCTGGATATTGCTTTCGCCCCAACTGATCACCTGGCGGCCCAGCCGCAGCGACAGCGGATGCTCATCCGCCACTGTCCAGCTACCGTAAACAAAGGCGTCCAGCAGGTAGGCCTTGTTGGCGGCATCCTGGGCGCCCTTGGACACACCGTTCAACTGACCAGCCGGGGTACGGCCAAAGCAGTTGCTGCAGTCCTTGGAATTGAGCGTGTAGTCGTAGAGGTACTTGAAACGGGTGAAAAACCCGTAGTCTCCTTTGGAAATGCTGAACTCACCCAAATAGGTCAGCGGGGTGCTGTAGATATCCCCGGCATCATTGAAAACATTCCAGTTGCCACTGGCGGAAAAGGTCGGATGCTTGGCGCTCTGCACCCGCATCGCGGACGACACCGTCACCGTACTGTCCAGATAGGCCTTGATCTCCGGGTCCTGGAAATCGATCTTGAATGCCGCCGCCGGACCGGCCAGCAGCGCCAGGGCGCTCGCGCCGAGGAATTGCCGTGGTCGAATTGCGGCTTTTTTGCTGCCCAGCCCTGCATTACCGGGTCGGTTACCTGAAAAACGGGCAAGACGAAAGCTTGCCGAATTGCTGGCTGAATAGTTCAAAGCTACCCCCTTTAATTACTGCGGTTTTTACTTCTTGTTACGTCTACTGCGCCGTCAATCGCTCGGCATGCACCTAATCGCTATGCCGCGGGCCGGGTGCAGCGCCCCGGCAAGCTAAAACCTGGCGCCCTCGCTGTCAAGGGATTGACACAAAATTCTCGGTCTGAACAGGCCCGCCAACACTTTCCGGGCATTGTGGTGTCGGGCCATTGCGAATTTCCCACCGACCACTGCCACGCGTCATCGAAACCACCGGCGCTTCGCGCGCCAACTGTCTCCCCGAGCGCGTTTTCGGTAGCATGGCGACTGCCCGCTGGCGCGCCCGATACCATGAATTCCGTTACCCTGGATCTACCCGACGACTGGCATGTGCATTTGCGCGACGGCGCGGTGCTGGCCGACACGGTGCCGGCCGCCACGCGCCAGTTCGGCCGCGGCGTGGTGATGCCGAACCTCCGCCCGCCGGTAACCACGGTTGCGCAAGCCGAGCAGTACCGCGAGAGGATCCTGGCGGCAAGCCCACCGGGAAGCGTCTGGGAACCCCTGATGACGCTCTACCTTACGGACAATACCCCCGCAACGGAGCTGCGCGCCGCCAAACACAGCGGGATCATCCACGCCGTGAAGTACTATCCCGCCGGCGCCACCACCAACTCGGACTCCGGGGTCACGGATCTGGACAAGGCTTTTCCGCTGCTGGAGGAAATGCAGGCACTGGATCTGCCGCTGCTGCTGCACGGCGAAGTGACTGACCCGGAAGTGGATATCTTCGACCGCGAAGCGGTCTTCATCGACCGCCACCTGACGTCCCTGGTAAAGAATTTCCCGGCGCTGCGCCTGGTGCTCGAACACATCACGACCCGGGAAGCCGCCGAGTTCATCGCCGCCGCACCGCCCAATGTCGCAGCCACCATCACGCCGCAGCATCTGCTGTTCAACCGCAATGATCTGTTGGCGGGCGGGATACGGCCCCATTTTTATTGCCTGCCGGTCCTGAAACGGGACCACCATCGCCAGGCCCTGGTCGCAGCCGCCACCAGCGGCAGCCGTCATTTCTTTCTCGGCACTGACTCCGCGCCACACCCGCGCCCACTGAAAGAAGCAGCATGCGGCTGCGCCGGCTGCTACAGTCATCCCGCCGCCCTGGAGCTGTATGCCATGGCCTTCGACCGGGCCGGCGCACTCGATCGCCTGGAAGGTTTTGCCAGCCACTTCGGTGCCGACTTCTACCGGCTCCCGCGCCACACCTCCACCGTCACCCTGCGGCGGACCGCCTGGCGGGTGCCTGACACAGTCGGATTGGGCCAGGATTTTCTGGTACCACTGGCGGCCGGCGACACCTTGCCCTGGCATATGCTCCCGCGCTCAACCACCGAGGAACACGCTTGACTATCCGGTCCGACTGCGGCCTGGCGGAACGTTTTCGCAGCTATTTACCCGTTGCCATCGACGTGGAAACCGGCGGCTTCGACTGCCGCCATCACGCGCTGCTGGAAATCGCCGCAGTCGTCATGACCATGGACGAGAACGGTCTGCTGCGCCCCTACGAAACCGTGGCCACCGGCGTGATTCCCCATCCGGGCCTTGCCATCGAGCAGTCCGCACTCGATTTCACCGGCATCGATCCCGACGACCCTGACCGTATCGCGGTGTCGGAGTCGGATGCGCTGGCGAGTGTCTTCAGAGTAGTGCGCAAGGCGGTGCAGGATCACAACTGCACACGAGCGATCATGGTGGCGCACAACGCGCATTTTGATCTGGGTTTCGTCAATCGCGCGGCGGAACGCTGCGCCATCAAGCGCAACCCGTTTCACCCGTTTTCGTGCTTCGACACCGCCACGCTCGGCGGTCTGGCTTTCGGTCAGACAGTGCTGGCGCGCGCCTGCGCCGCCGCCGCCATCCCCTACGACACCCGCGCGGCCCACAACGCGCGCTACGACGCCGAGTGCACCGCCGCGCTGTTCTGCGCCATCGTCAATCAGTGGCAAACGCTGGGGGGATGGCCGCCGGGATCGGCGACCGGGGCGGATCCCGCCGACCGCTGGCGGGACTGAGCGGCAAGTCGCACAAAAAAACGCGGACATCTCTGCCCGCGTTTACGCAATCAGACGCGCAAGCCTCGGTCAGGCCGCCGCCATGGCCTCCTGCACCAGACGTTTCAACTCGCCGCTTTCATAGAGCTCGGTGATGATGTCGCACCCGCCTACCAGTTCGCCCTTGACCCACAATTGCGGAAACGTCGGCCAATCGGCGTACTTGGGCAGATTGGCGCGAATATCGGGATTGGCCAGAATATCGACATAGGCGAAACGCTCGCCGCAGGCCATCAACGCCTGCACCGAGCGCGCGGAAAATCCGCACTGCGGCTGATTCGGGGATCCTTTCATGTAGAGGATCACCGGATTGCTTTCGATCTGTTCGCGGATGGTCTCGAAAATATCCATGATCGGAATGGCCTCTCGGAACTGGGATGGACCGCGACAGTGTACTGCACTGCAAATCGCGCCGAAACCGGACATCGGTGCAGCCCGCTCCGTACGGGTGCATGGCGCTGGCATTCACACCGACCCAACACCGCACATCTGAAGTCTGAGCGCCGGGAATCGGACCCTCCCACGCCCGCCGCCGACGCTGGGCCCCCGCAGTCGGGCGAGTCCCAACGACCTGGCACGACTGGATATTTTCGCCGCCACGCGAGCCTGGTCACCTCCCTCGTGGGGCCGCTCAAAAATCCTTGTGCCCATCCGCAAAAAGAAGGTTAAATGAGGCACAGCATTTGCTGCCACTAAACAGACAGTAGCGTCGTCCGGGCCACCGGCGTCGTTAACGGGGAAGTCGCTTTATTGCTCTTGGATGATTGACCAGTGCGCGCTATCAGTAACTCAAAAATCATAAGCCCCGAAATTCTTCTCGCGGTACTGCTGGCCACTCTAGCGGGCTGCCAGCCTGCCAAGCCGGTGGCTGTGGCACCGCAGCCTGAACCGGTATCGGTGGTGACGGAACCCCCGCCAGAAACAGCGCCCCAATACGTCGCCGAGCCGGGACTGAAGCCGCAGCAGCGTATCGAGCGGGCAATCAAGCATCTCGAGAAGGGAGAAGCCGGTCAGGCCAAGGCCGAGCTCGAAGCCTATCTGGCGGTGGTTCCATCCAGTAAAGTGGCGCAGGATCTGCTCCGCCAGATCGACGTCCCCTCCAGCGAGTATTACCCCGCCGCCTCCCGGGACATAACACTCGGCGCTGGCGATTCCTTTTCCGTACTGGCGCAAAAATATCTTGGCAGCTACTACCAGTTCTATGCGCTGGCCAAATACAACGGCATCGCCGTGCCCCGGGATGTCAGCGCGGGCCGCAAGATCCACATCCCCCTGACCCCGCGCGCGCGCCAGGTATTTGAAGCACCGCCGGAATCCTTTCCGATCACCGGTGCGGCACCCGGCGTGATTTCCGAAACCGTACCGGGCGACACCGTATCGGGCGACACCGCGGGTGAAGCCACCGGCGCGGCGAGTCCAGCAATACCTTCCGGCTGGTCCCTGGTCGCAGGGCTGATTGCCGAAGGCAAGTACGAGCCCGCGGCCCAGGAAATCGAACGGTCGAGCCGACTCGATGCCCTCACCAAGGAACAGCGCCAGCTCGGTATCAGTGCCTACAGCAACAGCGCCGATACCTTGGCGGCGAAAGATCCCGCCCGTGCCTCGGCGCGCCTGTTGCAGGTCGGCAAATGGCAAGCGGCCGACCACAATGACGCTGCCGCCCTCGGCACCCTGCAAAAGAGCGCTGCTCTGGACCCCAATAACGCCGCGGCGCAAAAGGCCTATGCCGACGCCAAGACGAATCTTGCGGATACGTACCACAAAGAAGCGTCAGCCGCGTTTCGGCAGCAGGATCTGGACCGGGCCATCACGCTGTGGGAAAAAACGCTGGTAATCGACCCGAACCACAAGTTCGCCCAGGCCAACCTGAATCAGGCCCGTGAGCTCAAGGCGAAACTGGAAAAATTGCATTAACCATCCGACTGCCGCGTCGGGTGTCAGTGATATCACCGGACCGCGCGCCAGGATCTTTTGTCGCGGGCCTTGCGGCCCCGGGAGCACTGGGGGCGCTACCGGACCACGATCAGGGAGCAACCGAAAGCCATGAACCAGTCAACAGGTAAATTTGCGCGCTTTTTCAGCGAACTCCGGCGCCGCCGGGTACTGCGGGTGGTGATTCCCTATCTGGCGGGCTGCTGGATTCTGCTGCAACTGGGATCGATCATGTTCCCGGTCCTGGGCGCCCAGAACACCGCCTTCTATGTTCTGGTCGGCGTGCTGGCGGCCATGCTGCCCATCGTGATCGGGATCGCCTGGATCTACCAGTTGACGCCCCACGGACTGGTGCGCACACCACCCTTTGTCGAACGGCGGGTGCTGAACAACATACCGCCAACCCTGGACCGGCGCGCATCCCTGAAACACGGGACCAGACACAACACCAGCGGCTGGTCGATCTATGCGCAGTCCGGCCCGGCAGAGGGTCTGGAATACTGCATTGCCAAACCTGTCGTCATCGGTCGCGCCATCGAGTGCGACCTCACCGTGTTGCGCTCGTACATCTCAAGAAACCACGCCGAACTCAAGATCGAGGACGGCGTGCTCTGGGTGCATGATCTGGGTTCATCAAACGGCACTCTCGTCAATGGCGTGCGGGTCAACGGATCGCATCCCCTGAGCCACGGCGACGAATTGCGCTTCAAGGACGTGGTGTTCCAGGTGCGGGAAGATCGTTCCCAATTCAAGAGCGATGCCATGCTCAACCAGACCATGTTCATCGACAAGCCGGAGAGCACCTGAACAAAGGCGCCGGTCAGCGCACCGCCTCGATGAGACAGCCCTCCCCCAATTTCTGTCGATAAACAAGCGTCTTGGAGTCCACGGTCGGGATCAGGGCGAAGTGTAGCCCTCCTTGATCGACATCAAGCCGCCGATTGAATTTCCGGTTGCACAGAGTGCTAGACTTCGGCGCAACACTTACCGCGCCGCCGCCCCGCCGGGCCCGGTCGACCATAAATCCAACCTGCGAGGACCTCCACCATGAAACCCATGATCTCCGCCGATTCCCACATCGTCGAACCGCCGAACTGCTATGTCGATTTCATCGACCCCAAGTACCGCGCCACCGCGCCCCACATCGAGAAGAACAAGCACGGCGTCGATACCTTCGTCATCGAGGGCGTGAAGCACGGGCTGCCCCTGGGCCTGCTCGCCGGCGCCGGCATTCCGCCCGACCAGTTGCGGGCCCAGCGCAGCGCCAATTTTGCCGACCTGGCCCGTGGCAGCTGGGACCCCAAGAGCCGCATCGCGATTCAGGACGAAGAGAATATCTGTGGCGAGATCATCTACGCGTCCGTCGGCATGGTGATGTGCAGCCACCCCGATTTCGCCTACAAATCGGCCTGTTTTCAGGCCTACAACCGCTGGCTCCAGACCTTCTGCGCCGGCGCGCCCAAGCGCCTGTTCGGGCTGGCGCAAACGGCGGTGGCCTCGGTCGACGAAGCGATCGCCGACTTTCGGCGCGCCAAGGAGATGGGCATGGTCGGCATGATGATGACCGGCAATCCCCAGCACGAGGACTACGACCACCCCGACTACGACGCGCTCTGGCAGTGCGCCGTCGATCTCGATCTGCCGATCTGTTTCCACATTCTCACCTCCAGCGATCACGGCGTCGAAACCGCGTTCAAGGCCGAGCGCGGCCATGCCGCCAACGGCTTCATGAACATCATCCGAGGCGTGCAGAACGTGATGGGCGTGTTTCTCTTCGGCGGCGTCTTCGAGCGCCACCCCAAGCTCAAGATGGTGGTGGCCGAGGGCGACGCCGGCTGGGTACCGCATTATATGTACCGCGCCGATCACGCCGCCGAGCGGCTGGGTACCGGAGTTGAGCGTTTCATCAGCAAAAAGCCCAGCACCTATGTCGCCAACAATGTCTGGTTCACCTTCCAGGACGATGCCACCGCCTACCAGACCGAAGTGCTGGTGGGCGACAAGGCGCTGGCGGACAGCGGCCACCTGATCTGGGCCAGCGATTACCCGCACACGGATTCGACCTACCCACGCTCGCTGGACGTGCTGAACCGCCAGATGGCGCGCCTGACCGAGACGCAGCGCAATGCCATCGTGCACGACAACGTGAAGCAACTGTTCAAGCTGCCGGTTGACTGACGTCACCGCCGGCGCCGGGCTACCGTCTATTTTGCGGCGGTGGCACCCGGCACCGGCTGGTACCGGGCCAAAAACAGCGCCACCGCGCGCGCGACCGTGGACGCGCGCTGGTCGGGGCTGGGAATCTCGACACCCAGCAGCGCTTTTTGGTGCAGGTCGGAACGCACCAGGCTGAGGAAGTCCCGCGCCACGACTTCAGGTTCCGGTGCGGCGGGCAGTTCCCAGCCTCCCAGAGCACCCAGATAATCGGCCAGTTGCGTCGCTACCTGGCCGGGGCCACGTTCATAAAAAACCCGCGCCAGATCGGGGAAGTGGGCGCCCTCCGCGATCACCATCCGGTAGAGCGCCAGGCTCTGGGGCTGCACCAGTACATCGAGATAGGTCCGCCCGAAGCGGGCGAGCGTCGCCGCCAGATCCTGCGCGCCATCGGCGATGCCGGGCCGCTGGTGCTCGATGGGGGCTGTCATCCGGGCGACGAGCGCCGTGATGATTTCCGCGAACAGATCCGCCTTGCAGCCAAAATGGCGGTAAACCGTGCCTTTGGAGCCGCCCGCGCGCTGCACGATACGGTCGACGCTCGCGCCCGCGTAGCCGAGTTCCATGAACACCTCGGTGGCGGCTTCGAGAATCGCCGCGCGTCGAACATCACCCCGTGTGGGCGCCGGTGACCGCATGATCTTTCCCTGCCGAAATGGAGCCGAGCGGTCAGCGCAAACCGCATGGGCAATGCAAACGCAATGTGTGCAACCGCGGTTTGCGCAAAGAGGTTGCGCAAGCTCCGTCCGCGCTGGTACCGTACCGTACAGTACCATCAAACCATAACAACGGCACCCCGGCCCGCCACACCGCCGGGCGCTTGCCGGGCCAGCCCCACACCACTGCAGCAGGTATCGCGAATCATGAAGCGCAAGCTGATTCTGGCACTACTGGGCATTGCCGCTCTGACGGCGGTCGTCGTGACGGTCAAACACTGGTGGTACGAAGGTCGCTTCTGGGAGAGCACCAACAACGCCTACCTGCGCGCCGACATCACGGTCATCAGCTCCCGCGTTGCCGGACCGGTGGCGGAGGTCTTCGTCAAGGACAACCAGCATGTCAGCGCCGGCGACATTCTCTATGCCCTCGACAAGTCCGCCTATACCGCGCGCCGCGATCGCGCCAGGGCACTGGTGGCGCAACGCACGGCGGAACTGGAGCACCTGCAAACCCGGTTGGCACACCAGGGCGCCGCCATCAACGCCAAGGAATCCGAAGTGCTGACCGCGCGCACTGAACTTGAACGAACCCGCCAGGATCTGATTCGCGCCGATGTCCTGCAAACCAAGGGCTTTACGGATCGTCAACGCTATGACCACGCCCGCACCGATGTCGCCCGCGCCGAATCCGAACTGAGTCGCACCCAGGCCAACCTCGCCGCCGAACGCGCCCAGCTCGGCGTGTTGTCGGATGAAGCCGCCGAACTCAAGGCCGCTCAGGAACTGGCGCAAGCGGAACTGCGCCTGACGGAAATCGATCTGTACCTCACCGATGTGCGAGCGCCGACCGCCGGCATCGTCGGCAACAAACAGGTCGAACCGGGCGAATATTCCCAGACCGGCGTGCGCAAGCTGGCCCTGGTGGACCTCGACGATATCTGGGTGAGTGCCAACTTCAAGGAAACCCAGTTGACCAAGGTACTGCCCGGCCAGAAAGCCGTCATCGATGTCGATGCCTTCCCGGACGAGCATTTCGCGGGGACCGTGGAGAGTGTGTCGCCCGCGAGCGGCGCCGAGTTCAGTCTGCTGCCGCCGGATAACGCCACCGGTAATTTCACCAAGATCGTGCAGCGCGTGCCGGTCAAGATCGTCCTCGACCACGGCAACCCGATGGTCGCGCGGTTGCGGCCCGGGATGTCGGTGATCGCTCATATCGATACCCGCGGCGGCGTGGAAGCCGCTAACAAAAAACTCGCGCGGAGTGACGGTTCCTGAGTGAGACAAGCTCCATACGAACCGTCTCCTACACCCCAGTGAGCAGCGCGGCCACCACGGCGGCAGCGGATGCCACGCCGGACCGGGTTCCCGCCAGCACCTGGCTGACCGTGTTCGGCGGCGTGCTGGGCGCCTTCATTGCCGTTCTCAACATCCACATCACCAACGCCTCGCTGAAGGACATCCAGGGCGCGCTGGGCGCGACGCTCGAAGAGGGCTCCTTCATCTCCACCGCCTATCTGACGGCGGAAATCATGGTGATTCCCATCACCGGCTGGCTTACTCAGGTGTTCGGACTGCGGCGCTATATTCTCT
Organism: Gammaproteobacteria bacterium; assembly: GCA_016191205.1. Lineage (GTDB taxonomy): Bacteria > Pseudomonadota > Gammaproteobacteria > Pseudomonadales > Porticoccaceae > JAGPUQ01. Next base: position 30,273 of record JACPPB010000045.1, on the reverse strand, counting down.
GGAATACCGTGCTGTTCATGTTCTTCACGACGCTTTGCGCGACGGCCTGGAACCTCGAATCCATGCTGGTATTCCGCGCCCTGGCGGGGCTCTCCGGAGGCACGCTGATTCCGCTGTCCTTCGCGATCATCCTGACCCTGCTGCCTGCCAGCAAGCAGGCGATAGGCATGGGCATGTTCGCTCTGACGGCCACCCAGGCACCCACCATCGGCCCGACGCTCGGCGGTTATCTGTCGGAAAATTTCGGCTGGGAGACCATCTTTTATCTCCAGCTCGTTCCCACCAGCATCATGTTTTTCCTGCTCTGGCGCGGACTGAAACCGGCAGCCAGCAATCTGGCCCTGCTTAAAAAAGGCGACTGGTGGGGCATCGCCACCATGGCGGTAGGGCTCGGCACTCTCGAAATCGTGCTGGAAGAAGGCAATCGCAAGGACTGGCTGGAATCCGATTTCATCGCGCGCGGCGCGGTGCTCGCCGGGGTGAGCCTGCTGTTGTTCCTGATCATCGAGTTGACCGGCAAAAGCCCCTTTATCAACCTGCGACTGATGCTGCGGCGCAATTTCGGGCTCGCCAACATCGTCAATGTAGTGCTGGGGCTCGGGCTCTATGGATCGGTGTTCATCATGCCGCTGTATCTGACCCAGGTGCACGGCTACAACGCGCTCCAGATCGGCCAGGTGATGATGTGGATCGGGCTGCCGCAACTGGTGATGGTGCCCATTGTTTTGCGTCTGATGAAAGTCGTGGATTTGCGCATCCTGCTCGCCATCGGCGCCGGCGTGTTTGGCTTGAGCTGCCTGCTCAATATCCACATGACGACCGACTACGCCCACGACAGCATTGTGATGCCGCATCTCATCCGCGGCCTCGGCATGCCGTTCATCATGATCCCGCTGTCGGTGATCGGCACTGCGGGTATCGAGCCGGCCCAGGTAGGCTCCGCGTCGGGACTGTTCAACGTGATGCGCAATCTGGGCGGCTCCATCGGCATCGCGCTGCTGGCGACTTTTGTCACCGTGCGCGAGCACTTCCACTCCAATCAGATTCTGGAGTCGGTCTCGCTCTACAACCCCATCACCCAGGAACGCCTGCAGGCCATGACCGGGTATTTCGCGTCGCTGGGCGCCGATCCGGAACTGGCCCAGCAGCAGGCACTGCTGGCCATCGACGCCTTGGCGCGCCGGCAAAGTCAGGTGATGGCGTTCAACGATGCGTTCTATGTGATCGGCACCGCTTTCATCATCAGCCTGCTGGTCATCGCCTGCCTCAAGAAAGCACCGGCCGCGGGGAGCCACCCACCCGCGGCGGACTGACGGCTTATTGAAAAGCCGTCAAAGATACGGCGAAAACAGCCAGCACAGCGCATCGCGGGTACGCACGGCGAGCGCGCGCCCAGCCAGTTCGGCATCGGTAACCGGGCGCGAACGCGCGACCAGGGCATCGAACACGCCACTCATTTCGGCGCCAAACGCCGGGTCGAACACTTCCACGCCGAGTTCATAATTGAGCCGCAAACTGCGCGGATCGATGTTCGCCGATCCCACCAGCACATAGCCTTCATCCACCACCAGCAGCTTGCCGTGGTTGAACGGCGCGGGCTGGTAGAACACGCGTACCTCCCGGTGGAGCAGCTCCCAGAGCAGGTTGCGGGTCGCCCAGTGCACATAGGGCAGATTGCTGCGCGCCGGCAACAGAATGGTCACTGCGACGCCGCGCAACGCGGCACTCTGCAGACCGGCAATCAGTTCCCGTGACGGCAGAAAATACGGCGTCATGATCCGCACACTGCGCCGCGCGGCGCTGACGGCAGACTGCAATACCAGCGCGAGCTGATCGAGAGTCTCATCCGGTCCGTCCGCGATCACCCGACACAGACTGGGCCCCGCCAGTCCGGCGGATGCATCCGCCCACATTGCCTTTGCGTCCGCTGCGGCTGATGGCTCACCGCCCGCCTGCCGCCAGGTGTCGGTGAACACGCGCTGCAGGTCGGCGACCGCGGGTCCCCGCAGCTGAAAATGCAGATCGGCCACCGGATGCCTGGTGCGCGGCGGCGCCAGCAGATGGCGATCCCCGATATTGATGCCACCCGCAAATGCCACTACCCCATCCACCACGAGCAGCTTGCGATGATTGCGCAGATTGACGGCCAGATTGAGTGGCAGCAGCCGGGGCGCATTGAAGGATCGGGCGTCGAGACCGCCACGCCGCAGGCGCCGGCGAATACCGGGGGAATACCATTCGCCCATCCCATCCAGCAGCACGCGCACCCGCACTCCACGCTGCTGCGCGGCCACCAGCGCATCCACAAACCGGTGTCCGGTCGCATTGTTTTCGAAGATGTAGGTCGAAAGATCGACACCGACCGCGGCGGCGGCGATGGCTTCGAGCATGGCCGGATAGGCCTGCTCGCCATTGTGGAGCGCGGCAATGCGATTGCCCGGCCGCAGCGGCATGCCGCTGATGACCGCACCGGCGCGCGCCAGATCGGACAGCTCCGAAACCGGGAGACCGGCATCGTCGGGGCTGCGCGGATGTGCGCTCGCCGCCGGCGACGGACGACTGCTGCGGCGCGCCCGCGCGCGCACCCGGTTGATGCCGAACAACAGATACGCTACCGGCCCGGCGATCGGCAACCCGAGCGCGACCACCATCCAGCCGAGCGCCGAACGCGAATCGCGCTTGTTCAGCAATGCGTGCCAGGCGGCGCCCAGGCCCAGCAGCGTCTGCACGACCAGCAGCACCCAACCCCAGTTCGGTGTCATCGCAGCGCCCGCGCGTCATTCATGGCGAGACCCATCCGGCCAGGGCAAAGTCTGCATTGTAGCCGCGCCCTGCTAGGTCGAAGGCCGCGCGCTGAAGTATGATTCCGGCGTTTTGTCACGCTGCGCCTGTTTTCCGCCGAGGACTTTCGATGACCTTCTCCCACCTGCTCGCACCCCTCGACCTGGGTTTTGTCACGCTTAAAAATCGCATCATGATGGGCTCGATGCACTCCGGACTCGAACTCCTCGACCGGCCCTTCGCGCGCCTGGCGGCCTTCTACGGCGAGCGTGCCCGGGGCGGCGCGGGACTCATCGTCACCGGCGGTTACGCTCCCAACGAAACCGGCCGCATCGAGGAAGGTGGGCCGATTTTCCACCGCGCCGAGGAGATTCCCGGCCACCGCCTGATCACCGACCGGGTGCATCGCGAGGGCGGCAAAATCCTGCTGCAGATTCTGCACACCGGACGCTACGCGAAAGACCCCAGCATCGTCGGGGTTTCCGATATCCGCTCGCGGATCAATCCGCGCGTCCCCCGGGTGCTGTCCAGCGACGAAATCGTGCAATACGTCGAAGACTACGCCAACACCGCCGTGCTGGCGCGGGAAGCCGGCTACGACGGCGTCGAAGTGATGGGTTCGGAAGGCTATCTGATCAACCAGTTCCTGGCGCGGCGCACCAACAACCGTAGCGATGACTGGGGCGGCAGCTACGAAAACCGCATGCGCTTTGCCCTGGAAGTGGTGCGCCGCACCCGGGCGCGGGTGGGCGCGGACTTCATCCTGATGTACCGCATCTCCTGCATCGACCTGGTGGAGGACGGCGCCACCGGCGCGGAAACCGCCGAACTCGCGCAGCGGCTGGAAGCGGCCGGCGTCACCCTGTTCAACACCGGGGTCGGCTGGCACGAGGCACACATTCCGACCATCGCCTACATGGTCCCGCGTGGGGCCTGGCGCTTCGCGGTCCGCAACATCACCGACCACGTCAAGGTGCCGGTGGTCGCATCGAACCGGATCAATACGCCGGAAGTCGCCGAGGACATCATCGCCGGCGGCGACGCGCACATGGTATCGCTGGCCCGCGCCATGCTGGCGGATCCGGAGTTCGCCGCCAAGGTGCAGGCCGGCCGCGCCGACACCATCAACACCTGCATCGGCTGCAACCAGGCCTGCCTCGACTTCATCTTCAAGGGCAAACCCACCCGCTGTCTGGTCAACCCGCGCGCGGGACGCGAACTCGACGACCAGGAAGCACCGCGCCGCACCGGGAGTTCACGCAAGGTGGCGGTGGTGGGTGCCGGTCCCGGTGGCCTGTCGGCGGCCGTCTCCGCCGCGCAGCTGGGACATCAGGTCACCCTGTACGAAGCCGGCACCCACATCGGTGGCCCGCTGAATCTCGCCAAGCGGGTTCCCGACAAGACCGAATTCCATGAACTGATCCGCTATTACCGCACCCGGCTCGCGGACCTGGGAGTCGCCGTGCGCCTCAACACCCGAGCGACGCCCGAGGCACTGACGGCGGCGGGCTTCGACGCGGTCGTGGTCGCCACCGGTATCAGCCCGCGCACGCCGGACATGGAAGGTATCGATCATCCCATGGTCATCCCCTATGCCGACCTGCTCGCCGGCCGCCGCCAGGCCGGGCCACGGGTGGCAATCCTGGGCGCGGGCGGCATCGGCTACGACGCCGCCATGCTGCTTTTGCACGGACACGGCGACAGCGCGCCGGACACCGATACCTTCCTCGCCAAGTGGGGCGTGGACACCAGTCTGCGCGCACCCGGCGGCCTGTTGCCGGGCGGACCGAAATTCCCGGCGCCGGCGCACGAGATCACGCTGTTACAGCGCAAACCCGGCGCCATGGGCCGCAGCCTGGGGCTGACCAGCGGTTGGGTACTGCGGGCGGAACTGGAAGGCAGCGGCGTGCGCTGCATCCCGGGTGTCAGCTATCGCAAAATCGACGACACCGGACTGCATTACCGCCTCGGCGACGAGGACCAGGTACTGGCGGTGGACAGCGTCATCATCTGCGCCGGCCAGGAATCGCTGGACGAGTTGAGCGCCGCGCTGACGGCACTTGGTGTTCCGGCCCATGCCATCGGCGGCGCCCGCCAAGCGGCGGAATTGGATGCCTTTGCGGCCATTGCGGCCGGCAGCGAAGTCGCTGCAACGCTCTGAGGAAGCCGCCCGACGAAGTAAAAAAAACGGGGCCGAAGCCCCGTTTTTTTATTGCGCTGGCGCGCTCAGTCCGCGTCGTCCGGAGCATCCGCAACCGGAACGGGTTCCGCCTTCGGCGCATGGGACGCCTTGGCGGCGCGCTCCGCATCATCGAGCGCGTCCTTGATGGACAGCTTGATGCGGCCGCGGGCGTCGACGTCGAGCACCCGGACCTTGATCTTCTGGCCTTCGGTCAGGTAGTCGCTGACTTTCTCCACGCGCTGGTCGGCGATCTGGGAGATATGCACCAGTCCGTCGGTACCCGGCATGATCGTCACAAAAGCGCCGAAATCGACGATGCGTGCGACCGTGCCTTCGTAGATCTTGCCGACTTCCGCCTCGGCGGTGATCTCCTGGACGCGGAACACCGCGAGATCGAGGCCTTCGCGATTGTCGCAGTAGATGCGTATCGAGCCATCGTCCTCGATGTCGATCGTGGCACCGGTCTCTTCGGTGAGGGCGCGAATGGTGGAACCACCCTTGCCGATCACATCGCGGATTTTTTCCGGATCGATTTTCAACGTGCGGAAGCGCGGCGCGTTATCCGCGACTTCGGCGCGGCTGACCGCGATCACCTTGTTCATCTCGGCAAGGATATGCAGGCGGGCGGCGAGTGCCTGATGCAGGGCCACTTCCATGATTTCCTCGGTGATGCCCTGGATCTTGATGTCCATCTGCAACGCGGTAATCCCGGCCGTGGTACCGGCAACCTTGAAATCCATGTCGCCCAGGTGATCTTCGTCACCCAGGATATCGGTCAGGACCGCAAAGCCGTTGTCATCCTTGACCAGACCCATGGCAATACCGGCCACCGGCGCCTTCAGCGGCACCCCGGCGTCCATCAACGCGAGGCTGGAGCCGCACACCGACGCCATGGAGCTGGAACCGTTCGATTCGGTGATCTCCGACACGACCCGGACCGTGTAGGGAAACTCGTCTTCGCTCGGCAGCACGGCGGCGATACCGCGGCGCGCCAAACGACCGTGGCCGGTCTCGCGACGGCTGGTGCCACCCATGCGGCCGGTCTCACCCACCGAGAACGGCGGGAAGTTGTAGTGCAGCAGGAAGCGGTCGCGGCGCGATCCTTCCAGGGCGTCGATCATCTGCGCATCGCGCAGCGAACCCAGCGTAGCGACCACGATGGCCTGGGTTTCACCGCGGGTGAACAGCGCCGAACCATGGGCATTGGGCAGCACGCCCACTTCGATGGCCAAGGGGCGCACGGTACGCGCATCCCGACCGTCGATGCGCGGTGCGCCGGCGACCACGCGTCCGCGCACCACTTTCTTTTCCAGCTTCTTGAACAGGTTGCTGACCTGCTCCGCGGTTACGCCCGCGGCTTCATCGGTATGGTGGCCGACGCAGCGGTCACGCAACTCGGTCAGACGCATCTGCCGCTGCTGCTTTTCGGTAATCTGGTAGGCAGCGGCAAGGTCGTCGCCAATCTGCGCGGTAATCGCCTGCAACAAAGGGGCATTGTCGGCCGGCGCCGACCATTCCCAACGCGGCTTGCCCGCATCCCGCACCAGTTCGTCGATCACCTGGACGACCGCCTGCATTTCCTGGTGGGCGAAGAGCACCGCGCCCAGCATCAGGTCTTCGGGCAATTCCCTGGCTTCCGATTCCACCATCAACACGGCGTCCCGGGTACCCGCCACGACCATGTCGAGCTGCGAGGTTTCGAGTTCGCTGTAACGCGGATTGAGCAGATAGCCCTGCTCCGGGTGATAGCCGACGCGCGCCGCGCCGATCGGACCGTCGAAGGGAATCCCGGAAATCGCCAGCGCCGCCGAACAGCCGATCAGGGCCGCGATATCCGGATCCATGTCGCGATCCACCGACATCACGGTGGCGACCACCTGTACCTCGTTGCGAAACCCGGCGGGAAACAGCGGCCGCAGCGGCCGATCGATGAGGCGGCTGGTCAGAGTTTCCTTTTCGGTCGGACGCCCTTCACGGCGAAAAAATCCGCCGGGAATTCGGCCGGCAGCGTAGGTTTTTTCCTGATAGTTGACGGTCAGCGGGAAAAAATCCTGACCCGGCCGTGCATCGCGAGCAGCCACCGCGGTACACAACACCACGGTACCGTCCATGCTGCACAGCACCGCGCCGGTCGCCTGACGGGCGATGCGCCCGGTCTCCAGCGTGACCTCATGGTTGCCATACTTGAATGTTTTTTTAACCAAATTCACACGTTCACCTGCTTCTGGTTAGGGCGACAGCCCCTGCGGAGCTGCAGCGAATGAAATCGCCTCAACGGCGCAAGCCGAGCTTGGCAATCAACTGCCGGTAGCGCTCAGGGTTCTTGCCTTTCAGGTAATCCAGCAGTTTGCGGCGCTGGTTCACCATGCGGATAAGCCCGCGCCGGGAATGGTGGTCCTTGCCGTGTTCCTTGAAGTGACCCTGCAACTTGTCGATGTTGGCGCTCAGCAGTGCAACCTGGACTTCCGGTGAGCCGGTGTCGTTTGCAGCGCTCGCGTTGTCGCGAATGATCACGGATTTTTCTTCTGCGTTCAGTGCCATGTCATGGTCTCCAATATGCCGATACGATTCGGATCGGTCCGCGCATATTTGCAGACCGCCCAGTGGTTGCCGGATGCGGCACCATGCCGCCCCGGTATTCATCCAGCCGTTTTACAACGGCCTGCTAGCGCTGGGCTCCGGCGACCAGCCGGTGGGGCTTGATGCGCCCGTCGTCCAACACTTCTCCAACGCCAAGAAATTCACCCGGCGCCCGGAAAACCCGTACCAGATCGCCTTCGCTGGCTTCCTGCCGCGCCTGCGCCAACGCCACCGCCTGGCCACGCAAAAAATACCAGGACAGATTCTCCGGCAGCTCCAGCGCCAGGCGGTCGGCCACTGCCGCATCCACCGGCCGCAGCAAGGTATCCAGTGCCGCGAACGATCCGCTCGTGCGCAGTGCGTCGATATCGTCCAGCGTCACGGCGTCGGCTTCGCCAAACGGACCCGACGCCAATCGTCGCAAGCGCGTCACATGAGCGCCACAACCCAACTGACGGCCGAGATCTTCGGCGAGCGTCCGGATGTAGGTGCCTTTGCTGCACCGGATCACCACATCCAGTTCGGCGCATTCGCCGCCGCGAAAAGCGTCAATCTCGTAACTGTGGACAGTCACCTGCCGCGGTGCGCGTTCCACTTCGAGCCCCTGACGAGCCAGCTTGTAGAGCGGTTGGCCACCTTGCTTGAGCGCCGAATACATCGAGGGAATCTGCTCGATGTTGCCACGAAACGACACCAGCGCCGCCTCGATCCGCGCGGCCGACACCTCGCCTGCGCTCTTTTCCGTCAGCACTTCGCCGTCCTGATCGCCGGTGGTCGTGGTCACGCCCAGACGGAAAGTGCTGGCATAGGTTTTGTCGGCCTCGAGCAGAAACTGGGTGAATTTGGTGGCTTCACCAAAACAGATGGGCAGGACTCCCGTCGCCAGCGGATCCAGACTACCGGTATGCCCCGCCTTGGCGGCATCAAACAGCCATTTTACACGCTGCAGGGCCTGGTTCGAGGTCGGGCCCGTCGGTTTATCGAGCACCAGGATACCGTCCACGGACCTGCCCTTGCGGGTGCGCGCCACCTCAGGTTTGCTCCGCGCGGCGGGCGCGCTCGTCGCTTGCCAGTGCGTGCTCGATCAAGGCGGCGAGGCGTTGTCCGCGGTCACCGGTCGTGTCGTGAATGAACTGCAAGCGCGGCATGATGCGCAAGCGAATTACACCGCTGAGTCTGCCCCGCAGAAAGCCGGCGGCGCCGTTGAGCGCCGCCATCGCCTCCGCGCACTGTTCGGGACTGCGCTGGCCGATAAAGCTCACAAACACTTTGGCGCTGGTGAGGTCGCGGCTGACATCGACGCTGGTGATGTTGGCCAATTCGACGCGCGGGTCATCGAGCTCGGTGCGCAGCAACTCCGCCAACTCGCGCTGGAGTGCATCGGCGACCCGCTCGCTGCGCTTGAACTCCCTGGGCATATGCTGTCTCGCTAGAGCTGCCGCGCCACGCGCTGGATATCATAGACCTCGATCTGATCGCCGGGGCGAACATCGTTGTAGCCTTTGACCCCGACACCGCATTCGGTGCCGGCACGCACCTCCGCGACATCGTCCTTGAAGCGTCGCAAGGATTCCAGTTCACCGGAAAAAATCACCACACTGTCGCGCAGCACCCGAATCGGCTTGTTGCGGTACAGCGCACCTTCCACCACGCGGCAACCGGCGACCTGGCCAAATTTCGGCGACCGGAATACTTCGCGCACTTCGGCGATGCCGATGATTTCCTCGCGCACTTCGGGTGCCAACATGCCCGACAGCGCTTTCTTGACCTCGTCAAGCAGGTGGTAAATAACGCTGTAGTAGCGGATATCGACACCTTCGGCAGCGGCAACCTTGCGCGCGGCAGCATCGGCGCGGACATTGAAGCCGAGCACCACCGCACCCGTGGTAACCGCCAGATTGATGTCGGATTCCGTCAATCCACCTATCCCTGAGCTCACTACGTTCACGCCTACCTCATCGGTGCCGAATTCGTGCAGCGCGGACAACAGGGCTTCCAGGGATCCGCGCACGTCCGCCTTGACGACCACCGGCAACACTTTGCGCGCCGTGCCTTCAAAGCCGGCAAATACGTTCTCGAGGTTGACGGCTTGCTGGCGTGCCACGCGCTCCTCGCGCGAACGGGCCTGACGCAGCTGGACGATCTCGCGCGCCTGGCGTTCATCGGACGTCACATAGAACTCGTCACCGGCTTGTGGCGGGATATCGAGCCCCAGCACTTCCACCGGAATCGATGGGCCGGCCTCGCGCGCCGGCGCGCCGTCGTCGCCGATCATTGCCCGCACCTTGCCGATACTTTCGCCGGCCAGCAGAAAATCGCCGGGCCGCAGCGTGCCCGCCTGAACCAGCAAGGTCGCTACCACTCCCCGCGCGCGATCGACCCGCGCTTCGATGACGACTCCGCGCGCTGGCACCGCCACCGGGGCGCGCAGTTCGAGCAGCTCCGCCTGCAGGGACACGGCTTCCAGCAGCGCTTCGATACCCTCGCCGGTATGGGCGGAAACCCGCACGAATTGCGTATCGCCACCCCACTCCTCGGGCACCACTTCCAGCGCCGACAGCTCGCTGGTGATCTGATCGAGATTCGCGCCCGGCTTGTCAATCTTGTTGATGGCGACGACCAAAGGCACGCCAGCAGCACGCGCATGGGCAACGGCTTCCTTGGTCTGCGGCATTACGCCGTCATCCGCCGCCACGACAAGAATCACCACATCGGTGGCACGGGCGCCGCGGGCGCGCATCGCGGTAAAGGCAGCGTGACCCGGGGTATCGAGGAAGGTGATAAACCCGCGCGGCGTTTGCACATGATAAGCGCCGATATGCTGCGTGATGCCACCGGCTTCGCCGGACGCGACGCGGGATTTACGGATGTAATCGAGCAGTGAGGTTTTGCCATGATCGACATGGCCCATCACGGTGACTACCGGCGCGCGGGGCAGAGACTCGGCCTCAGCCGCCGCGATCCCTTCCCGGAACGTCTCCTCCACGACCGCTTCGCGCGACGAAACAGCGACCGGCTTGTGCCCCATTTCCTCGATGACAAGGAACGCGGTATCGCGATCAATCGTTTGATTGATGGTGGCCATCGTGCCCATCTTCATCAATTCGCGAATGACCATAGCCGCCTTTACCGCCATTTTCTGGGCGAGATCCGCAACGGTGATTGCCTCGGGAACTTCGACTTCGTGCACAATTTTTCCGGTGGGTTTCTTGAACACATGAATATTGCGGGCCTGCACTGCCGGACGCCCCGAGAGCAGTCGCGGCTTGCGGTCGCCTTCGTCGTCGTCGACCAGAATCTCGGCGACGCCCTCGGTTTTTTGCTTGCGCTGACCTTTGAGCGGCTTTTTCTTCTTGGGCTTGTCGTCGTCGGCATCCAGCGGGGCGTCGTCGCGCTTTTCACGCTTCTTCCCGGCCTTGCCGCCATCACCAATCGGCTCCGCGGCCGCTATCGCGGCAACCACCGCGGGCGCGCCGTCGGTCTTGACGATTACTTTTTCCGGCACCAGGTCCGGGCCTGACTCCGGTTCCGGCGGTCGTCGCGCCTCGTCCGCGATGCGCGCACGCTCGTCCTCCGCCTTGCGGCGCGCTTCGATGGCGGCGATCCGTTTTGCTTCCGGATCCTCCATCACGATCGGAACAGCAACCGGCGCCTCCGCCTCTGTGGTTGGTTCCGACTCGCCGCTTTCGTCCTGCTTGACGTAGGTGCGTTTCTTCCGCACTTCCACATTGACGACGCGCTTGCCCGATCCCGTGCGCAACGTGCTCACGGTCTTGCGGCGCAGCGTAATTTTGCGCGGCTCCTCCGTTTCTTCACCGTGCAGGCTTTTCAGATAAACCAGTAATTTCTGTTTATCTTCATCGTTGACCACCTGCTCGGCAGAGTCGTGCGACAGCCCGGCGGCGTGCATTTGCCGAAGCAAGCGCTCAACCGGAGCGTCGACCACTTCGGCAAGTTCACTGACAGTCAGTTGAGCCATGCTTTTCAGTTCCTCGCTCTATGCACGATCAGCATCAAACTTGATCCGCTCGAAACTTCACTTGCTTCAGACTTCATTCGTCGCAAACCAGGGCGCTCGCGCCGTCATTATCAGCTCCGCGGCCCGTTCCGGCGCCATCGCCTCGATATCCAGCAAATCATCGACCGACTGTTCGGCGAGATCCTCGACGGAAACAATTCCGTGCGCCGCGAGCTTGTGGGCAAGCGTCGAGTCCATACCCGCCATTGCCAGCAGGTCGTCGCCAGGGGTGGCCTCCGCCAGTTCCTCCTCGGATGCCAACGCCCTGGTCAACAAGGCGTCCTTCGCGCGAGCGCGCAATTCTTCCGCCATATCGCGATCAAACCCTTCGATACCGGCCATTTCGTCGATAGGCACATAGGCGACCTCTTCAAGCGTCGTGAAACCTTCCTCGACAAGCACGCTGGCTACGTCTTCATCGATATCCAGTTTGTCCATGAACTGCTGGATGGTGCTGCCGGCCTCCTCTTGCTGCTTGGCGTGGATCTCATCCACGCTCATCACATTGATGTTCCAGCCGGTCAGCTCGGATGCCAAACGCACATTCTGGCCGCCGCGCCCAATTGCCTGAGCCAGGGTGTCCGCAGCGACAGCCACGTCCATGGAATGACTGTCTTCGTCCACGATAATGGATTCGACTTCGGCGGGCGCCATGGCGTTGATGACCAGCTGCGCGGGGTTGTCGTCCCACAACACGATATCGATGCGCTCGCCGTCCAGTTCGTTGGACACCGCCTGAACCCGTGCGCCACGCATGCCGACACAGGCTCCGATGGGATCCATGCGCCCGTCGTTGGTTTTCACGGCGATCTTAGCCCGTGCACCGGGATCGCGCGCGGCAGCGCGGATTTCAATCACCTGCTCGGCAATTTCGGGCACTTCGATGCGAAACAACTGGGTCAACATGGCGTTGCAGCGTCGGCTCATCAACAACACGGGACCGCGGCCTTCGGTGTTGATACCCATCAGCACCGCGCGCACCCGATCGTTGACGCGGAATACTTCCCGACCCACCAGCTCTTCCCTCGGCAACAATCCTTCTGCGTTGTTGCCGAGATCGACAATGATGTGTTCGCGCGTGACTTTCTTGACCATGCCGCCGAGCAATTCACCGATCCGATGTTCGTATTGCCGCGCGACCAGCGCGCGCTCGGCATCGCGCACTTTCTGCACAATCACCTGTTTGGCGGTCTGGGCGGCTATCCGCCCGAATTCGACGTTGTCGATCTGTTCTTCAAAAATGTCGCCCGGCTTGAGATTGGGGTCGCGTTCATGGGCCTCTTCGAGCGTGAACTGGGTACCCAACTCGGCCAGCGTGGCATCATCGACCACGGTCCACCAGCGGTAGGTCTCGTAGTCTCCGGTGCGCCGGTCTATCGTGACGCGGATATTGGAGTCTTCGTCGAAACGCTTTGTGGTCGCCATTGCGAGCGCCTGCTCCATGGCATCAAAGATCACACCCTCGGCAACGCCCTTTTCATTGGACACGGCCTGGGCAACCTGCAGGATTTCCTTGCTCATTCCAACGCTCTCACTTGTTACCGAATTGCGGCACTACGCTTGCCCGCTCAACACCGGCATGCGGAAACAAATATTCATGGTCGTCGACCACGATGACAATTTCGTCTTTCTCCACCGCGACCAAACGCCCCTGGAATTTGCGTCGGCCTTCGAAGGCCGTGCGCAAGCGCAAATTGATGTCGGATCCAACAAACTGTCGAAACTGATCCAGTTCATAAAGCGGCCGATCCAGCCCCGGCGATGACACTTCCAGGGTGTATTCGCCGGCAATGGGGTTTTCGACATCCAGCAAGCTGCCCAGCTGTCGACTGACGCGCTCGCAATCCTGTATGCCGATACCGTCCGGTTTGTCGATGTATACCCTGAGCAAGCCGTGCCGCCCCGCCGCCGAAAACTCCAGGCCCCAAAGCTCGCAACCGAAGGCGGTCACCACCGGCTCGATCAATGCTTTCAGTCTGTCGTCACGCCGCACGATATCGAACCTGCCCTTGTCACCCCGGATTCGGTCGCCCCGGATTCGCCCCCGAGCCTGGCGCGCCCTGCTGCGTCAGCACATCAAAAACACAAACTGCCGCAAAAAAAAACAAAACCCCAGAAAACAAAAAGCCCCTGATATCAGGGGCCCTTGTCACCGGCTGGCACACGTCAAATGTGCCGGCGAAATTTGGTAGCGGGGGCAGGATTTGAACCTACGACCTTCGGGTTATGAGCCCGACGAGCTACCAGGCTGCTCCACCCCGCATCGACAAACGGCTCGCGCCGTTTCAGGAACCTGGTAATTCCTGACCCTCGCGCCGCCCTGAAATTGCATCAGCGCGAGGGGCGCAAAGTATAGGATCGGCTGACGATCGGGTCAAGCGCAAACGCACTCCAAACACCGGATTTCGAACCTCGGTTCGAGGCTCCGGGGCGGTGGGCCAAACGCCCAAGCCGCCGCACCGTAACCACGGCCACACCTGACCGCAGGACAGGGCGCACCCGGATCGATCCGGACCACCGTTCGCGCTGACTTACAACTGTATACATGGTGCCCAAGGCCGGACTCGAACCGGCACAGCTTACGCCACTACCCCCTCAAGATAGCGTGTCTACCAATTCCACCACTTGGGCAAAACTCATGGCTTCGGCGTCGCATCCCGCGGCACCACATCTTTGCTCACCGTATCTTCAGTTGCAGTTGCCGCATCTTTGCTTGCGGCCTTGTCCATTATCGCCGGAATCTCCGCTTCCGCGGCATGACTGTCACCAGCGCCCGGGGTCGGCGTCGGGATTTCGGTGTCCGCCGGCGCCGCCTCAAGCATCTTGATTTCAGGGGTAAGCGCCGCGCCAGCACCGGCATTGTGCTTGGCAAGCACCGCCAAACCAAAGCTGGTCAGGAAAAATACCAGCGCGAGCCCCGCCGTGACCCTGCTGAAGAAGTTCCAGCTACCCACACTGCCAAACAGCGTCTGGGAAGCACCGGCCCCAAAGGACGCACCCGCCTCGGCCCCCTTGCCCTGCTGCAGCAGCACGAAAGCAACCAGTGCACAGGCGGTGACAATGTGTAACAGGATTACGAAGGTTTCCATGATTCTCCAACCGCCAGCCTACAAATGGCCACGAATTCCTCCGCCTGCAGCGAGGCGCCGCCCACCAGAACGCCATCCACGTCCGGCTGGGCAAACAATTCAGCCGCATTCGCCTGCGATACGCTGCCACCGTACAAAAGCCGGGTCTCGGCACCACGGGCGCCGAGCAGATCCCGAATGCGCACCTGTACCGCCTCGACCTGCGCGGGGCTTGCGATGGCGCCGGCGCCAATTGCCCATACGGGCTCATAAGCGATTACCGACTTTCCCAGCGCTTCCCGGCCCGCCACTTCGGCAACCGCCTCCAGTTGTCTATGGAGCACCTGCCAGGTCGCGCCCGCGTTGCGCTCGGCCGCGTCTTCCCCGACACACAGCACCGGCGTGATGCCCGCTGCCAGCGCCCGCTCAAACTGTCTCGCGATCCGGTGGTCGGTCTCGCCGAACAGACGCCGCCGCTCGGAATGTCCCACCAGAACGTACCGGCATCCGACATCCGCCAGCATCGACCCCGCCACTTCGCCGGTGTAAGCCCCGCATTCGTACTCGCTCAGGCTCTGCGCGGCGAGGCGAATGCCAGTGCCGGAAACCCGGGCCGCTGCTTCGGCGAGATACACGAAGGGCGGGCAAACGGCGACTTCGACGGCAAGATCCGCAACCCCCGCAATACCGTCAAGCAACTGGCCCACTGAACGACGCGAGCCGTGCATTTTCCAGTTGCCTATAACGAGAGGTTTGCGCATAACTCAGGTCGAAAAAGGGCGCCAATAGTAGCCAAGTTAACTTCGACAAACAAGGAAAAGGCCAAAGGTCCGTCAACCCTGGCCAGCCGCTCCAGCGACCGCTGCGGCGACCTCTTCGGCCAGGCACTGCACCAGTGCGAAGTCTTCGCCTTCGACCATCACCCGGATCACCGGTTCGGTACCGGAGGGGCGCAACAACACGCGGCCCCTGCCGGCCAGTTTGCACTCCGCCGCGCTGACGGCGGCGAGCACGTCCGGCCCGGGGTGGAATACGGCGTCGCCGCCCACCGCCACGTTGATCATGGTTTGCGGCAGCTTGGCCATGTCAACGCAGAGCTCGTCAAGCGGCTGGTCTCTTTCGATGATCGCTCGCAACACCTGGAGTGCCGCCACGAGACCGTCCCCCGTCGTGGTGAGATCGCGACAAACAATATGCCCTGAGCTTTCGCCGCCCAGAGTCCATTCGCGTTCCCGCAACGCTTCAATCACATGTCGATCGCCGACGGCGGTGCGCAGAAATGGCACCCCGATGCGCGCGAGCGCAAGTTCGAGTCCATAATTGCTCATCAAGGTCCCGGCGACACCACTGCAGCCGCCGTGGCGCTGACGGTGCGCGGCAATCACATAGAGGAGTTGGTCGCCATCCACAATGGCGCCGGTTCGATCCACGAATACGACGCGATCGCCGTCGCCATCGAAAGCGATACCCAAATCTGCGTCGCGCGCCAATACCGCCTGCTGCAAGGCCGCCGGCGCGGTTGATCCGCAGCCGCGGTTGATATTGCAACCGTCCGGCTCGACGCTCAGCGGATGAACAGCCGCGCCAAGCTCCCTGAATATGTCCGGCGCGACGTGGTAGGTGGCGCCGTGGGCGCAATCCACCACCAGTTTCAGGCCGTTGAGGCTGATGCTGGAAGGCAGCGTCCCCTTGCAGAATTCGATGTAGCGGCCCGCCGCATCGCCGATCCGGCTGGCGCGCCCCAGCCGCTCCGACGTCACCGTGGTCACCGGCTCGCCCAGATGCCGCTCGATCTCGATTTCGATTTCATCAGGCAGTTTGCAGCCGTCGGCTCCGAAAAATTTGATGCCGTTGTCGTCGAACGGGTTGTGTGATGCGCTGATCACTATCCCTGCCGCTGCGCGAAAAGTCCGGGTCAGATACGCGATGGCGGGCGTCGGCATGGGGCCCAGCAAGCTCACATCAACACCGGCGGCGATAATTCCGGCCTGGAGCGCCGATTCGAACAGATAACCGGAAATGCGGGTGTCCTTGCCCACCAGAATCAGACGTCGCCCCTCGCTGCACTGGCCGAGGACCTTGCCGGCGGCCCAACCCAGGCGCAACACGAAATCGGCAGTGATGGGATACTGCCCCACACGGCCGCGAATGCCGTCGGTGCCGAAAAACCGTTTCGTCATTGGATCAGCTCGTCAATTGGGCCGCGCGCGGTTGAACCGTGCTCGACGGCAGCCAGAATTTTCAGCGCATCTGCCGTGGCTGCAACATCGTGGACCCGCACGACGGCGGCGCCAAGACGCGCGGCCAGCAGTGCCAGGGCCACGCTGCCATGCACCCGGTCCGCCACCGGGCGACCGGTGATCTCTCCCACCATGCGTTTACGCGAGAACCCCGCCACCACCGGCACTCCGGGCGGCGCGATGTCAGGCAACGCGCGCAGCAACGCCAGATTGTGTTCGAGTGTTTTGCCAAAACCGAAACCGGGATCAACCAGCAACAGCTCCGGTGCCATGCCGGCCGCAGCGCAGGCGGCTACCCGAGCGGCAAGAAAATCCCGCACTTCGGCGACCACATCGCCATAGTGGGGCGACGCCTGCATGGTCCCGGGATCGCCCTGCATGTGCATCAGACACACCGGTAATCCGGTTGCGGCCGCGGCCTCGATTGCTCCGGATCTGCGTAACGCGCGCACGTCGTTGATCAGCGCCGCGCCAGCCGCTGCCACTTCGCGCATGACCTTCGGCGAACTGGTGTCCACGGAAATCAGCACGTCGAAACGGGAGGTCAGCGCGGCTATCACGGGAAGCACCCGGGCAAGCTCGACGTCGTCGGAGACTGGCGCGGCGCCGGGCCGGGTGGATTCGCCGCCGACATCCAGCAGGTCGGCCCCTTGTGCCACCAGCATTGCCGCCCGGGCGACGACACCATCCAGGTACGGTCCACGGCCTTCAGGGCACGCGTCACCGGCAAACAGGCCGTCGCCTGAAAAAGAATCCGGTGTCGCATTGAGGATGCCCATGATCAGCGGCATCGACGGGCGGCGGCGCGCCAGCCAGGCTGGCCGTGACGGCGTCACGCTGCTTTCCTTGCGCGGCCATTGCGGGCCGTCCGCCTGACCATTGACTCTGCGTCAGCTACCTTCCACCGGGCCGCCGATGGGCACGGATCCCGGCGCTGCGCGAATCTCACCCTTGGAACCGGGGCCAGAGTCGAAATCGGCGTCGTGCCATTCCTTCGGGGCGCGCACCTTGCGCCGCGCCATCAGATCGCCAACCTGGTCGGCATCCAGGGTCTCGTACTCCATGAGCGCGGCTTTCATGGCGTGCAGGATGTCGATGTTTTCTTCCAACAGGCCTTTGGCGCGCGCGTAGCACTCGTCGATGATGCGCCGCACTTCTTCATCGATCCGCTGGGACGTGGCACCGGAAAAGTTGCGCGCTCCGGCAACCGGACCCATGGTCTCTTCTTCGCCATAGAGAATCGGGCCGAGGTTCTCGGTGAGGCCCCATTTGGTGACCATGGCGCGCACCAGTTGACTGGCCCGCTCGATATCGTTGGAGGCCCCGGTGGTGACGCCTTCCATGCCGTGAATCAGCTCCTCGGCGATGCGCCCCCCGAACAGGCTGCACACCAGACCGAGCAGTTTGCGGCGACTCATGCTGTACTGATCTTCTTCCGGCAGGAACTGCGTCAAACCCAGCGCCCGGCCGCGCGGGATGATGGTGACCTTATGCACCGGGTCATGCTCGGGCATGAGTCGGCCGATGATGGCGTGGCCGGCCTCGTGATAGGCGGTGTTCGCCTTGTCCTCCTCGGACATCACCATGGAACGCCGTTCGGAGCCCATCATGATCTTGTCGCGGGCTTTCTCGAATTCCTCCATGGTCACCAGGCGCTTGTTGGAACGCGCCGCGAACAACGCCGCCTCGTTCACCAGATTGGCGAGATCGGCGCCGGAAAACCCCGGCGTGCCACGTGCCACGATGCTGAGATTCAGGCGTTCGTCGACCGGCACCTTGCGCACATGGACCTTGAGAATCTGCTCACGACCCCGGATGTCGGGCAAGCCAACGAACACCTGGCGATCGAAGCGGCCGGGACGGAGCAGTGCCTTGTCCAGTACATCGGGGCGGTTGGACGCGGCGATCACGATGACGCCCTCGTTGCCCTCGAAGCCATCCATTTCCACCAGCAGCTGGTTCAGCGTCTGCTCACGCTCGTCGTTGCCGCCGCCCCAGCCACCGCCACGGGTGCGACCAACAGCATCGATTTCGTCGATGAAAATGATGCAGGGCGCCTGTTTTTTGGCTTGATCGAACATGTCCCGCACCCGCGAGGCACCGACACCCACGAACATTTCGACGAAATCGGAACCGGAGATCGAGAAAAACGGCACCCGCGCTTCGCCGGCAATCGCCCGCGCCAGCAGCGTCTTGCCGGTGCCAGGCGGTCCGGACATGAGCACGCCCCGGGGAATCCGGCCACCGAGCGTCTGAAACTTGCTGGGGTCGCGCAAAAATTCGACCAGCTCGCGGACGTCTTCCTTGGCTTCATCGACACCGGCGACGTCGGCGAAGGTGGTCTTGATCTGGTCTTCACTGAGCAGCCGCGCCTTGGATTTCCCGAAAGCCATGGGCCCCGCGCGCCCGCCGCCCATGCCGCCCTGCATCTGGCGCATGAAGAACATGAAAATGCCGACGATCAGCAGGATCGGGAAAGCAGCGAGGAACAGTTGCTGCCAGAAGCTGGCCTTGTCGGGCTCGCGCCCCTCGACGTTGACGCTGTGATTGAGCAGGTCGCCCATCAGACCGCTGTCATAGACGTCGGGGCGAACCGTCCGGAAGCGGGCACCGCTTTGGCGCTCACCTTCGATCACCAGACCGTCGACGACGACCGACCGCACCTGCCCCGCCTGCACTTCATCGACAAAATTGGTGTAGGTGATGGTCTCGGGTACCGCCCCGCCCTTGAAGTTCTGAAAAATCGACAACAGGACGGCGGCAATGATCAGCCACAAAATCAGGTTCTTTGCCATCTCGCTCAACGGATTATCCTCGTGGCGGCCCAGGGCCACCTGGATGGGCGACAGCATCTGTCATGGAAAACGATTATAGCCACTATGCTACTCCGACGGTGTGGTCGCGCGGTGCCCGCTCGCCACCCAGTAGACCTCACGGGACTCCTGCCGCGACGCATCCGGTTTGCGGACCAGAACCCGCGTGAACTGCTTGCGCGCCGCCCCCAGCAGCTGATCGGAGCCTTCGCCCTGAAACACCTTGGCCACGAAAACCCCTCCGGGTTTCAATACGCGGGCAGCAAATTCGAGCGCCAACTCGACCAGATAGATGGCCCTGGGTTGATCCACACCCCGCATACCACTCATGTTGGGGGCCATATCGGAGATTACAACGTCCACCCGCGCATCGCCGAGCGCATCCAGCAATACCGACAGCGCTTCGGTTTCGGTGAAATCGCCCTGCAGAAACGTCACTCCCGGAATATCTTCCATCGGTAGAAGATCACAGGCAAACAGCCGGCCACCCGGGGCAATTTTCTGGACCGCCACCTGTGACCAGCCGCCCGGTGCCGCGCCCAGATCGACCACGGTCTGCCCGGGGCGAAACAGGCGATACGCCCGATCCAGTTCCAGCAGCTTGTAACTGGCACGGGAGCGATAGCCCTCGCGGCGCGACGCCTGCACATAGGGGTCACGCTCGTGCTGGCGCAACCAGCGCCGGCTACTGCTGTTCTTCGATTTCGCCATGATCGCGTCTGCTACAATCGCCGCCCCCCACGGAGCGTACTACATGAGCCTCGACAGCGACGGCAAAAAGCATCTGCGCCGCATCGGCCACGGGCTGACGCCGGCCGTGACCGTGGCCAGCAAGGGGTTCACCGCTCCGGTCCAGGCGGAAATCGAGCGCGCACTTACCGATCACGAGTTGATCAAGGTCCGGCTATCCGTAGCGGAACGCGACCAGCGCCGCGAATTGATCGCTGCCATCACGACCGCCACCCGCGCGGAACTGGTACAGGCGGTGGGTCGGGTCATCCTGCTGTTTCGCAAGGCCGACCAGCCCGACCCCCGCCTCTCCAACCTGCTGCGTCACGGCGGCTAGGCCCGGTCCCGGACCGGGCATCGCAACGGCCGGAAAACCTTCAACCGGCCTTGGCCGAGGGGAACTTCGCCGGGCGTTTTTCTTTCACGGCAGCCACGCCTTCGGCGGCATCGGGACTCAGAAAACACTGCATCTCCATGCGCAGCGAGTTCTCGAAGATGGGCGCCGCCTGCTTGATCCAGCCGTTCAGGGTGGTCTTGGTGCCGCGGATCGCCTGTTGGGCCCCGGACGCAAGCTGATCCGCCACCGCCAGGGCGCGCGACAGCACCTGTTCCTGGGGACAGCACAGGCTCACCAGACCGATGCGCTCGGCTTCTTTGCCGTCGATGAATTCGGCGGTCATCAGGTAGTACTTGGCTTTCGCCATGCCGCACAGGATCGGCCACACGATGGCGGCATGGTCGCCGGCGCCGACGCCAAGCTTGACGTGGCCGTCGGTGATTTTCGCGGTCTCGGACATGATGCTGATGTCCGCCATGATGGCCACCGCCAGCCCGGCACCCACGGCAACCCCGTTGATGGCGGAAATGATGGGCTTTTCCAGCTCCAGCATGCGGTAGACGATATCGGCTGCTTCTTTCTGGATGCGCTGCACGGCGTCGGCCTTGCCCACCACGCCCTCGATCCAGGTCAGGTCGCCGCCGGCGGAAAACGCCTTGCCGGCGCCGGTGACGACCACGACATTGGTGTCGTCATCGCGGGCAACGGTGTCCCACACCTGGGTAAGCTCCCAGTGCAGGCGGCCGTTGGTCGCATTCATGACTTCGGGGCGGTTGATGGTTATCAGCAGCACGCCCTTGGGTTTGTGCTCGAACAGCAGGTGCTGGTAATCGGCGTAGTTCATGGTGACTCCGGCTTGTGGATGAAAAAGTGATGATGGCGGCGTCTGCTCCGCGACCTCTATTTGCAGAGCTGCGGGTCCAGCGTCATGCCTTCGTCGAGCTGCACGCCGCAGGTGTTGAGCGCCATGGAAACCAGGTTGTACTGGCCCACGGTGAACACGATATCCAGCAACTGCTCGGTGGAATAGAACTCGGCGAGACCCTTCCAGGTCGCGTCGGTGATGAAGGCATCCGCATCGAGCTCGTCGGTCGCGCGCAACAACAGGCTCTCCGCGCGGGTCCAGCCGGGCGCGTCGGCGCCTTGCTTGATGCGCTCGATCTCGGCCGCATCGAGATCGCATTCGAGTCCGATCAGCACGTGCTGCCCCCATTCGTAACCGGATTTGCACAGCCAGCCGATGCGCAGGATCAGGATCTCGCGATCACGCAGGCTGAGGCTGGACTTGCCCATGATGTGATTGGCGAATACCAGCCAGCGCTTGGCGAGCTTGGGGTGGTTGGCCAGGGTTTTGAAAATATTGAGTACGCGGCCGTTGACGCGCAGGTCGCCGATCACAGAACGCTGTTCCTCGGTCCAGCTTTCGGGCGGCACCGGCGGTACGCGGGGAGTTTTCATTCGCATGTGCGGATCCTCTCGGGACATTGGTTTTTTTGTGTGAGGTGGTCGCGCGCCACCTTATAACCGCGCCACCTTATAACAATGCTGTGCTCCGGGGCAGCACGTCGGACACCGTCCCGCTCAAACGTACGCCACCTGATCGATCTCGTAGCTCACTGTGCCCGAGGGTGTCTGTACCGCGACCTCGTCACCCTCCCGCTTGCCGATCAGGGCGCGCGCGATGGGCGACTGGTAGGAAATCCGGCCGGCTTTCACATCGGCCTCGTCGTCGCCGACGATGCGGTAGACCCGGGTTTCGTCGCTGTCCAGGTTGATCACCGTGACGGTGGCGCCAAAAATCACCTTGTCGTCCGGCGGCAAGCGGGTGATGTCGATGATCTGGGCGCGGCTGAGCTTGCTCTCGATTTCCTGAATCCGCCCTTCGGCGAAACTTTGCTGCTCCCGCGCGGCATGGTATTCGGCGTTTTCCTTCAGGTCGCCGTGGGCGCGCGCCTCTGCGATCGCCCGCACGATGCGCGGCCGTTCGACCCGCTTCAGATGCTCCAGCTCGGCGCGCAACTTCTCGGCGCCGGCTTCGGTCATCGGTACCCTGCTCACTGTGCAATCCCCGCATGCAATTCCTGCAGACTGCGCACCGTGCGCGCCTGCCCGTGTCGCAGCGCGGTACACACCGCGTTGCCGCCCGCCAGCGTCGTCGTGTAGTAAACACCCTTGCTCTCGGCGCTGGCGCGGATGGCGGCGGAATCGGCGATCGCCTTGCGCCCTTCGGTGGTGTTGACGATGAGGTCGATCTGGCCATTCTTGATCATGTCCACGATATGAGGTCGGCCTTCCTTGACCTTGTTCACCACTTCGACCGGAATGCCGGCAGCGGCGACCAGCGCGGCGGTACCCCGGGTGCAGACGAGCCTGAAGCCGAGGGCATGGAGTTCGCGCGCCACCTCCACTACACCCGGTTGATCGCGCTCCCGTACGCTCACAAAAGCGGTACCGCTGACCAGAATCTCGTCACCCGCCCCCAGTTGCGCCTTGGCATAGGCTTCGGCGAAGGTAGCGCCGACACCCATCACTTCACCGGTCGATTTCATCTCCGGCCCCAGAATGGGATCGATGCCGGGGAACTTGTTGAACGGAAATACCGCTTCCTTGACGCAGAAATACGACGGAATGATTTCGCGGGTGAAGCCCTGTTCAACCAGCGTTTTGCCGGCCATGCAGCGCGCCGCGATCTTGGCCAGGGACACGCCGATGCATTTGGACACGAAGGGCACGGTGCGCGACGCGCGCGGATTCACCTCGATCACGTAGATCTCGCCATCCTGCCAGGCCAGTTGCACGTTCATCAGCCCGCGCACGTCCAGCTCCCGCGCCATCGCGACCACGATGGCGCGCATCCGCTCCCGCACTTCCTCCGGCAGGCTGTAAGGCGGCAGCGAACACGCGGAATCGCCGGAGTGAATCCCGGCCTGCTCGATGTGCTGCATGATGGCGCCGATCACGACATCGGTGCCGTCGGACACCACGTCGATGTCCACCTCCACCGCCGCCGCCAGAAAATAATCCAGCAGCACGGGGGCATCGTCGGACACCGCCACGGCAGTGCGCATGTAGCGGTTGAGCTCGTCCTCGCCGTAGACGATTTCCATGGCGCGCCCGCCCAGTACATAGGAGGGCCGCACCACCAGCGGATAGCCGATGGTGGCCGCCGCGTCGACGGCCGCGGCGACCGAGCGCACGGTGGCGTTGGGTGGTTGCAGCAAGCCCAGCTTGACGATCATCTGCTGGAAGCGCTCGCGATCCTCGGCGCGGTCGATGGCATCGGGCGTGGTGCCGATGATGGGCACCCCGGCCGCTTCCAGGGCGCGCGCGAGCTTCAACGGCGTCTGCCCGCCGAACTGCACTATCACTCCTTCCGGCCGCTCGATGCGGACGATTTCCAGCACGTCTTCCAGGGTCACGGGCTCGAAGTAAAGCCGGTCGGAAATATCGTAATCCGTGGACACGGTCTCGGGGTTGCAATTGACCATGATGGTCTCGAAGCCATCTTCGCGCATCGCGAGCGCCGCGTGCACGCAGCAATAATCGAACTCGATGCCCTGGCCGATGCGGTTGGGACCGCCGCCGAGCACCATGATCTTGCGCCGGTCGGTGGGCGCCGCTTCGCATTCCTCCTCGTAGGTGGAATACAGGTAGGCGGTGTCGGTGGCAAACTCGGCGGCGCAGGTATCCACCCGCTTGTACACCGGGTGCAGACCGAGTGCGGCGCGCTGCGCGCGCACTGCCGCCTCGGGACAATCGAGCAGGCGGGCGAGACGCGCGTCGGCGAAACCCTTGCGCTTCAGCCGCCGCAGCCAGTCGCGATCCAGATCGCCAAGGCGGTGACCGGCGAGCATCTGCTCTTCGCGCACCAGATCCTCGATCTGCACCAGAAACCAGGGATCGATGGCGGTCGCGCGCTGAATCTCGTCACGCTCGATCCCCGCGCGAAAGGCATCGGCGATGTACCAGAGCCGCTCGCTCCCGGAACCGGCCAGCTGCTCGCGAATCATCGCCATGCCATCGCTGGTGCTGCCGTCGGCCTTGGGGTCGAATCCGGCGACGTCCACTTCGAGCCCGCGCAGGGCTTTTTGCAGCGATTCCTGAAAGGTGCGCCCGATCGCCATCACCTCGCCCACGGATTTCATCTGGGTGGTGAGGCGCGCGTCGGCCTGGGTGAATTTTTCGAACGCAAAGCGCGGGATCTTGGTGACCACATAATCGATGCTGGGCTCGAACGACGCCGGAGTAGCGCCGCCGGTGATCTCGTTGCGCAATTCATCGAGGGTGTAGCCGATCGCCAGCTTGGCCGCGACCCTGGCGATGGGAAAACCCGTGGCCTTGGACGCCAGCGCCGAGGAGCGCGACACGCGCGGATTCATCTCGATCACCACCAGGCGTCCATCCGCCGGGTCCACCGCAAACTGCACGTTGGAGCCGCCCGTTTCCACGCCGATCTCGCGCAGTACCGCGATGGCGGCGTCGCGCATGATCTGGTATTCCTTGTCGGTGAGCGTCTGCGCGGGCGCCACCGTGATGGAATCGCCGGTATGAATACCCATCGGATCGAGATTTTCGATGGCGCACACGATGATGCAGTTGTCGTTGCGATCCCGCACCACTTCCATTTCGAACTCTTTCCAGCCGATCAGGGACTCGTCGATCAGCAGTTCCCGCGTGGGTGACAACTCGAGTCCGCGCTTGCAGATTTCCTCGAATTCCTCGCGGTTGTAGGCGATGCCGCCGCCGGAACCACCCATGGTGAAGGACGGCCGGATCACACAGGGAAACCCGAAGCGGTCGAGCGCCTGCAGCGCTTCTTCCAGGCTGTGGGCAATCATCGAGCGCGGCGTGGCGAGCCCAATGGCTTTCATCGCCTTGTCGAACCGCTCGCGGTCCTCGGCCTTGTCGATGGCGTCGCGGGTCGCGCCGATCATCTCCACGCCCCACTGTTCGAGCACGCCTTCGCGCGCCAGATCGAGGGCGCAGTTCAGCGCGGTCTGACCGCCCATGGTGGGCAGCAGGGCGTCGGGACGTTCCTTCTCGATGATCGCCGCCACCGTGCGCCATTCCACCGGCTCGATGTAGGTGGCGTCCGCCATGCTCGGGTCGGTCATGATGGTCGCGGGGTTGGAGTTGACCAGAATGACCCGGTACCCCTCCTCGCGCAGCGCCTTGCAGGCCTGCGCGCCGGAGTAATCGAATTCGCAGGCCTGGCCGATCACGATCGGGCCGGCGCCGAGGATCAGGATGCTGTGGATGTCGTCGCGTTTGGGCATGAGTGTCTCGGTCGGGTGCCCCGGCTAGGCGGATCGCTGCTGCGCCATGAGGTCGATAAAGTGATCAAACAGGGGCGCCACGTCGTTGGGGCCGGGGCTCGCCTCGGGGTGACCCTGAAAGCTGAATGCCGGACAGTCGGTGCGCCGCATCCCCTGCAAGGTGCCGTCGAACAGCGAGCGGTGGGTGGCGCGCAGATTGCCCGGCAGACTGGCCTCGTCCACCGCAAAGCCGTGGTTCTGGCTGCTGATCATCACGCGCCCGCTGGCCAGATCCTGCACCGGATGATTGGCGCCGTGGTGGCCGAACTTCATCTTGAGGGTACGCGCGCCGGAGGCGAGCGCCAGCAACTGATGGCCGAGACAGATGCCGAACACCGGGATTCCGGCGTCGAGAATTACCCGGATCGCGGCGATGGCATAGTCGCAGGGCTCGGGATCGCCGGGTCCGTTGGACAGGAAAACGCCATCGGGTCGCAACGCCAGCACGGTGGCGGCGGGCGTCTGCGCCGGCACCACGGTGAGCGCGCAGCCGCGCTCGGCGAGCAGCCGCAGAATGTTGTGCTTGATGCCGAAATCGTAGGCCACCACCCGGTAAGTACCGGGGGTTGTCAGCGCTCGATGGCCGGAGCCCAGCCGCCAGGCACCGGAGCGCCATTCATAGGGCTCGGTCACCGAGACTTCGCGGGCGAGATCCAGGCCCTGCAAGCCCCCGAACGCGCGGGCGGCGGCGAGCGCCGTATCGGCATCCACCGTGCCGGCCATCAGACAGCCATTCTGGGCGCCGTGCTCGCGCAGGTGACGGGTCAGCCGCCGGGTGTCGATGTCCGCGATGCCGACCACGCCATGGCGGCGCAGGTAATCATCCAGATTCGCCTCGCTGCGAAAATTGCTGGCGAGCAGGGGCAGATCGCGGATCACCAGACCGGCGGCCCAGATCGCCCGGGATTCTTCATCCTCGGCATTGACACCGACATTGCCGATATGGGGATAGGTCAGGGTGACGATCTGGCGGGCGTAGGAGGGATCGGTGAGGATCTCCTGATAACCTGTCATTGCCGTGTTGAATACCACTTCGCCGCTCGCCAGACCCTCGGCTCCGATGGCGGTACCGAGGAATTCGGTGCCGTCGGCGAGAACCAGAAGCGCGGGTGGACGACGGGGCTGTGTAGTCAAGCGCTTCTCCGGTTGCCAAAACTAAAAACGGTACGCCATGGCCGCGACACAACCGCTGTCGACGGTAACTCATTCAACGGCAATACTTTCGACTGCGACGCCTCGGGGCGTCAAATTCGGGCTGCAAAAAAGCGAGATGAAGGCGGGCTTCATCTCGCTCATTTGGCTCCCGTTTACGGCTGCCGGTGGGGTTCTCCGATCAGCGAAAAATTCGCGCAAATTCTAGGCCAAGACCCTCGCGGAGTCCAGCGCAATCACCCGCCTTCAGGCCATACAACGTGATTTCCGTCAGAAAGGGCGTGAGTCGCGCGGCCACGCCGCGGAGGTCGCGCCGGCACCGAGCCCGGGCCTCGCCGCCAGGTTGCAATCCGTGGTTTTCAGCTCCGCTAGTGCCGCGCCATTCAATCCCGCAGTCCCAGCACATCGCGCATGTCGTAGCGTCCGTCCGGCTGCCCGGCGAGCCATACCGCCGCGCGCACCGCGCCGCGCGCGAAGGCCATGCGGCTGGAGGCCTTGTGGGTGATTTCCACGCGCTCGCCGTCGGCGGCAAACATCACCGTATGATCGCCGACGATATCGCCCGCGCGCACCGAGGCAAAGCCGATGGTCCTGGGATCGCGGGCGCCGGTCTGGCCCTCGCGACCGTAGACGGCTACCTGACGCAGATCCCGCCCCAGGGCCGCCGCCACCACTTCGCCCATGCTGAGCGCGGTGCCCGAAGGCGCATCCACCTTGTGGCGGTGGTGCGCCTCGTAGATCTCGATATCGGACTCTTCGCCCAGCACCCGGGCGGCAAGTTCGAGGAGTTTGAAGCAGACATTGACGCCGGTACTGAAATTGGAGGCCATGCACAGCGGCAGCCCCGCGGTCGCCGCGTCGAGCTGCGCCTTCTGCGTCGCGTCAAACCCGGTGGTGCCGATCACCAGCGCCTTGTGGTGCGCGGCGCACACCCGGGCGTTGGCGATGGTCGCCGCAGGGGCCGTGAAATCGATCAGCACGTCGAAGGCATCGGCGACCGCCGCCAGCTCGGCCGTCAGCAGTACGCCATTGGCGGCCAACCCGGCCAGGGTGCCGGCATCGGCGCCGAGAAACTCCGACCCCGGCCGCTCCAGGGCGACACCCAGGCGCGTTTCAGGGTGATTGGCGACCGCCTCGACGAGCGTTCTGCCCATGCGGCCCGCGGCGCCGGCGATGGCGATCCGGATCATGCTGTTGTCCTGTGGTCGGGTACGGCTAGCTTAACAGGCCGCCGAAAGCGCTGCGGCAATGGTGCGGTGTCGGAACCTCAGCGCGCGAAACCTTCAAAAAATTTCTTGGCCGCATCGAACCAGGACGTCCCCCGGGGCGAATGCTTGCCTCCCTCCAGGCTGTCGTGGAACGCTTTCAGCAGATCCTTCTGCGCCGCCGACAGATTTACGGGAGTTTCGATCACGACCTTGCACAACAGATCGCCGGGGCCGCCACCCCGCACCGGCACTATGCCCTTGCCGCGCATGCGAAACAGGCGCCCGGTCTGGGTTTCGGCAGGGATTTTCAGATTGACGCGACCGGTCAGGGTCGGCACTTCCAGCTCGCCGCCCAACACCGCATCGACGAAGGAGATCGGCACTTCGCAGTAGAGATCGGCACCATCGCGCTGGAAAATGGGATGCGGCTTGACCGCCACCTGCACATAGAGGTCGCCGGGCGGTCCGCCCTCGGGCCCGGCTTCGCCCTCACCGGTGAGCCGGATGCGGTCGCCGGTATCGACGCCGGCCGGAACCTTGACGGACAGGGTGCGGCTCTCTTCCACGCGACCGCGGCCATAGCAGCTGGCGCAGGGATCGGAGATCACCCGGCCGCGACCGCGACAGGCCGGGCACGGCTGCTGCACCGAGAAAAAGCCCTGGGAGCGGCGGATCTGGCCCTGGCCCTGGCAGGTTCCGCACACGATGGGCGCCGTGCCCTTGCGGGCGCCGCTGCCATCGCAGGTCTTGCAGCCCACCAGCGACGGCACCCGGATCTTGGTGGTGGTGCCCTGGGCGGCTTCTTCGAGGGTCAATTCGAGCTCATAGCGCAGATCGGCGCCGCGCACCGGCCCCGCGCGGCGCCCGCCGCCGAAGATATCGCCGAATACATCGCCGAACACATCGCTGAAGCTGCCGCCACCGCGCGGCCCGGCGCCGCCGCTGCCGTCCACCGCCGCGTGACCGTACTGGTCATAGGCGGCGCGCTTGGTGCTGTCGGTCAGTACTTCGTAGGCTTCCGAGGCTTCCTTGAAGCGCGTCTCGGCACCCGGATCGTCCGGATTGCGGTCCGGGTGGTATTTCATCGCGATCCGGCGATAGGCCTTCTTGATCTCGGCCTCGCCGGCACCACGCGCCACACCCAGTACTTCGTAATAATCCCGCTTCGCCATGGAATCTGTCGCTCGCCTCATTCGCAGCTCTGGAGTTTGGGCAGCACCCGCTCATGCACCGCCCACAGCAAGAACGCAGGCACTGACACCTGCGTCCTGCGCCGAGCAGAGACGCCCCGCAAAGGGCGCCCGGACCCTCTTACTTCTTGCCGGTCTCGTCGACCTCCTCGAATTCGGCATCCACGACATCGCCTTTCTCGGCACCGCTCGCCGCGCCGTCATTCGCCTGCTGGCTCGCGGTGGCGGCATCGGCATACATTTTCTCGGCCAGCGCGGCGGACGCCTCAGACAATTTCGCCGCGGCCGCGTCGATGGCATCCTTGTCGTCCCCTTTGAGGGCCGTTTCGACGCCCTCGATGGCGCTCTCGATCGCCGCCTTCTGCTCGGGGCTGGCCTTGTCGCCGGCATCGGCGAGCGTCTTGCGGGCGGCGTGCGCCAAGCCGTCGGCCTGATTGCGCGCCTGCACCAGCGCCTCGAACTTGCGATCCGCCTCGGCATTGGCTTCGGCGTCCTTGATCATCTGCTCGACCTCGGCTTCGCTGAGACCGGAGGATGCCTTGGGCACCTCTGAATAACCCAGCCTGATGCCACAAAAACCCGCCAGCGCGGGTGAAAGGTTCAAAATGGAGTCAACTAGACCCTTACAGCGCCCTTCATTTCACCCGTTTCCCGGCATAG
>JACPPB010000044.1 GCA_016191205.1 Gammaproteobacteria bacterium | reverse complement strand
GCAGCCATCGGCTGATCGGCGTACAGGCGGTCGCGCCGGAAGCGGGTGAACTGATCCAGACGGCGGCTCTGGCCATTCGCAACCGCATGACGGTGCAGGAACTGGCCGACCAGTTGTTCCCCTACCTGACAATGGTCGAGGGGTTGAAGCTTGCGGCGCAGACCTTCAACAAGGACGTGAAGCAGCTTTCCTGCTGCGCTGGATAAAAAAAGGAGGTTTTCAATGAGCGCCTACACCGTGTCCCGGCTGGCCCTTGATGCCGGGGTGAGCGTGCATATCGTGCGCGACTACCTGCTGCGCGGATTGCTGCGTCCGGTGGCGTGCACCCCGGGCGGCTATGGCCTGTTCGATGATGCCGCCTTGCAACGGCTGTGCTTCGTGCGGGCGGCCTTCGAGGCGGGCATCGGCCTGGACGCGCTGGCGCGGCTGTGCCGGGCGCTGGATGCTGCGGACGGCGATGAAGCGGCCGCGCAGCTTGCCGTTCTGCGCCAGTTCGTCGAGCGTCGGCGCGAAGCGTTGGCCGATCTGGAGGTGCAGTTGGCCACCATGCCGACCGAGCCGGCACAGCACGCGGAGAGTCTGCCATGAACAGCCCCGAGCGCTTGCCGTCCGAGACGCACAAACCGATCACCGGCTACCTGTGGGGCGCGCTGGCCGTGCTCACCTGTCCCTGCCATTTGCCGATTCTCGCCATTGTGCTGGCCGGCACGACGGCCGGCGCGTTCATCGGAGAGTACTGGGGTATCGCAGCCCTCACGCTGACCGGTTTGTTCGTCCTGTCTGTGACACGACTGCTGCGGGCCTTCAAAGATCGATCATGAGCGCTTCCCATTGAGACAAACCACGCTGTCGCTACGTTGCCTCATGCCGGCATCAAATTCGGCTGAGTAGCTTCTCGCCATCTGGACGTAGCTCACCCTTGGGTGAAACATGCCGATACAGGGTCTGCCGCGTGACGCCAAGTTCCTGGCACAGGTCGCCGACCTTGGTCTCTGGCTGACCCATTGCCGCCATCGCCAGCCGCAGCTTGGGGGCGGTAATCTTGAACGGCCGGCCGCCTTTCCGCCCGCGCGCGCGGGCCGAGGCTAGGCCGGCAATCGTGCGCTCCGCGATCAACTCGCGCTC
Source organism: Gammaproteobacteria bacterium (assembly GCA_016191205.1). Lineage (GTDB taxonomy): Bacteria > Pseudomonadota > Gammaproteobacteria > Pseudomonadales > Porticoccaceae > JAGPUQ01. Next base: position 552 of record JACPPB010000044.1, on the reverse strand, counting down.
GAACTCGGCCAGGGCGGCGAAGATGCCAAAGACCAGCTTGCCGGCGGCGGTCGTGGTGTCGATGGCCGCGCCGTGCCCGGTTAATACCTTCAAGCCGATGCCGCGCCCAGTCAGGTCGTGCACGGTGTTGATGAGATGTCGCAGGTCGCGTCCGAGCCGATCCAGTTTCCACACGACCAGTGTGTCGCCAGTTCGCAACGCCTTCAGGCAGCTCGTCAAGCCGGGCCGATCCTCGCGCATGCCGGATGCCTGGTCCTCGTAAAGATGTACTGGATCGACCCCGGCGGCAATCAGCGCGTCGCGCTGCAAATCGGTAGCCTGGGAGCCGTCCGCCTTCGATACCCGCATGTAGCCTATCAGCATGTCGTACCTGTCACATATACGTTCGATTATGTGACAGTGTGCACCGGAAGGGAACCTCTAAAAATCCCGATTTTCTCGGTGGTTTGCGACTGATGGAAAGGATTCGGCAAGCAGGTGTATCTCGCTCAGTAATGCGATGTTCATGATTCGTTCATCCTCATCGATCCAGCCTGTGCTCCACGGTGTCTT
>JACPPB010000043.1 GCA_016191205.1 Gammaproteobacteria bacterium | reverse complement strand
CGGCCGCCGCCCCCAGCGACAGGATCAGCGCACGATGGTTCAGCGACCGGGTCAGCGTCGCCTTGTAACCGGCATTGAGCCGTTCGATTCCGCGCTCGATCAGCCGGTAGAGTCGGCCGTGCTGCCGTTCGTGGCGCAGCAGTTTCGAGCACATCATCGGGGTCAGCGTCAGTGCGACGAAGCCGGATACGATCACCGCCGCCGAGACGGTCAGTGCGAATTCCCGGAACAGCCGGCCGGTCGTGCCGGTCATGAAGGCGACCGGCACGAAGACGGCCGCCACCGTGATCGGCATGGCCAAGATGGCGAACGCGATCTCTTTGCTGCCTTCGAACGCGGCTTGAAGCGGGGGCATCCCGTGTTCGATCCGGCGGTAAATATTCTCTAGCATCACGATGGCGTCGTCCACTACGAGCCCGATCGCCAGCACCAGAGCCAACAGGGTGAGCACGTTGACCGTGAACCCCAGGACGTAGACGAAAATGAAGGCGCCGACCAGAGAGACCGGGATCGTCACAAACGGGATCAGCGTGGCGCGCGCCGAACGCAAAAAGAAGAAGATGACCAGCACTACCAGGGCCAGCGCTTCGGTGAGAGTTTCAAAGACCGACTTGATCGATTCGTCGATGAAGATCGAACTGTCGAAACCGATCTGGAGCTTCATGCCGTCCGGCAGTCCCGCGATCAGTTTGGGCATCTCGGCCTTGACGGCCTTGGCCACGGCCAGCGTGTTGGCGGTCGATTGCTTGACGATGCCCACGCCGACGGCCGGATTGCCGTTGACCCGCACGGCGTTTCGGTCGTCGGCCGCACCGAGCTCGGCACGGCCCACGTCGAGCAGCCGCACCGGGTAGCCGTTCACCTCCCGGATGATCAGACGGTTGAATTCCTCCGGCGTGCGGAGATCCGTCTCGGTCAGTACGGTGAATTCGCGCTGCCGGCTTTCGATGCGACCCGACGGCACTTCAATATTTTGCCGACGCAGCGCGTCTTCCACATCCTGCGGGGTCAGCCGGTAGGCCGCGAGGCGCTCCCGGTCCAGCCAGAGGCGCATCGCGTAGCGGCGCTCGCCCCCGATCATCACGCTGGCCACCCCCGGCAGCGTCTGCAGACGGTCCTTGACCACACGGTCGGCGTAATCGGTGATCTCGAGCGGCGTGTGGCGGTCGCTCGAGAACGCGAGCCAGATAATGGGGAAGGCGTCCGCCTCGATCTTGGCGATGACCGGCTCGTCCGTCTCCTCGGGCAGTCGGCCTCGGACGCGGGCCACCCGGTCGCGCACGTCGTTTGCGGCCGCATCAATGTCCCGCTCCAGCGTGAACTCCACCGTGATCTGGCTGACCTCTTCGCGGCTGACGGACTTGATGACCTTGATGCCTTCGATGCCGGCGAGCGAATCTTCCAGCGGCTGGGTGATCTGGCTTTCCACCACCTCGGCGCTGGCGCCGGCATAGACGGTGCGGACCGACACGATCGGGGGATCGATATTGGGATATTCCCGGACGGACAGGCGTGTGTAGGCGATGACGCCGATCAGGATCAGCATCAGGCTCATGACGGTCGCGAGCACCGGACGGCGGATCGAAATATCGGGGAGTACCATGGTGATTTCTCCGAGCTACGGCTTCGCCGCGGCGGGAAGCGAGGGTTTTGCGGCCGGGGAATCGATAATCATGACCGGGGCGCCCTCAAAGATTTTTGTCTGGCCCCCTGTTACGACGGTGTCATTCGCGTTCAAGCCCTCGACGATCTCGACAAGCCCCTCCAGCCGCTGGCCGATGTTCACCTGGGCCTGCACGGCCTTGCCGTCCACGATCCGATAGACAAATTTTGCATCGCCCATCGGCACAACCGCCTGTTCCGGAATCAGGAGGGCATCCGGCCGCCGGCCCAACACGAGGGTCACGCGGACAAACATCCCGGGACGAAGCTCTCCGCCCGGATTAGGGACACGGGCGCGCAGCAGGATCGTCCGCGAGGCCTCATCGATGCGAGGATCGATGGCGTAAATCCGACCGGCGAAGGCCCGATCCGAACGGGCATCCACGCGCACGTTGACCGGCAGATCCGCGCGGACCTTCGCTAAATAGCTTTCCGGAATGCGGAAATCGACCTTGATCGAATCGATATCCTCCAGATTCACAATGGCCCGACCCGGCTGAGCGTAATCCCCCGGGCTGACCTGGCGGAGGCCCAGACGACCTGCAAACGGCGCGCGGATTGTCGTCTTATCCAGACGCGCCTTCGCCAAGGCAAGGTTTGCCTGGGATTCTTTTAATTTCGCCAGACTCTCATCATAGGCCTGAGGGCTGATCAGTTTCTCTTCGTTCAGTTGCTTGGCGCGTTGATAATTCAACTCGTTTAACTGCACCACGGCCGCGTTCTGTTCGAGTTGCGCCCGGTATTCACTCGGGTCGATCGTGACCAGAACGGCTGCTTCATCAACCGCCTGCCCT
>JACPPB010000056.1 GCA_016191205.1 Gammaproteobacteria bacterium | reverse complement strand
CGCTGAACGCGAGCAGGATCACGAACAGGGAAGCCGCCACACCGATGCGGCGGTGCCAGCGTTTGAGCGCGCTGCTGGTTTCGCTTGCGGGGCTCTCATCGGGAAGCTTCATTCGCCGTCACCTGAAGGAGAAGCCGGGCGTAAAACCTGGCCATGAAAAAAGAGTGCGAGCCGCGCTACCCGCTGCATCGCGCGCACCGACAGCGTGGCCCCGGTGATGCCGTCGATGCCACGGTCGAGCTCGCCCCCGTCGCCCGCACGCAAGCCGGCGCCGACGAACTGATCGGTGAAAAAAGGCAGGCGCACCTCCTCGCCGCGACTCTCGCGAAACTCCAGCACCCGGATGGCCGCGACGGCACCCTGTTCCACCACCACTCCGATGGTGATGGGGTGGGTCTTGCCGATCTCGTCGAGCACCCAGGCGGTGCGGTCACCGTGCCGCCAGTAGCGCACCCGCAGTTGCGCGAACGGATGCCCGAGAATCTCGGCCGCCGCATCTTTCAGCGGCGCCGACAGCCACAGGGTTTGCGGTGTCGACTCGGCGCCGCCGAAGGCCTGGGCCCGGAATTCATCCGGCGTCAGATAGACGCCCTCGGCTTCCGCCACTGGCAGGCACAGCGCCACCAGCGCGAGCAACAGTACTCTGGCGGGCAGCAGTTTCATCCGATCAGCCAAACGTCAGAAACTCCAGCCCACGCCCAGATTGACGCCATCGCCATCGCCATTGTGTTGGCTTACCCAATCAGCTTTCAGCACCACATTTTCCACCAGCCAGTAATTGGCGCCAAAATCGATCTCCGCCAGATTGGTGTCGGCATGGCCGCCGGCGGCCGTATCCCATTCGCTGTAGCGGGCGAAGAACCCCAGCTTCTGGGTAAGGCGCCACGAAGGCTCCACATACCAACCCTTCTGCTCGTCCCTGCCGAGCGCCTTGGCCTGAGCACCGTCGATCTGCCACCGCGCGTACAGCGCCCGCAAACCGAACGGCCCGAGCTGATAGATGCCATGAGTTTCGTAGAGCAGGGCGCTGGCCTTGTCGGCGCCGGGTGTCAGACCCTGGGTCAGATCGGTCTCATAGTCCACCGCGAGCGCCAGTTCCAGGCCCGGCAGACCCGTATATTTCAGGCGCCCAGTGTAGGCCAGATCCTCGGCGGCGGCGTGGGCGCCCTCCTGGCGGCTTTCCGCGACATCGAACGGCGCTTCACCTGCGATGTCGGTCTTGAGTCCGCTGTGCACCCCAGCGTCGTAATGCAGCCCGGGCATTATTTCGCCGCCCAGCAGCACGCCGTCCTCGCGCCAGGTGGTCGGAATGATCAGGCGCTCCACCGGGTTGCGCTCCACCCCGTAAAAGGCGGGCGGCTCATGGGTTTCATTCAGGATCCCGACCGGCATCAGAAACTGGCCGAACCTGGCGTTCTGACGCTCAGCGTAGTCCCACTGCACATAGGCCTGCTCCAGTTCCACCTCGCCGCTGTCCTCATGGCTGGCGACCGCATGTTCCAGCTCGACCTCGGAGAAAAAATGCACCTTGTCGCTGAAATCATGGCTCAGAAACATCACGAAACGGTGTGCGTCGAGCTCGTCGGTCTGGCCGTTTTTCTTGTTGTTGTAGTGAATCTCGCCGTAACCGCCGATCTGGGTGTGGTCGGCCCAGGCGGCGACCTTGGCGGAGCGTTCGCTCGATCCCGCCGCGGTTTCGACCGCGCTCGCGGTGGCCTCCACCGCGGTCGCGGTTTCCGCGACTTTGGTGTCGGTCTGGCGCAACTGGGCCTTCAGCGCCTCGATCTCCGCCTGCTGTTCTTTCAGCAGACGCATCACCTCGGCCATGGTGGGTTCGGCAGAGGGTTCGGGCGCCGCCGTCAGCGCCGCGGGGAAGCCAAGGACGGTCGCCAACGCGGCCGCTCGCACAACTCTTTTCATCGCAGATCTCCTTGAGGCAGGGCTTGAAGGGTGATTGATCTGCGACGGATTCTAGGGCAGCCCCGCGCGTTAATGCAACTAATTATCATTTGAGGGGTTAAACAAAGACCGCTACAATCGCCGCCGGTCCGCCGCATCCTGCCCATCTCCGAGGTAAATTTTGGTATGAAACCACTGTTCCTGGCCGCGCTGCTGTTACTGGCGGCCACGCCCCTCTTCGCCATGGCCGGCCAGAATCGCGAGTACTGGGTGGCTGCCGAACAGGTGACCTGGGATTACGCGCCTTCCGGCAAAAACCTGATGCACCCAGGCCAGGACATGGGCCCTTGGGGAAAGCGGCTGCGTTACCCAAAATACCGCTACATCGGTTACACCGATGCCAGCTACAGCACACCGATCCCGCAGCCGGAATGGCGGGGAATCCTGGGACCGGAACTGCTGGGCGAGGTGGGCGATACGCTGAAAGTGCACTTCAAGAACCGCACCGACCGACCGCTCTCGATGCACCCTCACGGCCTGCGCTACGACGAGGACAACGACGGCGCGGACCACCGCGGCGCCGGCGCCTCGATCGCACCCGGGGCGAGTTTCACCTACACCTGGAAGATCGACGAGAAAGCGGGGCCGGGCCCCGCCGACCCCTCGTCGATCGTCTGGCTGTATCACTCTCATGTGGACCATGTCGAGGACATCTATCGGGGCCTGATCGGCACCATCGTCGTCACCCGCAAGGGCATGGCGATTTCGCGGGACGATCCGCGTCCCCGCGATGTGGACCGCAGCTTCACCACCCTCTTCATGATCTTCAACGAGGAACACGGCGCCGAAGGCGGCCTCAAGCACGCGATGAATGGCTACATCTTCGGGAACATGACCGGACTGGAAGCGGTCGCCGGTGAAACCGTGCGCTGGCACCTGGTGGCGCTGGGTTCGGAAGAGGATCTGCACACCGCCCACTGGCACGGCGAGACCGTGCTCGACCGCGGTCACCGCACCGATGTCATCGAACTGCTGCCCGCCAGCATGGTGTCGGTGACCATGATCGCCGACAACCCGGGCACCTGGCTCTACCACTGCCACGTCGGCGACCACATGACCGCGGGCATGATGACGCGCTGGACGGTGAAACCCCGTCCCCAGCCGACTGTTTCGCCACCGGGTCCGCCACCAAATTGATGCGCCGGCGCGGCTTCGCTATAGTCCCGCGGCCCACCTGCCGCGGACGCCCATGAACGCACCCTACAAAAGCCTCAACTTCGATCTGGGCACGGATGTCGATCAACTGCGCGATGCCGTCCATCGCTTCGCGCAAAACGAAATCGCCCCGCGCGCCGAGGCCATCGACCAGGCCAACGATTTTCCCCGCGACCTGTGGCGCAAGTTCGGCGACCTGGGCCTGCTCGGCATCACGGTCGAGGAGGAATTCGGCGGCACCGGCATGGGTTACCTCGCCCATGTGGTCGCGATGGAGGAAATCTCCCGCGCCTCCGCCGCGGTCGGGCTGTCCTACGGCGCGCACTCCAATCTCTGCGTGAACCAGATCCGCAAGAACGGCACCGCCGCGCAAAAAACCCGCTATCTGCCCGGACTCTGCTCCGGCGAACACATCGGCGCGCTGGCCATGAGCGAACCCGGCGCCGGCTCCGATGTGGTCGGCATGAAACTGCGCGCCGACAAAAAGGGCGATCGCTACATCCTCAACGGCAACAAGATGTGGATCACCACCGGCCCCGATGCCGACACCTATGTGATCTACACCAAGACCAACCCCGACGCCGGCTCGAAAGGCATCACCGCTTTCATCGTCGAGCGCGATTACCCGGGTTTCCGCCGCGCCCAGAAACTCGACAAGCTCGGCATGCGCGGCTCCAACACCGGCGAACTGGTGTTCGAGGACTGCGAAGTACCCGCCGAAAACATTCTCGGCAAGGAAAACGAAGGCGTGCGCGTACTGATGTCGGGCCTCGACTACGAGCGCACCGTGCTGTCCGGCGGCCCCGTCGGCATCATGCAGGCCTGCATGGACATCGTGCTGCCCTACCTGCACGACCGCAAACAGTTCGGCCAGGCCATCGGCGAATTCCAGTTGATGCAGGGCAAGGTCGCCGACATGTATGTCGATCTCAGCACCTCGCGCGCCTACCTGTACGCGGTCGCCAAGGCCTGCGACCGCGGCGAGGATTCGCGCAAGGACGCCGCCGCGGTGATCCTCTACACCGCCGAGAAAGCCACGCAAATGGCACTACAGGCGATCCAGAGCCTGGGCGGCAACGGCTACATCAACGAATATCCGACCGGGCGCCTGTTGCGCGACGCCAAGCTCTACGAGATCGGCGCCGGCACCTCGGAGATTCGCCGTATGCTGGTCGGGCGGGAACTATTTAACGAAACCCGATAATGGTGCGTTGCAGTGCGTGAAGGTGATTGTCAAGCAACAGGCAAAGGAAAAAAGTGCTACCTGATTCTCTGACTGCCTTCATTCTGGCCCTGCCGGACCGCCGCGAATACACCCGCGAGGATCTGCTCGTTCCCGCATTAAAGCTCGCCGAAGATCTTCACGATGGTTTGACGGTATACGACGCCCCGGTCGGCTGGATCAACCGGGAGGCGCGTATGGCCTTGATTGGTGTCACCCCGGGTTTCACCCAGATGCAAATCGTCTATCGTGCTGTGCGGACACATCTGCTGGCGGGAGCGAGCGAGGAAGACGCTTGCAGGTTGGCGAAGTACGAAGCCAGCTTTGGTGGTGCCATGCGCAGGAATCTCGTGCACATGCTTGATCAGCTCGGAGTATGTGAGCTCCTTGGAATCGCCTCCGCAGCCGACCTCTTTGGTTCCGCGTCCCATCTGCTGCACACTACATCGGCCGTGCGGTACCCCACGTTCCTGGGTGACCAGAACTACACTGGCAGCCGGCCTCCACTCGTGCGATCCGCCTTCCTGATGCGATACGCGCGGGAGGTTCTCGCCCCCGAACTGTCTCAGCTTCAAGTAGCGGCGTTCCTTCCGCTTGGGAGGAGCGTCGCTGCAGTCTTGGAAATACTCGAAACCGAACGGCGTATCCCGGAAGGTCGAACCCTATATGGATTCCCGCATCCATCAGGCGCAAACGGCCACCGCGCGCGACAATTCGAAGAAGAGAAACTAGCTTTGGGGAAATGCCTCAAGGAGGTCCTGAGTGGATACTTTCCTACGAGCGCAGCCAAACAACTGCATGCAGTGAAAGGCTCTGATACTAAGCGATAGAGCGCAGCCGGGCGCGTGCTTATAATTGCCGCGAGCGATAAAAGGCTGCCGGTGCAGTTATCCGATAGCGCGCCCTGGTAAGAAATATAAGGCTATACCGGCAACCATAAGGGGGATCACACCATGGGCTACCAATCGGTTTTTCGACCCGGCCTGTTCACCGGCAAGACCATCCTGGTCACCGGCGCCGGCAGCGGTTTTGGCCGCTGCATCGCCCACGAGCTCGCCGCCCTGGGCGCCAACATCCTGATGATGGGCCGCACCGAGGCCAAGCTCACCACGGTGAAAGCCGAGATCGAGGGCGACAACCCGGGCGCCCGCTGCGACTACGGTTGCGCCGACATCCGCGACGACGCCGCGGTCAACACCGTGATCGAGCGCTTCGTCGCCGACCACGGCCCCATCCACGGGCTGGTCAACAACGCCGGCGGTCAGTTCCCGTCGGATCTGGAAAACATCTCGGCCAATGGTTTTCTCGCCGTGGTGCGCACCAATCTGCTGGGCGGCTTTCTGGTGTCGAAAGCGGTGTTCCTGCGCTCGATGAAGGAGCACGGCGGCAGCATCGTCAACATCACCGCCGACTACTTCGGCGGCATGCCGCGCATGGCGCACTCGGGCGCGGCGCGCGCCGGCATGGAAAACCTCACCATGACCATGGCGGTGGAATGGGCCTATGCCGGGGTGCGCGTGAACGCGGTGGCGCCGGGCTATCTCGCCTCCTCCGGGCTCGACACCTACGAGGACCCCGAGATGCTCGAATGCATCCCCCATTTCCCCGAGTCGGTGCCGCTCAACCGGGTCGGCACCGAGTCCGAAGTGAGCTCGGCGGTGTGTTTTCTGCTCACCGAAGGCGCCAGTTACGTCAACGGCACCACGCTGCGGGTGGACGGCGGCAGTTCGCTGTGCCTGAGCTCGCCGCTGGGCCGCAAGATCCCGCGCGCGCAGCGCAACAATGCCGCCTACGATGGCTTCCACCGCGCCACCTTCCCCAAAATCCTGCAACGCGACGCCTGAGCTTCCATGGCCATTCTCCAGACCAAGATCAACACCCGCGGCGCCGAGTTCGTCGAAAACCAGGCTCACATGCGGGCGCAGCTCGACGATCTGCGCGCCAAGCTGGAGCAGATCAAGCTGGGCGGCGGCGCGAAATCCCGCGAACGCCATGTGGCGCGCGGCAAACTGCTGCCCCGCGACCGGGTGCAGCAACTGCTCGATCCGGGCGCGCCCTTTCTGGAGTTCTCCCAGTTCGCGGCCTGGGAGGTGTACGACGACGCCGTGCCCGGCGCCGGCATCGTCACCGGCATCGGCCGGGTGTCGGGCCAGGAATGCGTGATCATATGCAATGACGCCACCGTCAAGGGCGGCACCTACTACCCGCTCACCGTCACCAAGCAGTTGCGGGCGCAGACCATCGCGGAAGAAAACCACCTGCCCTGCATTTATCTGGTGGACTCCGGCGGCGCGTTTTTGCCGATGCAGTCCGAAGTGTTCCCGGACCGCAACCACTTCGGCCGCAGCTTTTTCAACGAAGCGGTGATGTCGTCGAAAGGCATCCCGCAGATTGCCGTGGTGATGGGCTCCTGCACCGCGGGCGGCGCCTACCTGCCGGCGATGGCGGATGAATCCATCATCGTGCGCCAGCAGGGCACGATTTTTCTGGGCGGCCCGCCGCTGGTGCGCGCCGCCACCGGCGAGATCGTCAGCGCCGAGGAACTGGGCGGCGCCGATGTGCACTGCCGCACCTCGGGCGTCACCGACCACTACGCCCGCGACGACCGCCATGCGTTGCAGCTGGCGCGCCAGGCGGTGGCGCGGCGGCTATCCGGTGGGCATTCTCGGCAACAACGGCATCCTGTTCAGCGAATCCGCGCAGAAAGGCGCGCACTTCATCGAACTGTGCGCGCAGCGCAAGATTCCGCTGGTGTTTTTGCAAAACATCACCGGCTTCATGGTCGGCAAACAGTACGAAGCCGGCGGCATCGCCAAGCACGGCGCCAAGCTGGTCACCGCCGTGGCCTGCGCCCAGGTGCCCAAGTTCACCCTGATCATCGGCGGCTCCTTCGGCGCCGGCAATTACGGCATGTGCGGCCGCTCCTACGATCCGCGCCTGCTGTTCATGTGGCCCAATGCGCGCATCTCGGTGATGGGCGGCGAACAGGCCGCCGGCGTGCTGGCACAGGTGAAGCGCGAACAACTGGAAGCGCGCGGCGAGACCTGGAGCGCGGAGGACGAAGCCGCGTTCAAGAAGCCCACGGTCGAGCTCTACGACCGCCAGGGCCACCCCTACTACGCCTCGGCGCGTATCTGGGACGACGGCATCATCGACCCGGCGGAGAGTCGCACCGTGCTCGGCCTCGGCATTTCCGCGGCCCTGAACCGTCCCATCGGCGAATCGCGCTTCGGCGTGTTCCGCATGTGACCCAATCCGGTTGTCGCCACCGCGGCAGCCCCGATCACTGGCAAGGCGAGCTTCCATGTTCGACAAAATCCTGATTGCGAATCGCGGCGAGATCGCCTGCCGGGTGATCCGCACCGCGCGCCGGCTCGGCATCCACACGGTCGCGGTCTACTCCGAAGCCGACCAGCACGCGCTGCATGTGGCTCTGGCCGACGAAGCCGTGCTCATCGGACCCGCACCGGCGCGGGAATCCTATCTGAAAGCCGAGGCCATCCTGGACGCGGCGCGCCGCACCGGCGCCCAGGCGATCCATCCCGGCTACGGTTTCCTGTCGGAGAACGCCGCCTTCGCCGCCGCCTGTCGCGACGCCGGCGTCGTCTTCATCGGCCCGCCGCCGGACGCCATCGCCGCCATGGGCTCCAAGTCCGCCGCCAAGCGCCTGATGGAAACCGCCGGCGTGCCCCGGGTGCCCGGCGACCACGGCGAGGAACAGAGCGAAGCCGCGCTGCGCGGCGCCGCCGATGCCATGGGCTACCCGGTGCTGCTCAAGGCCACCGCCGGCGGCGGCGGCAAGGGCATGCGGGTGGTGACGAGCGCGGGCGAGTTCAGCGAGGCACTGGCGGCGGCGCGACGCGAAGCCAAAAACAGCTTCGGCGACGATGCCATGCTGGTGGAAAAGTACCTGACCCGCCCGCGCCATGTGGAAATTCAGGTGTTCTGCGACCGCCACGGCGGTGCGGTCTACCTGTTCGAGCGCGACTGCTCGGTGCAGCGCCGCCATCAGAAAGTCATCGAGGAAGCCCCGGCGCCCGGGCTCTCGCCCGTGGTGCGCGCCCAGATGGGCGAAGCCGCGGTGACCGCCGCGCGCGCCATCGGCTACGAAGGCGCGGGCACGGTGGAGTTTTTGTTCGACACCGACGACGCGTTCTACTTCATGGAGATGAACACCCGGCTTCAGGTCGAACATCCGGTGACCGAGATGATCACCGGGCAGGATCTGGTCGAATGGCAGTTGCGGGTCGCGGCGGGCGAGCCACTGCCGCTGGCGCAGAATCAGCTCGAAATCCGCGGCCACGCCTTCGAGGCGCGGCTCTACGCCGAGGACGCCGACCACGACTTTCTGCCCGCCACCGGCACGCTGGCATTTTTGCAGCCGCCGGAAGAATCGGACCATGTGCGCGTCGATACCGGGGTGCTCCAGGGCGACAGCATCAGCGTCCACTACGACCCCATGATCGCCAAGCTGATCGTCTGGGACGAGGATCGCGAGCGGGCACTGACACGGCTGGCGCGCGCCCTGCGCGACTACCGCATCGCCGGCACCGTCACCAATATCGAGTTTCTCTACAACCTGATCACGACACCGGCGTTTCGCGCCGCCGAGCTGGACACCGGCTTCATCGAAAGGCACCGCGACGCCATCTTTCGGCGCAACCCGGACACCGACGCCAAGCTGGCCGCGCTCGCCGCGCTCTACCTGCTGCTGCGGCGCGCCCGGGCCGCCGGTGAATTCGCCGCCACCACCACCGATCCCTGGTCGCCCTGGTACAGCGCCCACGGCTGGCGCTGCAACGACGCCCCGGTCCAGCAGTTTCACCTGCTGCTCGACGGCCGCGAGATCCTGTTCACCGCCACTGCCGATGGCGACCGCCATCATCTGCACAGCGACCTGGGCCGCGCGATCATCGCGGGCACGCTGAGCGGCAGCGAGCTCCACGCCAGCCTCGACGGCCACCGCCAACTGGTCACCGTGACCGCCCACGACGGCGGCTACAGCCTTTTCACCCGCGACGGCGCGCTGCATTTCAATGAAGTACGAACCGACACAGGTGCCGGCGAAGAGGACACCACCGGCGGGCTCACCGCGCCCATGAACGGCACCGTCACCGCGCTGCGCGTCGCGCCCGGCGCCCGCGTCGCGAAAGGCGATCCGATCCTGATCATGGAAGCGATGAAAATGGAGCACAGCATCCGCGCCCCGGCGGACGGCGTGGTGGCGGAAATCTTCTACGGCGTCGGCGATCTGGTGGACGGCGGCGCCGAGCTGGTGCGCTTCGAGGCCGACGCAGGCTGAGCCTGCCGCCTGCGGTCCGTCATTCCCGTGACCGCCAAGGATGGCGGAAACACTGGAAACGCAGGAGCAGTTTTCAGTGCGACCGCCAAGGATGGCGGAAATACTGGAAACGCAGGAGCAGTTTTCAGTGCGGCCGCTCTGGATCGCGGAAATGCTGAAAACGCAGGAACGGTTTCCAGTGAAACGCGAATCCAGGTGCCGCGCTGGTTCGGGTCGCGGTGGCGCCTGGATCCTCGCCTCCGCGGGGACGACACAGCTCGCGTGGGCTTTGCGGTAGCGCGCAGCTCTGGGTCCTCGCCCCTGCCCCGCCTTCGCGGGAGTGACACGCCACACACCGGCGCAACTCGTCGCCGCAAACGCCCGCTCATCCGCAGCCCCGCCGTTATGTGAACCGGCTCAAAATCCCGCGGAGACCTGTTTGCTACCTTGCGCGTGCACTGCCGCCGTATCGAGGAGACCCGCGCGTGGAATTACAGCATTACCTGAAGATCATCGTCGAACAGGACGGCTCGGATCTCTACTTTTCCACCGGTGCCCCGCCCAGCATGAAAGTGCAGGGCAAGCTCACTCCCATTGCCACGGAGCCGTTATCGCCCGGCGCGGTTGAGGCGCTCGCCAATGCCGTGATGGACGCCGAGCAAAAAGCCGAATTCGAGCGCCGGCCGGAAATGAACCTGGCAATTTCCGAGTCCGGTATCGGCCGGTTCCGGGTCAATATCTTCAAACAGCGCGGCCAGGTGGCGATGGTGATACGCACCATCAAGACCGAGATTCCCGATTACCGCAGCCTGGGTCTGCCGGAGATTTTGCCCAAGCTGGTGATGCAGAAGCGCGGACTGGTACTGTTTGTCGGCGGCACCGGCTCCGGCAAATCCACTTCGCTGGCCTCGCTGATCGACTTCCGCAACACCAACTCCGCCGGCCACATCATCACCATCGAAGACCCGGTGGAATTCGTCCACCGCCACAAGCGCAGCATCGTCAACCAACGCGAAGTCGGCATCGACACCGACAGCTACGAGGACGCGCTGCACAACACCTTGCGCCAGGCGCCGGACGTGATCCTGATCGGCGAAATCCGCAGCCGCGAAACCATGGAGCACGCGCTCTCGTTCGCCGAGACCGGCCATCTGTGCCTTTCCACATTGCACGCCAACAATGCCAATCAGGCCCTCGATCGGATCATCAATTTCTTCCCCGAGGACCGGCACAAACAATTGTTTCTGGATCTGTCGCTGAATCTGCGCGGGATCGTGTCACAGCGCCTGATTCCCACCGTGGATGGCAAACGCGCCGCCGCCATCGAAATCTTGCTGGGCACGCCGCGGGTGAGCGATCTGATCAAGAGCGGCAAGGTGGACGAGGTCAAGGAGGTCATGGAGAAGTCGGAAACCCAGGGCATGCGCACTTTCGACAGCGCCCTGTACCAGTTGTACAAGGAGGGCAAGGTTTCGCTCCAGGAGGCGCTGCAGAACGCGGATTCCGTGAACAACCTGCGCTTGAAGATTCAGCTCGACGCACCCGAGGGTGCTGCCCCCACCACCAAGTCCGGGCTCACCCTGGCCATTGAACCGGAAGCAGCGGCCGCCGCGGACTAGCAGGCTGGGCGAAGGCCGAACGTATCCATACGCGATTGAGAGGAAGAAGCCGTCACCCCCGCGCAACCGCCCTGGATGGCGGAAATACTGGAAACGCAGGAGCGGTTTCCAGTGAAACGGGAATCCAGCACCGCAATACTTCCGGATCCGGTGGCGCCTGAGTCCCCGCATCCGCGAGGACGACTGGAAGATACGCGAAGGCGACGGCGTCCAGTCAATCCCCCGCGCGCCACCCATTGGTGATGGGATAGCGGCGGTCGCGGCCGAAAGCGCGTTCGCTCACGCGCAGACCGACCGGGGCCTGGCGGCGCTTGTATTCGTTGACATCCACCATGCGCACCACGCGATAGACATCCTCGGCCGCGAAGCCGGCGGCGACGATATCGGCGGCGCTCGCGTCCTGCTCCACATAGAGTTCCAGGATACGGTCGAGCACGGAGTAAGGCGGCAGCGAATCCTCGTCCTTCTGGTCCGGCGCCAGTTCCGCCGAGGGCGGCCGCGTGATCACTTCCTCGGGAATCACCGGCGCGATGCTGTTGCGGTAACGCGACAGTTCGAACACCGTGACCTTGGGTACGTCCTTGAGCACATCGAGTCCGCCCGCCATGTCGCCGTAGAGCGTGGCGTAGCCCACCGCCATTTCGCTCTTGTTGCCGGTGGTGAGCACCAGATAGCCCTTCTTGTTCGAGATCGCCATCAACAGCAGGCCGCGCGCGCGGGCCTGGAGATTCTCCTCGGTCTTGTCCACCGGCAGGCCCGCGAACTCCTCCGCCAGCGCACCCATGCAGGCGTCGTACACCGGCGCGATATCGATGCTGCGATAACTCACCCCGAGCCGCTCGGCTTCTGCGCGGGCGCCGTCCTTGCTGAGCTGCGAGGTGTAGCGGAACGGCAGCATGATCGCCTCCACTCGCTCCGCGCCCAGGGCATCCACCGCGATGGCGAGCGTCAGCGCCGAATCGATACCGCCGGAAAGACCGAGCACCACGCCCTTGAAGCCGTTTTTTCGCACATAGTCGCGCACCCCGATCACCAGCGCCCCATACACCGACGCGATGGGCTCCAGCGGTGGCGTGATCGACTGCGCCGGCACGCTGACCGCACCGGCAGCGACTGTAAGCGTCACGGGAAAGAGACCCTCGACAAACTGCGGCGCCTGAAAACAAGGTGTGCCGTTCGCATCCACCACCAGCGAACCGCCGTCAAATATCAGTTCATCCTGACCGCCGACCTGATTCACATAGAGAATCGGCAGCCCACCCTCGCGCGCGCGCGCCGCCAGCACTTCCTGGCGTTTGTGCTGCTTGCCGCGATGAAAGGGCGAGGCGTTGAGATTGAGCATCAGACGCGCGCCGGCCGCCGCCGCCGCCGCCGTGGGTCCGGGAAACCAGACATCCTCGCAGACCGTCACCGCCGCGCGCACGCCGGCGATATCAAACACACAGGGCGCGCTGCCAGCGGCAAAGTAACGCTGCTCGTCGAACACCTGATAGTTGGGCAGGCAGTTTTTGTCGTAACGCGCGATCAGCTCACCGTCGCGGATCACACCGGCCGAGTTGTAGAGCTTGCCGTGTTCGCGCCAGGGATAGCCGAGCACCGCGACGATGCCGCGACAGGCGGCCCGCACCTCGGCCAGCGCCCGCTCGATGCGCGGTTGCAGCGCGGGCCGCAGCAGCAGGTCTTCCGGCGGATAGCCGATCAGCACCAGTTCGGAAAACAGGACGACCTGCGCGCCCAGTTCGTCGCGCGCGGTGCGCACCGCCGCGATGACCTTGGCGGTGTTGCCGGGAATATCCCCGACCAGAGGATTGAGCTGTGCCAGGGCCACTGTGAGCCGGTTCATGGTATGGCGCCTGATTCCGCTGGGGTCCGGCATTTTCGGCTAAAATCCGGGCGCGAGCAAAAACCCACCGGCCGGAGGCCATGACCACGAACGGCACGGACGACAACAGTACCCAGTCGATCGGCTCTGTGAGGGTGTACACCTTCTACCGGGTGGCGTTCTCGCTGCTGTTTCTGACCATTCTGCTCAGCGGCATCTCGCGCGGCCTGTTCGCCGCCACCGTCCCGCTGATCCAGTCCGGCGCCATCTACGCCTTTGTCGCCACCTCCGCCGTATTGCTGGCGCATGCGCTCTGGCGGCATTTCGCACTCCATCCCAGCGCCCTGTTCGTCCATCTGGTGGTGGACATCGGCTGCATGGCGGCGCTTACCTTTGGCAGCGGTGGTGTCGCCAGCGGGTTCGGGGTCCCGCTCCTGATCACGGTCGCCTGCGGCGGCGCCGCGTTCGGCGCACGTCTGGCGCTGCTGCTCGCCGCCATCGCAAGCCTCGCAGTGCTGGGCCAGGAAGTCGCCGTCGCCCTGACCCGGTCCGGTGAACCCGGCCCCGTCGCTGCGGGCCTGCTGGGCATGCTGCTGTTCGCCACGGCCATCAGCGTGCAGCGCGCCAACAGCCGGCTGCGCGGCGCCCAGCAGCGCGAGGCGGTGCATGCCGACGCCGCCGCGCAACTGCAACAGCTCAACGAGCTGATCATCCAGCGCATGCTGACCGGCATCGTAGTGGTGGATCAGAGCGGGCGCATCGAACTCATCAACGCCGCGGCCGTCGGTCTGCTCGGTGGTCATCAGCCGCAACGCCCGCTCGCGCTGCGCCAGTTTCTCGGCGTCTGCCCACCATTGCTGAAACTGTTTCAGCGCTGGAAAAGCTATCCCTGGCTGCAAGCGCCGACGTTCGCCGCCGGCGGCACCGAAATCCAGGCCAGCTTCGCCTCCCTGGATCAACGCGACAGTCGGCGCACGCTGATTTTTCTGGAAGACAACCGCGCCAGCGCCCAGCGCGCGCAACAGCTCAAGCTCGCCTCCCTGGGCGGGCTCACAGCGGGGATCGCCCATGAAATCCGCAATCCGCTGGGTGCGATCAGCCACGCCGCGCAACTGCTCGGCGAGAGCGATGCATCCGACGGTTCGGTACAACGCCTGGCGGAGATCATCGTCCGCCATTCCGAACGCCTGAATCAGATCGTCGAAAACGTGCTGCAGTTGTCCCGCCAGAAACCCGCCGAGGTCGCGCGATTCGATCTCAAGAACTGGCTGCAAAAATTCATCACCGAACTGGCGGAGCACTCGGACGGGTCCGCGGTGATCGAGGTCGATACCAGTGGCCCCGCCCTGCTCGTCGAGTTCGACCCATCGCAACTGAATCAGGTGCTGACCAACCTGCTCGACAACGCCCTGCGTCACAGCGCGGAACACAGTGGCGCGCGCTGGGCGACGCTGGAACTGGGCACGGACGCCGCCAGCGGCCGCCCGTGGCTGGACGTGCGCGATCGCGGCCCCGGCATCGGAGCGGTTGTGCAGAAGCGGCTGTTCGAGCCGTTTTTTACCACGTCGCACACCGGAACCGGGCTGGGGTTGTATATTTCCCGCGAACTCTGTGCAATGAATCGGGCCACGCTCGAGTATCGCGCCCACGGCAACGCCGCGGCTTCCGCCATCGGCGCCTGTTTCCGGATCGGTTTCGCACATCCCGACCGCGTGCTCGATCAACGCCCGCGCACCACCGAGACCTGACCATGCCGAAAGCACTTGTCGTCGACGACGAACCGGATATCCGCGAGCTGCTCTCCATGACCCTGCATCAGCTCGGTCTCGACGTCACTACCGCCGCCAGCCTGGCGGAAGGCATCAATGTGCTGAAGGCGGAATCCTTCGCGGTCTGCATCACCGACATGCGCCTGCCCGACGGCGACGGCCTCAACCTGATCGACCACATTCAGCTCAAATACCCGGAACTGCCCGTGGCCATGATCACCGCCTACGGCAATACCGATCTCGCGGTGCAGGCGTTGCAGCGCGGCGCGTTCGATTTCGTTTCCAAACCCATTCAGTTGCAGCGCTTGCGCACGCTGGTGCAGTCCGCCCTCAAGCTGGCGAGCCCGCCGGCGGCCAACGAGTCCTTGGGCGCCGCGCAGGAATTCATCGGTGCTTCACCGGCGATCCAGAATTTGCGGCGCGAGATCGCCCGCGTCGCGCGCAGTCAGGCGCCGGTGTGCATCCGCGGCCCCTCGGGCAGCGGCAAGGAAATCGTCGCCCGCTCCATTCACCGCCAGAGCCCGCGTGCCGATCGACCCTTCGTGCCGGTCAACTGCGGCGCCATTCCGACGGAACTGATGGAGAGCGAGTTCTTCGGCCACATCAAGGGCAGTTTCACCGGCGCCCACCAGGACAAGCGCGGGCTGTTCGAAGTGGCCGAGGGCGGCACCCTGTTTCTCGACGAGATTGCCGAACTGCCGCTGCCGATGCAGGTCAAGCTGCTGCGCGCGATCCAGGAAAAAACCATCCGCCGGGTCGGCGAAGGCAGCGAACTGAACGTCGATGTGCGTATCCTCAGCGCCACCCACCGCGATCTCGAACAGGATCTGAGCGACGGCCGCTTTCGGCAGGATCTCTACTACCGCATCAACGTCATCGAAATCGCGGTGCCGGCGCTGCGCGATCACCCCCAGGACATCCCCGCGCTCGCCGATTATTTCCTGAAACGCCTGGGCGAGGAGAGCGGCATGGAAGCGCCGTTGCTGAGCCCGGCGGCGCTCGCGACGCTTGAACATTACAGCTTTCCCGGCAATGTGCGGGAACTGGAAAACATTCTGGAGCGGGCGTTTACCCTGTGCGAACACCAGCGTATCGAGCCGCGGGACCTGCGCCTGTCGGCGGAGTCGATGTCGGCAGCGACCGCCCCCGGGAATACACCGCAGCGGCATTCACCCGCGCCCCACGACAGTCTGCCGAGCGAAGCCGACATCCTGGCTGCCGGCAATCTGGAAAAATACCTCGAAGATATCGAGCGCGCCGTGCTGGAACGCACCCTGCTCGCCGCGCGCTGGAACAAGACCCTGGCCGCCGAGCGGCTGGGGCTCAGCTTTCGCCAGATTCGCTACAAGCTGAAAAAACTCGGGATCGAGTAACCGCTGAACAACCCGATTCCGCGCCAGGCGCCACGGTATCTCGGCGTCCGGTGGCGCCTGGGCCCCCGCATTCGCGAGGGCGACGGCGTCGCGGTCAGCGGTTTACGGCGGTGATCGGGGCAGCATCAGGATCTGATCGAGCGTCTCGCACACTTGCGCGAACTGCGCGTCCGCCACGCGCTTCAGTCGATGGGGCGATGCGCCCCGCGCACGCCAGTCGAACGATTTGGGCTGATGGCAAAGCACATAGCTGGTTTTTCCGGTCTTGCGCCCGGATGCGGTGCCGACGGCAACCGCAAAGGGGTTGTCGGCATTGTATCCCGCAGTGGTCATCGGGAGGCCGATCACCAGCGAGGTTCGCGCATTGAAACGACGCGGCGACAGCACGAGGAAGGGGTGAAGATCGCGCATTTCGCGCCCTGCCTGGGGTGTGCAGTCGATCCAGATGACATCCTGCCGATCCGGCACCCAGTCTGCCGGAGGCTTTTTGCCCGCCGTTACCAATGCTCGGCGCCCACGGGTTGCGTGACCATGACCTCACCACCGTGCTTTTCCGGATCGAACCGTGCCAGCCGTTCGTCGAGCGACAGCTGATGGTCATCCGCGGGCGCGATAATCACGCGGCCATTCTCGACCGACACCCGCACCTTCTGGTCGGCGTGCAGTCTGGCTGCTTTTGCGATCGCCGAGGGCAGCCTGACCCCGAGGTTATTCCCCCAGTGTTTGATACTCAGAACGGTCTCCGACATGGCGCGCCTCATTGCTATGCGTATAAACGGAGTTTAGACACATGGCGCCAGGCGCGCAAGCGGCTGGAACCGGGCAAAGGCCGACAGACCGTGCCCACAGGGTGCGAAGCTTGGGGCGCGGCTTGGTTCGCGAGGGCGACGGCGCGCAATCAGTCCGCATCGAGCAATGGCGCGACAGCGGCTGCAAAGGCGCGGAAATCCTCCGCCCCTGCATAGGTCAACGCATGGACGATGGTCCAGTCGATCGGCTGGTAGCTGTGTACCACGATATTCCGGAAACCCACGGCCGCCCGCAGACGTTTGCCCAGCGGTTCGGATATGAACGATTGCGTGACCAGCCCCGCAAAAGCCTCATCCATGGTCGTTGGTGCCGGCTCATCGGTATCGGCAAGCAGGTGCATGGCGATGTCCACGCAGGTTTGCACGGCACGGGTGAGGTTCAGGCTCATGATGTCCTGCCGGTCCAGATCACGCTGCAATGCTTCCGGCGTTGCGGCGCGGCGCTGTTCGATGCGCGCGACGCAGCGTCTCAGCGCCTCGATTTTTTCCGCCAGTATCAGCCGATCCATGCGCTGCGCCGCTCACGCAGAAGGCGCTCCACGTAGGGTAGAAAATCGGCCGCATCAATGACCGTGCGCGCGGCGAGTTCACGGTAGGCGCCGCGGTCGCGGCAGAACAGCAGTCGCCCCCTGGTCAGCGCTTCGCGGGTGACCAGAACCCCGGCGGTGCGCAGGTCCAGAAGATCGACGGGCCGCCCGGTGATTTCGGCGAGGCGGGCGATCAGCGCGATTTTGCGCTCGGCGCCGAGCGGCCCGGTCGCGAACACCGCGACATCCAGATCGCTGTCCGGCCCGGCGGGGCCCGTGGCAAGCGAGCCAAACTGGATGGCGAAGCGGAGGTCTTCATCGCGGGCGAGCACCCGGGCGATGGCATCGAAATCGGCGGGAAGCGCTACGTTTTCCATGGGCCGAGTATAGACTCGAAGCCACTGGCGAAACAGGTTGATGCCCTGTGCTCGCGGGAGCGACGGCATCACGTCATTCCCGCGTCGCGTCATTCCCGCATCGCGTCATTCCCGTGAACACGGGAATCCAGGGGCCGCGCCGGTTCGGGTTGCGGTGGCGCCTGGGCCCCCGCTCCCCGACCAAACACTCGGGGACAGGCTCCGCGAGGGCGACGGCATCACGTCACTCCCGCGTTGCGTCATTCCCGTGAACACGGGAATCCAGGCGCCGCGGTGTCTCGGCATCCGGCGGCGCCTTGGTCCCCGCTCCCCGACCAAACGCTCCGGGACGGGCATTGCCAACGCGGCTACTCCCAGCAGCGCAGAGCCGTGGTGGTGGGGGTTTTCGCGCCCCGGTCATCCAGGGTCAGCGCTCCGCAATCGGTGTCGCGGGTCTGAAAGTTTTCGGGCGTGGCGGTCAATGTGTAGTCCCGTATCGGGTTGGTGGTCGTGGTGGCCACCGTAATAACGTAGATGCTGGTGCCCGCAGTGGCCTGTTCGCCCTTGCGATCCACCCGGTAGGTAGCCGGGTATCCCAGTAGCGTCGTGGTGTTGGCATAGCCGCCATTGTTGGCAAAATACTGCTCCTGCCGCGCCGCGACGCTGAGCAGGGCGCTCTTGCCCACGGCGCGGTTGGAACGCACCACGTAGTTCTGGTACGACGGATAAATGATGGCGGCCAACACCGAGAGGATCACCAGCACGATCATCATTTCCAGCAAGGTCACGCCGGTCTGGCGGTCGCTTTGCGTTCTCTTCATGGCCAATCCCCTGTTTGTCCCGCCAGCGCCCCCGTCACTCCCGCACCCTCCCTCGTCACTCCCGCACGCTCCCTCGTCACCCCCGCGCTGCCGCTCCCCGACCAGAACATTCGGGGACCGGCAGCGCGGGAATGACACCAGACCCGTCACTTGACCGTATCCACGCCGCTTTCGCGCCAGTAGAAGCCCACCGGCTTCTGGGGCGGATTCTTGCCGCTCTTGCCGCTGGAGGTGATCCAGAAGTCCGGGCTCACCGCCACCACGCCGCCGTCGATACCGGAATAGAGATTGATCCAGCGGTCGGTCTTGCTGAAGGTATCGCCGACCACATCGTGCAGGAAGCGCAGCGGCGCGCCGGTCTCCAGCGACACCTGATACAGCCGGCTCGCCCCCAGGGGCACACACTGGGCATCATCTGGCCCGGTGCCCTGGGGCAGATAGGTGGTGAAGATGATGCCGTTACCACCGGCAAAAGACTCGGACAGGTTTTTCTCGCCGGTCTCTTCCAGCGCCAGCTTCCAGCCGTTTTCCAGCGCGTCCGCCGCGCAGGAAGACGTACCGCCAGAACCGGTGAAACAGTCATTGGTAACATCGTGCAAACTACCGGGCAGGTACGGGAACGGAGTCGTGCTTGTATCAGTTACCAACGGATCACCGCTGGTGGTGAAACGGTCCTTGAACAGGAAGAACCAGTTTCGTTTGCTCACCTCGGACTGGGGATGCTCGCGATCGCCCGAGCCTACCGCGATGGCGTCATAGGTTCTGATGTCGTCGCGGGCACGGCGGATGATGGTGGCGCCATGGAAGAAGCGCAGGTCGTCAGTCGCCAGACCGGCCGTGGTCGTGGGGCGCAGATCGGCCATTACCGTCGCCTTCCAGGTATTCGCGCGATGGCTACAGGTTGAAAACCGGGTCGTTGCGTCAGTGGACGTCGTGAGACAGGCCGGCGCCGGCGTGCTCGGGGGCACGAACTCGGGCAGATCCACCCGCCACACCCGGCCTCCGGTATCGGCCACATAGAGCCGGTCGAGAATACCATCGCCATCGGAATCCATGGGTGATACCGGGGCCGCTATGCCGTGCTCCATGTTGGCGTTCTGGTAATTGGTTGCAGTGGCACCCCCGCTGCCCAGGGTGGCTTTCCAGATCAACTCGCCGGTGCGGGCATGGACGATAAAGATGGCGTTGCCTTCGTCGGTATCGGCGCCCGTGAAGGGCGTATCCAGAATGGTGTCCTTGCTGGGACCGCCGACACCGCTGTGATGGTGGTCGCCCGAGGTCACCGCATGGCCGTGGTAGCCACCGCCGAAAATCACCACCGGCACCGGCACATTGGCCAGCGGTGTACCAAACTGATTGAGGCCGCTGACATCCTCGAACCGCACCCAGCCGACACGGGGACTGGAGAACGTCAGGCCCAGTTCGGAGAAGCCCGTCGTGGTCTCGTTGATCTTCCACAGCAGGTTCGGGATGGTGGCATCCGGATTCGAGATATCGACGGCGTAGTAGCTCTTGCCACCCCGGCGCAGGCCGAAGTAGACCCAGGCGCGGTCGCAGTCGACGGCGCCCACGCTGCAACCGGCGACATTGTTGATGATGCCATCGCCGTTGGTGTCGATGGTGAACAGGGTCGGCTGACCATCGGCGCCATAGGGGCGGTTGAGACCCACATTGCTGGTGGTCATGGCCAGTGTCGGCACATGGGCCAGCAGCTCGCGGGGCATGAAGGCCCATACCTCCGCGCCGTAATCGGCACCACGCTGGGTGGTGGCGGACGGATCGGCGCTGCCGGCGGCGGTATTGCGCACCATGCGCAGCATGCCGTCATTGGACCCGAAGACAAGACGCACATCCTGGTTATCCTTGGAATAGCCGGTGCGGATGCCATAGTTCACCGCCAGCGGGCGCGAGTGCAGCACATCGCCCATCAGCCATTTGCGCTGGGCCGTGGTGGTGAGACCGTTCCAGGCAGGACCGGAGGTGACGCCAGCTTCATTAAAGACATCGAAGCCGCGGATCCAGCGCAGAAACAGCCGGGTGGCGAGTGCTGCCTTGTCGGCGACGGCAGAGGGCCGAGCACTAACCGGCACCGCCGCGGCCAATACCTGGTCGATAAAGGTTGTGCAGTAAGGACTATCGGTACCGGTACAGGTAGCGCTCTGAATGCCAAGCAAGGTCTCGATAAGCGGGAGTTCCAGTTCCGTACCTGTCGGTGGTGCCGGGTCCAGCAATGGACTGCCGCTGCTCGCATCCAAAGGCACCAGGAGAGTGCGGGCACGGACCGTTCCGGTCACCGTCGCGGGTTCGAGAAAAATCTGCCGCGCACCGGCGTCCGAGTTTTTCTCGCCCACACCGCCGGAGATATACCCCGGAATCTTGTGGCCCGCCCCGCCGCGGCGCACCGAACTGCCGTCGCGCTGGTTCACAATGCCCTTCGTAGTATCCGTCGGCACGTCGACATCAGGTGCCGTGGGCACTGTCCAGTAGGTTAACGCCGTGTCCTTGAGGCGACCGGTTATCGGGTTGAATGCGGCGACGCCATTCGCGTCATTTACATTGAGCTGCGTGGAGCCGTCCGGTAGCGGCGTCTCGAGGATCTTGAGTTTCTTGACGTTGCCGGGCCAATAGGGCTTGCCGTTTTCATCCACCTGAAACAGCGCAACGAACAGGTTGGGCAGCGAAGTGACCCGGTTGTCGGCGTTGACGGGGACCGTGACCGCCACATAGGAACTGCTCAACGAGTTGATGTCGTTGAAGATATTGGAGAGCGCCTTGAACAAGGCCACCGGGTCGTCGAGTGCGGCGATCGCATTCCCGGTGCCTCCGGCACTGGCATAGCCATTGGTGGTGGTGTTCGCATGATTCTTGTCTACCAGAAAATAGGAGGTCAGTGTTTGGTTGCCGGCGATAGTGGGGACACCGGTGGCCTGGCCGTCGGCGATGTCGTGCGTGTGCAGGGCGCTAATCATGGTGGTGACCGGTGCCGCTCCACCCCACTCGCTCATACCCTGGTTAGCCAGTGTCTTGTTGATGGGTGTGTCGCTGTCATTATCCCTGTTGGAGACTTGGAACAGCAGGTTGATGCTATAGGTGCCGCTGCACGACCAGTCGCCGCTGCTGTAGGGGCTGATATAACGATTGCTGCTCTCTATGGTTTTGTCCCACGCCAACCGGGACGAGATACGATAATAAGTGCTTCCACTCTTATTCCGGTTGAGGCAGTTATCGGACAAGGTCGTTTGTTGCGCCGACGTCAGCCCGGTTCCAACCGCAGTGCCACTGGGCAGGGCATCGCGCTGCGCCTCGGTGAACCCGCCAATCGTGGTAACGTTGGCCGCCGTGCAAGCGCCGCCGCCGACCAGTTCATTGTCGAGATTACGGGTCGCGTCATTGCTCGAATAGTCACCGTAACCCTTGTGGCCATTCAGCACATCCTGCCCAGTCAGGTAGCGGTACAACTCGAAAAACAACTCCTTGCCCTGCCAAAAGTGCGACACGCTGCCGTGGGCAACGGGAATCGCCTTCATGATGTCAAGCAGTTGCTGCTTGGCGCCGTTGCCATCGCCCGCCTGGAACAACTTGAAACCCCGCAATACATAGGCGCCGTTGCTGATACTGCTGTCGTCGTGGTTCATCATCAAGCCGATGCTCATGCCATCGGCCACAGTGGACGAGAAGATCACCTTGAATACCGCGCGGAACGCATCGAACAGTGTGACAGCGCCGCTGGTCACGTCGAGCGCATTGTAGAGCTGCGTCCCGATGGCGGCCGGGTCGGTACTGCTGTACCCAAAGCTGGTTTTACAAGAGGTACTGGTCACGTCGGAACAAAACGTGCTACCCAGGTCGGGTCGATAGTCCAGGGTCAGCATCACCAGCGGTGAAGGCTTGGTCGATGTCGATTTGCCAAAATAGAGCTCGGTATCGTCCGCCACCGCGGGCAGCGCGACCAGCAGCGTTGCCAGCAGCGCTATCAATCCGCCCTTGCAACCGGCTCTGTTTTTGCCTGATGTGCTCATCACTCTGCTCTCCTTGGTTTTCTGCCCTGTGGCCTCTCGCTAATGCCTGCTCACCGGGATGGCGACGGCGTCAGCTCGTGGGTACATGGGCGAAGTTATCCAGATTGCCGAAGCCATTGGGATTGGTGTAGCAGTCGCTGCTGACCGGATTGACCAGTACCGCGCCGTGGTTGACGCGGCTCGCGCCCTGGCGACTGACGCTGTTGTCGTAACTGGCTTCGACATCGAAGAAAAAGGCCCAGGTGCCGTGGGCGATACCGGTGATGAAGCCCGGCACGCAGGCGGGCTTGCCTTCGTTGAGGGGGCGCGCGCGGCCATACAGGGTGGCGTTCTTGATGGCATCCAGGCTCGCCGTAGCGGGATTGAGCCGGCTGTCCCAGGCGAGGTCGGTCCGGGTGCACTGGAACCCCGGCTCCGTCGACGCGGGCTCAAAAGCCGTGGTGCAGACCACTTCATTGGTCTGCAGATTGTTCTTCCAGCGCGCAAGGATCGCATCCGAAAAACCCTCGGCAAATTCAAACGCGCTGAGCTGGGCCTGGGCGTTGCCGGCCATCAGCACTTCGAGTTGCCCCGAGCGCATGACGCTGACCGCAAGAATGCTGAGCAGCAACAGAAAAATCAGCGCCACCGCCAGCACCGCGCCGTTCTGGCGTCGGCCCAACGGCTGGCGCGGATCGATCCTGTTCATGATCGCGTTGTCCATGGCTCTGGCCTACTCATAGGTCGTGAAAACCTGGTTGTTGCGCGGCACCGTGGCGCTGAACACACGCCGGTAGTATTGGTCGTTGGTGGTGATTGTCTCGTCACCCAACGTCCAGTCGCGGCTCTCGGCGGCGAAACTGCGCGCCACCTCCAGACTGCGCACCAGCAGATGGACACGCATGGACACCACGGTGGCCACGTCCACCCCCCCTGGCGTAACGTTGCCGGGGACAAATGCGTCGGGGATGCCATCACCGTCCTGGTCGATGCCCAACTCCAATTGCAGGCTCTCGACGCCGCTGACCAGGCAGGTCTGGGTAGTGTTCTGGACGCTCAAGGTACAGAGGCTGGGAATGCCGTTTTCGGTACCGATGTAGTAGATGCGGCCGAAGTAATCCCAGACATCGGCGGTGGAAGCGCCTGTGGTCAGCGTCGCGCCGCTGAGACCGCTACCCGGCTTGATTTCGGCCGGGCCGAGTCCGGAGCTTTCGGTGTGGAGGTAATATTGGGCGGCGGTGAACGCCGTGAAACCGGTTTGCCAGTCGCCATGCTGAATGACTGGCTTGTCGGACGCGCGCCGCACGGCGAGGACATCGGTACCCGCCACCGCGGCCAGGGTGCAGGTACCGAACGCCGCGCTCTCACCACCGTCGGCGTTATCGTAGGTCTCGACGACCTGATCCGGGTTCAGCAGCCAGGTCGCACAGGCGTCGGCGCCCGCCGGCGCAGTGATCGCCGTGGGATCGGTGACACCCGCATAAAAACCGCCCATGGCGATTTCGCGCGTCAGCAACCGCAGCGCGAAGCGGCCGTTTTCCTGGACGCGGGAAATGGCTTCATCCTGGACAAAGCTCTTCTTGCTTTCGAGATAGACGGCGATGATGCCGCTCATCAGCAGCAGGCCGAGCAACAGGGCGATCATCAACTCGACCAGGGAGAAGCCACTTTGGGTTTGCAGTGGCTTGCGCTCGTGTCTCATGCCGCGCGCCCTCACCGGTTGGCCAGAAAAGTGGTGGAGATCACCGCCTGGCGGCGGGTGTTGCCGGTGCCGTATTTGCCGGCGCCGCCACAATCCACCGGCATGCGCGCCACCAGCGTAGTCTGGTCGAGATCGACCTTGCTCTCCCAGGCGACGATCACGGTCACCAGACTGCCGTCGGCGGCGCTGGTGTCGACGTCGATGCAGCCGGTGGGATTGACCAGCCCGTCGCCGGCGGCAGCGGCGTCAAGCCGCATTTCCCAGGTCGCCAGATCGAAAACAGCGAGCTGCTGGCGCGAGCAGATGACGCCGGCGGTCACACAGTCGGGCGGACTGGCGGTAATCTGGTTGCCACCCACTCCACCCCCGGCATAACCCAGCGCGGTGGTGTCGTAGTTGGTATCGAGAAAGGCGGTGTCAGAGGCGCTGTTGGGATTGGCCCGTATGCGGTTCATCATGTCTTGCGCCAGGCTCACGGCGGCACTGCGCTGGAGCGCTTCGTAGTTGGTGCGCTTGCCGTTGATCTGCAGGCCCATCAGACCCAGGATGCCCACCGCGAGCACCAGCACCGCAATCAGCACTTCGATGAGGGTGGCGCCGCCTGAACGCGAACGCGCGGCACGGCCCGCATCCGCGCGACGCCGCGCCAGCGGACCCGGGCGCGCGACCGCAAAACGGTTGCGACGTGTCATGGGCAAGTCCCTCCCTTCACCACGACCGGACGACCGCTGGCATCGACCTGAATCTGGCGCGCCCGGCTGCTGACCCCGTCCGGCGGGCAGAGCAGGAAATCGTTGGCGGTCGCGACCGAGCCGTCGGGCCGGTAGCTGAATTGGGTGGCAGCGCCCGTGGCGGTGAGGGCAAAGCTGGCGGGGAGTTTGCCTTGCGTCTGCAAGACCTCCCCCGCATCCACCGTCTTGTCGCCATCGGTGTCGGCCCAGACGATCCAGCCACCCGCCCAATCGCCCCCATCGCAACCCGTGCCGGCATCCGACTGGCACATCACGACCGCGGCATTGCGTTTGATCGCCTCGCTGCGCGCGAACAGCAACGAGGTCACCACCGCGTTGGCCTGGGTGGCGGCCTGGTTGTCGAGCAGGAGGCCGCGAAACGAGGGCCCCACCGAGGCGAGCAGAACGGCGAGCAAGGCAACGGTCACCATCACTTCGATGAGGGTGAAGCCGCCTTGGCGCATGTCCGTAGCCTGCTGTTGGTTGTTTTTGTCCATGTCTGCCTTGTTAACAGAGGGAAAAGGATTTTTTTGCATTATCCGACCAGCGGGCAAATAGCGAGACGGGCAGCACTTGACTCGGACAGACGGTATGTTTTTCCGACGGGCAGCCGGAAATCGCAACGAGACATCCCGAAGCCAAACCCGATTTACTGGAATTTTCCCCCGCCGATCCCGTCATCTGGCCAGCAACGGGGTGCCTTCAAACTTGATTCCCGCCCAGCCGTCGCGCATGAAGGCGCGGATGTTGGCGTGTGCCGTACCTTCGGGATCGGCCACCACATCCCGGTAATGCGCGCCAAAACAGGGCAGGGTTTCGGCTTCACTGAGGCCGTGGAGACGGCCAAAGGCCAGGATGCGGCAGGAACCTTCGTTGGTTCCCATCGGGTTCCACAGACGACCCGCGCCCAGCCCATTGGCGAAGCCGGTCGGAGTGAAGTAGTAGTGGGCGTCGATCACGGCGATCACTTCATCGAACTCCACCGTCGCCGGCGAAGTGCGCAGTTTTTCGACCAGCTCGGTCGGGGTCATGGGGTATCTCCAAAAATTTGTGTGCCATTTGATGACAGTTGCAGGGACTGGTGCAACCCGAACCCTGCGACCCGGACACACAGGGAATGCGCGGAAGCAACAAAACCGCCGTTATTCCCATGGAAACGGGAATCCAGATGCGGCGATGTTTCCGGCTCCGGTGGCACCTGGACCCCCGCCCCCGCTCCCCGACCAAACACTCGGGGACAGGCTTCGCGGGGGCAGGCTCTGCACGGGATGACGGGGGAGCGTCAAGACTCGCGCCAGATCAGTGCCGCCTGGCGCCCCGTGATGCCGTCGCGGCGATAGGAATAAAACCGCGCGGCATCCTCGAAGGTACAGAGATCGCCGCCATGGATCGCCGTGCGGGGCACGCCGAGCGCAACCAGTTGGGCGCGGGCGAGGCCCGGGAGGTCGCAGTACCAGTGGCCGACCCGATTCGACGGCGTGAAGCAGGTCGCCAAGGCGTCGCCATCGAGGCACCCGACGAAAGCAGCGCGGACTTCGTCGCCCACTTCGTAGCAGGCAGCGCAGATCGCCGGACCCAGCCAGGCGAGCAGAGCGGCGGGCGGCGCGGCCATCGCCGCGACCGCTTGTGCCATGACGCCGGCCACAAGACCGCGCCAACCGCCATGGACCGCCGCCACCACCGACCCGGCGCGGTCGCACAGCAGCACCGGCAGGCAGTCGGCGCTCTGCACCGCGCAGACGAGTCCCGCGTCGCGGGTCCAGGTGCTGTCGCCGGTCCGGACCAGCCCATCGCCCGCGGCCGCCACGGCGGCGGCACCGTGAATCTGAAGCAGCCATTGGGGCGTGCCGGGCAGCGCGAGCAACTCCGCGAGGCGCTGGTGGTTGGCGTGCACGGCGGCGGGGTCATCACCGACGCGTTCACCGAGATTGAACGTGGCCCAGGGGCCGTGGCTGGCACCGCCAATGCGGGTGGTGACGACGCTCCGCACCCCCGGCGGCGCGGGCCAGTCCGGCACCAGAATGCCGGGCACCGCGGACTTCCGCGCCGCAGGTATCCGCACCTCAGACATCGGCGCTCAGCGTCGTCAACAGCGCGGCAAAATCGGCCGGTAAAGGGGCTTCCCAGGTCATGACCACGCCGGTGGCCGGATCGCGCACCGAGAGCCGCGCGGCGTGCAGAGCCTGGCGCCGGAACGCGATGAGCGCGGCCGCGCAGGCGGGAGCGGTTCCGGCCGGCAGTTGCAGGCGGCCGCCGTACAGCGGATCGCCCACCACCGGATGTCCGATATGGGCCATGTGCACGCGAATCTGATGGGTGCGTCCGGTTTCGAGACTGACCTGGAGCAGCGTGTGACGCGGCAGGCGCTGGGCCACGCGGTAGTGCGTCACCGCCTCGCGGCCGCCGGCGACCACCGCCATCCGGGTGCGCGCCGTGGGGTGACGGCCGATGGGCGCGGTGACGGTACCGCCGCTGATGACCAGCCCGCGCACCAGGGCCGCGTACTCGCGCGACACGCTGCGCGCCCGCAACTGCGCGACCAGATCGGCATGGGCGCGCAGGGTCTTGGCGACCACCAGCAGCCCGGTGGTGTCCTTGTCCAGACGATGCACGATGCCCACGCGGGGCAGCGCGCGCAGCCCGGGACAGTGGCGCAGCAGCCCGTTCAGCAGGGTGCCGTCGCGATTGCCAGCGCCCGGGTGCACCACCAGCCCGGCCGGTTTGTCGATCACCAGCAGTTCGGCGTCCTCGTACACCACCCGGAAAGGCACGGCTTGTTCGACCCAGTCGCCGGCGGATTCCAGCCGCGCGTCGAGGCAGAGCCATTCGCCGCCGGCCAGGCGATCCTTGGCCCGGCGCGCCGCGCCGTCCACCCGCAAGTCCCCGGCGCTGATCCAGTGCTGGAGACGGGCGCGCGAAAAATCGCTGAACAGCGCGGCGGCCGCCTGGTCGAGCCGTTGGCCTTCCAGCGCGGCCGGAACCCGGGCCGTGCGTTGCAACCTTTCGCCTAATGTCATGTCGTGTGTTGCCCGGATTTCGACTGTGGTTAAATGATCGCCTTTTTAACAGGGCCGGCGGGAGCACTCAATCCCGCGCCTCCACGTCTACCCGCGCTGAATCAAGCGTGCAATGCGGCTGTTGGTAAGAGCGATGCTGGTACAAGCGATGCGAGTGTTGATTGTGGGTTTGACGATAGGCCTGCTCGCCGGGTGCTCGTGGATGCATTCCGACAAGGACGCGAAAAAAGAAGCGGAAGACCGCACCCGAAACTACACCGAAAAGGATTTTTACGACACCATTCAGCGCGATCTGACCGCGCGCGACTGGACCAAGGCCATCGAAAATCTCGATGCGCTGGAGGCGCGCTATCCTTTCGGCACCTATGCCGAGCAGGCACAGCTCGAACTGATCTACGCCCGCTACCAGAGCCAGGACTTCGAGGCGGCCACCGCCGCCGCCGAGCGCTTCATCCGCCTGCATCCGCGTCATCCCAGCGTGGACTATGCCTATTATGTGAAAGGCATGGCGCTGCTGCGGTCCGGCCGGGGCCTGTTCGACGAGTACATGCCCCGCGACGAAACCAAGCGTGATCCCGGCTCGGCGCGCCTCGCTTTCAACACCTTCAACGACCTGGTTACCAATTTTTCGACCAGCGCCTATGCCCCCGAAGCGCGCCAGCACATGGTGCATCTGCGCAATCTGCTGGCACGCCAGGAAATCCACGTTGCCAACTATTATTTCAAGCGCGGCGCTTATCTGGCCGCGGTCAACCGCGGCCGGTACGTCGTGGAGAACTACGAACGCACGCCGGCAGTGGCCGACGGGCTGGCGGTGATGGCGCAGGGTTACCACATGCTGGGCCTGCCGGAACTGGCGGACAACGCCGCGCGGACGCTGGCGCTGAACTATCCCCAGCACCCCGCGCTCGATGCCCAGGGCAATTTTCTCTACCAGGATGATGTCTTCGACCGCAAGTCCTGGTGGCACACCCTGACGTTCGGGCGTTTCACGCCGGAAAAGCCACCCTACTTCGATTCCCGTCCCCTCCTCGGCGAAGGCACGGTCGGCGGTAGCGAACCGCCGCCACCGCCCGATCCGGAAACCGCGCCGCGGCGACATCGCTCCTGGCTCAACTGGCTGACCTTCGGCGTGTTCGGCGGCTAGCAGCGACACCTCTGAACAAGGCCGCGCCATCTCCGGCTCCGGTGGCGCCTGGACCCCCGCCTGCGCGGGGGTGACGGGATCCGACCACCATCATTCCCGTGAACGTCACGTCATTCCCGCGCCGGCTCCGGCGGCGCCTGGACCCCGGCGCAGGCCGGGGTGACGGGACCCGACCACCGTCATTCCGGTGAACGTCACGTCATTCCCGCGAAAGCGGGAATCCAGTTACCGCGATAGCTCCGATCCAGGCGTTATTCCGCGCACGCCCCACACCGTTTCATGAACCGGATTCCAGCGCGCCGACGGCGGCCGGGCCGGCGTCGCGTTCAGTGCGCCAGGCCATGCGATACAGACCCGGCAGTACCAGCAGCGTGAGCAACGTGGACGAGATGATGCCGCCGATCACCACCGTCGCCTGCGGGCGCTGTGCCTCCGCGCCGGTGCTGGTATTGCGTGCCACTGGCAGGAAGCCGGGCGCGGCGGCCAGGGCGACCATCAGGATTGACCGCAGCCGCAACATCGCGCCATCGCGGATCACCGCTTCAATTTCGGCGGCCACTGAGCAGACGACCGAGTAGTGTGACTGCGCGATGCGGATGCGTGAGCGACTTATTTCTGTCACGCCCCGTCGATAAGGTGCCCTTTCGTCGCCATCCGGGAAGCAAGGCAACCATTAGCCGACCAACGACGCGCGACAGAAGGTCGCATACGACCTGGAGCAGGCCCTGCAGCTCGGCCGTATGACGTAATCAAACACCACGGAGACACCCAATCATGATCAAGAAAACGCTTCACCAATCCCTGGCCGTTGCGGTCGGCTTTGCGCTGTTCGCCGGATCGTCGGCGCACGCCGTGGACCTGGTGGCCATCGGCAAGCTGTCCGGAGATCTCCACGACCTGTCCGGTCGCACGGAGTTGCTCGAGAGCATCGTCCCTGCCGACCTGTTGGGCGGCGTGGGTTCCGGGCTCGCATGGGCAGGCGGCGACACGTTCCTGGCGTTGCCGGACCGTGGGCCCAATGCAGTCGCCTGGAACTCGAATGTGGACAACACCACGACGTACGTGCCCCGCTTCCACGAGCTGCGCTTGCAGCTCGCACAGGAAGCCGATTCAGTCAGCGGCCTGCCGTTCACGCTGCGGCCCACGCTGCTGAAGACGACCCTGCTTTATAGTCACTCGCCGCTCAACTACGGTCCCGTCGTTCCCGAGGGCGACGCGCCGTCACGTCACTTCTTTTCGGGTCGCTCCGACAACTTCGACCCGCTGACCAGTTCCGCCGACACGGCGGATGCACGTTTCGATCCAGAAGGCATCCGTGTCTCGCGCAATGGTCGCTTCGTCTATATCTCCGACGAATACGGACCCTACATCTACACCTTCGATCGGGCGACCGGCGCGCGAACCTCGGCGATCGCACTTCCCGCCGACCTTGCGGTCGCGAACAAGTCGGCGCACGGAAGCGACGAGATCTCCGGCAACGTCGCCGGTCGTGTCGCAAACAAGGGCATGGAAGGTCTCGCGATTTCTCCGGACGGGACGACCTTGTTCGGTTTCGTGCAGAGTCCGCTCATCGAAGACGGCGGTGACGGCGGCCGCGCCAACCGCATCGTAAGAATCGATCTCGAAACCGGCGCGACGACCCAGTACGCCTACGATAATTACCTTGCCGACAAGAGCAAGGCCTTCAACAGCAGCGAGTTGCTCGCGCTCAACGACCACGAGCTTCTCGTCCTCGAGCGCGACGGCAAGGGCCTGGGCGACGACAGCAACGCCGCCGTCAAGCGCGTTTACAAGATCGATCTTGCCGGCGCGGAGGACGTCTCCAACCTGGCGGGCGCATCGGCTTTGCTGGCCAAGGCCGTCTCGAAGACCCTGTTCCTGGACGTGTTCAACAAGCTCAAGAACGCCGGTGTGACCGTGGATCAGATTCCGGCGAAACTCGAAGGCATGGCCTTCGGGGAAGACGTGATCGTCGGCGGTGAAACGAAGCACACCCTGTACATCGGCAACGACAACGACTTCCTTGCCGAGACGCCGGCGCACAAGGACAACCCGAACCAGTGGTTCGTCTTCACGTTCACCGACGCGGACCTCGGCGGCTCGCGCTACGAACCGCAGGCCTTCAACCGCAATCCGGCCAATCACTGATCAACCTTCGTTCCGGGGAGGCGCGGTGTGCGGACAAATCGCATTCCGCGCCGCAACCGGTGATTCGCCCGGACCATCGTCCAATCAGTTGATAGGGCACGGTCGGCCATCGCGAACGGCCGCCACCGACCGCTACCGCCTCGTTCACGGAAATGACGGTCGCGCCATTAGTCCGCGCATTCCGCAAACCACTTCATGAACCGGATTCCAGCGCGCCGACGGCGGCCGGGCCGGCGTCGCGTTCAGTGCGCCATGCCATGCGATACAGGCCCGGCAGTACCAGCAGCGTCAGCAACGTGGACGAGAGGATGCCGCCGATCACCACCGTCGCCAGCGGGCGCTGAACTTCGCTGCCGATACCGGTATTGAACGCCATGGGCACGAAGCCCAACCCCGCCACCAACGCCGTCATCAGCACCGGTCGCAGGCGCGTCAGCGCACCCTCGACAATGGCTTCATCCAGTGTGCGGCCTTCGCTGCGCAGACCGCGAATGAAGCTGACCATCACCAGACCATTGAGCACCGCAACACCGGACAGCGCGATAAAACCCACGCCCGCCGAGATCGACAGGGGAATATCGCGCAGCCACAGCGCCAGCACCCCGCCGGTCAGCGCCAACGGCACGCCGCTGAAGATCACCAGTGCATCGCGCAGCGAACCAAAGGCCATCAACAGCAGGCCCAGGATCAGCACCAGGGTCACCGGGACCACGATCGACAGGCGCTTTGCAGCGGATTGGAGCTGCTCGAAAGTGCCGCCATAGTCCAGCCAGTAGCCCGCGGGCAGATCCACCTGGCCGTCTACCCGCTGCCGTACCTCACCCACGAAACTGCCGAGATCGCGCCCCCGCACGTTGGCGGTAACCACCACCCGGCGTTTACCCTGCTCGCGGTTGATCTGGTTGGGGCCAGGCGCGATGGCGACGTCGGCCACTTCCTGCAGCGGCACATAGCCGCCGTTGGGCAACGGCACGGTGATTTGCTCCAGGGTGCGCGGATCGGCGCGCAGGGCGTCGGGCAGGCGCACCACGATCTGGAAGCGCCGGTCGCCCTGAAACAGGGTGCCGGCATCGGTGCCGCCGAAGGCCGTGGCGGCCACCGCCTGCACATCCGCGACCGAGATCCCGTAGCGCGCCAGCAGCTCCCGCCGCGGCGTGATGGTCATGACCGGAAGTCCGGTGGTCTGCTCGGTTTTCACATCGGCCGCCCCCGGGATCCGCGACAGCACCGCTTCCACCTGCTCCGCGGCTGCGTTGAGCACGTCCAGATCATCGCCATACACTTTCACCGCGAGGTCGGAGCGCACACCGGAAATCAGCTCGTTGAAACGCATCTGGATCGGCTGCGTGAATTCGTAATTGTTGCCGGGTACACGGGTCACGGTGGCTTCCAGGTCCGCGACCACCTGCGCCTTGGGCTTGCGCGGATCGGGCCATTGCTCGCGCGGCTTGAGTATCACAAAAGTATCGGCAACCGAAGGCGGCATCGGATCAGTCGCCACCTCCGCCGTGCCCAGCTTGGCGAAGACGCGCTCCACCTCCGGCAGTTTTTTGATTTCCGCTTCCAGGGTCTGCTGCATCCCCACCGCCTGCCCGAGGGAGGTGCCGGGAATACGCAGGGCATGCAGCGCGATATCACCTTCATCCAGACTGGGAATGAATTCGCTGCCCATGCGCGCAGCCAACAGTCCGCACGCCACCACCAGAGCTGCGGCGGCGATGGCCAGCACCACGCGCCCTTTCAGTGCAGCGCTCAGCAGCGGGGCATAAACGCCGGCGGCCAGACGCAGGATCGGGTTTTCGCGCTCGGAAATTTTTCCACTCAGCAGCAGCGCCACGGCCGCCGGCACGAAGGTGAGCGCGAGCACCAGCGCGGCCACCAGCGCCATCACCACGGTTGCCGCCATGGGATGGAACATCTTGCCTTCCACGCCGGTCAGCGCGAACAGCGGAATGTAGACCGCCGTGATGATGCCGACGCCGAACAGGCTGGGGCGGATCACTTCGCTGGTGGAGTCATAGACCGTTGTGAGCCGCTCCTTCAGGGTCAGCGCGGCGTTGCCCCGCTGTGCCTCGGCGAGCCGGCGAATACAGTTTTCGACAATGATGACGGCGCCATCGACGATCAAACCGAAATCGAGCGCGCCGAGCGACATCAGGTTGGCGCTGACCTGGTTATGCACCATGCCGGAAATTGTGGCGAGCATCGCCAGCGGAATCACCGCGGCGGTAATCAGCGCCGCGCGCAGATTGCCCAACAGCGCAAACAGCACCACCACCACCAGCAAGGCGCCTTCCAGCAGGTTTTTCGTGACGGTGTCGAGCGTCTTGTCGACCAGCGTGGTGCGGTCGTAGACGGCGCGCGCTTCGAGCCCCGGCGGCAGACTCTTCTGGATCGTTTCGAGTTTCGCCGCCACGGCACGGGACACCGTGCGGGAATTTTCCCCCACCAGCATGAAGACGGTGCCCAACACCACTTCCTCGCCGTCCATGGTGGCGGCGCCGGTGCGCAGCGCCCCGCCCCAACCGATCTCGGCAACTTCGCCCAGGGTCAGGGGTGCGCCGTTGATGATGGTCACCACCACCCGGCGCACATCATCGAGATTGGTCACCTGGCCCGGCGAGCGGATCAGATACTGCGCGCCGTTGCGCTCGATATAGCCCGCGCCCCGACTGGCATTGTTGTTGGCCAGCGCCGTCGTCACATCGTCCAGCGTCAATCCGTAAGCCAGCAGACGGGCGGGCAGCGGCGCCACCACCACCTGGCGTTCCTGGCCGCCGATGCTGTTGACTTCGGTCACTCCCGGCACCTTGGCCAACTGCGGACGCACGATCCAGCGCATGGCGTCGTGCAGATCGAAGGCGGTGAGCGCCTTGGCGTCCGCCGCGCGCGCATCTTGCGTGCGGTCCACGGTGAACATGAAGATTTCACCGAGACCGGTCGCAATCGGCCCCAGGCTCGGCTCCAGTCCGGCCGGCAACTGACTTTTCACTTGCTGGACACGCTCGCCGACAAGCTGGCGCGCAAAATAAATATCGGTGCCGTCCCGGAATACCACCGTCACCTGCGACAGACCGTAACGCGACAGCGAGCGGGTGTATTCCAGACCCGGCAGGCCCGCCATCGCGTTTTCGACCAGATAGGTCACGCGCTGTTCGGATTCCAGCGGCGAATATCCGGGCGCTTCGGTATTGATCTGCACCTGGACGTTGGTGATGTCCGGTACCGCATCGATGGGCAGGCGGAAAAAATTGTAGACGCCGAAAGCGGCCACGATCAGCACCGCGGCCAGCACCAGCCAGCGCTGGCGAATTGAAAAACGGAGAATGTATTCAATCATGGTTTGATCCTAGTGATCGTGCGAAGCGCCGGACTTTTCAATGTCCGCCTTCACCAGATAAGAGTTGGCGATCACGATGCGGGCGCCGGGCTTGAGGCCGCTCAGCACTTCGGCGTGCACCCCGTCGTTGCGGCCCAAATCCACAGGCTGCGCCTGAAAATGGTCGCCATCGACCACAAACACCACATCCCAGTCCCGAAAGGATTGCAGCGCGGCAACCGGCACCAGCAGTGACACCGGGGTCTCGCCGACGGTGACATGGGCGTTGACGAACTGGCCCGGGGTCCAGCGCCCATCCGGATTATCGAGCACCACGCGCGCGGTCAGCGCCTGGTTGCCGGTGCCGACCGGTGCGACATAGCCAATCCGGCCAATGCCTTGCGCCACACCATCCGCCGCCGCGACCGCGACCGCCTGACCGTTGCCCAGGCGCCCGCGGTCGCGCGGGAAAACGTTGAGCTCGGCCTGTACGCTGGAGAAATCGGCGATGCCGAACAGCGGCGCGGCGCCAGCGGATTCACCGGGATTGATCGCGCGCGTGGCGATGGTGCCGGCAATCGGCGCCGCCACCGCATACACCTGCAAGCTCTCGTTACTCTCGATGGTGGCCAGCGTCTGTCCCGCGCCAACGAGATCGCCAACCCGAACGGCGACGCTGCGCGCAATCCCGGGAAAGCGCGCGGTCACGTCGCGCATCCGCTCCGGGTTGGGCTGAATGCTGCCGTAGAGGGCGAGGGTTTCGCGCAGCACGCCGCCGCCGGCCGGCGCGGTTGCCATGCCGGCGGCAGCGGCCATGTCCGCGGCGATGACCACCGCGCCTTCCGGCGAGTCATAGGGCCACTCATGGGTCTTGCCGGCATGGATCGCGGTCACCTTCACCGCGAATGAATGCGGCTCGTAGACTTCAGCGGGACTCAGTAGGTAATCGTCTTTCGGCGCGAAAACATGTTCATCGCTCACGCCGCCCGGCAGGCCATCGATGCGGCGCAGTTCGATCCTCACCTGCACGTCCGCCAACGGCAGCGGCTTGCCCGCCTGCTGCGGATAAAGCCGGAATTCCGGCGGCACCCCGCGTTCGAAAATAGTGAGTTCGAGCGCAAAGTCACCGTCGGTGAGCATGCGCCCGCCGTGCGGACCTTTGACGACGGCAGCGGCTACATTCTTTTCGCCGTGTGCGGTTTCGCTCTTCGGATTTTTGCCGGCATCGCAGGCGCCGAGCCATAGCGGCAAGGCGAACAGCAGGGAGATAGCAAACAGTTTCTGGTTCATGGGCGGTCTCGTCAGTTGCTGTCGGCAAGCGGCTCGGCGGTGAGGCGCTCGATTTCGGTACGGTAGTTGTGAGCGTTGGCGGCCGCTTCGATCAGGCTGCGCTGCACGTCGATAAACTCGCGCTGGGCCGCCACCCATTCGAGATAGCCGTAGCGGCCGCGCTCGTAGGCGTAGCGGGTTTGCGTCAACACATCGTTCATTTCCGGCAGTACGGTGTCGCGCAGCAGCGCGGTCTCGGTAATCGCGTGTTTCAATTCCTGATGCAGCTCGA
This sequence comes from Gammaproteobacteria bacterium, assembly GCA_016191205.1. Lineage (GTDB taxonomy): Bacteria > Pseudomonadota > Gammaproteobacteria > Pseudomonadales > Porticoccaceae > JAGPUQ01. The sequence goes on along the minus strand of JACPPB010000056.1, from coordinate 2,823 downwards.
ACAGTTGCGCCTCGGCCCGGCGCAGTGCTTCGCTGAGCGTAAGCGGGGGTTGATCCTGGCGCGCGGGTGGGGCGCCTTGGGCATGCGCACCTGTGCCGATCAGGCCGGCGGCCAGCATCGCGCACCAGCGCGCGCGGTGGATGAATTGCAAGAACATGAAGCCTCCCGAAAGGGAATCTTGAGCGTCCACCTGGCGGCGGACACGACCTGCCCGCGCAGGGCGGGCAGCGGTAACTCAGGAGGCGATCGGCGGTGGCCCGCGCAGAGGCGGGCGTAAAGAGGACGTGCTGGAAGGAGAGAGCCGGGGTGGCCCTGCGGCAAGGATGGGCCGCGAGGCCGTAATCAGAAGGCTAAGCCAGAATGCCGCGAACAGCAGTACCGGCAGGTCGAGCAGCAGCTTGCCCGGCTTGGCCAGGGCCTCGCCGATCAGGGAGATATCGAGATCCTCGTGCACGCCGTCGTGGTGCTCAGTGTGATGGCCCGTATCCACCTCGGTGTGCAGGCGTGTGGGCGGCTCGACGCCATCGAAGCTCAGGTGCAGATGTGCGCCGCCCAGCCGCGCGAGCAGCAGCGCGGCGCAGATCAGCGTCAGCAACCAGGGGCGAGATGAAAAGCGCGCGGGCATGTCATCTAGTCTAGCGGCATTCCCGATCGTGGGGTTCAAGCTGACCGTACTCCGGATCCGGGCCATGCGGCCTGCCGCTGCTTTGCCAGCGGCACAACGCCTGGGTTAGCCCTCGCGTTCGTCGCGGCGGTATTCGCCCTGAATCACCCGACCGCGACCCGCTTTGCTCGCCAGCCGCCGACCGCTGAAATGCTCTACCAGAGCGCCGTAGCGCCGGCAGCAAAAGGCACAAACCAAGGATGTCGCTCAAAAACCCGGGCAACACCAAAAGTCCGCCGGCGATCAGCATCAGCGTTGCCTCGAGCAGCGGACGGGCGGGTAATTCGCCGCCAGCGGGGGACAGATGCAAGTGCGGACCGCCGACGCGCGCGCATAGCAGCGCAATGCACAGCAGCTTCACCAGAAGGGCGCGCGGGAAGAATCGATCGGACATAGCGGCTAGTTTAGTCGCAGGCGGCTGTCCTGCCAAGCTACTCGTCGTTTTCCGTATAGCCCAGTAAACGTAAGGCGTTGATCACGACCACGACAGTCGAGCCCTCGTGCACCAACACCGCCAGGCCGATGCCGGCCCAGCCAAATAAAGTCGCGGGAATCAGCAGTGCCACCACGCCCATCGACACGTACAGGTTCTGGCGAATGATGCTTCTCGATGCCCGACTCAAGGCCACGGCAAAGGGCAGCTTGGAAAGATCGTCGGCCATCAGCGCCACGTCCGCCGTTTCCAGCGCCACGTCGGTGCCGGCGCCGCCCATGGCGATGCCGACCGTGGCGCGTGCCATCGCCGGTGCGTCGTTGACGCCATCGCCGACCATGGCCACCTGGCCGTAGCGTTGCCCGAGCTCTTCCATGGCCTTGACCTTGTCTTGCGGCAACAGGCCCGCTTTCACTTCGTCCAGGCCGACCGCGTCGGCAATGGCGCGGCCCACGCGTTCGTTGTCCCCGGTGAGCATGATGGTCTTGCGGATGCCGATCCGTTGCAGTCGTTCGAGAACCTGCCTCACGCTTTCGCGCGGGGTATCGGCCAAAGCCACGACGCCGAGGAACTGCCCGTCGGCCTGGACGAGCATGATGGTTTTGCCTTCCGTCTGGAGCCGTTCTGCCTGCTGTCGAATCACCTCGGGGATGGCTTCACCATCAAACAACTTGACGTTGCCGATCACCACCTTTTGACCATCGAATTCGGCGCGCACGCCTTTTCCTGTCACGGACTCTGTCTCCCCGGCCTCGCTCCAGGTCAAGCCGCGCCCTTTCGCCTCTGCCACCACCGCCTGCGCCAGCGGATGGGCGCTGCGGCTTTCCACGGCGGCGGCAAGGGTCAGCAGACGTGACTCGCCTCCGCTGACGGCGACGACATCGGTCACCCTGGGCTTGCCGATGGTCAAGGTGCCGGTCTTGTCGAAGGCGATGGCCGTCAGCACGCCGAGATTTTCCAGATGCACGCCGCCCTTGATCAGCACGCCGCCGCGCGCGGCGCGGGCAATGCCGGACAGCACCGCCGACGGGGTGGCGATGGCGAGCGCGCAGGGGGAAGCCGCCACCAGCACCGCCATCGCGCGGTAAAAGGATTCGGCGAAGGGAAACCCAAACAGCGGTGGAAGCACGATGAGTAGCCCCGCGCCAATCAATACAACAGGCACAAAGATCCGCTCAAAGCGATCGGTGAAACGCTGCGTGGGCGATTTCTGCACCTGCGCTTCGGCCACCATCTTGACCATACGCGCCAACGTGCTCTCCTGCGCCAGTTTAGTGACCTCGACGACCAATGCTCCTTCGCCGTTGACCGTGCCGGCGAAGACCTTGTCGCCCGGTTGTTTGTCCACTGGCATGGATTCGCCGGTGACCGGGGACTGGTCCACCGCCGAGTTGCCAGTCGCCACCTGGCCGTCAGAGGGAATACGCTGTCCGGGTTTGACAATCACCCGGTCGCCGCGCTGCAAGTCTTCCACCCTCACCTCGATCTCCGTGGCATCCCGCAGCACGATGGCCGTCTTGGGCGCCAGGTCCGCCAGTGCCTCAATCGCTTTGCGCGCGCGGTCCATGGCCATGTGTTCCAGCGCGTGACCCAGGCTGAACAGGAACAGCAGCAGCGCGCCCTCTACCCAGGCGCCGAGCGCCGCCGCCCCGGCTGCCGCGACGATCATCAGGGTGTCGATGTCGAAGCGGCGGCTGCGCAAACTCTGCCAGGCATCGCGCAGGGT
>JACPPB010000065.1 GCA_016191205.1 Gammaproteobacteria bacterium | reverse complement strand
CCGTGCCCTTTCTGGAGGGCCGCCCGGTGAACCCCGAGGACGATTCCTACTACGACCTGCCGGACCGCTCGCCTGATTCCGCCAGCCTGTACGAGCACTGCGTGCGCGCCATCCGCCACGGCCTGCGCTTTGGCGAACACGGCCTGCCGCTGATCGGCGGCGGCGACTGGAACGACGGCATGAACCGGGTAGGCATGCAGGGTCGGGGCGAGAGCGTCTGGCTGGGCTTTTTCCTGTGCACGGTGCTGCGGCAGTTTGCCGAGGTGGCGCGCCGCCACGGCGATGCCACCTTCGCCGAGCTTTGCCTGACGCAGGCCGAGCAGTTGCGCCACAACATCGACCAGCACGCCTGGGACGGCGCCTGGTACCGGCGCGCCTGGTTCGACGATGGCACGCCGCTGGGTTCGGCGGGCAGCGCCGAATGCCAGATCGACTCAATCTCGCAGAGCTGGTCGGTGCTGTCGCAGGTCGGGGCAACCGGGGCGGCCGGTGCGGCAAGCTCGGCCCGTTCGCGGCAGGCCATGGAGTCGGTAGACCAACGCCTGGTGCGGCGCGATGCCCAGCTCATCCAGCTGCTTGATCCGCCGTTCGACAAGTCGCCCGTGGATCCGGGTTACATCCGCGGCTATGTGCCGGGCGTGCGGGAAAACGGCGGGCAATACACCCACGGCGCCATCTGGGCGTCAATGGCGTTTGCCGCCTTGGGTGACAGCAAACGCGCCTGGGAACTGCTGACGATGATCAATCCGGCGAACCATGCGCGCTCGCCGGAAGGCATCGCGACCTACAAAGTGGAGCCCTACGTCGTCGCCGCGGATGTTTATGCCGTCGCGCCGCACATCGGCCGCGGCGGCTGGAGCTGGTACACCGGCTCGGCAGGGTGGATGTACCGCCTCATCATGGAATCGCTGCTGGGCCTGCAACTCGAAGGAGACAAACTGCATCTGGCGCCCTGCCTGCCCGCCGACTGGGCGGGGCTCAGGATCCACTACCGTTACCGTGAGACCGTCTACCATATCGCGGTAACACAAATGATCGCTGGCGACACGGCTCCGCACGGCGTGATGCGCCTGATGATCGATGGCGTGGAACAGGTGAACAAAATCGTTCCGCTGCTTGATGATCGCCGGGAACACTGGGTCGAAATAACAATAGTGGCATCCTCCACGTTCGCTAACCCGAGGAGTTCTGCATGAACCTGCACTTGATGTTCACCCCGTTGATGTCGCTGATCGCTGGCATTCTCATCCTGGTCATGCCGCGCCTGCTGAACTACATCGTCGCCATCTATTTGATTGTGATCGGCCTGGTCGGGCTACTGGGTGGCAGCAACTTTCATATGAGATAACGGCGTCGCGTCGACGCGATCGAAATCGATCATCACTCTTTTCGCTGACCCCGCGCGACCAGTTCACGTCGCACCTGCGCGATCACCGACCGGGTCTCGGGGCGTATGCCACGCCAGACCAGGAAGGCTTCGGCGGCCTGTTCCACCAGCATGCCCAGGCCATCCGCCACGGCGCCGGCGCCATGGCCCCGTGCCCAGCCCAGAAAAAGCGTAGGTTCGACCCCGTACATCATGTCGTACGCATTGGCTCCGGGCACCAGCAGCTGCTCGGGCAGCGGCGGCAGTTCGCCGGCGAGGCTCGCGCTGGTGGCGTTGATCACCAGATCGAAAGGTTCGACACCGGCGAGATCCGCAAAACCCCCGCCGGTCACGCGCCCGAGGTCGGCGAATTCCTGCGCCAGATGTTCGGCTTTGTCCGCGGTGCGGTTGGCGACCAGCAATTGCGCCGGCCGTGCGGCAAGCAGGGGGGCCAGTACGCCGCGCGCCGCGCCGCCGGCGCCCAGTATCAGTACACGGCGATCCGCTATCACCCAGCCGAGGTTGGCCGTCAAATCCCGCACCAGGCCGATGCCGTCGGTGTTGTCGCCCAGTACCTGTCCGTCGCTCTCCAGCGCCAGGGTATTGACGGCCCCGGCGCGCCGCGCCCGCGCACTCAGGCGGCCGACGAAGCGAAAGGCATCCTCCTTGAAGGGCACCGTGACATTGCCGCCCCGGCCGCCGCCGGCAAAAAAATCCGCCGCGGCACGGGCGAATTCGCCCAGCGGCACCAGTAGCCGGTCGTAGCGCAAATCCTGCCCGGTCTGCGCCGCGAAGGCCGCATGGACCCCGGGCGAGGGGCTGTGGGCGACGGGGTTGCCAAACAGGACGTAGCGATCGGTCACGGGCGGGGTTCCGAAGCACGGAGTCTCATTCTAGCGGGCGCGCCACACCCGCACGACTAGCCGGAGTGCCCGGCCCAGTCCCGCGGTTGCAGGTAGACCTCGTAGAGTTCGGCTTCGGGTGTACCCGGCGCGGGCTGCCAGTCGTAATCCCAGCGCACCAGCGGCGGCAGCGACATCAGGATGGATTCGGTGCGACCGCCAGTCTGGAGACCGAACAGGGTGCCGCGATCGTAGACCAGGTTGAATTCCACATAGCGACCGCGGCGGTAGAGCTGGAACTGGCGCTCGCGTTCGCCGTGGGGCAGATCCTTGCGGCGCGCGAGAATCGGCCGGTAGGCCGGAATATAGGCTTCACCGATGCGCCGGGCGAGGGCGAAGCTGGCATCGAAGCCCGCTTCGTTGAGGTCGTCGAAAAAGAGACCGCCGACCCCGCGCGGTTCGTTGCGGTGTTTGATGAAGAAATAGCGGTCGCACCAGTCCTTGAAACGCGGATACACCTCCGGCCCCGACGGCGCGCAGGCGGCGCGGGCGGTGCGGTGCCAGTGCACGCAATCCGCCGCGTAGCCATAAATGGGCGTGAGATCAAAACCGCCGCCAAACCACCAGACCGGCTCCTGCCCGGGACGCTCGGCGACGAAAAAACGCACGTTCGCGTGGGAGGTGGGCGCGTGGGGATTGCGCGGGTGGATCACCAGCGAAACCCCCATGGCCTCGAAGGCGCAGCCGGCGAGTTCCGGACGCGCGGCGGACGCCGCCGCCGGCAGCTCGGTGCCGTGGACATGGGAAAAATTGACCCCGCCTTTTTCGATGGCGGCGCCCTCGGTCAGCACTCGCGACACGCCACCGCCTCCGCCTTCGCGCAGCCAAGCGTCTTCGCGGAATTTTGCCGCGCCGTCTTCGGCTTCCAGCTCGGCGCAGATGTGATCCTGCAGGCTCCGCAGCCAGGTGATTACAGATTTCTTGTCCATGGGATTCTCTCGTCGCAGCATTCAGCCCGGGCGCACGACGGCGCCACTCATCAGGTCGCGAATCTCGCTCGGCCGGCGCCTGGTACCGACCCGGCCCGGCGTGTAATGGTCCACCCGGGCGCCAAAATACGCCTTGACCTCGGGCAAGCGGGTGGCTGGCGGCAAACCCTGGGGATTGGCGGAAGTGGACACAATAGGGCCACCGAAGGCGCGGCTCAGGGCCGCCGCCACCGGGTGCGCACTCACCCGTACCGCCAGTGTGCCGCGACCGCCGGTCACCGCGGGCAGGGCCACGCCGTTGTCCGGAATCAGCCAGGTCACCGGGCCCGGCCAGGTCGCCGCCATGCGTGCGATGAGCCGGTGGTCGAGACCGCGCAAAAACGGTCGCAGCATGGCCAGCTCGGCGGCGACCAGAATCAGGCCTTTGCCGGGATCCCGGCCCTTGAGCGCCAGGATGCGCGCGAGTGCCTCAGGATTACCCGGGTCGCAGCCCAACCCCCACACGGCTTCGGTGGGATAGGCGACCACGCCGCCGGCCCGCAGCAGGGTCGCGGCGATACGCAGGGAAGGGTGTCCGAAACGGGCCACAGGATCGATTCACTCGCGAAAGCTTTGCAGGGGACTGTACGAACTCCGGCCCCCGCGCAGGGAGCCGGGAGGCTACCGGAAGCCCTGTCGCTCGACAACCCGCGGCAGTCCATCAGGCGAGTCGCGAATAGCGCCCGTCGCGGTGTTCAACCCGCCCCGCAAGCTCAAGCTCCACCAGGGCCGCGGTGAGTCCGGCAACCGGGAGCCCGGTTCGCGCCACCAGCAGGTCCATATCGGCCGGGTCGTGGCCCAGCGCCGCCAGCACCTGGCTGGCCTCGGGGCCGACCGGCGCGGGCGTCGCGACCGGCCCGTCCCGCGCCTCCACGGACTTGAACGCCAGCATGCCGCCCAGTTGGCCGACGATATCTTCGGCGGTCTCCACCAGCGCGGCACCTTCCCGAATCAACTGGTGGCAACCCCGTGCCAGCGGGTTGTTGATCGAACCCGGGATGGCAAACACCTCGCGGCCCTGTTCCAGGGCTTGCCGGGCCGTGATCAGGGAGCCGCTGCGCGGTGCCGCCTCCACCACCAGCACGCCCAGACTGAGGCCGCTGATGATGCGGTTGCGGCGCGGGAAATTACCCGCCAGCGGCGGGGTGCCAGGCGGAAATTCGGTCACCACGACCCCGCCGCCGGCGATAGCGCGCCATAAACCAAGATTCTGGCGGGGATAGACCCGGTCGATCCCCGTACCCACCACCGCAACCGTGACGCCGGTCTTGAGTGCGCCGAGGTGGGCGGCGCTGTCGATGCCGAGCGCGAGACCGCTGACAATCGCAAACCCGCTGCCCGCGAGCGCAGCCGCAAAGCGCGTCGCGTGCTCGACCCCACCCCGGCTGGCATTGCGACTGCCCACCACCGCGATGGCCGGCAACGCCAGGACGCCGGGATCGCCACAGCCATAGAGCAGGGGTGGTGGCGAGGGGGTTTCGCGGAGCAGTGCCGGATAGCCGGGATCGGCGAGGCAGAGTAAAAAAACGCCCCGCTCCAGGAGCGGCGCCAGTGCGGCGCGCGACGCGGCCAGCGCGGCCTCGCCCTGCATTCGACAAGCCCCCAGCAGGGCGCGCCAGCGCTCCGGAACCTCGCGGAGCGGGGCGGTAAATGCGCGCTCGAAACTGCCCAGCGCACGAAACAGACCCAACGCGGTTGCGCTGCCCAGGCCCGGCCAGATCAGCAACTGGTGGGCCGCAACGGCTTCGGGCGTCGGTGAGGGGAAAGGCTCCATCCCTGAGCCTCGGCAGTGGTCAGGCGAACTTCAGGGTTCGCGCACCAGGTCCTTGACCTTGAGCGGCCGGGACGCGTGCATCACCAGACCGAAGCTCATCTTTTCGAAGGTGCGGAACACCATCAGCAGCCCCGCGCGCTCCGCCGGCAAGGTCACCACATTCTCGGCGATGCGATCCCGCACCACCTCGCCCGCCTTGTAGATGGCGAGCGTATTGCCGATCTTGATCCCGTCGCGCTCACCGCGGTTGATCGCCACTACATCCATATGGCCGACATTATCGAGGCCGCCTTCCACAGCGATGATGACGCCGTGGGTTCCCGCTGGCGGAGCGCTCGGATAGAACACCGTTTCGATCTTGCGGTCTTCCGGCGGCAGGATGCGGTCACCAATCCGGATTTCCTCCGTGGTGCGGATAGCGGTCAGGGTGAGGATCTCGCCTTCGGTGGCCTTGAGCTTGCCCGAGCCGATGTCCTGCGCGCGAACACCGAGCAGTTCGCCGGTTTCCGGATCCACATAGTTGCCGCCGTTGCGATAGACGCCCCAGAACGCCTGCTCCACCGGCGCCTGGCCGCGCACGTAAAAATCCGCGCCGGCACCGGTGATGACGCTTTTCTCGTGCCCGGCCACCACATAGGGTGCCGCTTCCAGCTCGCCGGAGGCAACCACTCGAGTCTTGGTCAGGAAAGCATCGACGACGTCCAGGGGGATGGCTGGAATGGCCGCGCCATGGGGGAGTGTGCGCACCTTGGGGTCCAGCTTGACATCACGGCCACGATTGAGCGTCAGGCGCGGCTTGCCGTCGATGTAAATCAGGCGCACTTCATCGCCGGGGTAAATGAGATGCGGATTGGCAATCTGGGGATTGACGTGCCAGATCTCCGGCCATACCCAGGGTTTCTGCAAGAAAAACGCCGCAATGCCCCACAGGGTGTCGCCTTTCTTCACGACGTACCTGTCCGGCACGTTATCGTTGAAGGGCGCCTGCGCGAAAGCGGACAATGCCACCAGGAAGCCGAGTCCCGCCACGGCACGCAGTATCTTTCTCATTAGGCTCTTCCTTTGTGCTGTCTTCCGGTGATGTATACTGCCGAGCGGCTGTTGCCCGGCGTTCCCGCGCATGGAATCTTAGCAGCCGATTAACGCACTTTACTAGAAAGCTGTCACAAGTTTATGGCGATTCTGACAATTCTGGAATTCCCCGATCCCAGACTGCGGAAGGCGGCATCACCGGTCACCCGTGTCGACGATACGGTTCGACGCTTGGTAGACGACATGCTGGAGACCATGTACGCCGCCCCCGGCGTCGGTCTAGCCGCCAACCAGGTCAATGTGCAGCGGCGCGTCGTGGTCATCGATGTGTCCGACACACGCAACCAGCCCTGGGTATTCATCAATCCCGAAATCGAGATTCTCGATGACAGCCGGCGCGAATACGACGAGGGCTGCCTGTCGGTGCCCGGATTCTACGAGAAAGTGGATCGCCCCGAGCACATCCGGGTTCGGGCGCTGGATCGCGACGGGCAGCCGTTTGTCATCGCGCCGCAGGATTTGATGGCGGTGTGCATCCAGCACGAAGTCGATCACCTCAACGGCAAACTGTTCGTGGATTACCTGTCGCCGCTCAAACGCCAGCGCATCCGCATGAAGCTCGCCAAGCTTCAGCACGCCACCGCCTGACCGTCCTTTGACCGCCCCGGCAGCGCCGCTGCGCCTCGGCTTCGCCGGCACTCCCCTATTCGCCGCGACCCATCTGCGCGCGCTGCTCGACTCCCGCCACCGCGTCGCGGCGGTCTACACCCAGCCCGACCGTCCCGCCGGGCGTGGTCGCCAGCTCGCTGTGAGTCCGGTCAAGGAACTGGCGCTGGCGCGCGGCATCGAGGTCCGGCAGCCCCAGTCCCTCAAGGATCCAAAGGTACAGGAGGAGCTGGCGGCGCTGGCGCTCGATCTCCTGGTGGTGGTGGCCTACGGGCTGATTCTGCCGCCCGCGGTGCTGGCCCTGCCGCGCCTGGGCTGTGTCAATGTCCATGCCTCGCTGCTGCCGCGCTGGCGCGGTGCCGCGCCGGTGCAGCGCGCCCTGGCCGCCGGCGACGCCGCGAGCGGGATCACCCTCATGCAGATGGATGCCGGCCTGGATACGGGCGCGATCCTCGCCATGGCAGACTGCCCCATCACGTCGGCCGACACCGGCGGCAGCCTGCTCGACCGGCTGGCCGCGCTGGGACCGCCGCTGCTCCTGGAGACCCTCGACGGACTCGCGGCGGGGAATCTCAAACCCCATCCCCAGGACAATAGCCAGGCAACCTATGCCGCCAAGATCGACAAGCAGGAAGCTGCCATCGACTGGCGCGACAGCGCGCTCACGATCGACCGCAAGGTACGCGCCTTCAACCCGGTGCCAGTCGCCCATGCCGGACTCAAGGGTGTGGCGATGCGCGTGTGGGCCGGCGCGGTAAGCGCCTACTCCGGCGGAGCCGCGGCAGGCACGGTGCTCAGCGCCGACCAGAGCGGCATCGTCGTGGCCTGTGGCGAGGGCGCCTACCGGATCCTCGAACTGCAACTGGAAGGCCGCAAGCGGATGGAGGTGGCGGCAATGCTCAATAGCCGCGCCGACCAGTTCGCGCCCGGGGCAATGTTTGACTGACGCCCCGGATCCTCGCGCCCCCGACCTCCGCACCGCCGCCGCCCGCGCCATCGCCGCGGTGGCGCAGCGCGGCCAGTCCCTGGGCACTGCCCTGCCGGCACAGGCCAGCGCCGTGGCGGCGCGCGATCGACCGCTGCTGCACGAGCTCTGCTACGGCACCCTGCGCTGGCACCCCCGCCTCGCGGCGATCATCGCGCGCTTGATGGCGAAACCGCTCAAGGAGCGCGATGCCGATCTGCACGCGCTGATCGCCTGTGCCCTGTATCAACTCGAACACACCCGGGTGCCGCCCCATGCCGCCATTCACGCGGCCGTCGCGGCCTGCGCCGCCCTCGGGAAACCCTGGGCCAAGGGGTTGGTGAACGCGCTGCTGCGCCGCTTTCAACGCGAGCGCGCGCCGCTCGACATCGCCCTGGCCACGGATACCAGCTACCGCACCGCGCACCCGCCCTGGCTGGCGGAGGCGTTCCGGCACGATTGGCCGGAGCAGGCCGAGGCGCTGATGGCCGCCAACAACGACCGCGCGCCCATGACGCTGCGCGTCAACCGCGCGCGCGGCACGCGCACGGCCTATCTTGAACAGCTCGCCGCGGCGGGCATTCCCGCAGCGCCCACCGCCCACAGCCCGGACGGCATCCGGCTCGCGACGCCAAGGGCGGTGAGCGAACTACCGGGTTTCGACGCGGGCCTGGTCAGCGTGCAGGACGAAGCGGCGCAACTGTGCGCGCCGCTGCTTGCGCCGAGGCCGGGCCAGCGGGTACTGGATGCCTGCTGCGCGCCCGGCGGAAAAACCGGGCACCTGCTCGAACTGGAACCTGGCATCGGCGAACTGGTCGCCATCGACAGCGATGCCGAACGGCTGCAAAGGGTCGCGGAAAACCTGGCGCGCCTGGGTGTGCATGCGCGCCTGCTGGCGGCGGATGCCGGCGCGACGGCGGACTGGTGGGATGGCGCGCCCTTCGACCGCATCCTGCTCGACGCGCCCTGCTCCGCCACCGGCGTGTTGCGCCGCCATCCCGACATCAAACTGCTGCGCCGGGCGGACGACATCGTGACGCTGGCGGCCACTCAGGCGCGCCTGCTCGCCGGCCTGTGGGAAACCCTCGCGCCGGGCGGGCTCCTGCTCTACGCCACCTGCTCCGTGCTGCGCGCGGAGAACGACGCCGTGGTCACCGCCTTCGCCGCCACGCGGAGCGATGTCCAGATCAGACCGCTGCCTCACCATCCCGGCCTGGCGACAACTGCGGGCCGGCAGTGGCTGCCGGCAGCGACTGGCAACGACGGGTTTTACTATGCCTTGCTGGAACGGCTCTGAGTTCCAGCCCGAACGCGATCGTCCGTCATCGGTATCACCGGCACGCAGTGCTTCAGGCCGCCAGCACCTCATGCTATCGCCGTGGCGGCAATCGGTCAGATGGTGGCTTGTCGAAAAACCGCTGCGCCAGCCATCCGCCCCGTTGCGCCGTGCGCGCTCCCTCGCCTATCTGTCTATTTGTAGGTCTCGGTTGCGGTGCGCCTTGCATCCGGCCGTCCTCGCGACGTTTTTCAACAAGCCGCTAGACCTTGAACTGAGCCACCAACTGCTGCAAATCGCCGGTCATGCGGGTGACCTCCCGGACGGTTCCGGAGGTTTGCGCCGCACCAACGGCAGTCTGTGCCGCCATCTCGCTGATCCGGACCACGTTGCGGTTGATCTCCTCGGAGGTGCTGCTCTGCTGCTCGGCGGCCGCGCTGATCAGCATGCTCATATCGTTGATCCGGGCGACTGCCTGGGCGATCGCGCCGAGCGCTGACCCCGACTCGGTCGCGTGGGCAACGGCCGCTTGCGACTCCTCCTGACTTTTCGCCATGACCAGCGCGGCCTGGCGGGTGCCAGCCTGGAGCTTGGCGATGGTCGCCTGGATATCCTCGGTCGATTGGCGGGTGCGATGCGCCAGGGACCGTACCTCGTCGGCGACCACGGCGAAACCGCGCCCGTGCTCGCCGGCCCGTGCAGCCTCGATGGCGGCATTCAGCGCCAGCAGGTTGATCTGTTCGGCAACACCCTTGATGATCGCGAGCACCGCGCTGATCGCGGCACTGTCCTGGTCCAGCGCACGGATGGTGCTGGCGACCTGCTCGATTTCCGCCGCCAGCTGATTGATCTGCGCGACGGTTTTCTCCACCACCTGCCGACCGCTGCGGGTCTGTGCGTCGGCGACCTCGGCGGCGTTGGCAGCCTGCGCGATGTTCGTACTGACCTCCTGGGCGGTCGCGACCATCTCGTTGATAGCCGTTGCCACCTGCTCTGTTTCGCCGCTTTGCCGCTCAATCGTTGCTGCGGACTGTTTCGACACCGACGCCAACTGTTCACCGGCAGTGGAGAGCTGCCCGATAACGTCCGCCACATGGGCGATTGCGCCGCGCATTTTCTCGGCAAAGCCGTTGAATGCCCGTCCGAGCTCGGACAGTTCATCACGGCCCTCCGCGGGCAACCGGCGCGTCAGGTCGCCCTCGCCTTCGGCAACGTCACGCATCGCATCGATGGCGCGCCGCAATGGCCCGACGACCGAACCGATCAGGCCAATCGCCACCAGTACCGACAGCACCGTCGTCACGCTCGCGGTGCCCAGCAACAGCCAGTTGGCAAACCGGGATTCCGTTTTAAGCTGGGTCTGCTCAAGCACCTGTGCCGCCGCCGCCCGCGCTTCCAGCTGTTGCGCATATTCGACCAAACGACCTCGAATCGCCTCCTTCTCTGCGTGCGCCGCGAGATAACCGCGCATAGCCTCGGCGTATTCAGTCGTTTTGGCGATCACCAGGTTTGCCACCGTACGCACCGCTTCGCGCTCGGTGGTTTCGGCAAGCCGGCCAGATTCCAGCAGGATATTTTCCACGCCGACGCGCATGGGACCGACTTTCCCGGCATCTGGCTTCAGTCGATAGTCCACCTCGTCCCGGCGTGCCTGCAGCAGCCATTCGACCATGAAGCTGGTGGTCTCTTCTTCCTGAAGAGCCTTGAGAATAGCGGGTGCCGCCACGCCCTTGGCGAGCAGCTCGCGGATTTCGCTGCGGTGCTTGTCGCGAGCCTGTTCAAGCGCAACGCCCGCATCTCCGCCGGAGATTTCCATGTTTTCGAGCAGTTCTTCTTCCTTTCCGTTGAGCTCGACGTACTGATCAAACTCAAGTTTGTAGTTGTTCGCGAACTCACCCAGCGTCTCGGTCAAGGCCTCGGTCTCGGCGCTCGGATACGTTTTCCCGATCCCCTCGATATGTTCCCGCAATTCATCCACCAGGCTGCCCACCTCATCGGCGGCGGCGCTGTCCCCACCCAGAATGTAGTTCCTTTCCTCCGCGCGCATATCCGCCACGAAGCCGACCAGCAGACCAATATCGTTGGCCTTGTCGACCCGGTTCGTCACTCGGGTCAGGGCTGTGTAACCGATACTGGCACTGACCAGTGCGCCCACCAGCAGTATGGCCATGCCCCATACCAGCCTGAACCTGATCGTTACCTTGCCCAGCAGCTTCATTGCGAAAGTTCTCATTTCGCTCCTCCATTGCGATTTTTATCAAAGCCCGTCTGCGACAGGTGTCTTGGCTATGGCGCCTGTACCGGCGAATTCCTCAGTAATCTATTGACAATCTTCCCGCTGCTATGAGAACCAGCGCACAAGTTCGGCGATGCGCGGCGCACATGGTAGCCGGGCACTGGCAGGCAACGGAAAACCGCCGGGGCGGCCATCGACACCCGTGCAGCAATCAGCCCCGTCGATATGTGCGCTGCGCGGATCGGCAAAAAAGAGGGCGGCCGGCAGGGTCAATGCCGACAGTCAGCGGCGGGGCAAGCAATGCCGCCAACCACACGGATGTGGCCAGCCGGAATGGATTCCTTATTCGCTGCAATCATATTGCGCCGGCGCAGCAGCACAAACCGGCGAATCATCGCAGGGAAAGGCGCCTTTGACGGCTGCCTGTTCACGAATGAACCCCGTTTGTGCCAGCTTGATCGACTGTTTGTCCACGGCGCTGAATTTAGCAGGAAATCTCCCGATAAAGCACTGCAAGGTGTCCGCCGGACCGTCAGTCATCGGTGGACGACCCGGCATGAGCCACCAGGGCAAGCCCCCCGAGATCGCCATCTTCCGCGCGAAACAACGCACCACCGCCCTTCGGACTGGAATTCTTTGGACGAGGGCGATCATTACTCAACTGCTTTTCGATTGTCCCCGTGCCGGGATTTTTTCGCCCCCGGGAACGCAGGTCCAGGCCCGGCGGCCGAATGGACCGGGCTGGCAACGCCCCCGCAATCGGCCTCGGGAAATCAGTTCCCGTCATACTTGCGCCAACTCTTCCCACTCATCGTCGTTGAGCATTTTCCTGACGTCGATCAGGATCAGGATCCCGGTCGGATGATTCACGACACCATCGATGTATTTCGAATTTTCCTCATTGCCGACATTG